>NZ_SEMD01000009.1 GCF_004153165.1 Sporolactobacillus sp. THM7-4 | reverse complement strand
CGTAATCTGTCCATCAAAGCAATCAATGATGGGTGAGAGATAGACTTTGCCTGCTTGAATCGAAAACTCCGTGATGTCTGTGAGCCACTTCTCGTTAGGACGATCTGCGGTGAAGTCACGCGCTAAGAGGTTGGGAACGGCCGGCGTGATCTCACCGGCATAAGAGCTATACTTTCGACAGCGTGTAACCGTGACATACAGGCCTTCTTCCACCATTAAGCGTCGTACAACCTTCTCAGAGAGACGGATACCTTCATCGCGAAGTTCCCCTATCATTCGTCGATAGCCATAGCTGGAATAGTTCTGCTTGAAGATAGCGTGAAGCCGAGGCCGTACCTGCGCATATTTGTCCTCTCGGGCCATTGCCATGTGTTGGTAGAAGTAACTACTCTTGGATAGCTGGAGCGCAGTCAGGAGTGTCTTGAGTGGATACTTTGAACGTAGGGCATCAATCACTTGAACCTTCTCCAGGTTCGTGAGGTTGAGCTGATCGATGCCCAGATCTTTTTTTAAGAGATCATTCACCTGGAGAAGAATATCATTCTGGAGCTCTAGTTCTTGTGACTTTTTTAGCAACTCCTCGTGGTTCAGCGAAGTTAGACTACGAGGAGCAACCCGACTCACAGCATCACCCGGTGCTTTCTGTTTTAGTTTGGCGACCTGCACCTGCATAGCAGTGGTATTGGACTTGACCACACGTGGCTTTATTGGGTGTTTCACTCGATCCGTAGCAACGGTAATCCTGTGCTCAGTATACCGAGAATCTTCCCGTACCCAGATGTCTAGCAGAGTGCGGGAAGGGAAACCAAGGATGCGGACTGCACGAACAGAACTACGACCCTGTTCGAAATAGTAATCTACGGCTTCCTTACGCTGAGAATCTGTGTACTTTCCACGACTCCGCTCATCAAAGGCGTGAGCGTCTGTTTTGTATTGTTTAACCCATAACTTAAGGGTGCTTCGTGAAGGATAGCCCAGTTCACGAAGGACTAGTGCCCATGCTCGATCATATTGATAGAATAACTTTACTGCTTTGAGTTTATCTGCATTTGTGTACATGCTTATAGTTTACCCGAAGTCCAGGATTTTGTCCGCACGTCCACATGCTCTAAAAATGGCACAGCTGGCACTATTCAATGGCAATATACAATACCAAATTTAAGAAACTTGAGAACATAACACCTCTAAAGTAAGCCAAAATACTGGTGTCATGGATGATTAAGGTATCGCCAAATTGTGGTTCTGCTGATGCTTAGATCATTGGCAGTTTTTTTTCGGTTGCCTTGATTCTTAGCTAAATTTTTCTGAATGATCTTTTTAATACTTTGATTCAGATCTTCTTGATAGGGTATTGCAATATAATTTTTTAAGTCAACATTTTCTTGTTTATGAACCTTTCCTTGCATGAAAAGCCTAAATTGTTCTTTTTCCTGCTGAATGCCAAACTGAAATGAACGATTACCAATATAGGGTTTGTCTGCAGCAGCATAGCTGGTATAGATTACCCTAATAAACTGACGATAATTTCTTGGCCACTCATACTGAATAATTTTGTTTAGAACTAAATCTGTAACGCCAAGCACATGCTTTTCATATAAAGAACTGAATCTGTTTAGGGTTAACGTAATCAGTCTAGTGATGGCGCCCCCTAGCAAATCGCGAAACGTGGGTAGACTTAAAATGCTAAACGATTCACTGATGAGCTGCAAAGCCTCGTCTGAAAGAATAACCTGACGATCAGTCTCATAGGTCAGAACGACTTGATTTCGCTTAGACATTGCCGATTCATCATTAAATTGCAACAAACGTCTTTGTCGTTCAAGATTGATCTGATCAATACCTTTAAACACAATGAGAGCACCAGAAGAAAACAGTGGTGATCCAACATCTTGAAACATATGGTCAAAATCATCAGAATCAATGTTTCTTAGATCATATACATAGGAACAGGATTCAGACACGTTCAATTTTGAATAAATATAATGAACCAGAAATGATTTCCCAGTTCCTTCCTCTCCTATAATGAAAATCGGTTTTTGGTTTTTAAGCAAAGTTGTGATTGTCTGTAAAATCTCTTTATGATCAGAAGCATCAAAAAAATCGTAGAAAAATTCATGTTGATTCACTTTGTTTTCTTTTTCCTGCTTATTTTGAAAGAATTCCCCAGGATACTTTATCTTCGTTAAAATATACCCATGGTAGGGAGCGGTGACCGTTTCCTGCAGATGTGATAGTTGATATTTTGACCCTTTTTCTTTGTATTCAAGATGATTAAAATGGTTCAGTGATTTCACTTGATCTATTTTTTGTCTGAAATTCTCTATATGATCATTATTATATGAAAGTATAGGATCTCCCGTTTGGTCCTGTACAATTAATGTCTGATTGTTCTCTTTCAAAACCGCTGTCAGTAGTTTATCGCTCCGCTGTAGGCTTTCCTGGGTGTTAAGGAGTTGCATAGTAATACTCAGTGATCTGCGAATCGACTCATCACTTGATGCGATTAATAACGTGTTTAAACCTAATGATTTCCCTACTCGATTTGTAACTGTGTCTCCAATGATTACATCAAAATGCTGTTGCTTCATTTTCTGTAGGACTTCAGGAACGTCTGCATCACTTTTTATTGTAAAAATAGGTACCTTCATCTGAAAATCATTAATCACGGTTTGCGTTCCACGCGTAATTGATTCAAATCCGATAACAGCTACCTTATCTAATTTTGAAGCAGCCTGCAGTGTTTTAAGGATGTCATATTGCGATACCCCAATATCAACGATCGGAAGTTTAAGCTTTGCTTTTAATAAATCTGCTGTTCCTCCTCTTGAAATAATTAATTCGTAGTCCTGTATGGATAGGGCTTCTTTTGCTACTTTTACTCCCTCCTCCAGGTCGCCAATGAACGAATCAAACTGAATCATTTGAAATTCATGTGCAATTTGATCTATTGCATATTTCAATCCTGGGTACGGTGAAATGCATAATACCTGATGCATCATTTTGTCCGCCTCCTGTATTTGTTTCATTTTGAAACATAATAGCGTTTACATAATTTATTTTAATTATTTACGTTAAAAAAAACAATGAAGTTTCATAAGTGAACACTTTTACCAGTTGTTAAATTTACAAATATTTTATAATGTAAGCGTTATCAACAAGAGGAGGGTAATAAACATGAGTTTACCAATTGTCGCTATTACAATGGGGGATCCGGCGAGCATTGGCCCAGAGATCTCTCTAAAGGTTTTTCATGATCCGAGTTTATTTGAGCAGTGTCGCCCGCTATTGGTCGGTGATAAAAGCGTTCTGGAAAAAGTTATGTCGATCCTTCCGGATTTACAGTTGAAGATTAATCCGATACAAAAAGTTGCTGAAGCCCAGTTTCAACCCGGTTCGATAGATATTCTGGATTTGGGTCTGGTAGACCTTAGTCAGTTGAAATTCGGTGAAGTCAGTAAAATGTGCGGAGAGGCTGCATTTCAGTACGTTAGAAAGGTTATTGAACTAGCGATGAATGGTGAAGTCGATGCCACCGTTACAAACGCGATCAATAAAGAAGCGATAAATCTAACTGAGCATCAGTTTGCCGGTCATACCGAGATTTATGCGCATTACACCCATACAAAAAATTACACAATGATGCTTGCTCATGACAACTTGCGTGTTGTCCATATTTCAACACATGTCTCACTTCGAAAAGCTACTGAATTAGTTAAGAAAGAGAGGGTGTTGGAGGTAATCAGGATAGCCGATCAGGCCATGAAACAGCTCGGCGTGACAGAACCTAAGATCGGTGTGGCAGGGCTTAATCCGCACAGCAGTGAAAACGGTTTATTCGGCACCGAAGAAGCTGAAGAAATTATTCCGGCAATCAATGAGGCACGTGCTGAAAATATTAACGTTGAAGGTCCTGTACCTCCGGATACGATTTTCCCAAAGGCTCTGGGGGGATGGTATGACATTGTGGTAGCAATGTATCATGATCAGGGCCATATACCACTCAAACTGATCGGTTTCAAATTCAATGAGAAGGCAAAGAAATGGGACAGTGTCTCAGGCGTAAACATTACGCTTGGATTACCGATCATCAGAACCTCTGTGGATCATGGGACGGCTTTCGATCAATCTCTAAAGGGAACAGCAAACGACATCAGTTTGAAAAATGCGATTAGCTATGCGGTGCGACTGGCTACTCACTCAGAACGGAGGCAATCGCTATGAAAATCCTGCAAGGCATTCAGAAGGTTCCTGGTGGACTAATGGTTGTTCCCCTGTTGTTGGGCACTGCAATAAATACGTTTGTCCCTCATGCATTGATGATTGGCGGTTTTACCACAGGCCTTTTTAAAACGGGGACAGTGACATTGCTTGCTCTCTTTTGCCTGTGTAATGGCGCCCAGATTTCACTGAAGCAGGCGGGTCTGCCCTTAATCAAAGGAGGTAGCCTGACCTTTTTTCGATTGCTGCTCGGTGTGGTGATTGGATGGATTGTCGGGAGATTCTTTGGCGCTGACGGCATTTTCGGAATACTCCCACTTGCTCTGATCGCCGCCTTGACGAATGCCAATGGCGGCCTTTATGGCGCTCTGGCAGGAGAATATGGTGATGCGAGCGATGTGGGAGCCATTTCAATAACGACATTAATGGACGGCCCATTTTTTACAATGATTGCACTCGGACTCTCTGGTACGGCAAAACTACCATTAATGTTGTTTGTTGCCGCCTTAGTCCCGATTGTCATTGGTTTCATACTGGGTAATCTTGATTCTGATCTTAAAGAATTTTTAAAGGCGGGCACGGTAATGCCCATCCCCTTCTTCGCTTTTTCATTGGGATCAGCATTGAATTTCAGTCAGATTGTAAAAGCAGGAATTCCTGGGATTATTCTTGGAATCGCCGTTACAGCGCTGGCTGGCACTGGGGGTTACTTCATTATGAAATATCTAGTTCGCTCAAAGCACCCGGCTGTGGGGGCTGCGATTGGTACAACAGCTGGCAATGCTGCGGCTACTCCTGCAGCAATTGCGGCAGTTTCACCATCTTTTAGCGCTACAGCAGCGGCCGCAACTGCCCAAGTAGCTGCTTCGGTAATCATTACCGCTGTTCTATGTCCACTACTGGTGAGTTATCTAGTCAATCATGAAAAAAATGCTAATAACAAGCTGACGACGAATTATTCGGCCAATGACGAGGTGTAAGCGATGGATAACTATTTAATTATTGCTGATGATTTCACTGGTGCGAATGATACCGGGGTTCAATTATCCAAACGTGGCATTCCTGTAAATGTTCATTTTTCGGGTAATTTCCGGAATGAGGCATCCTATGTACTCGACACCGAGTCCCGTAATTTAACCGAAGAAGAGGCATACAAAAAAGTAAGCAACATGGTCAGTTCAATTGATTTCAGCCGCTTTTCATCTGTAATTAAAAAAGTTGACTCGACACTGCGAGGTAATCTGACCAGTGAAATACGCGCGATTAATCAGGTCTATCATGCAGATTTGATTATCTTCTCACCTGCGTTGCCTGTATTAGGACGGACGATCCAGAATAAAATTTTATATGTGAATGGCATTCGTGCACTGAAAACTGATTTTGCAAATGATCCATTAAAGCCAGTTAAGGAGGACAATATTTACAGGATTCTGCAAAAGGCATTTCCGATGGAACAAATAGGACATATTCAACTTAATCAGATTAGATCGAATCGGATCTTATTTCAGCCTGATATCCGAATCTATTCCGCTGATGCAGTGACCAACAAGGACATTGAGACACTTGCTGCTCAGGCTATGAACGTCGGTAAACGTATATTATGGATTGGTTCGGCTGGAATCATGGACAGTCTGCTGTCGATAAAGTTCAAAAGTCTGCCGTCACTTGGATTAGTGGGAAGCGTGAGTGAGGTTACGCGTGAACAGCTCCATTTCGCTGAAAAAAACGGGGTTGTATTAGTGAATGTGCCGATTTACGATGTGTATGAAAAAGAATCGTATGGAAAATATGTTGAAACGATACTGGATGCGCTTCGAAAAGGAAATCATGCCGTCATTATGTCCTCCGCTTCCTATGATAAATCTGAACTGGATCGAACAAGGTTTCGCTTGATGAAGTCGGGGATGACGATTACCCATATCAGTGCACTGGTGCAATCTATTCTAGGAGGCATCTGCAGGCAAGTTCTTCTCAGTCAAAAAGTATCTGGAATTTTTATAACCGGCGGTGATACAGCAAAAGGGCTTTTCGATATAATCAAAGCAGACGGTGTACGCATTATTGAAGAGATAGCCACAGGAACACCAATGATGCGGATCATTGGTGGAGAATTTGACCAGATCAAAGTCATAACCAAAGCGGGTGCATTCGGAAACCCTGATTTGCTTCTTTTCGCTCTAAAAAAATTAGGTGAGCGTAACAAAATAACAGACGATGTTCATCCGTGATTCCAAACGGATCAGCGCATCATGAAAAAATTGAAAAGTTGACTTCATGTCAGTCATAGATGTTCATTGTTCAGTGCAACACGGGAAAAATCTGAGCAATTACTACTATCCTTGATGAAACACCATCTCCCGAGAAAAGTTGGCTTAAAAGAGATGGTATCCGTAGAATGATGAATAAAAAAATGCAAATGATCATTAAAATTAATTGACCGGTTCATCATAAATAAGCCAAACCGATTAATTTTTTTGTCACTCTAGATTGCAATAACAAATTAGCCACCTGGATATCCGGCGGTATCACTGAGTTTGTTCCTGCCGCCTAGGCGGCAGGAACAAAAATCGGCTCTGTTCGCCAGATTCTGTAGCTTTCTTTTTGAACGCCTCTGCAGGTGTCCGGTAGTTCAGAATCTTCCTTGGGAGATGTTCAATGGCCCGGATCATTTGGCAGATGGATGTCCGGGAGTAACTTTCGATCGGCCGGATTTCAACTGAAATTTGAATAAATAGTTATCAATAGGTTGATAGTTTGATATAATGACCATATATTTTTTGAAGGAGGCATCTCTCGTGTAAACGATATTACGCGATTAACGAGATGTCCTTTTCGTTATTAAAAAACCATTACTAGCTGAATACCTTGTAAACATTCGGCTGCCGATCACTGAGGAAATCCCATCAATATTAGAGTAGAGTGAATTTAGATGGCAGTAACCTATAGTTTATGCAAACAAGTTTCTAGTCAATAATTCGAAACATTTAGTTTGTTGGAGGGAGATTATGTAAATGAGTGTGACGATTAAGGACCTACTTAAGCTGTCGTGTCTTGAGGATGCGACAATTGAAGCCGGTATATCAGGATTAGAGAATATTGTTAGCACCATTTCGGTTCTTGAGATCTCGCAGCCAACAAATATTCAAGGTCTTTTTTTTGAAAAGAATAAGGTCTTTTTAGGTGGTGAACTCGTAATTACTGGCTTTGCAAGCATTAAAGACGATATCAGCGCTCAGTGTGAGTCCATCCGACGAATTCATGATGCCGGTGATGCAGGCATGATCATTTATTATGTTGGCATTATTTTGCCAAAAATTAATCAAAAAGTTATCGACACTGCAAATGCACTCAACTTTCCAATTATCTGTATGCCGAAAAACCGAATTGATCTTCGTTATAGTGAGGTAATTAGCGATGTTATGGAGCTAATTTTTAATGATCAAAAACAGCAGAAATATTTTGTCGGAGAAATGCTGGAACGTATCTCGCATATGCAGGTTTCTCAGCGAAAAATTGAAAATATACTTCGAATGATTAGCGACCGGATTCGCTGCACGGTGATCGTAATGGATAGAAAATATGAAATTCTTTATGAAGCAGCATGGCCGATGTCGGCAACAGATTATCTGAAAGAAGTCATACAAGTCTATAAAAGCAATAATAATTATGGAATTCAACAAGTTACTTTGGATAATGGCAGGGAAGTTTATATAAACAGCACTTCAATATTATCCGACCGTCAGATTACGTTACATATCTTCCTAATTTCCGATCGAAAAATTTATCAGGAACAAATGGATCAATCAGCAGAGGTTGTTCGCTTGTTTATCAATATCTGGAATAATCAAGAAGGAAATGTGGGAACAAGTGAACTAGTTCATGCGATGATTAAGGATGAACCGATAAAAATGCGACGTTTGGCAGATATTATGCATATTGACGTAGCTTCCATTCATACGATTTGGATTATTATTGAACGAAATAAAGCATCATCTCATGATAAACATGAATCGGAAAATCTATCATTACTTTATCAGGTAAAGGAGTATTTTGAACAACAGAGTATTCATTATATTGCAGATATTTTTGAAAACCGAGTGATTGTCTTTTTTGAGGATCTTAAGTTCATGGATCAGCTTTATCCATTGGGTGAGGCCTTTATAAAGGACATAAATAGTACTGATGATCAATTTCTTTTATTCTATCAGACTGGCTTGGAAAATCTGACACAGGTCCGGAACCTGTATACATTATTATCGAATCATATAAAAGATGCAGAAGCGATTTATCCAAGAAAGACTATTCTAACTGGCAAGGAACTGCAATTTGTCGAAAGCTGTGCTAAAACAATTGAACAGGGGGAAGAAAAGGCACTTGAGACGATCCGTCCGATTATGCCCATTTTAGCCGATGACAATGGGCAGGCCCTGCTTTTAACGCTTGCTGTTTATCTGCTTGATGTACAGATGAGCGTCGTAGATACCGCAAAACTAATGTTTATTCATCGGAATACGGTAAAATATCGATTGAGGAAAATTAATGAACTTCTTGACTATAATACCCGTAAAATGCCTGAAGCATTCTGGCTATACCGGGCAGTTGCGACAAAAAGAATGCTGGATAAAGATTTAAACTGAGTCTTATTGTTAAAATCAGGCAATGATTGTTCCATTGGACAATCATTGCCTGATTTTTTTATTCTTCTGAATCAATACTTTTGAAACTTAAATTGATAAACTTGTATGTAAATAATTTGTTTTAGAAATTTATCCATGATTCTGATCTCCCTAAAAATAGGCAAAAGGAGATGAAATATTTTTTATTGATCATTGTGTTGGCCCTTGCAGGATGCTCGGAGGACTGGTTACAAAAAAATTTATGGAGATGAAATTAATGGCTGCTAAGTTCTCATTAAGTGAGACCGATGATTATTCACTGACACGAGTACCTCGTGAAAAAAGAAGTTCAATGTGGAAAATTCTCTTGATAAGAATTGGAAGTCTGACCTGTATTTCTCAGCTCATGCTTGGAGCAGAACTCGGCTTTGGACTCAGTTTCTGGAACGCATTTTGGGCAACAATCATTGGCAGTGTCATTTTACAGTTCGTAAGTTTTGGTTTAGGGGTTGCTGGCGAAAAAGAAGGGCTCTCAACCAGTGTGTTATCTAGATGGACAGGATTTGGCCGCTATGGATCAGCAATTGTTGGTGGCGCATTTGCGATCAGTCTGACAGGCTGGTTTGGCATCCAGAACTCCATTTTTGCTGAAGGTATTATTGCAATTGTGGGTAAAAATTTAAGCTTTCCTTTAATCGCAGCGATCACTGGAATCGCGGTTACGGTCATTGTTTTATTTGGATTTAAAATGATGAGCTGGACAGCAAATATAGCAGTGCCTGGCTTCCTGATTTTAATTGCGTGGGCAACCTATAGTATGTTGAAGAATCATTCCCTCACGCATTTAATGACTATGAATCCACCAGGTGTCTTGACCATGAGTGCCGCAATAACAATGGTTACAGGTGGATTTATTGTTGGATGCATCATTACACCAGATATTACACGTTTTGCAAAATGTACGAAGGATGTCTTCTGGATAACGGTTATTGGTACCCTTTTAGGAGAACTGTGTATCGGTTTGCTTGGAGTACTTATGGCTCACGCGATTGGAAGCAGTTCAATTATGGCAATTGTTTATCAGCTAACTGGTGTATTCGGTGTTTTCCTCGTCATTTTTTCTACACTGAAGCTTAATGATGTCAATCTGTATTCTTCGTCTCTTGGTATTTCAAATTTTATTGAAGTTGTTTTTCATGTTGAAGTTAATAGAGGACTGATCACAATCATCTTGGGCGTATTTGGTACGATTTTATCCATAGTTGGTGTGATTAATCAATTCATAGCTTTCCTAAGCTTGCTAGGTATTGTATTTCCGCCGATTGCCGGAATTATGTTCATCGATTACTTTGTTTTAAAACGCAGCAGAAAAGCGCTTGATGAATCAAGAATGCGAAATACATTACCGACCCATATTGAAAGATTTCATCCGATGACTCTTATTGCATGGGTTGCAGGTGCACTGGCAGGATATTTTATTACGATTGGAATTCCTTCAATCACATCAATCCTTGTCAGTGTTATCGTTTATTACTTGGGTATGAAAATTTATCCATTATTCCGTGTTCCTAATAAAGAGATACAGACGAATGAATGAATCGGGTTTGATTGAGAAAATATAGGACGCTCTAGAATGCAAAGGACTGATTACAAACATGAGATTTATTAATGAACAAGCAATTCAAGATATAGCAACGGGCGCTTCATTACTTGGAGCGGGCGGCGGCGGAGATCCTTATATCGGCAAATTGATGGCTCTTTCAGCTGTTGAGAAATATGGACCTGTACAATTACTAGATGTGACTGAAGTCCCTGATGATGCATTAACCATAGCGTCATCAATGATGGGTGCTCCTTCAGTATTTGTTGAAAAGTTTCCGAGAGGCGATGAGTATGAGCAATTATTTGCTAAATTAAGATGCTTTTTAGGGCAAGATATTTTCGCTACATATCCAATTGAGGCAGGTGGAATTAATTCCATGATACCGATCGCTGTTGCTGCCCGGTTAGGTCTCCCTATGGTGGATTGCGACAGTATGGGCAGGGCGTTTCCCGAACTACAGATGTCAACGTTCAGTATCTATGGTATTGAGGCGACACCTTTAGCGATTACTGATGAGAAAGGCAACGTAGGAATTCTTGACACGATCAGCAATAGCTGGACAGAGAAAATTGCACGTGCAATGACAGTTCAAATGGGTGCTACATCATCAATGTGCATTTTTCCAATTAAGGGTAGAGATCTTAAGAAGACATGTGTCAAGAAAATTGTTACATATTCTGAGAATATTGGTAAAACCATTCGAGAGTTATCAAAGAAAAAAGGAGTCACAATTCAGACTCTGCTGGATGTAACAGGCGGTCATCATATTTTAAGCGGTAAAGTTACGGATGTGAGTCGTATTACTAAAGGAGGTTTCAACTACGGGAAGACCATAATTGAGGGCATAGATGATGACAAAAACAAGCAAGCAGAAATATTATTCCAGAATGAAAACATTGCGCTGAAACGGAATGGGGAAGTAGTGGCAACCGCTCCGGATCTTATTTGTCTGGTGGATTTTGAGACATTGACTCCTATGACCAATGAAGGGCTTAAATACGGAAAACGTGTTCACATTATCGGCTTGCCCTGTGATCCGCAATGGAGGACACAAAAGGGAATTGAACTGGTGGGTCCACGTTATTTTGGCTACGATCTGGACTATGTTCCAATTGAAAAACTATGCAAGAAGGGGGCTCATGAATGATGAATTATCGTATAGGAATTGATGTCGGTGGAACAAATACAGATGCGGTTATTTTAGATGATCAGTTTCACTTATTGGCTAAACAGAAATCGCATACCAGTCAGGATATTGAGGCAGGAATAAGAAATTCCCTACATCAGGTATTGGAGGAATCTCAAATTGATCGTGATCAGATTACACACGTTATGCTTGGGACGACACAATGTACCAATGCCATTGTTGAACGAAAAAGGCTATCTACAGTTGGTGTAATTCGATTAGCCTATCCGGCCACGATGTCGGTCGTCCCATATACAGCATGGCCAGAAGATCTGAAAGAGGTACTATCCGGACAGTATAAGGTAATCCATGGTGGTTATGAGTTCAATGGTGAAGTATTAAGCGAGATAAACGAATCTGAAATTAGAGATTTATTGCATTCTTGGAAAGGTAAGATTGATACGGTTGCTGTTATTGGTGTTTTTTCATCATTAAAAGATGATCAGGAAAAACAAGTGGAAACGATAGTTCATCAGGAACTGGGAGAACAGATCCCTGTATCATTATCATGTGAAATTGGCTCTTTAGGATTAATTGAACGTGAGAATGCAACAATTCTTAATTCTGCGCTGTTTGGTGTAATTAAGACGACGGCACAGGGCTTTGAGCATGCATTAATTGCTGAAGGTATTCATCATGCTCAAATCTACCTTTGTCAGAATGATGGTACACTTATGTCTTTGAGCTTCGCCAGAAAGTTTCCTATTTTCACCATTGCTTGCGGACCTACTAATTCGATCAGAGGGGCATCTTATCTCTCAAAATTACAAAACGCTGTGGTTCTCGATGTAGGGGGCACGACTTCTGATATTGGTGTGATCAATAAAGGCTTTCCACGTCAATCATCTACCGCTGTCGAGATCGGCGGTATTAGAACAAATTTCCGCATGCCGGATATTATTTCAATCGGGTTGGGCGGAGGCAGCATCATCCGAAAGACAGATAAGGGCTATACAATCGGTCCAGATAGTGTCGGCTATCAAATCACTGAAAAAGCAAAGGTATTTGGCGGCAACACTCTGACAACCACAGATATCGCGGTCCGTTTAGGAAAAGCGGAAGTGGGTAATCAACAGTTTATTGCTGACTTGCCAATTGAAGACGCTGAACAAATATACAAACAGGTCGGCAGTACGGTAGCTGCGGCGATTGATCGGATGAAAAACAGTGCTGAAGAAATTCAGGTGATTTTAGTGGGTGGCGGCAGCATCGTTGTCCCGTCTAAGATTGACGGTGTCAGTAAAATAATTCGCGATGAGAATGGTGATGTTGCGAACGCGATTGGTGCCTGCATCTCTCAGGTGAGCGGACAATATGAAAAAATTTACATCTATGACGAGATCCAACGAGAGGATGCTATGCAAGATGCAAAATATCATGCTGTCAATCAGGCGATAAAGGCAGGAGCCCAGAAAGAGTCTATTCAGACCGTTGATGTTGAGGAAGTCCCATTGGCATATTATCCTGGAAACGCAAATCGAATTAGAATTAAGGTTGTCGGTGATTTGAGCTGATTTCTCTGCAAGAAATGAATTGCGGTCTTGTGTCGGGGTACACAAGACTGCTCTTTAATTTATGATCAATTTCTTATACTTAGGAGATGAAAGCATGCGCTATTTAAATAAGCAGTCTATTGAGGACATCGCACTTGGCGCTTCATTACTGGGGGCAGGCGGAGGTGGCGATCCTTATATTGGTAAAGTAACCGCCTTATCTGCAGTGGAACAGAATGGTCCTGTAAAATTATTGGATGTTAATGAGCTTCCGGATGACTCTCTAATGATCTCTTCATCAATGATGGGTGCACCATCTGTACAAGTAGAGAAGTTTCTAAATGGAAACGAATATGATCGTTTGATGGACAAGCTGGCACGTTACTTAGGAGAAAAGTTTTATGCGACATTTCCAATAGAGGCCGGTGGGATTAATTCTATTATTCCCATTGCGGCAGCCTCTCGTTTAGGCATTCCCATGGTGGACTGCGATAGTATGGGTAGAGCATTTCCAGAATTGCAGATGTCAACATTTAGTATTTATGGTATTAAAGCCACTCCTTTAGCGATAACAGATGAGAAAGGTAATATCGGAATCATCGATACGATCGACAATAACTGGACAGAGAAAATTGCACGAGCAATTACCGATAAAATGGGTGCAGCGGCTTCTGTGTGCAGTTTTCCAATTAGAGGAAGAGATTTAAAGAAGAGCAGTGTAAGAAATATCGTAACTTATTCTGAGAATATTGGAAAAACAATTCGTGAACAATCAAAGAAAAAGAGTATTACAGTTCAGGCACTTTTAGATGTGACGGGTGGCTATCATATGTTTAGCGGAAAAATTACTGATGTGAGCCGTACAACTAGAAGTGGATTCAACTACGGGAAAACAGTGATTGATGGTATTGATGAGGGTAAGAACCAGCGGGCGGAAATATTATTTCAAAATGAAAACATTGTGCTGAAACGAAACGGTAAAGTTGTAGAGACCGCTCCGGATCTTATTTGTCTGGTGGATCTTGAGACATTGACTCCAATGACTAATGAAGGACTAAAATACGGAAAGCGTGTCCACATTCTTGGCTTGCCTTGTGATCCAAAATGGCGGACACCAAAAGGAATTGAACTAGTGGGACCGCGGTATTTTGGCTATGATATTGATTATGTGGAACTCGAGAAACTAATGGAAGAAAAAAATAAGCGAAGTTTCTGAAGAATATTAGTGGGATTGATGAAAAAGATTCGGAAACTTTGTTCTTCTAAATCAATATAATGGGTGATCTACAAGCTAATCATCTAAAAACTATTTTGTTCTAAATGGGGCACTCCTCATATATGTGATTTTACTAGATAGATGTCCATTCTCATTGAAAAAAATCGACCGACGTGCATTTATTTAATGCTGGCTGGTCGATTTTAAGTTAGATCTGTTCAACTCTCAACTTTTTCCGCAAATTCTTTTTCCAGGAGCGGGCGGTGCGCTCGGAGATTTGTGCTGTTTGGGAAATTTGTTTGGTGTCCCAATCGTTAAATAGGACGAGATTGAGGTATTGGGCTTCATGAGGGGGTAAGGAATGGGAGATGATCTTCGAGGAGGCGGAGCATTTGGTTTTTTAGCGATTCAGTTGTTTCAGCGTGGATATCGTCTGAGGAATCTGTGCTACTGTATGATTCGCGACTGGCGTTTTTGTAGTGCTTTCGGAGGTAGTCGAAGAGTTGACCGTTCATGGTTTTTGTTGCGAAGGCTATGCACACATTTTTCGGATATTTATCTGCACTGACTTTTGTGATGTCGAATTTGTCGCTCGCTTCCCAGAATGCGCATCGTGCAATTTGCAGCAGATCATCTCGGTCCGTAGAACTGTAGAGGTAGTGGGCATACATGCTGGCATTTTGGCTAACAGTTTTCAAGATCTTCGGTTCATATGTAGATAGTAATCTAAAAAAGTACCCCAGGATAACACTGAAAAGTCCCCTGCTTATTAATCATATGAAAGAGTGTCAATCAGAACGGACGTATTGCGCCTTTCAAAGACGTTTTGAAAAATATGATTTGGTTATTTCGGATGAAGGCTACATTTCATTTGACAGAGAAGGAACTGAACTGTTATTTATCCATCTCTCGCTTCGAGCCGGACAAAGGTCAACGATCATCACGACAAATTTATCGTTTAAACAATGGGGAGAAATCTTTCAAGATCCGGCCATTACTGTAGCCAAGATCGATCGGTTAACTCATCAGGCGTATCTCGTTAATATGAACGGCAACTCATATCGAATGATAGAACAAAATCGTGGCTGGAACAGCAACAAATTGGGTAATCTCTACCCTATTCCCCTGCAAAAGTAATAAACAAGGTGGAGGAAGTTTCAATGACTATGTAGGGGTTTTTTTCAATTGACAAATAAATCATGCCCACATCTTTGCTGGGTGTGGGCTATTTGACACTTACATAAAGTCGATATCACGGTTAAGATTTAACCATGCTGTCAGGGTTTCTTAAATGTAACAACATGTGGTGTTTCTCTCTTAATCCCTTCCTCAAGAATAGCTATGTTCAAACGAGTTTCTTCATCAGTAACAAGTTTGGGCTCCCCATAGATAATACTTTTATAAAGAGAATCATAAACATTGCCATAGTTGCCAACAGGAGATTCTATTTTTTTGCTCACAATTTTCCCATCCTGAATAACATTAAGAACACCTGGTGAGATCTCTTTACCAAAGTCCTTCTCCCAGGGCATAATGCCCTTTTTAAGACAAGTCTCTTGCTGGTCTTGTTCATATTTGATAAAACTACCCTTATCCCCCTGAATTCGTATCGAAGGATATCCGCCAATAATTAATTGATTGACTTTAATAATAACCTTCATTTTATTAAAGAACAGCTGCATTTCAAATGTATCATCCGGTTTCTCCGGATCACGAAGAGTGCGAATATCATAATACACTTTATCAGGAATACCAAAAACACTGATGACTTTGTCTAAAAGATGCACACCTAATCCATAAAATTCTCCATCATAGATCGTTCCTTTTTTTCTCTCATCAATCGGACGATAACGGTCAAAATGAAATTCAACTTCAACAATTCGACCAAGTTGACCTGATTTAAGAACTTCTTTTAATGCAAGAAAGTCACTATCAAACCGTCTGTTTTGATACGGCATTGCGATAAGATTTTCTTGTTTAGCCAAAGTTAGAATTTCATTAACCTCTTGAACAGTCACACAAAAAGGTTTTTCAACAAGAATATTTTTCCCGTTTTTCAGACATTTTTTTGCAAGTTCGTAGTGTGTAGATGGCGGCGTGCATATGGTTATAAGGGAAATATCCGGATCTTCAAGAATATTGTCCAACTTATCAATGAACACCGTATCAGTCAGATTTATTTTTCTCTTTTTATTAATATCAAGATTTGGATCGAATATCTTTTTGATCCATATATTTTTTCTTTGCTTAATGTATGGTATATGGTAACGAGTAGCACTTTTACCAAAGCCGATAATCCCCATGGTTAACAAAGTCATCATTCCTTTTTCAAATTAGATTTTTAACGAATTGATCAAATGTTGCACAATGAAGAATTTCTGATACCCGTTCTTTGTCCTGTACTTTATTATAAATAGTAGGATAAATTTTTTTCCCCCGTTTGTCTTTGGTATTAATACATCCAAAAATAATAAGCTGGACTTGTTCTTCTTCCCATAGTATTGGCGCGTCTAAAATACAAACCAATAACTTAGATTCAGAATCAACAATGCAGTGCGGGATGGCAGTTAGATTTCCTATTTCTGTTGTAGTTGTCTGTTCTCGATCAAAAACTTGCTGTTTCAAGGTATTATCGATGATTTTCATATTTATTAATTGAGTTGTAATAAAAGACAAACATTCCTTTTTATTAGTAAAATGGACATTTGAAAAAAATCTCGTCCTGGAAAATAAATGGACAAAGTATTCATCATCTAACCCTTTTCTCATAGTCTGCATTATTTTTTCCGTATCTATTACATTCAAAATAGGGCTAATGTAAACTATTTTTTTATTAATTTTATTCTCAAAAGTATGTGTTGAAATAATAAAATCTATTGAATGTAAATCTATATTTTCTAACATATATGAAGGTAAAACTTCTTGAACTCGCAACTGTGGAAAGTTTCTTTCTAATTTAGTTCTTAATACAGAAGATGTCCCTGCTCCTCCTCCGCAGACAACCAAGACATTATATATCTCATTTTTATTATTTCTCTTCAAATTTGCTTCAAAATGAAGTGCCATATAACTGATTTCATTCTCATCTATCTTCATATCTATTTGTTTTTTTAAGGCATTAGCCAGCAGTAAAGCATACTGGTAGGACATAAAATATCTCGATTGAATCATCTCTCTAAGTGGATTTTCAATGAATACACCTAGTTTCTGCCTTTTTAAAGAAATACTCACGTGATGAACCAGGGCATCTTTTAATTTAGCAATTGATGAAAATTGTTCATTAAATTCTGTTGTTACCCTTTGTATTGTAGACTCAATAATTTGCTCTATTTTTTCTTTTTCTTCAGCAGAAGTGTATCCTCCACCTAACACTAAAGCCAAAAAATACTGCTCATCCTCTTTGAAGGTTAGACCAAATTGCTTTTCAATACTTTCCAATACTCTCCTAACAGTCCGCAAGTGAGTGATACTTATGGTATCATCTGTATAATTTAAATCAATCTTCTTAGGACGTAATATAGTCACCAAAAGGTATTTAAGAAATAAATCTATCTCTTCTGTACTCTTCTTTAGAGAAAACTCTTTTAAAGCATTTGTTAATATCTTCAACAACTCTTTTTCTTCAAACTTCTGCCCCAATAATTTTCTCAATCTCACCTGTATAAAAGGATATGATTTTAAATATTTTGCAAAACATTTTCTGATTGAGCGTTCATTCCCATCAATAAAAAAACCGTAATGTGGTTTACTGCAGAGTCTTAATCCTGCTCTGTCTGTTAACAAATGAACCTGTTTCATCTTCTTAGTGATTGTATTTCTGCTATAAAAAAGGCGTTCCGATAATTCATCAATAGTTGCGTACTCCGTGCATAGGAGATAAGTCAAAATCATCTCTCCCAGTTGTGCACTATCATCATATACTCCTTTAGAAATTTTATTTAGTAGATCAATACGATTGTTTTCTGCCATTGCTAACTTGTAACCGTTGCCATCAGAAATCAGCTTCATTTTATTGTTTGAAAAGAAGGGGGAAATGTTTTTTATATATCTTTTAATCGTCCGACTACTTACACCGACCTGTTTCGCAAGTTCATTACTTGAAATGGATTGCTTCTGGCGTAATAAAATTTTAATTACATCATTCATTTGTTTGTTCATTTCACATTCCCCTGCCAATTCCTTCGCCTATTTACAAGTATTAACAATTAATAAATTGATAATAATTATAAGAAACAAGCATTTAATGAGCTTTGTACAATATGTGAGCGTTATCAATATTGTGTTTCTAAAGAAAATATATTGTTAAAATCATTAGTCATATTAATAAATTATAGACTAACATCGGATTGACTTACCACTTCTTTTTTGACTTTAGTTTGAATATTATTCTTCTTTTCTCTTTTTCTTACAACATAATTTCCTCTGAATATCGCACCAAAACAAACCATTAGAGAACCTATTACTACAGCAATTGCCCAGCCTAAAGGATTAGTGGATAACGGCCAGCCCCATATTGCCGCAGGGACACCGGTTACCGCTGAAGTTTTTAATGCAGCAGCAATAGCTGCTCCTGTGGCCGAACCAATCACATTAATTGGAATCATAAATAAAGGATCTTTTATAGCAAAAGGAATTGCTCCTTCAGAAATTCCCATAAATCCTAAAAGAAAACAGGGAAACCCATTGGCTTTTAAATTTTTTTCAAATACTGTTCTTCTTACAATAAATTTATCAATGATCGTTGCTAATCCAATACCAATAGGAGGGATGACAGCCCCAATCATTGCTGGAACCCACGTATTTGCTCCAGTATCCGTGTTTAATTGCATGGAAAGTGCTAAAGCTGTTTTATTAACAGGACCTCCTAAATCAAACCCCATAGATCCCCCGATAACTGCTGCCATTGTAACTTGTCCGGTACCCCCAGCCGCATGGATAACTATGGTTATTCCCTTTATGAAGAGCAGACCAAGAGGCCCAACAATAAAGTAGCTACCGATAATTGCAAAAAGTGAAGATGTAACAGGAATTATGAATAATGTTTTTACAGGATTGAATGTTCTATTAAATTTTATTTTGTCATTAAGATATTTGACAAAATAGCCTGCCAGCATACCAATAATTACTGCTCCAATGAACCCCGAACCCATCTCTTTTGCTAAATATCCCCCAATAAAACCAGGAGCCAATCCCAGTTTGTCTGATATACTGTATGAAACAAACGCTGCAAAAACAGGGAACATTAGTCCCATCATACCTGCTCCAGCAACTTGCGTTAGCCATGCAAATAATTTTACAACGTTGTTACTATCTTGAAGTAGTTTGGCGTTCCAAGCATCAAATCCCATGAACTGACCAGCCATAATACCGATACCCATTATAATTCCGGCCGGAACAATGATTGGAATCATATAGGAGATACCTGTCATCAAATGTTCCTGAAATGCTTTCCACTTTGGTTGATACATGACTCTTCACCCTTTCACTGGTTTACCTGAGCTAGTCTTTCAGAAATCAATTGCTTACTTTTACGTATCGCACTTTGTAAATCAATTTTTAGTATTTTGTCTTCATAGCCCTGAAAACGATCACTCCCCGCAAGTTTTACAGCGCTTGCAATGACAATTAAATCAGCTTTTTCAATTTCATCAGAGGAAAGTTTGTTTTCAATTCCTGATGCCCCCTGCGTTTCTACTTTAACCTGATAACCTAAATCTTTCCCTGCTTCTTCAATAGAGTCTGCTGCAAGATAAGTATGGGCTACACCCATTGGGCAAGCACTTACACCAAGTATTAGTTTCATCTTAATGATCCTCCCTTAACCATAAGAACTTCATTTATCTGATCAAAAATTTTTTCTTTACTTTGAGCTGTATTTAAAATTTTTAAAAAACTATTCTTTAAAAGATTTTTTGCTAGTCTTGAAAGAATAGATAGATGAATATTATCAGTAGTATTTGAAGTTAAAATTCCAAAAATAATATTCACTTTTTCCTGATCCTTATCATTCCAAATTACAGGTTGATCTAGTCTAACAAACAATAAGGTCGCTTTTGAAATGTTTTGGGATTTACAATGTGGAATGGCTATTCCTTTACCTACACTTGTAGTAAGCATATTTTCTCTTTTCAATAAATCTGCAAGAATTCTATCACTAAACTTTCCCGCTCCAACCTCAACACCTTTCTGGGCCAAAAAAGAGAGCACCCTGTCTTTACTGAAAAGTTTTAATCCAATTTCAACATTATTAATTGTAAATAACTCATCCTCCATAATTCTCTCTTCCTTTCACCTTAAATTATAAAAAAGGAGAGATTATTTTTCATCCCAATGCTTTTCACAACCTGGTGACACAATTGTAAGCGGTATCATTGATGCTTAATTTATTCAGAGAACTGATTCTTTTGTAAGTAATTTGCTGGCGTGTAGATGACCCCTTTTCTATTTGACGTGGGATTGAGGAAAACAATGATCTTTTCAAGTTTCTGACATCCCTGATCAAGAAGGGAGATACAGGGAGATATTCGTAGGATAGGCGATATACGCCCGAATGCAGGTCGCGTCCAGAAGCAGTTTGCGAAAGCGAGCCATCATGGGTAATGAAAAGGAGGATGCTGCTGAAAAGCCGGAAGACCAAGAAAGTACTGCTTATACGGGTTTCCTGTGATCTGCAGTACGGTTTCCCGAATCCCTGGCGCTGCTGGATATTCAGAGCGTCCTAGCGCCAGATAGGCGGAAAAAGGTTGAGTGCCCTTCGCTGTTGCTTTTTTAAAGGTAGCGGCATAGTGTTCTTCCACTTTCCACCAGGGAATGAGCTGAGCCAATTTCACACAGCGATCCTCTTTATTCAGAGTCCCTCCGAAAGGAAGGAAAAAGATTTCAGGCATAATCATTTGATGTTCCTGATATTTACAATTAAGTCGCTCCATCTGCAAGGTTTTTTTGTCCGGAGTTGCCCGAAAAACGGTATTTTATCCTGCACATTTATTTGACAAAGTGGTTAAAAACCCTATGGTATCAGTACATTTTTTAATGCTCAGCAAGCCCAAAATTAATCATATGAAAAAACAACGCCCGACTGAGTTCAGTTGTCAGACGTTGTTTTTTAGATGATTCATAGTTTTCTAGACTGTCTCATTTTTTCTTCATCAACGCTTCTTTTAACGGGGCCAGATTCTTGCGCAGTTCTTTTTTCCAGGAGCGCACGGTATGTTCGGAGACTTGCTGGGAAGCGGCGATTTGCCTGGTATCCCAATCATCGAACAAGGTAAGTTTGAGGTAAAGGGTTTGGCGGGGACTGAGGAGGGGGAGGTAGTCTTCGATGAGGCGAAGCATTTGCCGATTCATGGGTTCGCAGGCTTCATCAGGGATCTCGCAGGCGTTTTCGGAATCGCTGATGGAACAGTCTTGACCGGTCGTTTTGTAGTATTTGCGCAGATAATCGGAAAGGCGGCCGTTCATTTTTTTGGCGGCGAAGGCGATGAAGACGGATTCGGGGTTTTTCTCGAGGTCGACTTTTGCAATATCGAAGGCCTGATTCGCTTCATAGAAGGCATATCTGGCAATTTGCAGCAAATCGTCGTGATCAGCGGACCCCAGATAGCGGCTATACATGGAAGCGTAACGCTTAACAGTTTTCAAGATTTTAGGTTCATACTTCTGCATCAGTCTTTCGAAGGCATCGCATTCAGATTCAGACGGGGCGGCAAAATAATGGGTGAACGGCATATTGGTGAGGCTCCTTTCGGGGATTCAGTTTTTTTGGTCAAGCTGAATATTGCGAGACGTTAAAGAGTGAGGAGTAATGAGGAGTGAATCTTGAGCAATGAATGATGCTCTATATTTTTTATATAGGATGCTGTGCTTAAAAATGGTGAGAGGAATCTGAAAAAAGATAGAAAATGTTTCTATTACGGCGAATAAGAAGATTTCGAACGCATGGCGGGCGAAAATCAAATACCCTGCGCCATCTGACAAGGCGCAGGGTATTTGGCCTGGATACAAAGATATCCTTTTTTTCAACAATGATCTTGCATCTTAGAGCGGTTTGAATTAAGCGATCGGGACGATGTATTGTAATCGTCAAATAATGGACACCTTCTCACGATGAACTTGGTCATGTGATAATGCTTATATCAGATGATAGGGAGGGCGATCCATGACACGAGCAGAGTTACAAGAACTTTGGCAGAAACGAATGAATGATTTTGAGGCGAGCCATTTAAACGGTATTCAGTGGTGTAAAGATCAGAAAATCCCTTTAAGCCAGTTTCGCTACTGGAAACGCAAATTGCACCTGATACAACCGTCTTATTCAACGGATCGTTGGATCCCTGTGGATCTGGAAAATCCCTTCAACAGAATTTCTTATTGATTCAGCTGGGAACTGCGAAAATTGAAGTTTACCCGGGATTTAATCCAGATCTACTGGCTGACGCCAGACCGGACGATAAACAAAACTTTACGCGTCTACTACGGGACCTGCGCGAAAAATTGGATGTAAAAGGTGCGGCGGACAGTAAGTATTATGAGCTGACCATTGCGACGGGTACGGATATAAGTATCTCGATGCTATCGAAGTCAATAAAGTCAAGCCGCTCGTAGACAACTTTAACTTGATGACTTATGATTTCTCAGGAGGATGGAGGATACGACCCAGCACTTTACCAACTTATACGACGCTCCGGTCGGCACGGCGGACAGTGTAGATTCGGCGGTGAAAGTCTGCAAACGCAATCATGTTCCGGCACGTAAATTAGTTATCGGAGCGGCGTTTTATGGTGCAGCCTGGCTAAATGTCTGATCCACATACAATAACGGACTGAACCAGCTCTCCGATTTGAACGGACCTCTTCAGTCTCATGCCGGGATTCTCAGTAAAATGCTGGAGACAGATGACAATGGGCATTTTACCTATGGCCAATACGGTACAGACCCAGTTTATTTTGAATGGCAGCATGTGGGTATCCTATGATAGTCGACGTTCCGTTGCAGTGAAGGGAAAATATGCGGTAGATCACAATTGGGGCGGCGCAATGTTCTGGGAATACGCTCTGGATGGAACGGGTGTGTTGCTCGACGCACTGTTTAACGGTGTAAAAGGGACCTACACACCGAACGACACTGTGCTGAATGCCCCCGTAGCTGCAGAAGTAGAGGAAGGTCAATCGTGGACGTCCGGAGCTAGAAGACGGCAAGCACTACGATTCGCTTTACAATTCAGTAGTGATGTCTTTCCGTTCTTTATACTTGGGTGCAAAAAAGAGGATGTGTCAGAAAAGCGAGAGGAAAACTTGTCCTTTCGTTTTTTTGATAACCTCGGTATGGGCAGCATCGCATAAAATCGACAGCACTTACAAGTGTTGTTAGACTATACCTGTTGGGTCAAACGATTTATCGATTGATGACAGTGCGGATCATTTATGAAAAATAGAATTACCATAAGGGATGTTGCAAGAGCGGCCGACATATCTGTGACCACTGTTTCATTGATTTTAAATGGGAAGGGGCGAAGATTTAGCAAGGAAACAAGGGATAAAGTTTTATCCGCTCAGCAAATGCTTGGGTATATTCCAAATTACTATGCTCAATCTTTAGTAGGCAAACCGAGTACAACCATTGGCGTGATCGTTCCGGACATTGGGAATCCATTTTTTAGTACATTTGTTAAAGGAATTGAGGATATTACATTTCAGCATGATATTGTTCCGCTTATCTTTGATGTTGGCGAGGATAATCATCGCGCAGATTATTATCTGCAAATGCTGACACATCGAACGGCAGACGGCGTTATTTTGGCCTCCCATTCAATTACTCAAACAATTGTCGATCAGATATTAACTAAAAATGGAATTCCTTACGTCGCAACGGATCAAACCTACTTGGGCAACGACAGCGACGAGGTTCTTGTCGATGATGAGATGGGCGGGCATCTTGCCATTGACTATCTTGTTAGAAGCGGACATAGAAGAATAGCTATGGTTCTGCCATCTTTAATGACAAAGAACCTGATAAAACGTTTTACCGGCTATCGCAAGGGTTTGGCTGATCATGGGATCGCATTCGATGATCAACTTGTTTTCAGACCTGAATTTTCACGGCATGGCGGGTATATCGCAGCTGAACAGATTGTGAAAAGTGATGCAACCGCCATATTCAGTGTGAATGATGATGTTGCCATCGGTCTTTAACGGGGATTGAAGAACTTGGGCAAAAGGATCCCTGAAGATTATTCGATTATTGGTTATGATGACATTGATTGGTGTCAATATGTCGAACCCCAGCTGACGACTATTCACCAACCTATCTATGAAATGGGAGCAAGGTCAACGGTCATGTTGCTTAATCGTATTCAAAATCCAAGTATAGGACAGCAAAAATATAAGTTTAACGTTTCACTAGTCATTCAGGCAAGTACAAAAATATTAGAACAAGAGGAATGAGCGATGAAAAAAACAGGAGTGATCAATTCTCAGATTTCAACAGTCATTGCGTCAATGGGACATATGGATACTCTTGGAATAGGGGATGCCGGGATGCCTGTTCCCAAAGATACTCCGAAGATTGATTTAGCTGTGGAAAAAAACCTTCCAAGTTTTATTCAGGTTCTTAAGAATGTACTGCTTGAGATGCAAGTCCAGGAAGTCTATCTTGCTGATGAGTTGAAGAGTCAGAATCAGGAACAATTGAAAAAAATACAGGAGGTTATCAACGTTCCCATCAAGTTTATTTCGCATAAAAAAATGAAAGCGGATTTACGGTCGGCAAAAGCATTTATACGCACCGGGGAGATGACCCCATACTCTAATATTATTTTAGTTAGCGGGGTAGTTTTTTAACGAGTAAAACGTTTTACCCTAAAGAGGTGTCGATAAATGAAGGTTGAAATGAGGAATATCTCAAAATCTTTTGGAGCCAACGATGTTCTTACTGGAGTTCATTTAGATATTGAACCTGGTGAGGTTCATTCACTGATTGGTGAAAATGGAGCAGGCAAATCAACATTAATGAATATTTTAACAGGGTTGATTGATCGGGATGGAGGTCAAATCTTTATTGACGGCAGAGAAATGTATTATAAAAATCCGTTAGATGCAGAACATCATGGCATTAGCTTTATTCATCAAGAGCTGAATAACTTCCAGGAGATGACAGTCGTTGAGAATATGTTTCTCGAGCGGGAAATGAAAAATAAGTTTGGCCTATTAAATATGTCCAAAATGCGTGAAACGGCTAAGGAATATTCCTCTCAATTAGATGCCAATATAGACGTTGACGCGCGGTTGGGTTCGTTAAGCGTTGGACACCAGCAAATGATTGAAATTGCCAAGTCATTAATAACAGACGCTCAACTTATTATTATGGATGAACCAACAGCCGCATTGACTGAAAAAGAGATTGACCGTCTATTTGAAGTGATAAGGAAGCTAAAGTCTGAAGATGTTTCATTTATTTATATTTCGCACAGGATGGAAGAAATTTTTGAAATCAGTGACCGTGTGACAGTCATGCGAGATGATGTTTCGGTCAATACCTATAAAACATCAGATGTCGACGCATACCAAATTGTTAAAGACATGGTTGGCCGTGAAATCGGAGACTTTTATCCGCAACGTCATTCAAAAATTGGAAAAGTCATATTCAAGGCAGAGGGAGCAAATCAAGCTATTGCGGCAGCGCGGTCCGGAGCGTATACTGCATTTATCGGCAAAGTCGGTGACGATGAAAATGGTAAATGGATGATCGATGTTTTAAAAAAAGATGGCATAGATATTTCTCAGGTTGCTGTCTCCAATCAAACGAGCACTGGCGAGGCTTGTATTTTATTGGATGATAAAGGTCAAAACAGCATCATTGTCTATGGAGGGACTAATCAGGAAATTTCAGTTGATGATATAGACAGAGCACAATTTAATATCGCTTCATCCGATTTCCTGGTTACGCAATTTGAAACACCTGAACGATCAGCAGTGAAGGCGTTTCGGTATGCTAAAAAAAATGATGTCAGGACCATCTTGAATCCGGCACCTGCCAAGAGTCATATAGATCCTGAACTATTAAAACTGACTGATCTAATCATACCAAATGAGACGGAAAGTGAAATAATAACCGGCATAAAAATCACTGATGAAGAGTCGATGAAGCGTTCAGCTGAAAAGATAATGAAACAGGGTGTCAAAGCCGTAATTATCACTCTTGGCGCCAGCGGATCATATTTTTATTGCCCAGATGAACAAGGTTTGATCAATGCATGCCGGGTTCATGCAATCGATACAACTGCTGCTGGTGATACATTTATTGGCGCACTTAGCTCACAACTAAATAAAGATTTTTCCAACTTGGCGGAAACAATCGCTTTTGCCAGCAAGGCTTCCTCACTGACCGTTCAAAAATTAGGGGCAATACCCTCTATTCCAACATTAAAAGCTATTCATGGAGCTTAACTGAGGAAGCCATGCTGGATGGGAGTGTTAGATTGAGTTAGAATTGCTGAATTAATAAGTAGTTTTGATTTTTATATAGATTTTACCCCGTAATGCAAGTGGAATCCGACAATACAAGGAAAATAAATTTTGGTTGTCAGAATTTCTCTCATTGTTGTCGACAAGTTTTTCGCAATATGTAAAACTCATTATGGATTGCTCCAATTTGTTACGACAATTTTAACAATCAAAACTTTCACTTTGAAACGTATCATAAAGATGTTTTATACCATGCCCGTATATGAAAAAGGCATAATAAATTAGAGTGTATGATAGATGATATATGCAATTAAAAATTTTCTTGGAAAGTGGATGCTGGTTCTCACTCTGATTAGTGTGGTTTTCGGCGTTCAGTGTCTGATTTTCTGCATCCGTTAGCTTTTTTAGTTTCTTGGCTATTTGGCTTTATGACTTTTTCAGGAAGCCTGAAATCAATTTATAAAATTCCAGGTAATTCTTAAAATTGCCGGAACCATTTTACTTATCTCTATCAGCGTCTTTTTCTTGCTGCTGATGGGAAATTTTTCAACAAGGAATAGGTAATCGATCGCTGTTATTTTCACGGGAGGTATATGGAATATCAGTACAAGAGTTGTTATTGCCATCGGTTTCTCTTCCCCTCAGACACCATACCTGCCGTGATGTTCCAGCAAACTTTTACAGGATTGAATGAGCATTTGATCAGCAGCAGCTTCAAAAACAGGAGGAAATTACAAAATGAAAGTTCTATATAGCGTAGGAAAGGCTTATCTTCCGGTCTATAAATCCGTTGTCTCCCGGATTAAGGCATTGGGCGCGGAAGTGGAGTGCCTTATGTATGATGAAGCAAAGAATAAGAAGAATATTATTAAGACGATTAAGGATGCCGATATTTACATTACAGCTGTAGCAAGTGCGGATGCTGAAGTCATTGATGCCGCACCGAAATTAAAATATATTATTAAAACGGGTACAGGTGTGGACAATATTGACGTTCAGTATTCTACTAAAAAAGGTATCCTTGTCAGTAACGCACCGGGTCAGAATGCAGAAGGGGTAGCTGAGTTGGCAATTGGCTTTATGATAAGCCTGTCCAGGGAGATTACGAAGCTGGACCGGGCGACGAAGGCCGACAAATGGGAACCAAGTACCGGCTTGGAATGTCGCGGCAAGACTTTAGGAATCATCGGATTCGGTTCAATTGGAAAAAGTGTTGCAAAGTATGCTGCTGCTTTCCAGATGAAAGTGATCGCCTTTAGCCACCATAAAGACTATGACGCTGCCGATAAACTGGGCGTGATATTTACCGAACTGGATAAGCTGCTCTCCGATGCTGACTACGTCCTTGTCAGCACCTCATTGAAAAAGTCAAATTATCATTTAATCGATAAGAAAGCACTTCATAAAATGAAGCGGACGGCTTTCCTGATCAATGTTTCCCGAGGGGCAATTGTGGACAGCCGTGTATTGATGAAATTGCTTAAAGAAAGAAGGATTGCCGGTGCCGCTCTCGATGTGTTTGAAAATGAACCACCGAAAGATGGAGAAATTCCTTCACTGGACAATTTGATCGTCACGCCGCATGTTGGAGGTACAACGCTGGAGAGCGCCAATCGGATTGCTGAGGTAACGGTTGACAATATTCGAAGATTTATTCAAGATGAGCCGTTGTTATATGTACTGAATCAACAAAAAAAAGTGGGAGCCAGCGAAAAAGGATGAGTACAGAGGACTTACGAGAGAGAAGACTAACTCAAAAATCGAGTAGGAGGAAGCCGAAGGCTTCCTCCTACTCGATTTTTATATGAAATCAAAGTAAGTTTATTCATTGGTGTCTTCAGCATCTGGCAGGAAGTTCACCCGGTAATCTAAAACGATTTTCTGATGCGTTTCCGTGTTCTCCAATTCTGCAATAAACTGGTCGCCAAAGATAAACTTGCTACCCTCGATCGGTAAAGTTCCGCAGAAAATCAAGGTGTTTGTTAATTTAATGTTTCTTCTTTTTAGTATATCCAGCAGTGTCTCGGGCTTTAGAAGACTGTCGAGATGGCCGTCCTGATACAGTTTTCGTTTACCATCACTAACCATCCAGCTTCTTAAATGAAAAGAGTCCATTTTGTCTATAACTGAATTGAGACGCCAAAACTGATTTGAAATAGGCTTTGCGCAGACCTGTTTGGATTTTTGGACGGAATGTGCTTCCAGAACACGATCAGTATGATCACTGCCGAGGCCAAGATACCATTCATCTTCAATATTTGCTAAAACAAGTTCGGCTTCTCCGCTGCTTTCTTTTTTAACAACTGCTATTTCTTCATTCACGGTAATTAAATCTGTTGAAACAGTGTATATCATTGGAACATGCGGAGGAGCGGGAATGCCAATTTCTTCAAGTTCACGGATATGCTTCTTGACGGCCTCCTGGTTTCTACCTGTGTAACCGGCGACAATACATTGGACAGGATTCCACTGAACGTTCCGTCCATCTAATGTTAATAACATTCTCTTCACATCCTTATTCGATCGGTACTCGATGTTTTAATTGTGGAAATTTTTCCCTTATTTGATCTACCGTTGACAAGTCGATTTCAGCGGTGACGATGGTTTCGTCTTTTCCTCCGGTGGCAATAACCTGTCCCCATGGGTCAACAATTCTGCTGTGCCCGCCGAGGATGACACTTTGATTTGATCCGACACAATTACAGGACACAAGGAAGCATTGATTCTCAACAGCACGAGCGGCGTTAAACAGTTCCCAGTGAGACAGCCTGGCAAGTGGCCACGCAGAGGTCACCAGAAAAAGCTTTGCACCAAGATCAAGTTCTCTACGGTATAATTCCGGAAAACGTAAGTCATAGCAGGTGGATAGGCCTACTTTTCCAAATTCGGTCTCAATAGTGACCGGCTTTGTTCCCCTTGTCAGGAGAATTCCTTCTTTGGATCCATAAGTAAATAAATGGATTTTACGATAGGTTGCAATCAATTCTCCGAGGGGGTTAAAAAGCACGCTGGTATTGTAGTAATCTTTGCCTGATTTTTCGACAAAACTTCCGCCGAATAAGTACGCATTCAGTTCCCTGGCTTTTTGGGCCAGATGACTGATATATGGACCGTTTAATGTCTCGGCTTCCTCGATATACCGGTCAAATGTATTGTAACCGGTCATCCAGATTTCCGGAAGCAGAATTAGATCATAGCCCTTGAGGTTTTCTAAGAGACCATCAACTCGCTCAACCCGCTGCGAGGCTGTTTCTGTGTCATTGATTTTAAGCTGAACCGAGGCTAGTTTCATAAGTGCATGGAACTCCTTTCAAAAAGGAAACTAAATTATTGTAAGATATTGTCGATTGGCGGACTATAGCAACAGCAGACAGCAATAAGAACTATTTGAATATATACTCGTTTACTGTTCACTGTCAATTTCCAAAACTATTATTTATTATAATTGTCCGTAAAATATATGGAAACCCAAAATTAAAATGAAAGGAGATCTGTTTATGATAATACCTATAAATGAGCAATGATAACGTTTTCGGATAAAATTTTTTTAATACAATTGTAAAAAAAGTATGAAAGAAAATCTGACATAAGCCTTTTAAAACAATAAATTATTACGTAAAATCGGAATTGTTAAAAATTGTCGAACTAAATTGGTCAGACCATAGTAACAACATAAATTATTATATGGGAGGTTGATCGAACTTCTGAATTCTTCAAGTGAATTTACAGTCCTGTACTAAATTCAGAAAGTCCATTTAGGAGGAACGGATGATGACTATCATTCAAAGAAGTCCGAAAGAACAGAGAGAAAGGATTCGTAACGGGTTCGATACGGTTCCGACAACTGGTATGTGCGCAGGATATACTCAGGCTAATCTTGTTATTTTGCCAAAAGAATATGCATTTGATTTCCTACTCTTTGCTAATCGAAATCCTAAACCTTGTCCAATCGTTGATGTGATGGAACCTGGTCAAATCGTTTCAAATATAGCGGACCCGACTTCCAATATCTGTACAGATATTGGAAAATATCGAATCTATAAAAAAGGCGAACTGATTGAAGAAGTGGAGGATATCACTCCATACTGGCGTGATGATTTTGTTTCTTTTCTGATCGGCTGCAGCTACACGTTTGAGAACGCGTTGGAGAATGCTGGAATTGAGATGCTGTTCAGAACGGCAGGCAATAATGTTGCGATGTACAAGACCAATATCCCCTGTTACCAAGCAGGCATCTTTCATGGACCGCTTGTTGTCAGTATGAGACCGGTTCCTAAGAGAAAACTGGTTACCGCAGTGGAAGTTACAGCTAAATTCATCCACACTCACGGAGCACCGATTCATATTGGCGATCCTTCTAAAATCGGCATTGAGGATATCACAAAGCCAAGTTATGGTGATTTCACTCCTTATGACGAAGAAGAGTATGTACCGGTATTCTGGGCATGCGGCGTCACTCCTCAAGAAGTAGCCAAAGCATCAAAACCTGAAATCATGATCACTCATACTCCGGGTTACATGTTCATCTCGGATCGCAAGGAATCATTATAATTTCATTCAATAGGCTTTGATATTTTATCTGTTTGATTATACACGAATAAGAGGGGTGTCATTATGCGTTCTAAAAAAATTGTTTTGTTACTACTTAGTGCACTGATGGTATTTGCCCTGGCAGGTTGTGCCGGGTCAGGAAGCGGCAGCAAAAACACAACGAAAACCATTACCTTAAAGTTTGCCCACGTCGGTTCCCTGATTCATCAGGATAATATTTTTGCCGAAGATTTTAAAAAGCAAATCGAGAAAGACAGCAAGGGATCAATTAAAGTCAAGATTTATCCGAACGGTACACTGGGGGCTGAAGATGTTGCGATTAAGGGTGTTCAGTCAGGAGCCATTGATATGACCGAAGTTACAGCTGACAGTTCAATGGCTCAGGTTGTACCGGTTATGAATGTCCTTGGTATCCCGTATTTATTCAGAGATCGGAATCAAGTCTATAAAGTCCTCGATGGAAAAATCGGAAGTGACTTGCTAAAAGAAGTGGACAAACACCAGCTTGTTGGTCTTGGCTATTCCGAGGTAGGCTTCTCAAATATGACGAACAGCAAGAAGCCGATAAAAACACCTTCAGATATGAAGGGTATGAAGATCAGAGTTCAGCCTGCGCCAATCTGGAATGCTTTTATGAAAGAACTGGGTGCTATTCCGACTGCGATTAGTTTTACAGAGCTATATAGTTCGCTTCAGCAGGGTGTTGTTGATGGAGAGGAAAACCCGATTGCCACAATCAATGCGATGAAGTTCTACGAAGTTAATAAATACATTAGTTTGACCAGACACAGCTATAAGGCGAACGTGATTGTCATCAGTCCACAGACATGGAAAAAATTAACGCCTGATCAGCAGAAACTAGTGAAACAGGCTACAAAGAAAGCATTTGTCAGCCAAAGAGATTATTTGGCAAAACAGGAAGAAAAAACATTGAAGGACTTGAAAGGAAAGGGTGCAGTGATCACAACTCCTGACGTCGCAGCATTTAAGAAGGCAACGAAAGGCGCAGCGAAAGAAGTAGCCAATAAGGTCCCACAAAGTCTGATTGATCAAATCAACAATGTTAAATAACAAAAAGTCATGAGTTTTAAAATGGAGAAATAAGAGCCATCGATCGGCTCTTATTTTATACAGGGGTGATGAGAAAAGTGAGTCACACGTTAAAAAAGATACTCTCCAACTGGCTGGAAATTCTGACTGGGATTATCTTAAGCGGTTTGGTCATTTTCGTGTTATTATCTGTCACCTTTCGATCAGTTATTAAGATCGGTGTACCATGGACAGATGATCTGGTCATTATGCTTTTTCAATATCTCGTTTTTTTGGGCGCCGCAGTTGGCGTGAAGTATAATGCACATTTCACCGTTGATCTGCTGGGTATATTTCCAAATAAGCTGCAGAAATGGTTGGTCAGTGCAGGTTACGCCGTTACACTTATCTTCATTCTTTTCTTCACTTACAGTTCCTGGCAGTTTACAGTGCAGTCCATTGACACGTTTGGACAAGGCCTGCCGATTTCTATGGCGTTTACTTATGCTGTTATGCCTTTTTCAGGCATTCTTATGATTTATTACTTTATTAAGCAGTGGATCAGTGAAATAAGACATTGGAAAAAGGAGGCGGTGCATAAATGATCGGCTTATATATGGTTCTCATTCTTTTCGCTCTTTTTATTATTCGTATTCCTATTTCATATGCTCTTGGAATTTCGTCTTTATTCGGATTGCTGATGGCGGGTACGAATCTTGAAGCGATGGCACAACAGATGGCTGCGAGTGTCAATTATTCAATGCTGGCTATTCCGCTTTTTCTTATTGCCGGCGATATTATGGCGGTAGGCGGAATTTCGAAAAGACTGGTTAATTTTGCTGATTTGCTTGTCGGTCATTTTTACGGGGGACTTGGGCTTGTTGTCATTGTTTCCTGTATGCTTTTTTCAGCGATTTCCGGCTCTGCCATTGGTGATGCCGTTGCTTTGGGCGGGATCTTGATTCCGGCGATGATCAACAGAGGATATAAGCCGGAATTTGCGGCCAGTATCGTTGCCTCCGGTTCCATGATGGGACCGATCATTCCCCCCTCCATTGTACTGATTTTATTCGGAGTCATGACTAATGCGTCAATCGGCGATCTCTTCCTTGCAGGCGTAATCCCCGGGATTATGACCGGTGTTTTGCTGATGATCTATGTATACTTTTATGGACGTAAATTTAACATCAAAGAAAGAGAAACCCGGGCATCCATGAAGGAAGTACTGTTTGGATTGAAAGATGCATTTCTTGCCCTCCTGCTCCCGGTAATAATTATCGGCGGTTTTAGAATGGGTGTGTTCACAGCGACTGAAGCTGGTGTTGTGGCGGTCGTTTATGGTTTTATCGTTGCTGTATTCTTTAATAAAGAACTGAAATTTAAAATGATTCCCAAAATGCTATTAGAGTCAACAAAAACAACAGCATCTATACTGTTTTTGATCGCAACAGCCACTATTTTCAGCTGGATCCTGACCTTTAATGATGTTCCGCAAATTCTAAGTGATGCTATAACCAGTACACTCCACGAGAAATGGATGATTCTATTAGTTGTCAATATTGCATTGCTCATCGCGGGAACCTTTATTGAAACGGTACCGGCACTGACTATATTCACACCGCTGTTCTTTCCGGTTATGCAAAGTATCGGCATGGATCCGGTCCAATACGGGTTAATGATTGTATTTAATCTTACAATAGGTATGATCACGCCTCCGGTCGGCATCTGCCTGATCACCACAACAGCAATAGCAAAAACAACGTTACTCAAGGCAGTCAAGTCATTTCTACCGCAATTTGCTATTCTGCTGTTAATCCTGGGTCTCATTACTTACTGGCCGGATTTTTCGCTCTACCTGCCGCATGTATTTGGCAATAAATAGATTCTAGTTCTAAGTGAATTTACTTAATAAAAATTGAATAAAGATCATGTATCCAGTTCCTCAAACAATCTAATCATCTGAATCACATTATTTTCATGATAGAGTTGCAAAAATTTTTCTATGGTTATATCTGGCGGAGAAAAATCGAAATAATGGTGATTCAATAAAAATTGATAGGTGCAGTTCCACAGTTCGAAGTTAACATCACTTTCGTTTACTTTGATGCTTTTGATCCAGCAGCAGAATGCTTCCCAGAAGGAATTGCCATCTGATTCCGGTTCGTGACTTTTATCTGATTCATCCGAGTGGCCGATCATTGATGAAAGAGTCAAATCTTTTGAACAGATTAAGAAGATTGAAAAATATTTCTGAAGATCAGTATCGTTGGCTGGAATGCCTGAAATCTGGCTCGGAATCAGGAAAGGATCGGGCTGTTGTACAAATGTTCCTTCACCTTGACGGGAACGTAAAAAACTGGAAAGCTCCAGAATTTTTAACGCTTCCCTGATAGAGGAACGACTTACCTGCAGTAATTCGCTCAGCGTTCTTTCCGAGGGTAGGCGATCGCCGGGTTTAAGATCGTTGTCTCGGATATAATTGATAATCTGTTGGGATACCTGCTCAAAAATCCTTGGAACAGGCTCAATACTGAATTCTTTTTTATCCAAAAGAGACACATCCTTATCAATAAATGAATCGAAAAGAAGATATGATTAAACTATCGAATTCGAAATGAAAGAGGAAGTACATTATGGCGTTTAAAACGATAAAAAAGAAAAATCTGTATGAACAAATTATCTCACAAATTGTTCGGTATATCCAAAATGAACGGTTGAAACCGGGTGACAGACTGCCTTCGGAAAATGAATTGTCGGAATATTTTCAAGTCAGTAAGACTGCTGTCAGAGAGGCTCTGACCGTTCTGGCTTCAAGAGGTATTCTCGAAAAAAAACCGGGAATCGGCAGCATTATCAAGGAAATGGACGGAGAAACGATTATAGATCGTTTAACCAATCATTTGATCATGAATCGTCACACCCTCAAAGAAATACTGGAGTTCAGACGGGGGATCGAAGTAGAAGCTTCTGCACTTGCTGCTCAGAATGCAAGCAATGAGCAGATCGAGGGGCTGAAACAGGCTAATCAGGATTTGATAAAGGTAAACGAATCAGGTGGTGTTGGCGTAGAAGAGGATTATCACTTTCATTACCTGATTATACAGGCTTCACGCAACAGCCTTTACAAAAGAATTTATGACATCATTTCACCTTATTTTCATGAAGCTATGAATATCACTAAACAGCAATCTAAAAAGATTTCCACACGCTATTTCAAGGAAGCACATGAAGAGCACAGGATGATCATTCAATCGATTGAGAATAAAGACAGCAAACAGGCGAGAATCTATACGATTAAGCATCTGAACAACAATGAAGAAAAGCTATGGAAGAATAAACTGGAAATATGAAATTCTTGATTGTCAATTTTTTGCTGATAAAAAAGATGAGGGACTTGGAAAAATGAGTGAAAAAATCGCACAACGTATTCAATCTATACCATTTTCAAGTATTCGTAAGGTGTTTGCCAAGGCAAATGAAATGGAAAAACAGGGAATAAATATCACACATATGGAAATAGGACGACCGGATTTTGATACGCCGGAACACATTAAACAGGCGGCTATTCAAGCGATGCAGGAGGGGAAAGTGCATTATACGCCCAATAGCGGTATTCTGCCATTGCGAGAAGCGATTGCTAAAAAGTTGCTGCGAGATAACGGACTCACCGTCGATCCGGAAAAGGGGATTGTCGCAGCAGTCGGGTGTAAAGAAGCTGTACTGGATACCATTTTTGCATTTATCGATCCGGGAGATGAAGTGATCCTGCCAGACCCTTCTTGGCTGGAATATCGGTACATTCTCACACTTGCGGGAGGTGTTCCGGTACCTGTACCACTGAAGCCGGAAGAAGGTTTTCTGCTTAATCCTGATGATGTACGAAACCGAATTACAGATAAGACAAAAATGATCCTTTTGAACTCGCCACACAACCCGACCGGCTCTGTACTGCCCGAAGCTTATTTGAAAGAGATTGCCAGTATTGCAATTGAACATGATCTGCTTGTCTTATCCGATGAAATCTATGAAAAATTAGTTTATGACGGCGTGAAACATGTCAGTATCGCCAGCATACCCGGAATGTTTGAGCGGACCATCGTTATCAATGGTTTTTCAAAAGCATACGCGATGGACGGGTGGAGACTCGGTTATATCGCTGGCGATGCTAAACTGATTCAGCCTGTATTGAAAGTCCACCAGTATAATACGTCTAGTGCAACCTCCTTTGTTCAAGATGGCGGTACGGCCGCGTACCTTGGCAGCCAGCAGACCGTCACGGATATGGTTGAAGCGTTTGACGCGCGACGTAAACTTGTGGTCAAGCGATTGCAGACGATGCCAGGCGTTGACTGTGTTGAACCGAAAGGTGCCTTTTATGTTTTCCCTTCATTTAATTCGTTAAAAATCCCGTCAAAAAAGCTGGCTGAATTATTGCTCGAAAAAGCCCATATTGCCTGTGTGCCCGGCAATGCATTTGGAAACAGCGGAGAAGGATTTATCCGGATGGCCTATTCAACGAGTTACGAGCAGATTGAAGGTGCCATGGACCGTTTGGCTACTTTCCTGGAAGAAACACTCAATCATATCAGCAATTAACCGGGATTGCTGATCTTCAATTTTGATTTTTTCGAGGAGGAGATCAAGTGGGGTAATCTGCGGAGAACGATTTGAATTTACTCGAATGGGTGAACAAATCATTATTTTGAAATTCGATGATGTCCTGTCTATCGAATTGAATCAGAAAATACAGCGATATGCACAAGCAATAAAAGAGAAAAAAATAAAAGGCATAAAGAATTTAATTACAGCGATGAATACGCTCTCGATTGTCTATGATCCACGGTGCATTTGTGAGCAGCGGTTAAAGGAACTGTTATTGAAAATCAGCATAAAATCACATGAAAGAAATGAGTCTGGGTATCCGGTTATTCACATACCCATAACATTTGATGAAAAATACGCACCCGATCTACTTTATATTTCCGAACAAACAGGGTTGTCGAAAGAAGCAATCATTAAAGTGATTATATCCAAAACCTATTACGTTTACATGATTGGTTTTATTGCGGGCATCCCCTATATGGGTAATCTTGATCGCCGGCTAATTGTCCCCCGGCGTTCCAGTCCCCGAGTAAGAGTACCAAAGGGAAGTCTTGCCATCGCTAATCAGATGATCAATATCTATACGATTGAATCGCCGGGAGGATGGCATCTGATTGGCTGGACCCCAATGAATGTATTTAATGCAAAACGTGATCCGCCTTGTCTGATTTCGGCAGGTACATACGTTAAATATGAACCGATATCTGTTCAAGAAGCAGAAACATGGAATGAAACAAGGCAAAGAGAGTGGGATGCAGAGTGGCCTTTGTAACTTGTTTGAAAGCCGGATTATTGACGACTGTTCAGGATCTGGGCAGACAGCAGTATCAGTACTATGGTATTTCGGTTTCTGGAGCCATGGATCGTCTTTCCTTTAGAATTGCCAACCTTCTTGTCGGTAATCCGGAAAATTTTGCAGCAATCGAGGTTGCCATGATGGGACCATTGTTACAGTTCCATCAAGAAGGTGTGATTGCAATCACTGGAGCGGACATTACACCGAAGATTAATGCAATAAATATTCCCATGTGGAAGGCGATTTCTATACACGACGGAGACAGGCTCAGCTTTGGAAGACTTGAAAATGGCTGCTATGCTTATATCGCTTTCGCCGGAGGTGTCCAGGTCCCTGAAGTTATGGGCAGCAAGTCGACCTTTATTCGCGGGCATTATGGTGGACAGTTTGGAAGGGCTCTTCGAAAAGGGGATCATATCCAAATCGGTGATCCTCTGCTCCATTTGAATAAAGTCTCAGGAAGAAGTATTCCCGGCAAAAGCATTCCGAGTTATCAGGAAAGTAAAGAGATTCGATTTGTCTGGGGACCGCATGATCATTATTTTACTGATGAAGCAAAAGAGACTTTTTGTTCCGTTTCTTATAAAATATCTAATCAATCCGACCGCATGGGTTATCGTTTAAGCGGAAAGGCTCTCAGTCATAAAAATAATGCTCAGATTTTAAGCGACTATATTGCGCCGGGGGCTATTCAAGTACCTGGAAACGGTCAGCCGATCGTGCTGATGGCAGATTGCCAAATGTCGGGAGGGTATACTAAAATTGGAATGGTAATTGGTGTGGACATTCCGGTTTTCGCTCAAAAGAAACCTGGAGACAGGCTCCGATTTATTCCGGTTAGCATTGAAGCTGCCCAAAAAGAATGGATCAGTCAAGAAAAATGGCTGTCCATTCTCGCATACAATAATCATATTTAATGAAGAAACTGGAATCAACTATACCTGATAAACGTTATCTTGAAAGGAGTGGAAAGGATTCATGCAGCCGGTTGTTGATATCAGTTCAGACCTTGGTGAAGGATTCGGACGTTATAAAATGGCTAATGACGAAGAGATGTTGGAGGTCGTTACGTCAGCCAACATTGCTTGCGGATTCCACGCAGGTGATCCCCGGACGATTTCAGACACAGTGAAAGCCGCTCTGAAAAATCATAATGGAATCGGTGCACATCCCGGGTTTCCTGATCGCGTCGGTTTCGGAAGGCGAGATATGGCTCTTTCTTATGAAGAAGTTTATACTGATGTGTTATATCAGATCGGAGCGATCTTTGCTTTCGCTCAGGCTAACGGTGGAAAACTGCAGCATGTGATGGCACATGGACAGCTTCAGAACATGGCACAAAAAAATCAGATCTATGCTGAAGCGATTTCCGATGCTGTGAAAGATTTTGATGATTCTTTGATTGTTATGGCACAGCCTGGGAAACTATTAGATATATCCAGGGAAAAGGGGCTTCGGACTGCAGTAACGATTTTTGCGGATCGAGCCTATCATGAAGACAAAACGCTCGTATCCAGAAGGGAGTCAGGGGCAGTTATTTCTGATCCGGATAAAGTCGTGAAACGGTGCCTGAAAATGGTCATTGAGCATAAGGTAACGTCAGTAACAGGAAAAGAAATTACAGTACACGGGGACTCTCTTCTCCTGCATGGCGATACCGCTGGTTCTCTTCAACTGTCTAAAAGAATTAAATCTGCTCTTTTGGAACATGGAGTGAAAGTTCTTCCCCTTGGTCAGTGGATCTAACCATTTATCTGACTCTGGTAAGAAATTCGTAATTTGAATTGGGAAAGGTTCTGAGTATACGTGGTACATTTATCTGATATCGATCAGGCAAGAGAACGGATTGCGGCGATTGCTCGCGTAACTCCTCTTTTACAATCGGAACAGCTCTCGCAGCGATGTGATAATCAAGTGTTTCTTAAATCCGAACATCTGCAAAAGACAGGCTCATTTAAAATCCGGGGAGCAAGCAATAAAGTCAAACTGGCTATTCAGAATGGTGCACGCTACGTTACAACAGCTTCATCAGGAAATCATGGACAAGCCGTCGCGTATATTGCCAATCGTTTGGGTATTCCATCAACGATCGTTGTCCCTGAAGATGCTCGTATATGTAAGATCAATGCTATTAAAGCTTATCATGGCTATGTCGAAAAATGTGGAACAACTTCCGCTGAACGTCTGCCGCGAGCAAAAGAACTGGCAGGTGAAAAAAACGGTGTTTATATCCCGCCATATGATGATCCGGATATCATTGCAGGACAGGGAACGATCGGGCTGGAAATACTGGAACAGTTGCCGGATGCCGACGCTGTCATCGTTCCGATTGGTGGCGGGGGACTGATTTCCGGAATACTGATGGCTATTAAAAGTCTAAAGCCCCAGATTAAAGTTATTGGTGTTGAACCGGAGATTGCTAATGATACCTATCTTTCGTTACAACGTAGACAGATTACTGCTATATCAGGTGAAAGTACTGTAGCAGATGGATTACGGACATTACAACCGGGGCAGATCACTTTTCCGATTATGATGAAATATGTTGATGATATTGTCTTGGTTTCCGAAGAAGAAATTCGCCGGGCGTTCAGCTTTGTGCTAGAACGCATGAAACAGATGATTGAACCATCAAGCGCGACAACGCTAGCTGCCCTTATGTTTCATAAAGTTCCTTTAAGAAATCAAAAAATTGTTACGGTTATATCCGGCGGAAATGTTGACGTGGCAAAATTGAATGATTTTATCATGCTTTAATACAGATTTTTCTGATTATAGAAAAATTTATTGTTAAAGGAAAAGCAAATAACTCTTATAGCAGAAATGTCACCTAGGAGAGTGTTGCAGTTGCTTAATATTGATGATATTAAAACTCTAATACGACTAATTAACGAATCTTCTATCCATGAACTCAAATATGAAGCAGATAAGATCAAATTGACGTTAAAGAAAGACGTAAATCCGACTGCTCATATTCAGCAGGAAACCGTGTTTCAGAAGTCACAGTCTGTTAATGTTACGGAAACGCCTGTTGAAGTCAACCCAGGTCTTGAAACAGATTTTGAACCATCCAGTCAAACAGAACTGAAGCAAATTGTTTCCCCGATGGTCGGTACTTTTTACGCTGCTTCCTCCCCGGACACAGATCCATTCGTAAAAACCGGGAGCAAGGTTGATGATAGAACAGTTGTATGCATTATCGAGGCGATGAAACTTTTCAATGAAATTGAAGCGGAAATTAAAGGGACAATTGTTAAAGTCATGGCTGAAGACGGGCAGCTTGTGGAATACGGACAGCCATTGTTTCTGGTCCAGCCTGATTAGGAGGGACCGTTTAAGATGATAAATAAGTTATTAATCGCTAACAGAGGCGAAATTGCCGTCAGAATTATTCGAGCCTGTAAAGAACTGGACATTGAAACGGTTGCTGTTTATTCACAAGCAGATAGAGAAGCTCTTCATACCCAGCTCGCAGATGAAGCATATTGTATCGGGCCAAGTCAGGCAAAGGACAGCTATTTGGATTACATGTCTATCATTAACGTTGCAATTTTAAGTGGAGCGGATGCGATTCATCCAGGTTACGGCTTCCTGGCTGAAAATGCTGATTTTGCAGAAATATGCCATGACTTCAACATTATTTTCGTCGGACCATCGGCGGATGCCATTCGTAAGATGGGAATTAAGGACATTGCCAAAGAAACGATGAAAAAAGCCAATGTCCCCGTTGTCCCCGGCTCAAACGGTATCATTGAGAACGTTGAAAACGGTGTGAGAATTGCATCGGATATCGGTTATCCGGTGATTATTAAAGCTCGTGCCGGAGGCGGTGGCAAAGGGATCCGAATTGCCGGAGACGAGAATGAACTGCGTCATGGCATGCTGATCACACAGAAAGAAGCGCAGACCGCTTTTGGAGATTCTGGCATATACTTGGAAAAATATATTGAAAACTTTCGGCACGTGGAGATACAGGTACTGGCTGATCAGCAAGGACATACGATCCACCTTGGCGAGAGGGATTGCACCGTACAGCGTCGCATGCAGAAATTATTGGAAGAAAGTCCGTCCCCTGCCTTAAATGAACAGATTCGCCAGGAGATGGGAATGGCAGCTGTAAGAGCAGCTATGGCGGTACGCTATGTTGGTGCGGGCACAATCGAGTTTATCTACGAACCGGACGGTACCTACTATTTCATGGAGATGAATACGCGTATTCAGGTTGAGCACGGGGTGACAGAGTATGTAACCGGAATTGATCTAATTAAGGAACAGATCCGGATTGCTTCAGGAGAACCGTTAAAAATCGACCAAAAAGATGTCCGTTTGACTGGGCATGCGATCGAGTGCAGAATCAATGCTGAGAATCCAGATAAACAGTTTTTGCCTTCTGCAGGACGTATCAAAAATTATCTGCCGCCAGGCGGACGTGGGGTTCGCGTTGATTCGGCTATCTACTCCGGTTATTTTATTCCTCCTTATTATGATTCAATGGTTGCCAAGATACTGGCATATGGGGAAACTCGTAAAGAAGCTATTGCAATCATGAATCGCGCGCTTAATGAATGCATCATTGAAGGAGTGGATACTACGCTGAATTTTCACCTGCGTTTATTAAACCATCCAGTTTTTCAAAGCGGGCATTTTAATACAAAATTTCTGGAAGAATACCCATTGAACAATATATGAATGAAGGAGACGCTCCAGCAGTCAGATTGACGCTGGGGCGTTTTATTTTTGTGCACTCGGCAGGCGATAGCTGGGTGATAAAAGTCCGCCATAAACTTTGGTAGTAGGAACTGTCAGACAAAGGTAAGGGAAAAGATAATTTCCTGCAGGAAGAAAGGATGGAAGCTGAAAACAGACTGCTGAAAAAGCATCGCAGGCTGCTCTCGGAATGGCCGGACAGTAGAAGATTTGGCAATATAAATCGTTATACAAAATGATGCTAGTTTAAACATGTCACACTGTGCTTTAATGTACTTTTTATAATAAGTTTGCTATTTTGTGAGCTTCATTATCTTTTATGAAACTCAATCTTATATTTCCAGTTTTTGCTACTAAAAAAATTAACCGTAACGTCAATTGCAACTCCCATATCGTCTGAGGAAACTCTTGTACTTTTTATAACAGGTTCACCAGGAGTTATTTTTAGACATTTAGCAATTTGCTTATTTGCTGGAATCGCTTCAATTTCCTCCTTTATTGAAAAGAATTCTATGTTAGCTTCATCTTTAAGTAATTGATCAACAGACATAAATGAAGGATCTTTTTTAAATATCTCTAGCGGGAGCTTCGGAATAAGATAATGCTCTAAGTAAATAACTGGCTTGCCATTTAAGAACCGGACCCTCTTTAAATGATTGATTTCTACGTCGTCACGGATATTTAAAAGGCGTGCATAATAAGGGGATTCGATTCGGCGGGCCTCGATTAATCTTGCATGTATTCTTTCCCATTCTGTTTGGTATATATCACTAAAACCCGTCATGGTTGTCCATTGACCTCGTGGTTTTTGATTGGCGACATAAGACCCTTTTCCTTGGAGACGATAAATCAGGCCGTCCGTTTCGAGCTGCTTTAAAGCCTGACGAACTGGTGTTCGACTTGTTTCAAATAATTTCTCTAATTCAGATTCTGATGGAAGCGCATCACCCGATTTATAATACTGAGAGGAAATTTTATCAGTTATCGTACGATAAATAATCTTGTGCAGAGGTTCTTTATTCATTCGATACATGAAAATTCCTACTTTCGGTTCATCTTTATAAATAGTATCATTTTTCTTGGCGAAACAACAATACCAGACTATAAAATGTATGTGTCAAGTTTTTCTCGGAAGTCTTTACCAGACAAGAGCTGAGCTTTTCTAAAAATGTACACCTCTAGGCGGCTAGCGCGCTTCGCTTGCTGCCCCTGCCATGAGGCGGATGCATAGAACGGCATCCACCTCATGGCAGGGCTTGAACCTTTCCTCAAAATACCCCGGAGATCGCCTTATTCAACTGACCGATAGTGCTGGATGTCGAGGTATATCCTGCGATACGTCCAGATCTGGCTCCTATTGATGGCCGAGTCTTGGACTTAAGCAGTGATGCTATCTTGACGGTTTTCTTTATCAGTCGGGTTGCTCGTACCGATGGTTTGAATGAAGCCAGATAGGTTTCTTTCAGTGTCTTGTTTAACCGGCCCTGAAGGACCTTCACCATCCCTTCTGCTGAAGCCCCCCAATGCATGCCACGTTTTTTCATACGGAAGGTCAAATGACGCGGATGGGATTCCATGGCTCCTAACTTCCCGGCATGTTCCGGTTTGTCCTTAACAATCTCTCGCCAGTCGAAGAGCCGATCCCAGTGGTTAAGCAGATAGCTTTTGGCAGCCTCAACCTCCTTTACTCTCTGATCATCATCGAGTTGACTTTCGCACGTATCGATCAGGGCGATTACTCGATCCTGATCCTTATTTCGCACGGCCCGTTGTATTTTCAGTTGAACATACAGGGGCTTACGAGACCCACAGAAACAGCCCTTAAACCGGTCCTCACTGTATCCCTCGCCGCCATCGCTGTTGGCCACAATCTGCGTCTGCCATAAGTCATACCGGCTGTTCACAGTGGCCGCAGCCTGTTCCCAAAATTCATCGAAGCTTTTGGTTGTCATCACTGCATAGGGGCATACGATACGGCGTCGCTTCCCATTCTTCTCCCATCCTTCGTACATGATGAGGTGCTTCGCTTCAATGTGCTGCCGCTTTTTCACGCCACGCAGAAGGACACCGTCTGCCTCAGTCATGAGAAACTCCGGCTTCCGTTGATCCGTTGCTTCTACGCCAGGTTCAGCTTTTTCAACCAGCGCCTGATCCATTTCTTCCTGGGCGCTGCCTACTTTCTGCACGCATTTCATAACCGAGGTGTGACTCATCTGAACAGGCGTCCATGTCGCCAGGGTATCAGCAACCTGGCGACAGGTTATCCGGCTGGCCAGCGAGGCGGTCTCATACTCCACATGGGGAGAATAACGCATATGGTTTTTCAGCTTCAACACGTCATCCAAAGGGAAGCACGCCGGTCCGTCAGGTGGAATCATTCGTGTGTGATGAATCGTCACAGGACCGAACAGGAACTGAATCGTCCGATCATCTTTATGGCTATCCACGCCCCATCCCTGAGCTTGTTTTTTCTCTACGACCACACGGTCCAACTTAGAAAACATTTTCTCTACAGTCTGGCACATCCATTGATGCATGTAACGAATCGCTTCCTGCTCAAAATCAGGCAGATTCTCTTTACCCTTCCAAATTTCGAATAAATCCTTTATACTGTCCATTGAGAAGACTCCGTTCTTTATGTACTCGCCTGGAACAGCGTACATTTAGAATAAAGAGTCTTCTCTTTTTCGTCCAGTATTTTTACATTTTTTCCCTAAATTCCCCGCCGAGAAATATTTTACACATAGCTACAGAATCAGGAATTTTTAAAAAAATAGACAGTATAAGGAAATCTGTTAATCTTTCAGTCAGTGTCCAAATGAGAGACATGAAGTGAATAATTATGGAATATTATCTTACAATAAGGTTGATTAAACTTGTAATACTAAGTATTATATGTATAAAGATTTGGGGGAGTAAAGTTCTTTCTGTCCTGAGAAATCTATTTTTTGAGGAAAGTACTGAAGACCGGTCTGGTAAAAAAGATAGTATGATCTCACGAAAGAAAAAACTGTATTTTGAAAAGAGTATGTGTATTCGGGTTAAACGTGAACTATGAAGTAAGTACTGAAGAATAAATAATCTATGTAATAAGCATCTTCAGAATTAATGTGAAAAAGTTTGTTCGTTTTTTTGACAAATAATTTCGAAAAACATTTATAATGGATTAAAGAAAAATAATAGTGATAATTAATTATTATTATTTGATAATTAATATTTTGAAGTTTGAACGGGAATGTCGGTATCCTCATGTAATATTCGGCAAATATGCATCTAAAATCCTTTGTAGGATTTTATAGATAGGGAATGAAACATTAAATGTTGGAAACAATAAACCGTTTGCTAAGTAAGTGGATGCCTCTTATTACACCGTTTAGTGTCATTGCAGGTATACTGTTTGGCCATTTGTTGCATCCGTTAACACCGATCGTGCCTTTCCTGTTCGCATTTATGACATTTGTGGGCAGTTTGAAAACGAACTTTTCTGCTTTTAAACACAGTGTGACCCATCCGTTCCCCATCATCCTTACACTGGTCGTTTTGCATGTGATCACACCGATCTGGGCATTCACTCTAGGGCATTTGTTTTTTAGTCAGGATCCATATACATTAACAGGGATGATTCTGGGAGTCGTGATTCCGACAGGAGTGACAAGCATGATGTGGGTTGGCATGTACAGCGGTAACACGACGCTTTCACTAACTATCATCCTGATTGACACTCTGCTCTCGCCTATTGTCGTTCCGGGAAGTGTTTCGATCCTGGTCGGGCAGTCCCTAACCATGGACGTGAGGGGTATCATGAGCGGATTAATATTTATGATTGTTCTCCCGACTTTGATCGGCATGATTATCAATCAGTGGTTTGGCAGCAGGAGGGTCAAACCGGTCAATCAAGTCTTAACACCAATATCGAAAATGACAATGCCAATCATGATTTTAGTAAACAGCTCTTCACTTGCCCCATACGTTCATACTATTAATCTACATATCATTAAAATTGTTCTTAGTATGCTATTTTTATCAATTTCTGGATTTATTGTTTGCTGGCTGATTGCCTATTGGACACACCAGCAGCGCGATAATACAATTACCCTTATCTTTACAGGCGGTATGAGGAATATCAGTACAGGTGTTGTTATTGCTGTTGCATACTTTCCCCCAAAGGTTGCCTTGCCGGTCGTGATTGGAATGCTGTTTCAGCAAACTTTGGCAGCGGTAAACGGCGGAGCAATCCGGTGGCGGCTTCCGGTAAAAAGAGCAGTTGTGAAGAGCAGTACTTAAATGGAGATGAAAGAAGGAGAGAATGGATCGATGAAAGTTCTGTTTTGTGTCAGTAAAGTCTACTATGTGAATTATCAAGATATGATACGCAGGATGGAAGCGTTAGGTCTGGAAGTCAAACACCTGATGCTCGAAGAAGCTGCTGATGTAAATATATTGAAAAGAGAGATTAAAGACGCAGATATCTTTACAATGGCGGTTGCACGGGGTGACAAAGAAATCATTGATGCAGCCCCTAAGCTCAAGTACATTATCAAGACGGGAACGGGTGTCGACAATATCGATGTCGAATACGCCAGAAAAAAAGGTATTGTCGTTACCAATGCACGTGGAGGAAACGCTAATGCGGTGGCAGAGCTTGTGATCGGTCTGATGTTCTCCCTTTCGCGCAAAATTCCGCTCAATAATAAAAGAACAAAACAAGGTTATTGGGAGAAAAGCACACTTTATGAATGCTCCGGCAAAACGATGGGGATTATCGGTTTCGGAACGATCGGCCAGCTGGTGGCAAAATTTGCCGGCGTATTCAATATGAATCTTCTGGCGTACGGTCAGTATAAAAATACTGAAAAAGCAAACGAGCTAGGTGTTACGTTCGTTGAACTTGATGAACTGCTGAAAAGGTCGGATTATGTGGTTATTAGTACATCGATGAAACCTTCGACCTATCATCTGATTAATGCTGAGCGAATCGCTTTGATGAAGCCAACCGTCCAGATCATTAATGTGGCCCGAGGCAAAATCATTGATGAACAAGCCCTTTTTACTGCTCTTAGCAAAAAGAGGATTGCAGGCGCGGCGCTGGATGTGTTTGAGGAAGAGCCGCCAAACAAGAACCATTTAGGGCTCGATAATCTCATCTCAACATCGCATATTGGAGGCATGACTGTTGAAAGCGCGGAACGTGTAGCCGACATCACCCTGGATAATTTGGAACGTTTTCTGAATGGCAGACCGCTTCGTTTCCGGTTGAATTAACACGTTATTCTGGATTGATGCAGGTTTGATCGTCTCTGTACTTTTGACATTGCTCGAATACTACTCATTTAAGTAGAAGGGAGGATCTCCGGGTATGATGCTTACTAAGCAATTTACCTTTCACGCAATGGGCGATCATGTTTTAAATATAAAATTTGAAGATCTTTTGTCCGTTGACATTAATACGAAAGTTCAAATACTGCGAAAGCGCATTGAAAGCTTGACGATTTCGGGTATTGAGGAAATGATTCCGACGATGAATACATTATCGGTCATCTATAATCCCTTGATGATCGATATTCAGGAGCTGCAGGATAAAATCAAGACGATCGACCTGTCGGACATCAAAAATTCTGAAGAAGAAAAAACGACGATTCATATTCCTGTGACGTTTGCTGATGAATATGCACCGGATATTGCATGGATTTGCAGTGAAACGGGATTAACGAAGAATGAGTTTATCGATATTTTGACATCAAAAGACTACTACGTTTATATGATCGGCTTTATTGCAGCTGCCCCATACATGGGAGACACCGACGAAAGGATCAGGTTCCCGCGCCGGAAAACACCGCGTGTGAAAGTTAAAAAAGGGACGATCTCAATTGCAGAAAAGATGACAAACATCTATACACTTGAGTCGCCAGGCGGTTGGCATCTGGTTGGTTGGACACCGATTGATGTGTTCAATTGTCGGAAAAGTCCGCCGAGTCGCCTGAAATCAGGCTATTACGTAAAGTACGATCCGATCAGCAAAGAGATGGCTGAAAACTGGTCTGAAAATCTGCAAAGCGAGTGGGATGAAAAGTGGCATCAATAAAATGTATCAAACCAGGTTTGTTGACAACCATTCAGGATAAGGGAAGACAGGCCTACCAGTCAATGGGGATCTCTGCCTCAGGCGCGATGGATAAGTTCGCGATGCGGGTCGGAAATATATTAGTTGGAAATCCGGAATATACCCCAGTGATTGAATCGGCTATGGTCGGGCCTGTCATTGAAATGAAATTTGAGGGCTGTGTTTCGATTACAGGTGCAAATTTCAGTCCAAAGCTCAACGGTGATCCGATTGAAATGTGGAAAGCGATTCATGTCACCCCTGGCGATGTTCTATCATTCGGTAGGCATATTGCCGGCTGCCTGACCTATATAGCTATTTCAGGCGGATTAAAGATCCCGACTATTTTAGGAAGCTGCTCGACATTTATCCGCGGCGGTTATGGCGGTATTAGCGGCAGGGCACTAAAGGCAGGTGACGAAATCCATGTTCGCGAGCCGCGTATCAGTTATAAAAAGCTGGTCCGAAAAAAACTAGTACAACGGTATATTTTAGACTATAGGGAAAATGCCACAGTCCGATTCATTTGGGGACCACAGGATGATCGGTTCACGGAAGAATCAAAAGAAGTCTTTATTCATTCGTCGTACAAAGTATCCACACAGTCGGACAGAATGGGTTATCGGATGCAGGGCCCGCAATTAAAACATGTTGATTCGCCGGATATTCTCAGCGACTATATTTGCCCAGGCGCCATCCAGGTGCCTGGAGAGGGACAGCCGATCATTCTAATGGCCGATTGCCAGATGACCGGCGGCTATACCAAAATCGGTGTCGTCATTAATGTTGATTTTCCGCTTGCAGCTCAATGCAAACCGGGTGATAAGATCCATTTTGAACCGATCAGTGTCGCTGAAGCTCAGGACTTAATGAAGCAGCGTGAAAGGTTTTTCTATTTTCTCAATAAACAGAATGAAGCGCTGATTTAAGGACTTATACAAAAAGAAACTTTTTGCACCCCATATTATGCAACTGTTTAAAAAGGTGTTTTTGAACTCCCTTTTAAAATATATATTTTTGAGGTGATCTATTTGGCAATAAACATCGATATTTGTTCTGATTTAGGAGAGGGATTTGGACGATACAAGCTGGCAAATGATGACAAAATGCTGGATATTGTAACTTCGGCTAACTTGGCCTGCGGTTTTCATGCCGGCGATCCGTGCACGATGAAAAAAATGGTCGAGCTGACGTTTGAAAAAGGTATTGGCGTTGGTGCGCATCCGGGTTTTCCAGACCGCGTTGGGTTTGGCCGTCGGAACATGGACCTTTCATATGAAGAGATTTACACAGATGTTCTGTATCAGATCGGCGCACTGAGTGGTTTTTTACAGGCAAAAGGGGCGAATTTGCAGCATGTTATTCCGCATGGTCAACTAGGCAATATGGCACAAAAGAATGAAACATACGCAGAAGCGATCATTAACGCGATTTATGATTTCGATCCTTCGCTGATTGTGTTCGTACAGCCGGTTACGCCATGCTATTTGAAAACATTCGCCGAAAAAAAGGAAATGAAAACAGCGACAGTTATTTTTGCAGACCGGGCGTACAATGATGATTATTCTTTAGTATCGCGAAAAATAGAAGGCTCTGTGATTACGGACGAAAACGTTGTCGTCAATCGTTCATTGAGAATGATTACTAAAAATAAAGTGACCACAATTACTGGTAAAGAATTGACCATCAAAGGCGATACGCTTCTTCTGCATGGCGATACGAATGGATCAATGCTGCTGGCTAAAAAAATCAAAGAAACATTGATTGCTAATGGCGTAAATGTTGCCCCGCTCGGTAAATGGCTTTGATTGCTCAATTAGCAATTATATCATTTTATAATTATTAGAATATTTCTAAAATGATATATTGGAAAATTTTGATTGGAAACAAAATTGCGATATCATCAATATATTAAAAACCGATTAGGAGGGTAACATATGTCCCAGCTCATTGTAGGCATTGATATAGGGGGAACATTTACAGACCTTGTTGCTTTAGATCAAAGAGGTAATCGATATTTTGGAAAAGCTTTGACAACCTATCCGGATCCATCTGAAGGATTTTTGACTGTTTTGAATGAATGGCTGAACAAATATCATTTTTCACTGTCCGATATCACTCGACTGATTCATGGGACGACTTTGGTCGTTAATGCCTTGATAGAACGAAAAGGCGCTAAAACGGCGCTTCTTACAACCGAAGGTTTTAGGGATTCGATAGAAATCGGTACTGAGGGGCGGCCGGATGTTTATGATCTCTTTGCAAATAAAGCTGAGCCTTTGGTGCCACGCTATTTACGGGTCCCAATCAAAGAGAGAATTCTGGCGGACGGAACGGAATACACACCGCTAAATGAACAGGATGTGCGTGAAAAAGTCAGGAATTTAATTGAAGAGGAAAAAATCGATGCTTTGGCAGTCAGCTTTCTGCACAGTTATCTCAACAATAAACATGAGAGCAGAGTTAAAGAGATTTGCAAAGACATGTTTCCGAATTTACGTGTTTCACTGTCTTCGGAAGTCTGTCCTGAAATACGTGAATATCAGCGTACGACAACAACGGTTGCCAATGTCTACGTTCAGCCGATCGTTGAGGAATACCTGCATCGCCTCGATAGCATTTTATTAAAAGAAGGATTCAAAGGCCAGTTTCACATGATGCTGTCGGGCGGTGGTACATGTACGATCGAAACAGCTTGCAAGTTTCCGATTCGTATTCTTGAATCGGGTCCTATTGGCGGAGCGATGGCGAGTGTGTTTTACAGCAGGCTGTGTGATTTTTCCCGCTTACTCGTTTTTGACATGGGTGGGACAACCGCCAAAGCAAGTTTGATTGAAGACGGGAATCCGTTGCTAACAAATGGGTTTGAAGTCGCGCGTGCCCACCGCTTTACAAAGGGCAGTGGAATACCTGTTAAAATTCCTGTTATTGAAATGATAGAAATCGGTGCCGGAGGCGGCAGTATCGCTCATATCGATAAGCTGGGGCTTATGCAGATTGGTCCTGAAAGTGCCAGCTCGGTGCCAGGACCGGTCTGTTATGACAAAGGCGGAGACTGTCCAACTGTTACAGATGCAGATTTGGTATTAGGTTATTTGAACCCTGACTACTTCTTAGGCGGTGAAATGAAGCTAAACATTGAATCTGCCCGGAAAGTGATTGAGAAAAAAGTCGCAAAGCCACTTGGTATCAGTATAGAAGAGGCGGCCTGGGGCATTCACCATCTGGTCAATGAAAACATGGCCAGCGCCGCGAGGATTCATTCTGCAGAACGCGGCAAAAACATTAATGAATTTTCTCTTTTCGCGACTGGTGGCGCAGGACCTGTCCATGTATGCAATCTCGCTTCGATATTGGATGTTCCAACGATTATATCTCCGATCGGTGCAGGAGTCGGATCAGCTTTTGGTTTCTTATCGACACCTCTCGCATTTGATTTCGTACGCAGCTACCATAAGGCATTGGATGAACTAGACTGGGAACATGTCAATCAACTGTTTGAGGAAATGGAGGAAGAAGGCAGAAAATTGCTGATGGCCTCCGATATCGATCCGAAAGACATGAAAATAATCAGAAGCTGTGACATGAGATATGTTGGACAGAGCTATGAAATCAGGGCGCAAATACCAAATGGCAGACTGGATGAAAGCTCCAAAGAGAGTATTATCAATCAATTCGAAGATGAATACAGGAAATTATATGTCGGTGTCCATAAAGAAATGCCGATTGATATGCTGAACTGGCGTATTGTTGTTCAGGGACCGGAGCCAAAGATTTCTTTGATACTTAATCAGCAGCACGAATCTTCATCTCTACAATTGAAAGGCAAGCGCAGCGTTTACTTTGACGAGTTTGGAAAATATGTTCCGACGCCGGTATATGAACGCAGCAGTCTGCTGCCCAATACCGAGTTTGCCGGGCCGGCGATTATCGAAGAAAGAGAATCCACTCTTGTTGTCAATTCTGAATATGACGTTCATGTGGACAACTATTTAAATATTATCCTGTATCGAAAAAAGGACGCTGATACTGGGCCAATTTATTAAGGAGGTGATGCTTTAACAAACTGACATGCATAAAAAGAAATACCAGTTTCCAACGCTGTCAAAAAAGATAGAAGAAGACTGATGGGTTTTCCGAAAAGAAGCAACGAAAGTGTGGACAAGCACGTCAAAAAAAGTTAAAAACAACTGAGGTGAATGAAATGAATCAAGAAAAAATGACCGCTCAGTCCATTTTAGGTGCAACGATTGGCGGCGTTATTGAATGGTATGACTTTGCGTGTTACGGGTATTTTGCTGTCACAATCGGTAATTTGTTTTTTCCATCTTCAGATCCGACCATCTCGCTCTTGCTATCATTCTTAACTTTTGGTATGTCCTTCTTTATGCGGCCGGTCGGCGGTATTATCTTTGGCAGTCTCGGTGACCGAATCGGACGCAAACCTGTTTTTGCGATGACCGTATTATTTATGACCGCTTTCACATTCTTGATCGGGGTTCTACCGACGTACAGTCAAGTTGGAATTTTGGCACCAATTCTATTAATCCTATTGCGATTGCTTCAGGCTGTGAGCGCCGGCGGTGAATTGACAGGCGCGTTCACTTATGCACTGGAACATTCAAAACCGACACGTCGCGGCCTGAACGGCGCTTTCGTGGAGGCGGGCGGTTCTATGGCTTACTTTTTAGGCACTATCGTTGCCTTAATCGTTAACGCAGTCGTACCTGCTGATCAGATGGACACATATGGATGGAGAATTCCATTCTGGTTTGCCGGTGTTCTAGGTATTGTCGGCATTATTATCCGTATGAGACTGCATGAAAGCCCGGTTTTTGAAAAAATGAAAAGCAAAGGTGAATTGAAACATTCACCGATTAAAGAAGCGTTCAAATCACACAAATGGGCGATGGTCTTTGTATTCGGTCTGGCCTGCTTCCAGAATGTCGGTGTTTACATGGAAAACACTTATTTTGCAAACTATCTGTCTACAGTTGCCGGATTCTCAAGCTCTATTTCATTGATTTCAACAGCACTGGCGATCGTTACTACGATCTGTGTCATGCCGTTCTTCGGTATTCTATCAGATAGAATCGGCCGCGTTAAAGTCCTGACTCTATCAACCGTGCTGGGCCTGGTTGCCGCTTATCCGATTTTCCTTGGACTAAGCAGCAAAATTGTTGCTCTGGCTATTATCTCGCACATGTTCTTCGGCATCATCGTAGGTATTTTTATCGGAACCGTTCCGGCAACAATGCCCGAATTATTCCCGGCCAACGTTCGCTATGGCGGTATGTCCGTTCCCTATAACATTTCGGTGTCGATCTTTGGCGGACTTGCACCAACATTCTCTACGCTGTTTATCAAATATACCGGAAACCCGCTGAGCCCTGCGTACTACATCATGATTGGCGCGGTTATTACAGGTTTAACTCTATTTGGTATTGCGATGAAAGACGGGCTCGTAACGTCTCACAAAAAAGAACTCGCCCCGAAAAGCATGTTGTTTAAGAAAGGTGCTAACCAAACCACAAGTGGTAACAGCTAAATAATGACTGAAACTTCTTTAATCAAAGAGTTTTCGGTGATAATCGAAAACTCTTTGTAACCATTTACGGATTATGAAACATCTAAATTTGGTCTGATCTACGAAAAATTACCAAAATTAATCTGGAAAGGAAATGGAGGATATGGCACAAAGCCACGTATTAAATTCAGTCAAAGTAAAAATAATATGGGATCGCCTGATTTCAGTTCTCGAAGAACAAGCTAAGACGCTGATTCGGACATCTTTTACAAGCATCCTATCTGATTCGGAAGATTTATCGGCGGGTTTGTTCAACAGTAAGGGGGAAATGATTGCACAGGCAAACACAGGTACCCCTGGTCATATTAATTCAATGGCTATCGGTGTCAAACATTTTCTTGAACATAACCCACCAGAGACCTTGCGACCGGGTGATGTACTGCTTGGTAATAATCCATACGAGATATCCGGACATTTACTCGATCTAACGGTTGTAACACCAGCGTTTATTTATGGTAAGCTCGTTGGTTACTTTGCATCAACGTGCCATTGTGCGGATATTGGCGGCATCGGCTATAGTCCCAATGGTGAAAGTATCTTTGAGGAAGGCCTTCAGATTCCTTATTTAAAATTTTATTCCAAAGGTGTTTTGAATGATGTATTAAAAAAAATTATTGTCAGCAATGTCAGAGCACCGAAAGAAGTTATGGGGGATCTGCATGCTCAAGTGCTGGCAAATGAAGTAGCGATTAAAAGCCTGAAGAAAACAATGGATGAATTCGGCCTCGAAGAAATTGACGCAATTGGCCACGAAATTATGCATCGATCGGAAATGGCGATGCGTGAGGCGATTAAAAATCTGCCGGATGGCGTTTATTTTAATGAAATGGAAACCGACGGATTTGAGCAGCCGATAAAATTAAAATGCAGGTTGACCATCAGCGGAGATGAATTGGAAGTTGATTTTACTGGCTCGTCTCCTGCCAGTATGAAAGGAATTAACGTTTCATTACCTTATTTGACGGCCTATTCAACGTATATTATCAAAGCGACGATTGCTCCGGAAGTTCCGAATAATCATGGCAGTTTTAGACCGGTTCATATCAAAGCAGAGAAAGGAAGCTGTGTTCACGCCGTACCGCCTATGCCGACAACAGGACGTCATGTTCTGGGACAGTTTGCTCCGGAATGCGTCATGGGTGCTATCCATCAGGTTGCACCTAAAACGACTATAGCAGAAGGAGCAACTTCGATTTGGAGTATCCCGGTATCAGGCGACGATTTCGCATACGTTGCGTTTTCTTCAGGGGGAATGGGCGCACGTCCGAATAAAGACGGGTTGTCGGCAACGTCATTTCCATCTAGTGTACATGGTGTATCCGTTGAAATTATGGAGACGAATTCACCTTTAATTATTCAAAGAAAAGAGTTACGGGGAGACTCCGGTGGAGCCGGTCAATTTCGAGGTGGGTTGGGTCAGGTCATTCAGTTTACAGTTGAGTCTCGGAATAACTGGAATCTTTCTTCGATTTTTGATCGCTTTAAAAACGGTGCGCGCGGACTGGACGGCGGACTGACCGGAGCGTGCGGAGCAGTTTACATTAATGGTGTGAAATCGACAAATTCGAAAGCTGTTTATCATTTGAAGGCTGGCGACCAGGTGGAACTTTACTTGCCAGGCGGAGGCGGTTATGGAAATCCTCTTGATCGACCGAAAGAAAAAGTTCTCAGTGATTTGAGAAACAACTATATTTCAAAAGAAACAGCAAAAAAAGTCTATAAACTGCAACAATAGCCTCTATACGGTTTGATTCATATCCCGTATAGCGGAATAAAAACTAAATTATTCAACATTTAGATAAGTTCGTGGTTTAATCTATTAAGAAGGTATAGCATTTTAACAATTTGAATAAAGGGTGCAGGGAATGTACAAAAATAAGATTGTGAGTTCGATTGAAGGATCAGCTTCAGCTGCTCTTATGGAAAAAGTAACAGAAATGAAAAAGGCAGAAATCGATGTCATTGGATTGGCCGGTGGTGAACCGGATTTTGATACACCAGATAAAATACGTTTTCGTGGCATCCAGGCTCTTTGCGAAGGAAAAACACATTATGCGATTGGCCGCGGCATTCCTGAGCTGCGCCAGAAAATTTGCGAGAAGTTTAAAGAAGATAATAATATCATCAGCGATCCGGAACAGATTATTGTCACACCCGGGGGAAAATTTGCAGCTTATTTGGCTGTACGTTCTGTTATCAATCCGGGTGATGAAGTGCTTATTCTCGATCCTTCATGGGTATCCTATGCGCCGATGATTAAAGCGGCAAATGGGGTTCCTGTCTCTGTAAACCTAACCTTTGCAGACAATTACATGATTACTGAGGAAAAGTTAGCGGAAGCCTACAGCCGGAAAACAAAATTGTTGATAGTCAATACACCTAATAACCCAACAGGACGCGTGTTGACAGAGGATGAAGCACAAGCTATTATTTCATTTGTCAAAAAATATGATGTTCTAGTATTCTCTGATGAAATATACGAGAAAATCATTTTTGATAATAGAAGTCATATTAGTCTGGGTTCCTATCCAGAAATTGCTGATAAAGTCATTACGATGAATGGACTTTCAAAATGTGTCGCTATGACCGGTTGGCGTCTCGGATATTTAACTGCACCAAAGGAATTGATCACAACGATGTCAAAATTATATGCCCATACAATTTCCTGTGTCAGTCCGTTTATACAGGAAGCTGCTATCGTGGCACTCGATTGTAAGAAAGAAATGGAGGAGATGCGGCTGGCTTATGAAAAGAGAAGAAATCTCTTTATTAATGGTTTGAATTCTATTCCCAACGTCACAGCCAAAATGCCTGAAGGTGCATTTTATGCGTGGGTGAAATTTGAAAAAGAAAAGATGAATTCATTCCAGTTAGCTGATTACTTACTGAAAGAGGCTAAAGTAGCCGGTGTTCCAGGTGATGCATATGGTAAAGGCGGTGACCAGTGTATTCGCTTTTCCTTTGCATCGGATTTGAACAGTTTATTGGAAGCAGTAGAGCGTATTCGTAAGGTTGTATAACCTAAATAGTTCTATAAACCTTATAGAGATTCTAAAATGAAGTGCATCATATAGAAGATGTATAAAATAACAAATGATTCCTGTACAAACGGAATTGGTTATCTGTTGATTCGTATTCCCCTGCTCAGATGAATCAATGCGCAAAAACCAGGCGATCGATCCTGTCTTGAGCCTTGAAAACTTAGTTCAGACCCGACTTAGACAGTAATAGATACAATCGAGTAGGAGGAAACCGAAGGTTTCCTCCTACTCGATTTCATTTATGCGATATTCAGAAATTTTTCGGAATAGCGTCGCCCTTCCGATACCTAGCAAAAGGGCTGCATCTTCCTTTTTTCTGCCTTCGTTTTTTACTTTGATGAGGGCTTTCTTAATCGTTTCTCTCTCTAATATATTTAAATTGAACTGTTGTTTTGATCGCTTTTGGGTTGCTTCATATTTGAAAAGAATATAGTCAGGAAAATTTTCTGTACGAATCATCGAACCATCAGAAACGTTGTAGGCATATTCAATAACATTGGAAAGTTCTTGAATATTTCCCGGCCAGTCATACGACAACATAACATCATGAGTCTGATCAGCAAAAATTTTCTTCTCAGTTTCGGATTTCAGATTAAGCAATTCAAGGAAATGGTTTGCAAGCAACATAATATCTTCTTTCCTCTCTCGGAGCGGCGGCATGAAGATAGGGACAACACCTATTTTATAATAGAGATCCTGTCTGAAAGAGCCCTCTTGCACCATCCCCAATAAATCTTTATTTGTTATGCTGATCATCCGGACATTTACCTTAAATGATTTCTGCTTTTTTTGGATGAGCTTATCATTCATAAACTTTGTTAACCGAAGCTGAGTTGAATTTCCAATCTGATCCACCTCATCAAGCACCAGTGTGCCCCCATCCAGCATTTCAAGAAAGCCAGGTTCCTCTCCACCATCACCAAAAAGAAATTGGTTCAAATCACTTTCTGAATAATAAGAAGCGTTGATTTTTCGAAATTTATTCTCAGGTTTTCCACCTAATACATGGACGTAGTGCGCGACAAAGCTCTTTCCGGTTCCATCCTCACCCGTAATGAGAATCGGGATCTGATCATCTCTTATTTTTGATAAGACTTGCTTCATATTAAGGAGGGCGGTCGTTGAACCAATCAGGTGGGTTTCCTGGTTTTGCTTTTCGATTGAAATATGAGAAGCGATTCGAGTAATATGATCGGGATCCTCTATAATAATCACTTCCGCCTCGTTTTTGTCGAGACCGTCAATCTGGTGTACGGTCACAAAAAATTTTTTTTGATAATGCCCCAGATTAATCCAAACGATATGACCACTCCTGTTTTGTGTCACGATCTTCGAGAACTGTGATAGAACATAACTATTTAGTTCCCGATCGTCGCCAAGATGCAGCATATCCTTTGCAATCCTGCTGATAAATTCGCAGTCGCCCTTATCATTAAGCATCATGACACCCATATCGATACAGTTAATTAATGTGGATATCTTCTTTTCAGCAATAAGTTGTTGCCGGAAGATCATATTTTCATTCACTTTCGTAGCGATAACCTCGGCCATTTTCTGTAGAAAAAATAAATTGGCATCCATATCATCAAAAATTCTGTGCTTCTGTTCAGAATTGAAAGCAATTAATCCGATGACACCGATAACATTCTGGTTAATTTTAATGGGTGCACACACTTCGCCATGTTCCACGCAGTTTCCAAAGTGCGGGCAGACTTTACAGATCTCATGGTAACCTGGACTGTCGATAATGATCGGTTTCCCACTTTCTACGCATTGCCTGTATACAGCATCTTCCCCGCTCATTTCTTTCCATATCTTCTGTTTTAACAGGCCTGTCCCGGCAATTCGAAACAGATTAGAATCAGCTACTTCAACCTCGATCTTGAGGACTGAAGATATGGCTATGACAATTTGTTGAATAGTGGATTGAATTTGCCGTAATTCAACGTACACAGTCCGAATCTCCTTTAAGTATCAAATTGATATTTTAGTATCGTTTTGATACTATAAATAATTTTGATAACAAAGAATATAATCATCATCTGTATTTCTTGCTTATAAATAGAATAATAATAGGCACTACAACCATATCAAATAATATATGGGAACTCAATACATAATGTTATATTTAATGACATTGAAGAGTGAAATAATCAGACAGTATGTATCAATATGATACTTGAATTGACAGACTATTGTATTTATAGTCAAATTATGCTTTTAAATCAGTGTGTGCAGGGATAACAGGATATGATGCTTTTTACCAAAAGGAGGCAGTCATCAAAATAGAAAAAATCACAATCAAATTTAATAATGAAAGGTTTTAGTAAAGGGAGGTTAAAGTCATTTTTCCTTTGAGTCGTGAATGTCGTGAATTACTAACAGAAAAAAATATGGGACTACGAACAGAGATTAATTTGGATGAACTAAGAGATTTTCGGGATGAAGAAATTCAAAAAGTCCTCTCCTTTCAAAAAACGCACTGTGCTTACAGTAAAACGCCGCTGAGAAATCTGAATGCACTGTCGGGTCGATTGAACATTTCTAGATTGTATGTAAAAGATGAGTCCTATCGGTTTGGTCTAAATGCCTTTAAAGTCATGGGTGGTATTTATGCCATAGCACATTATCTGGCAGATAAGATGAACATCTCACTGGATCGGCTTTCTTTTGGAAAATTAAAAAAAGAAGTGGTCATACATGGGCTGCACGATACGACTTTTATTTCTGCTACCGATGGCAATCATGGCAGAGGAATCGCATGGGTTGCCCGAGAACTGGGTGTCAAATCAATTATAAGAATGCCCAAAGGATCTTCTAAGAAGAGGTTGGCAGCTATCCGTGCGGAAGGGGCAGATGTGAAAATCTCCGACGTTAATTATGACGAAACCGTTAGAATATGCAGCCGGATGGCTTCTGAAAATGGCTATTTGATGGTACAGGATACCTCGTGGCCGGGTTACGAAAGGATTCCGCTCTGGATTATGCAAGGTTACGCAGCCATTGCGAAAGAAATTATTGAAGAGATGGAGACGCCGCCGACACATGTTTTTCTCCAGGCGGGTGTCGGGTCCTACGCCGGAGCGATCGCTGCGTATTTTCTTCAGCATTTCTATCAGAATCCGCCTAAAATTGTACTTGTCGAGCCGAACAAGGCGGATTGCTACTTTCGTTCTTTTGCCCGAAGTGACGGTGGTATGGAATGCGTGACCGGTGAGATGCCCACTATTATGGCCGGACTAGCCTGCGGAGAACCGAACCGGACGGCTTTTGATATGCTGAGCCACTACGCGTTTGGTGCGGTTTCCTGTTTGGATAACGTTACAGCGCTGGGCATGAGAGTTCTCGGTAATCCGCTGAAAGGCGACGAACGCATTATTTCAGGAGAATCCGGTGCAGTAACCATGGGCGCACTTTATCTGTTATGTACAGAAAAATGCTTTGAAAAAGATCGACTGAATCTGGAGATCAATGAACACTCAAGAATACTCTTGATCAGTACAGAGGGCGATACGGATCAGGAGTCTTACCGTGATATCGTCTGGAAGGGTGCTTATCCGATCGTACAGAGGGAACCAGGGAGCGAGCAATATGTTGGATGAACGTGAAAAAGAAGAAGTCATTTCACTTTGTGAGAAACTTGTAAACAGTCAGAGCTACTCCGGCAAGGAGGATAAAGCGGCCAAGATTCTTAAAGAATATGCAAAGAAGAAGCTGTTTTTTGATGAGATTTTCGAGGATTCATTTGGCAATGTTGGGCTAGTCATCAAAGGTGCTTTGCCTGGCCCGACTGTGCTTCTTGACGGACACATTGACACCGTACCCGTAAATACAGATCACTGGGCGACCGATCCCTTTCATGCTGTAATTAAGGACGGAAAGATCTACGGACGGGGAACGTCCGATATGAAGGGATCGGTCAGCGCGATGATCGTTGCAGCCGAGAAATTTGCTGAAAAAACCGGAAAACAGTTCCCGGGGAAAATTGTGATTTCCTGCAGTGTCCACGAGGAAACTTTTGAAGGCGTGGCGACGAGAAAGGTCAGTGAAAAATTTCATCCGGATGTTGTTGTCATCGGAGAAGCAACGAATCTGAATATAAACCGCGGGCAGAGAGGAAGGGCGGAAATTGTTGTCGAGACAATCGGTAAATCCGTTCATTCGGCCAACCCTGAAAAAGGGATTAACGCTGTTTCTAAAATGATGATACTTCTGACCGAGATCGAAAAACTTCCTACTACACAGCAACCGTTCATGGGAGAAGGCATCCTGGTCCCGACTGATATCATTTCATCGCCATATCCTGGTAAATCCGTGCTTCCAGCTTCTTGCCGAGTTACATTTGACCGGAGGACATTGGTAGGAGAGACGAAGGCTTCTGTTCTGAGCCCGATTCAGCAGGTGATTGACGAATTAAAACAGTCGGATCCGGAATTTGATGCCAAAGTTTTTTATTCCAGAGGTAAAGATGTCTGTTATACTGAAGAAATTATTGAAGCAGAACGCTTCTTTCCTGCATGGCTGTATGATGAAAATGAACCATTTGTAAAAAAACCTTTGCAGGCTCTGAGAGCGATTGGTATTCCTGCAGAATTGTCTCATTATTCTTTTTGTACGAACGGCAGCCATTTTGCCGGAGAGGCAGGAATTCCGACTATCGGCTTCGGCCCATCACGGGAAAATCTGGCTCATACTGACAACGAGTACGTTGAGATCGAGCAGCTGACCAAAGCGGTCGAAGGGTTTGCGGCGATTATTCGTTCATTGCTTGAGGATAAATGAAATTATTTTTAAAAGAGGGTGTATGGATTGCATGATTTACTGATTCGAAATGGAAGAATAATTGATGGAACGGGTTCACCATGGTTCTATGGAGATATCGCCATTGACGAAGGTAGAATAGTAAAAATAGGAAATTTGACTGAAGAATCAGGGAAAACCGAGATTGATGCACATCACCAGATTGTATCTCCTGGTTTCATTGATATGCATGTTCATACAGATTTATTTATATTAGATGATCCACTGGTAGAGGCGAAAGTACGGCAGGGGATCACAACAGAATTGTTAGGACAAGACGGTATTGCTGCAGCTCCCCTTCCTGACAAATTTAAAGAAGACTGGAGAAATAATCTTTCAGGACTGGATGGGAATCCTGAAATTACTTGGGACTGGAACACAATTGATGATTACTTAACAAAAATTGAAAACAACCATCCTAGCTATAATCTAGCAGTACTTGCCCCACATGGTAATATCAGAATGGAAGTAATGGGGCTGGATGATCGCCCTGCAACTGATGATGAAATTGTACAGATGCAAAATGTGCTTCGACGCTGCCTTGATGAAGGTGCAGTCGGAATGTCCACAGGTTTGATTTATCCACCTTGTTGTTTTGCTGAGATGAAAGAACTTGAGGCATTATGCACAGTATTAGGGGAGTATGGTGTCCCTCTTGTCATACATCAGCGCAGTGAAGGCGATGAAGTACTTGAATCCATGGATGAGCTGATTGAAATGATGAAACGCTGTAAGGCACACCTCCACTTTTCTCATTTAAAAAATTGTGGTCAGTTTAATTGGTATAAAACACCGGAACTTCTAAAAAAAATCGATAAAGCTAGAAGTGACGGCTTGGAAGTAACTTTTGATCAATATCCATACCCGGCGGGGAGTACGATGCTAAGTGCCTGCTTGCCACCATGGGCCCATGATGGCGGGACCGAGACAATGCTGAAAAGGTTGGAGGACCCGGAACTGTGTAAGCGAATGATCCATGAGATGGCTTCAGGGCTAAAGGGATGGGACAGCATCTCAAAGTGGGCGGGCTGGAATGGAATTATTGTCACATCAGTAGAAAGTGAGGAGAATAAGAAATATGTTGGCAAGTCGATTGAAGAAATCGGCAAGATGACTTCACGTCAGGATTATGGTCAGATAGCTATTGATCTAATCTATCAAGAAAAAAACGCTGTCGGAATGATTGACTTTACAATCAATGAAGAAGATATAAAGAAAATCATCCAGCACCCCGCGGGAACTTTGGGTACAGATGGTCTGCTTGGCGGAAAGCCGCACCCTCGCGCATACGGATCTTTTCCAAGAGTACTAGGGAGATATGTCCGTGATCAGAATGTTCTGCCGCTTGAACAAATGATTCGACGTTTCACTTCTCAGCCAGCAAGAATCATCGGCCTTCAGGATCGGGGGATTCTTCGCGAAGGCCTTGTTGCTGATATTGTCATCTTTGATCCAGATACAATTATAGATCAAGCAACATTTGAGAATCCGCGTCAGTACAATAAGGGAATTGATAAGGTCATTGTAAAAGGTGAAATTATTATTAATGGTGACCAAGCCTACCGCAAACCGGTCGGTACAGTGTTCAGAAGAAAATACTCACATGCCATATTGTCACAGAAAGAGGGCATCTGATTTGCTGGATCTATTAATAAAAAACGGCAAGGTCTGCTCTAGTGAATCCATAAAATCCGCTGATGTGGGGATTAAGGACGGAAAGATCGTGATGCTGGCTGATCAAATTGATGTATCTTCAAAAAAAATAGAAGATGCGAGCGGATGTCTGGTACTTCCCGGTGCAATTGATGTTCATACACACATTGATCATTGGGGTGGAACGGCAAATACAGAAGATACTTTTTTTACGGGCAGCCGAGCAGCGGCTTTTGGTGGTACTACAACCTTTATTGATTTTGCAGTTCAGCGTAAAGATGAGGATGTTGCAACGGCTGTTAAAAGGCGAATCGGCCAGATTGATACTGAAACGTGCATTGATTATGGAGTTCATGCACATGTCACAGACAGTAGTCCCGAGACATTGAAATTGATCCCAAAACTTATTGAAAAAGGCATTTCGACATTTAAAATGTTTACAACCTATAAAGCTGCAGGATTTAAAATTGAGGATCCTGATATGCTTGTTTTGATGAAAGAAATTACGGATCATGGCGGATTAACGATGGTTCATGCAGAAAATGATTCTTTCTGTGAAGAACTGACACATCGACTAATATCTCAGAAAAAGGCAGATGTGCTACACTACGTGGAAAGTCGGCCTGCAATGGCTGAAATCGAGTGTATTTCAAGGTTGCTGCTGTTTGCACGTTATACAAGAGCAAAACTGTATATCGTGCATGTTACAACGGCTGAAAGTGTTGATCTTATTAGACAGGCTAAACGTGAAGGGGTTGATGTTACGGCAGAAACGTGTACGCATTATCTTATTCTCGATGACAGTTGTTACGAACGGGAAGATGGATACAAATATGTGATGGCTCCTCCCCTTCGGAAGAAAAAGGATATCGAGGCGCTATGGGAGGGACTTATGGATGGCACCTTGTCCATTGTCAGTAGTGACCACTGTGATTACAGCACGGATAAGAAAATTCACGCGAAAACAGATTTTACGAAAATTTCACCAGGGCTTCATGGTATTGAATGGCTCGGTCCACTTATGTATGAATTTGCGGTAAATCGGCGAAAGATTCCTTTAACAAAGGTCATTGAATGGCTGTCCGAAAACCCTGCCAAGGTTTTTGGAATCGCAGACAGAAAAGGAAAAGTGGATATAGGGTTTGATGCGGATCTCATGATTTTTGATCCAAAAAAGCATAAATTACTTGATGATCAAAATAATCATATGTCCTCCAATTTTTGTCCGTATAAAGGGGAAAAGCTTACTGGTCAGCCAGTCAAAGTCTATTCCAAAGGGCAATTGATTATTGACAGCGACGTATTTCTCGGAGGGCAGGGAAAAGGAGAATTATTAGGCAGTCGTTATTAAAAATAAAAGAAATCCGATATTATCGTTCTATTATTACTTTTCCAGTATGAATAAGCTTTTATCGTAATTAAAATATCCGAAAGTTAAAACAAATAAAAACATTTTGGAGGGTTTAATAATGACTACAAAAACTGTAACTAATGTTTGGAAACTTAACGAGGGTGAAATCAGAATACCGCAGACGAATCACGTGATCATGATGGCCCTTTTCATTGGCATTGGTGTCGTTGTTGGCACATTCGGCAGCCTGGCTGTCCCCGTAGGCTTTGTTTCTGCTTTCTGGCCAGGGCAGGCAATACAAAGTGTTGGCTGTATTTGGTTTGGTATGTGGGGGGGCATTGCCAGTATTGTTTTTCCAATGATATCAAATGCTATTGCAGGCAGTGCATCGATTGCTGTATCACTTGCTTATGTACCCGGTAACTTTCTTCAGGGCATGATGGCAGGCTGGGCGTTTCGATTATTCAAATGTGACCCTCGGTTGAAGGGTGGAAAAGATTGGGCAGTATTTACAGTGTTTGGCGTTATTATCTGCAATGCAATTGGTGCAGGCTGGGGTGTCATGGTTCTGAGAATGTTCGGGTTAATCTCCCCATCATCGACATTGACGGTATTTCTGGGTTGGGCAATTGGCAATGCTGTTCCATCATTTATTCTGGGAGCTATTTTACTGAAATTCGTATCCCCGCTGATTCTAAAATCCAAGTCATTTTGTAAAAAGTATTGGGCTTAAGAGCCGAACAATTCAATCCTATAAAATAAAGAAAGAACATTTCAATTGGAGGAAGACTATGGAAGGGGTTCACAACAAAAAAATGATGAAGACTCTGCTGGCTTTGATACCAGTGAAGTCTCCACTTTATTATTTTCATCCTGTCACCAGGCTGTTGCTGTTTATCATTACTGGTTTTATCCCTTTGTTTATCAACAAACCAGAGCTGAATATTCTGTTCGCTGCCTTGGTCATGCTACTTTTTATTTATTCCAGAGTCAGTTTAAGTAGCTTGAAAATATATTTGCCTGTCATTATCTGTGCTGGAATTTTCACCTTTCTAACCTTTATTTTCTTTCCAGGAGACGATTCAAATAATCAGGCGATTGGACATTTATTTTCCATAACCATCTATGATCGGCCGATTATGGATGCCTGTATTGCTTACAGCAAAATTCTGGCTTTGTTGCTTTCCTCTATTTTCTATTTTTCAACAAATAGGGAAAGAGATATACTCGCTGCACTTAGAACATTAAAAGTCCCATTTGTTGTCAGTTACGTGCTTGGCCTGTCACTGAGATCGGCTGGCATGTTTCTTGAGGATCTTCACACGGTTAGGGAGGCGGAACAGGCAAGAGGGCTGGATTATTCAGCCATGAAGTTTACTGAAAAGGTCAAACTATATAGTATGTACATTATTCCCTTACTATCCTTGGCTTTAAGAAGAAGCGATGAGATCAGTAATGCGCTGTTTGTTAAGGGCTATGCTATAAAGGGCTCAGGGAAAAGGGCCGACTATATTTTGTCGAAATATAATTTTACGGTTGTAGATATTATTTCCTGTATCGCACTCATCCTTTTGCTCATCCTGATTGTCTATTTTAAGTATAGCTATCATTTGTTTGATTCTGATCAGTCGATTTTTCGCTACTTTCTTAAATAATGTTTCACAGGAGAATACTGATGGAAAATATAATTGAAATCAATCATTTAACCTGGCAGTATAACGACACCGATCATCCTGCACTGAAAGATGTTTCTCTAAAGATTCAGGAGGGAGAATTTATCGGTGTTTGCGGACCAAATGAAGCAGGAAAGACAACTTTGGTTTCCTGTATTAAGGGGCTGATTCCTCACAACCTTCTTGGCAGTTATAAAGGAGAAGTAAAGTTGTTCGGAAAAGATGTCAAAGCGTTATCGGCAAAGGAACTGGCAAAATATGTCGGTTTTGTTTTTGCTGATCCAGAAGCGCAGTTTACATCTATGAGTGTTGAAGAAGAGCTGGCTTTTGGGATGGAAAACATCGGAATTGAGAGGGATGAAATAGACAGAAAAATTCAATGGGCCGCGGATATTACAGGTCTTGGGAATTTGCTTGATAAGTCCCCCTACGACATATCAGGTGGACAGAAACAGAGGGTTGCGATTGCCTCGGTTCTTGCCATGCAGCCTAAAATTATGATTCTTGATGAGCCGACATCCATGCTGGATCCTTTCGGAAAAGATAGTGTTTTTAATATATGTGCTAGAATGAAAGCTGAATTGAATATGACAATTATTATGGTTGAACATACTCTGGATCGTCTGGCACGTCTGTCCGATCGCTTAATTTTAGTCGGTGAAGGAAAAATCAGGCGCTTTTCAGAACCAAAGCAATTTTTTGAAGATGTAGATGAACTGGCTGAATTAGGACTGAATCCGCCTTCGTCGATTCTCTTTCTTGATAAATTAAAGAAAGCAGGACTATACCATGGTGAGATGAAAACGACAGTTGAAGAGGTTATCCAGGTGGCACAGTCTGTCTGTGAGAAGCAGCGTGTGATAAGGGAGGCCAGGTCATGACAGAGGAAAAAGTCATCGAGGTTAAAGATATGCATTTTGCTTACAACGATGGAACTGAGGCATTAAAAGGGCTTAATCTAAACGTTAAGGGTGGGGAATTCATCGCTCTGATCGGACAAAACGGTGCGGGTAAAACTACTTTCGCCAAGACATTAAATGGCCTATTAAAACCAACGGAAGGGTATGTGAAGTGCGGAGGTATTGATACAAAGCAAAAAAAAGTCATCAAAAAACTGGTCAGAGAAGTCGGATACGTTTTTCAAAATCCGGACCATCAACTTTTTAATAATAAAGTGGAAAAGGAAATTGCTTATGCTCCGCAGAACGTAGGACTTTCGGATGAGGAAGTCAATGAAAGAGTGAGGGAAGCTGCAGAAGTTGCAGGGATTAAGGAAGAGTATTTAAGCATGCACCCCTTCTTCTTGCCTAAAGGTTTAAGACAAAGGGTATCCATTGCTTCGATTCTGGCTCTGCGACCAAAAGTCATTATAGTGGATGAACCGACAACCGGGCAGGACTACAGGCAGTCCGTTGAAATCATGGAATTCCTGAAAAAGTTGAATGAGGAACGAGGACACACGATAATTATTATTACTCATGAGATGGACATTGTGGCGAATTTTGCAAAACGGGTAGTTGTTTTATGCCAAGGGAAAATCCTCATGGATGGAAGCACCAAAGAAGTCTTTTCCCGTCCGGATCTTCTTAAGCAAGCCTATGTCAAGCTTCCGGAAGCAACGCAGATTGCTCAGGCGCTGAAAACATACGGTATTCCAAAAGATGTACTTTCAGTTGATGAACTTTGGAAACATTTCCTTACTTTGGATGGTGAATTGTTTGAAAAAAGTACTCGTGATTAATCCGAATACAAGTTCGACAATGACCGAGTCGATACGGCAGACTGTTTGCAGTTTTCAGGAAAACATCAATGTGACAGTCGTTAATCCACCTGAAGGTCCAGAATCTCTGGAGTCTTTTTATGATTATCATATTGCCGCTTTTGAGATTATCAAACTGATCCAGAGCAGGCGGACAAATTATGATGGTATTCTGATATCATGCTTTGGAGATCCGGGATTATATGCAGTAAAGGAGATTTCTGACTGCCTGGTGGTTGGCATTGCCGAAGCTTCGCTGTCGGCGTCTCTATTGTTAGGGAAAAAGTTCTCAGTGATTACAGCACTAAAAAAGGCTGTACCGATGATGGAGGATATGATTACTCAGTATGGCTTTTCCTGCAGATGTTCCGGTATTCGTCCGGTTAACCTCAATGTTCTTGAGATAGAAAACAGGATTTTCAGAAAGTTTATAAAGGTAGGTAATGAATGTCTCAGGGATGGTGCAGAGGTGATCATTCTCGGCTGCGCAAGCATGACGGGATTAAAAGATCGAATGGAAGAGGCGCTGGGCGTTCCAGTTATTGACCCGGTTCAAGTAGGTTTTCAGGTCCTGCTTATGATGATTAAAGCAAAGATGCATACATCAAAGGCTGGTCTCTACATGGCTCCGCCAAAAGGTTTATATCCACTGAATTGATTGTGGCTGGAAGGTACTAATGAAGAGGTGTTTAGGCTATGTCGGTGTTAATAAAGAACGGCACTATTGCTACCTCGGAAGAGGTTTTTTCGGGAGATATTTATATTGAAGATGACCTGATTACGGAAATTGGATTCTCGGTTGATAAAGAAGCAGATAATACTATAGATGCATCTGGAAAAATTGTGATTCCAGGCGGTGTCGATGTTCATACGCATTTAAATCTTCATCAAGGCAAATTCGTTGCAGCTGACGATTTTTATACAGGAACTGTAGCGGCAGCCTGTGGCGGGACGACTTGTATTATTGACCATATGGAATTTGGTCCACCAGACTGCAATTTGAAGCATCAGGTGGATGTCTATCACGGGTACGCAGATAACAAGGCGGTTATAGATTACAGTTTTCACGGGGTCATCCAGCATGTCGATGACTCAATTATTGATGAAATGAAGAGTATCATTGAAAAGGAAGGTATTACGAGCTTCAAAATTTATCTCACCTATGATTATAAACTGGATGATGAATCTTCCCTCAGGGTAATGAAACGGCTGGGAGATCTCGGGGCTGTCACTGCTATTCACTGTGAAAATGATGGCATTTTAAGTTATTTCAAAAATAGGAATCTTAGCAGAAATCTTGTCTCTCCTATTTATCACGCTTTAAGCAGACCGGAGGAAGCAGAAGCAGAAGCTGTCAGCAGGATGATTACATTGTCTTCTTTAGCAGATGATGCACCAATTTATATCGTTCATGTATCAACGGGAAAAGCTGCAAGAATTATCGCGAAGGCTAGAGCGCAGCACCGTAATGTTCGGGCTGAAACCTGCCCACAATATTTGTTCCTGGATCAGGAAATGTATCAACAAGAAAATAATGAAGGCTTAAAATATATCATGAGCCCGCCGCTCAGAGAAAAATATAATCAGGAGCTTCTTTGGTCTTACATAAAAGATGGAACCATTGATGTCATCGGAACAGATCATTGCCCGTTCAACTTCAACAACGAAAAGCAGGCTGGTAAGAACGATTTTAGCAAGTGTCCAAACGGAGCACCGGGGATTGAAACACGGATACCACTCCTTTTTTCAGAAGGTGTAATGAAAAAAAGGATCGATTTAACGGAATTTGTGAATATTGTCAGTACAAATCCAGCAAAAGTTATGGGATTGTATCCGCAAAAGGGGGATATTAAGGTGGGTTCTGATGCTGATGTTGTTATTATGGATCCCAATAAAAAAGTTACAATCAGTAGTAACATGCTTCATGAAAATGTTGATTACACTTGTTATGAAGGATTCATTGTGCAGGGTTATCCTATCGTAACTTTATCAAGAGGAGAAGTGATTTACGAAAACGGAAAGTTTATTGGGAAGAAAGGGCGTGGGAAGTTCATCAGAAGGGGAAAAGTAAATCAATTCAGTAATATTTGGAAGTAATACTTGCTTGACGAATTGAGAAGTAACATCTTTGACGATGACCTAAATCATCCTGTGAGAAGAGATCTTTAGTCACAAATGATAGTTTGAATATTAATTCTATTTGATATATGGAATGATACATCAATATACATCAACAATTCAATTAGCACGTTCAACTATTTTAAAAGAATCACCCTCTGAAAGCAGACGTATTGTCAAAAATTCTTTTATAAAATCAAGTAAAAGGTTAATGGATCAAGGATTATAAGCAAAAAACTTGCCACCCCCTGATTTTTAAGGTTAATTGAGGTTATCAGACACCCAAAATCCCTTAAAAGAGGAAGTGGCAAGTTGTATACCTCGTTCATAACCCATTTGCTTGAATTTATCAAGTTTCAAGAACAAATCATTCGGATCCTTTTAACCCTGTTGCTGGGCAAAAACCTGTTTAAAAAGCGTCTGGAACCCCCGGTTAACGGCCTTATCAAAAATTACAGGTGGACGAACTTCCCTTGATCGAAAAGTTGCAGACGCTGGATTACCATGTGCTTTTAAAAGAGCATCTGGAGCAGCATGGGAAACCGCTCCGTCCCGTAAAACATCGGAATTCCAGTCAGTCCATCGATTCGGTGGTTCATTGTCCGAAATGTGGAGCCCCATCAAGCTACCTATACGCGAACAATGGCGATAAGGGACAGTACAAATGCAAGGCGTGTGGTTGTCTGTTCAGCCACAAAAACCGTTATGCCAGGGATGTTGTTCTGAAGTGCCCGCATTGTACCAGGACGCTGGAAAAGATCAAAGTCCGTCTGGATTTCGACATCTACAAGTGTAAAAACGACGACTGTCCGTACTACCGGAAGAAACTTCAGACGCTCACCCGGAAGGAGAAAAAGCGTTTCAAGTCAGACCCGTACGCCTTTAAAATGCGCTACATTTACCGGAAATTCCGGATTGATTTTCAGCCCTTATCTCACCGATCGCCGCAAAAGCCAAAGGTCGATCTGTCCCGGGTACAGTGCTCTGCCTACGTGCTGGGACTCATCCTGACGTATCACGTCAATTACGGCCTTTCGGCCCGCCGACTGCCGCCTTGATGAAGGACGTGCATGGCGTCTCGATCTCGCACCAGACTGTTTTAAACTACGAGAACAGCGCAGCCCTGGTGCTCAAGCCGTATGTGGATCATTATCCCTATGAACTTTCCGGGCAGTATTGCGGCAACGAGACCTATATCCGGGTCAACGGGCGCTGGCACTACCTGTTTTTCTTTTTCGATACCGTGAAGAAGATCATCCTGTCGTACCCAATTTCAGCGAAGCGAGATACCCTGACGGCCATCCGAGCAATGGACACCGTCCTGTCCAGGATGAAGAAGATCCCGGAGGATCTGGTTTTCATTGTCGACGGGAATCCGATCTATCTCCTGGCTCAGCAATTCTTTGCCCAGCACGGGATTGCCTTCGACATCAAGCAAGTGATTGGCCTGACCAACAAAGATCCGGTGACGACCAAGTACCGGCCGATGAAACAGATCATCGAGCGGCTCAACCGGACGTTTAAAGGCAACTACCGGGCGACTCACGGCTTCGGCTCCAGCGTAGGATCCGTCTCGTTTGTCAGCCTGTTTGTCGCTTACTTCAACTTTCTCCGGTCACACGCAGCGCTGGAAGGCCGGGTGCCGGTGGTTCTGCCGGAGCTGGATGAACCAAAAAATATGCCGGGACGCTGGGTCAAGCTGCTGGGCTTAGCCCAGGAATGGCCGAAGGATCCGTCTGCCTGACTTTTTTGTTTCGCAGAGCCAGGAAACAGCAATCGGCGAAGCGAACACTTAAAAACTGAACAGGCCAATGGTTTACAATGAACAAACCAAAGGGCAGCTTTGTCGTGCCTGCTTTTCCGTCCCCGTCGCCCTTGACACCCACCATCCAAACCATTGGCGTGTTTGTCAAGGGCGATTGCGGGGCACAGTCCGTTCTGATAAATTAAATGATATCTCTCGGTGTGATTATATAATAAAACGTTTTCAGAAAATAAATATAATCAGAAGTTTTGACAAAATATCTTTTTGAAGGTTGACAAAAGCAACAATAAATCTATAATGTATATAAACCAAATCAAGATTAAAGGGAGTGTGGCAAACAAACGGTGGATTATATTAGTAGAATTCGTCGCTTTAACCGATTCTATAATCGGGTAAATGGTATAAACAATGAGTATACAGACTTGACTGCATTTTCTGCTACTGAAGCTCATGTTCTTTATGAGATTGGCATTCAAGAACATCCAACCGCCTCAACCCTAAGCAATTACTTTGATTTGGATAAAGGCTATCTGAGCAGAATCATTAAAAAACTTGTTAAAAAAGGCTTGATTAAAAGAAACTATCTCGAGAGTGACAAAAGAGTTTTCATTCTTGAACTGACCCAGGAAGGCAAAGAACAAGTTAATACTTTGATCAGTTTGTCAGGTAAAATTGTTAAAAACAAAATTAAAAATATTCCGTCAGAGGAATTGGATAAAGTCATTGAGGCCATGGAGTACATAGAAACAACATTAAGTAAATACTATTGATATAACTTTTTTTTCTATATTCTCGTTTAATTAAGCAAGATATATATAAATGCTTCAGAAAATTGAATAAGGAGGAAATCATTTTTTAATTACCATTATTTACATTACCATTAATAATTAAACGAAAAACTAGGGGGAGAAGAAGAGAAATGGGCAAAAAAATGTTAATGCTGGTAACAGCCGTTCTTATGGTTCTTACAACAGCTTGTTCGTCTCATTCAAATTCGGAAAATAATTTAAAAAACAAACAATTAGTTATTGGTCTTCCATCTGATGCAACAACTTTATTAGCTGATACTGATGTAAATTCGGCTACTGATGTCCAAATTAGAAACATCTATGACCCGCTCATTAAGAGAGATGCGAAGACAGGGAAATTTAAACCTTGGCTGGCAACTAACTGGCGTAGTATAAACCCAAATACATGGGAATTTAGTTTAAGAAAGAATGTTAAATTTCAAAACGGTGTTCCTTTTAACGCTGAAGCCGTAAAAGGAAGTATTGATTATATTCTTGATAAAGCCAATAAATCAGCTTATTTATCCAGATGGGCATCGATCAAGGAAGTAAAAGTGGTTGATAATTACACTGTCCAGGTAATCACATCCACACCGTATCCAACATTTCTTCATCGTATTGCGGATGACTTTCTTGTCATGGAGCCAGGTTATCTGAAAAAGGTTGGGTTAAAAAAGGCGGCAAATAATCCAGTGGGAACAGGACCTTATAAGCTTCATACATGGAAAAGAAATCAGTACTTAAGACTGGTTGCAAATAATAAATACTGGGCTGGAAAACCCAAAATTAAAAAAGTTGAATTTCGTTATGTTCCTGAGTTTAGCAGCCGACTGGCAAGTTTTCTGAACGGTGAAATAGATTTGTTTGATAATGTTCCAGTGGATTCAGTTGATCAAATTAAAGCATCATCAACGGGAAAAGTAGAACAGGTTAAGTCTGCCAGAGTCGATTATCTGGCATTAAACACCTTCAGTAATGGTCCAATGAAAAACCAAAAGGTTAGACAGGCAATTAATTACGCTGTAGATGTTCCAACCTTATTAAAAACGCAACTCAATGGATATGGTGTTCAAATAACTGGTCCACTGGCTAAAAACAATCAGGATTACGTACCAACAAATGCATATCCTTACGATCCTAAAAAGGCGGTAAGCCTGTTAAATGAAGCTGGCTACAATCCAAAAAAGTTAACTCTGACACTTGACACCCCGAATGGCAGATATCCAATGGATAAACAAGTTGCTCAGGCAATAGCTGCGCAGCTACAAAAGATAGGCATTAAAGTAAATGTTCACGTAAACGAGTGGGAAACACATCTCTCAAAAATCATGCAGCATCGTGCGGGTGATATGTTCCTGCTGGGATGGGGACCGTCTTACGAGGGGCAAACTACTATACAGAATCTGTTTACAAAATCGGCCCCATTCAGTGGATTCTATGACCCTGAAGTTGAATCAGCAATTAATAAGGCATTGCCACTATTTAACGAACAATCAAGAAAAACAGCTTTTGGGAAAATTGAGCAAATGCTAGTTGACAAGGCTGCATGGGTTCCTCTGTGGCAGCAGGAAAATATCTATGCAGTGAATAAAAACTTAAATTTCACACCAAGAACAGATGAGACATTACAAATTTTTGATATGAGCTGGAAATAGTATGATGGGTGGTTTTTCATACTCTGATAAGATGAAGAAAGGAGAAACGATGTGTCTGAATTCGTTATAAAACGTTTTGTCCAGACAATAATTGTGATATTCCTTGCCTTAACTGGTGTGTTCTTCTTAGTCAGGCTTTCGGGAGATCCAACACTCCTGTTTCTTCCACCGGATGCCCCTAAAGGACAAATTGAGGTATTTCGACATACGCTAGGGTTTGATCGTCCTATGTATGTTCAGTACATCGACTTCATTTCTCATGCTATACATGGAGATTTTGGTGATTCACTGGTAACAAAGGAAAGCGCACTTGGCATGATATTGTCAAGCTTCCCTGCTACTTTACAGCTAGCTTTATCTGCTTTTGTCCTTTCCCTGGTCGTTGCAATACCAATCGGTGTTTTTTCAGCTTATAAAAGAGACACTTTATTTGATAAATTAGGTGTTGGATTGACCGTTTTAGGACAGGCTATCCCAAGCTTTTGGTTAGGATTACTTTTTATCTACTTTTTCGCAGTTAAGTTACACTGGTTTCCAACTGGAGGTCGCACAACGCCGATCTCAATGGTTTTACCTACAGTAACACTGGCCATATACAGTATGGCAAGAATTGTGCGATTTACTCGTTCAAAAATGTTAGACGTATTAAAAAAAGACTATATACGAACAATACGGGCTGCAGGTGTATCTACGTTTGAAATTTTAACAAAATATGCACTTAAAAATGCACTACTCCCGATAATAACACTGATTGCGCTAGATTTAGGTGTTTTACTAGAAGGGGCTGTAATTACAGAGATTGTTTTCTCATGGCCCGGAGTAGGTATGCAGATTATGAACGCATTAATGGACAGGGATTTTCCCGTTGTTATGGCTGGTATATTTCTTATCTCGTTAATTTATTCCGTAATTAATTTTGCAGCAGATCTGCTCTATAGTGCAGTGAATCCGCAGATTCGATTAAAGTGAAGGGAATGACACGATGACAAATGTAATACAAGAATCAGATAATGAAGCAAAACCACTGCCTGTTTTGTCTCGAAAAAGTCATTTAATGTCCTTCTTTTCGGATCTCATTCGTAACAAGACAGGATTTACCGGTTTCATCATTGTCTGCCTGCTGATATTGATTGGAATTTTCGGTTTTCTGATTACTCCCTATAACCCGATGCAGACCTATATGACACAGAAACTTCTTCCTCCACTTACAGGAGGTCATCTGCTGGGTACCGATCAATTAGGGAGAGACGTGCTTTCAAGGGTGATTGTAGGAACTCGAGTGTCTCTGACAATTGGCGTAGTTACAGTCATCATCGCAGGTGCGATCGGAACGGTTATTGGCGTTCTGGCTGGCTTCTTTCGCGGCTGGCTTGACATAATCCTTATGCGCATTGTTGATGTCCAGCTTAGCTTTCCATTTGTTCTTCTTGTACTTGTGGTAAATGCCATACTGGGAAGTGGGCTTAAGAATATCATTTTATCTCTTATTATTGCCGGTTGGGTAGTCTTTGCACGTGTCGTCAGAAGTGAGGTGCTCGCTATACGGGAAAAGGAATTCATTTCTGCATGTGTCGCAACTGGTGTATCAAAATGGGGAATCATGGTTAAGCACATTCTTCCTAACTTATTTACTCCCATTATCATTTTAGCATCCCTCCAGGTTGCCAATTTCATCATTGCTGAGGCCGCTGTAAGTTTCCTTGGATTTGGCGTTCAGCCACCACAACCGGCCTGGGGTAATATGCTGAATGAGGGTAAGGACTATATATTCAATGCCTGGTGGCTGATCACCATTCCTGGAATCGCTATTGTTATAACGGCACTGGGTATTAATCTGTTTGGTGACTGGTTAAGAGATGAATTGGATCATGACTTATAAAAGTAGGTTGGGAGGGTAGTTTGAAGCATGAAAAATATTCTCGATGTTTCCAACCTGGAAGTTGAGTTTCAGACCAGACGAGGTTCAGTTAGGCCGCTTCGAGGTGTCAGTTTTCAAGTACATGAGGGAGAAACATTAGGCATTGTTGGGGAATCCGGTTGCGGAAAGAGTGTCACTTCGCTTGCCGTTATGGGGCTGTTACCTCGCGGAAAGAGCGAAATCAGTAGAGGACAGGTTCTGTTTGAAGGTCAGAACATCACGCACTTAAAAGAACGCGATAAAAGAAAATTAAGAGGAAATAAAATGTCCATGATCTTTCAGGAACCCATGACTTCTCTTAATCCGGTTTTTACGATTGGTGATCAGTTAAGTCAGCCTTTGAAAAAGCATACCCGGCTTGGGAATAAAGAAATTATGGTGAAGATAATAGAAATGCTGAAACTTGTTGGCATTCCAAGGCCGGATCAAATTGTTCAACAGTATCCTCACCAATTATCAGGAGGCATGAGGCAACGAGTGATGATCTGTCTGGCTATTATATGCAAGCCGGATCTCCTTATTGCAGATGAACCAACTACGGCTCTTGATGTAACCATTCAGGCACAGATCATTAATCTCTTGAAAAAAATAAAACACGAGACGAATATGTCGATTATTTTTATTACACACGATTTAGGTGTTGTAGCTGAGATCTGTGATCGCGTTATTGTCATGTATACAGGTCAAATCGTTGAGGAAGCTGATGTCAGGACATTCTTTAATCATCCGAAACATCCTTATTCAAAGGGTTTGCTTGCTTCCATGCCTAAAGAGGATGAGAGAAAGCAACCCTTAATGACAATCAGAGGTCATGTTCCTTCATTAAATGAACTTCCTTCCGGATGCACGTTCTCAAACCGGTGTCCCATGGCTTTTGCAAAGTGCCATGTCGCACCACCGACTGTGCATCTGAAAGAGCAAATGTGCCGTTGCTGGTTATATGCTGATGAACAGGAAGGTGGATCAGATGGAAAATGAAAAGGTCTTGGAAGTTATCCACCTGAAAAAATATTACACAGTTAATAATGGCTGGTTTAGTAAAGGTCAGCAGGTCAAAGCAGTTGATGATGTCTCTTTTTCCCTGTATAAGGGGGAAACGCTCGGCTTAGTCGGCGAAAGTGGTTGTGGAAAGTCGACAACTGGAAGAACGATTTTACAACTCAGTAAACCCACTGATGGAAAAGTAATCTTTGAAGGGACAGACATCAATCAGTTAAATGACAGGACAATGCGTCAGCTGCGGCGAAAGATGCAAATGATCTTTCAGGATCCTTATGCATCTCTGGATCCGCACAAGACCATACAGCAGATATTGACTGAACCCCTCAATGTGCATGGTTTGTATAACAAGAAAGAGCGACTCGAAAAGGTAAGGGAAATGCTGAAGATCATTGGGTTGACAGACGCTTACCTGACCCGGTATCCTAATGAACTTTCAGGTGGTCAGAGACAGCGAATTGCAATTGCCAGAGCGGTTATTCTTCAACCGACATTTATTGTAGCTGATGAGCCTGTTTCTGCTCTTGATGTCTCTGTTCAGGCACAGGTTATTAATCTATTAATGTACCTGCAAAAAGAATTTCAATTAACCTACTTGTTTATTTCGCATGACTTAAATGTCGTTCGGCATATTACAGACAGGATCATTGTGATGTATCTGGGAAGAGTGGTTGAAGTAACAACGACTGAAGAATTGTTTAATCATCCAAAACATCCTTATACCTGTGCATTGCTGTCAGCCATACCCATTAAGAATCCTGATGAAAAAAAAGAAAGAATCATTCTTAGTGGTGAGGTACCCAGTCCAGTGAATCCACCCAAAGGCTGTCCTTTCCATGAACGCTGTCCTAAGGCAATGGATATTTGTTCAAAAACTGTGCCTCATCAAATATCTGTATCTGATGGGCATTGGGTTACGTGCCATTTGTATAGTAATGAAAATCATACTACGGAAACCAAGCTATCCTTTTAATGTTTTTTTGTTGATCAAAGGTAGCTTAGTCAATATATAACTAAGAAAGCATTGATAACGAAAGGAATCCTGATCATGGAAGACACAAGAATTAGAAAGTTTGCCCATTTTTTGATTAATGAAACAGTTTATTTGAAAAAGGGTGAGAAAATTTTAATTGAATTACACGGACATGCTTACAGATTAGCTAAATCTTTAGTTCAGGAAGCGTATAAAGTCGGTGGACAACCGTTCATCCATGTTTTCGATTATGGACTTGAAGGAGCTTTAGTTGCTGGTGCAGATGATGCACATATGGCAGATGTAACAAGCTATGAATTAACACGCATGAAAGACATGGATGCATACATCGATATTCGTGCTACTGATAATATCCATGCATGGAATGATATTTCGGATACACAGCTTGCCGTCTATAATAAGAATTACTGGGGACCGTTACATTTACGACAGAGATGCAACCATACCAAGTGGACGGTGTTACGCTATCCTAATGATGCTATGGCGCAGCTCGCTGGTATGAGCACTGATGAGTATGAAGATTTTTATTTTAAAGCCTGTCTTCTTGATTACGAGAAAATGGGTAAAGCAATGGAGAACATTGTAAAAAGAATGGATCATACAGACGAAGTGCGTATTACTGGTCCCGGGACTGATATACGATTCTCGATCCGCGATATTCCTTCACATGGTATGCACGGAAACAAGAATATTCCTGATGGAGAGATTTACACTGCTCCAGTACGTAATTCAGTCAATGGTGTAATCAGTTATAATGTTTCTTCTCCATATAATGGCTTCTTATTTAAGGATGTTAAGTTTGAATTCAAAGACGGGAAGATTATTAAAGCAACCTCCAACAATACTGAACTCCTTAACAAAATACTTGATACTGATGAAGGAGCAAGATACGTAGGTGAATTTGCGATTGGTGTTAATCCAGTGATCATGACACCAATGGAAGATATACTTTTTGATGAAAAAATCGCCGGAAGCTTTCATTTTACACCAGGTAACTGCTATGACGACAGCAGTAATGGAAACCATTCTGCGGTTCACTGGGATCTTATCAACATCCAGCGGGCTGACTTCGGTGGAGGCAACATGTATTTTGATGGAGAGTTGATTCGAAAAGACGGGCTGTTTGTTGTGGATGATCTTAAAGCATTAAATCCAGAGAATCTGCTTTAATTTTGATGATTAATCTGTTGGTTTTGTAAAATATCTAATGTAATAATCTGGAGAAAATTTGAAAGGAAGTCATTTAAAGTGAACCAGCAAAGGCTTAATCGAGTGATACAAAACATGAGAGAAGAGCATCTCAAACAAATTCTGGTCACCTCAACAGCATCTGTATATTATCTAACAGGTTATTGGGTTGAACCCATAGAACGGATGCTTGCGCTATATATTCAGGATAATGGCAAAGTGATGCTTTTCGGAAATGAACTCTTTGATCTGCAACCGCAGGAAGGGTTAGAACTTGTATTGCATAGTGATTCAGACAACCCTGTCAGGGATCTTGCTAAGGCCATTCAACCTGGTGAAATTGGCATAGATAAATTCTGGCCTTCAAATTTTCTGATCAGTATTATGAAGCTGCGTTCTGATATTATCCCTGTTCCCGGCTCTGGGCCTGTTGACCATGCTCGTATGTTAAAGGATAAAGACGAGATTCAACAGTTACGTCATGCGTCGAAAATAAATGATATGGTCATGAAAAAAGCAATGGAGCAAGTACGTCCCGGAGTGCGCGAAAATGAGATTGCTTCATATGTCGAAAAACTTTATGCAAAAAATGGTGGGGATCGTTCTCCGGAAGGACAGGTTGTCTCATTTGGTACAAATGCAGCAGATCCGCACCACTGGCCTGCGGACACTGTAATTAAAGAAGGAGACGGAATTGTATTTGATATCTTCAACCCTATTAAACGATATTGGTGTGATATGACGCGCACTGCCTTTTTTCGAAAAGTCGATGGAGATCAAAAAGAAGTGTATGAAACCGTTAGAAAAGCTAATTTAGCCGCTGAAGATATAATTTGTCCTGGTATTCCGATGAGTGATATTGATTTGACAGCACGGAAATTAATTGAAGATGCGGGATATGGAAAGTATTTTACCCATCGATTAGGACATGGTTGTGGTTTGGAATGTCATGAGATTCCCGACAACAGCAGCTCAAATCATATGCTGACAGAGCCAGGAATGGTCTTCTCAGTCGAACCAGGTATCTATATACCAGGAAAAATAGGCGTTCGTATCGAAGATCTTGTACTCGTAACAGAGGATGGATGTGAAATTCTCAATGATGTGACAAAAGATCTTAAAATCATAGGGTAATATCAAAAATATCTATAATAAAAGCCGCCTGAACTTGCAATTTAAGATTCAGACGGCTTTTTTAATTAATTCAATTTAAAAAAGGCTTTTAATTAGCCCCCTCTGTGTGGAGCAGTGATTCTTTCAGGGGCTGCAGCTTTTTGCGTATGCTTTTTTTCCATGTTCGGACCGTGTTTTCGGAGACTTGCACAGCTTCAGCAATGTCCTTTGTCTTCATTTCTTTAAAGAGGCTTAAAGATAGATATTGCCGCTCGCGGGGACTGAGGAGAAAGAGCCAGTCATCCAGGATCCGTCGCAACTCTTTTTCAGGATTTTCCAGAGAAGTATCGATGATTTCAAAAGATTCATCGGTGCGGAGGGACGTTTCATGGGTTGTCCATCTGTGAATCTTTCTGAGTTGATCCGAGAGTCTTCCATTTATTGTTTTTGCGGTATAGGAGATGAAGACCTTTTCGGGAGTTTTGTCAGGATCAACCCTGGCGAGATCGAATGAACGGTTCGCTTCCCAGAATGCTATTCTGGCGTGCTGCATCAGGTCGTCGCTGTCCGCGGAACCATGGAGATAGGGGACGCAGGTGGAGGCGTAGCGTCTGACTGAGCTGATTAGAAGGGGTTCGTACTGCTTAAGCAGGCGTTCAAAGACATGTTCGGTTGATTCGGATTTTTGGATATATAGCTTGATAAAAGACATGAATAAGGACTCCTTTCGGGGATCAAAAGTTTTTTAGATAATGTGAAGTGGAAAAGACTGAATGAAAAGTGGTGATCGATTCAATTTTTTTCTCATTTTTTATGGGGAAGCAATTGATGGATCGGATTCTTGAGAAAAACAGGCGGCCCCGGGACCGGTTTGGACGTCTTCTCATGGACTTAGAGATCGGTCTGGCTGAGACTCAGGAGAAACAGTATCGATTGAAATAAGATAGTCATCGTCCGACGATCAGCGGTTCATCTGTTTGTGCAGACGTTCAATGGTACGTTCAGTCATTTCGTGATGGGTCGCACTATAAAAACAGTGAAATTGGTGAGTATGAGTGAGGCCATCCTGCAGGATATTGAATTTATAAAACAATTTGTGAAATCTGAATACAGATACTATACAGTAAATAAATAGTGAAAAAAACTATATTTTGTTATTGTTACATATATTGTCAAATTTGCCTGAACTTGTTCTCTTATTAGCAGGGGACATACTGATTTTGGTCAAAAATAAAGGATTGGAATAATGAATCTATTAAGGGGAGTAAGCGTTTATTAAATCTCTCTCACTGTCCCATTACTCGGGCAGTTTAACCTGCCATTTAAATAGGAGCGTTCCCCCTATAGAGAGAATAGAAATGAATATTCGCAGCCATCTGGTTAATAAAAAAACACGGAAAAAGAGATCGCCCCTTTTCTGGGGATGTCATTTTGGCTCTTCTTTGGATAAGAGAATACGAAGTGAGTAATTTTCGAACAGACGGTATGACAAAGTCTGATAACAAGTCGTCATTTGAACAGACAAGATTTTAATCAATTATCAGGTATCAATAAGCAAAACAATACCTTAGTGAATGGTATAATTACTGCAGTTACTTTCTGGGGAGTTTTGTCGATGAAAAATAATCAGTTTGCACAGATTCGTGCCGATCACAAGACCGTGGTTGAAGAATTACAACGGATTCGTTTTTTAGATGATGAAATCAGAGTTGCGCAAGCGCCTGCTGCTGTCTATCGTTTGCTGCTCAGAAAGGCGTTCTTGAAGGTCAGGGGTGAACATGAATTCGACATCAAACTTACAAACTATTTAGCCACCTCTGATACCGATCTCAAAGATTACCTCGATGCCGGCAAGCCGATCACGGCGGAGGTTTTCTATTTAGTCGCTCTGCAACTCTTCGGCTTCTTAGCGGATGTTGATTATGAGATGACGGATCCGCTCGCTGCGATGAAAAAGATGCAGCTGCCAATGATGGAAGCGGGAGGCGCCTGGAACAAAGATCAGGTATTGGACGCCTGGTATCTGCTGCTGACGACGCACACGAAGAATGGACAGACGTTCCTCGATCAGCTGACCAGTCAAGGCTATTTTGTCCCATTTTATGATTTGCCTGCTGAACAGAAGCCGCTCTTCTTTAATGGCAAAGCTCAGGCTGTGTTTGATACTTCTCAACTGATTCGCGAGGTTGTTTATGTGGAATCTTCTGTGGATTCGGATCATGACGGCAAGCGGGATTTGCTAAAAGTTGAATTCATACGCCCTATCGATACCGAACACGGGATGAAAGTACCTGCACTTTTTACAGCCAGTCCTTATAACCAGGGCATAAATGATGAAGCTGGTGCCAAAGCCATGCATCACGTCAATGTGCCGCTGACCGAAAAGCAGCCCAATGATCTTAATTATGAGGACATTGCCTATCATGATGAGGGGACAGCGCTGCCGGATCCGCGACCGGTTGCCGGAGAAACAAAGGACGCTGCGGAGACATTCAATCGCGAGTATTCCTATACATTAAATGATTATTTCCTCGCGCGCGGCTTTGCGGCGGTATACTCCGCTGGTATTGGAACCTTAGATTCGGATGGAATTCAAACTTGCGGGGATCCGCAGCAGACTGAAGCAACCCGCGATATTATTGAATGGCTGAACGGCAAGCGGCGCGCATTCACCAATCGAACAGGTCATATAGCGATTACGGCTTGGTGGTGCACGGGGAATGTCGCGATGACCGGACGTTCTTATCTTGGAACATTGGCTACGGCTGCTGCAACAACTGGGGTTAAAGGATTAAAGACCATCATTTCGGAAGCCGCCATTTCATCCTGGTACAATTATTACCGCGAAGGCGGTTTGATGGTTGCGCCTGGCGGATTTCCGGGTGAAGACGCGGACGTGCTGGCTATCGAGACGCTGAGCCGGATGAAGGCGGCTGCCGATTATCACTTGCGCGTCAAAGACTTTTTTACTGAGCAGATGAAGCAGATGGCACGCGATATGGACCGTGAATCCGGCAGCTACAACACCTTTTGGGATGCCCGCAACTATCTCAAAAAGGTGAAGGCCATCACATGCGATGTATTGATGGTCCATGGACTGAACGACTGGAACGTCAAGCCGGGTCAAGTGGAACAGCTTTGGCAGGCCATGCGTGAGGTTCCGGTCACGAAAAAGATCATCCTGCATCAGGGACAGCACATCTACATTAATGCGTTTCGCTCCATTGATTATACGGATATGGTCAACCTCTGGATCAGCCATGAACTCTATGGCATCGAAAATGGGGCAAAGGAGCTTCTGCCTGACGTAATCGTGCAAGATAATGTGACTCCGGAAACGTGGACCGCTTATCAGGATTGGTCTGATCCGAATGCACCGAAAGAAACCTTTAACTTTGCGGCCGGAAAGCTCGTTTCAACTCCGGTCAGTGATGACGTGCTGACCTTTAAAGACAGCCTTCCGGAGGTCATCTTTAACCGCTACGCTGATCATATCGACCAATGGGAACGCGACATTCTGGCGGAGCAAAAAAACGATCTGAGTGAAAACCGACTGTTGTTCAAGGCCGATCCGGTAGACTCAGACAAGATCATCGATGGCAGGGTGCACGTTCACGTCAAAGCGGCCTCAAACCATTCGTTTGGAATGCTGAGTTTCCAGCTTGTGGATTATGGCGAAGCGAAGCGATTTAATGCGACGCCAACCCCAATGGGCATGGGGAAAATAGATCTGGGCTATCATTGGCGCGAAGATCGGCTGAACGAATTTACTCTGGCCAAGTTTGCCACACCATTCAAAATGATCACGAAAGGCCATATCAATTTGCAAAACCGTGAAGATCCTTGGAAAGTTGATGAATTAAAGCCCGATCAGTTTTACGAGATTGACGTTGAATTACATCCTACGTTCCACAGACTGGCAGCCGGGCACCAACTGGGGCTTGTTATTTACGCAACCGACTTCGGGATGACGGTTCGCGGCAACCAGGATCTGCGTTATTCCATTGACTTGAGTCGCTGTCATTTAGATGTGCCGTTTAGGTGATCCATTTAAAAAAGAGGCACAAGCGAATCAATGAAAGGGACCTCAAAACAGCAGGGAAAAGAGCCAATAGAAAAGGGGTTTGCAGATAGGTTTACGACAATTTCGACGTTCGTCTGCCGCTTGGTTTGGTGTTTTCCGGCTCCAGCCTGTCCATGAAATAACTTCTTAACCATGAATATGAGCTTGATTGCATTTTTTCCTGTGCAGCCAGTTTATCGGACGGATTGTGAACTCGATACGGTAAAAGCATACCGGATGAAACTTACCTTGCAAGAAATCTATCGTTACCCAAGAGTAATTGCCGAGATGGGATTAAAAGATTGGATTCAATGGGGCTTACGTTGCCGATTAGAACCCATGGAAGAAGTGGCCAAAATGTTAAAAACCATTATAAAGGAATCATCCAGTGGTTTAAATCAAACGTAAATAACTACGGACTGCTAGAAAGGGATAAATAGTTTATTTCAGGCACCCCAAAAGAAAAGCTCGTGGGTTTCGTTTGGGTAAAAATATGGTCCCCATGATTTACCTTCTTGCCTGAAAACTGGACTTTGCACTTAAATAAAAAGAACGAGTAACAGTTCGGAGCCAAACTTTGCTCAACTGAACTCATTCCCTTGTCCGTTTAAAATTTATAGAAAACCAGACTTTGTTTTTTCAACAAAATCACTGTAATTGACGAGGAGCCATAATAATTATTACATTCTTCACATAACTATTCTTGGCAAAGTTATATACTAAAACTTGAAACAACAAAAATAGCCCTCAGGCCTTGCCCAATAAGGGGGGAATGCAAAAATAAAAGCATGAATACCGCGCACTCGGTATAATTGAAGTACCACCACCAATTAATCGAGGCGTATTCATGCTATGAAAAGTATAACACGAAATGATCATCCTACCACTGGTATTCTGGCTTCTGTCCGAACCTTTTTTATTCGTTTTCATGTTGGTCAGATTGCTCGGGCTTCTCATGCTGTGAAGACGAAAGGGGTCCCCTTCCGTGTGCTGTTCTGTTATGTCCTCAGCACAATCTTTGCCAACCAGTCGACGTATCGCAATTATTTGAAACATCAGGATCAACTCCAGTTCTCAGATAAGACGTTCCGCAATCTGCTGAATAACGGTAAGGTCAAATGGCAAAAATTTCTGATCCTACTCTGCCGCCGGATCATCCAATTCATCGAGCCGTCGACGGATTCAAAACGGAAGAATGTGCTCATTGTCGACGATTCCATGTACGAGCGGGTTCATGCAAAGCGTGTCGAATTGGCGGCGTTTCAGTTCGACCATGTCCGGCATCGACATGTGCGCGGCTTCCGCCTGCTGCAGCTGGGCTAGAGCGACGGCAACACCTTTCTGACGGTGACCTTCTCCCTGCACTAGAACCAGGTCTCGGCGCCAACGGGATGGACGGTGGCAGCCACTTCGGAAAGCGAATGCGCCAGGTCCAACGTGGGGCGACCGACGTCACCCGGGAATTGATGGCCTCCACTTTGCGCGAAGGGATCCGTGCCTCCTACGTCTTGTTTGATTCCTGGTTTTCCAGTCCGAAGATGTTTCATCAACTGAATGAACGGGGGCTCCATACGGTTGCCATGGTGAAGCGGTCAAAAAAAGTCTATTACCGATTCAACGGTCGGATGATGGACGTCAGGACGATCTTCAAAACAGAGAAGAAACGCCGCGGCCGTTCACGCTACCTGTTTTCTGTATGCGTGGAAGCCCCGTTACCGAAGGGGAAGAGAGCCTCGCCGTAAAACTGGTTTATGTGCGCAATCGCCGGAAACGCAAGGATTACCTTGTCCTGGGATCAACCGATACTCAGCTCTCTGAGGATGAAATCATCCGGCTATAGGGGAAACGCTGGTCGATTGAAGTGTACTTCAAAATGTGCAAACAATATCTTCGTCTGGCTAAATACCAAGGGCTGGCTTACGACGGTATCTTTGCCCACACCGCTTGCGTTGCCATCGTCTATTCACTGCTTGCGGTGCAGCACCGCGAACAGGAGGATGATCGAACGCTGGGCGAACTGTTTTATCTCATGGTCGACGAACTGGCCGACGTGACTTTCGCCGAAGCGATCCGCCAACTCATGGACTTGTTTCAAGAAGCCTTCGAGGACGAATGCGTTCTGTCTGAAAAACTCATCGATCAGATCATCGATAAGTTTCTGGAAAAACTGCCTGCCAGCTGCCGGAAACAGCTGGAAAAGACGGCAGCTTAAGCTACTTTGCCCAGAGAAACTGCAGAGCCAGCAAGGGATTGAAGCACTTTTTCAAATTTCAAGTTTTAGTTATATATTTTAGAATCACAGATTTAATATTGTCCCCTCTTAGGAAGTGATTTCTTGAATACACGTCTACAAAAGATATTTAAAGAATTGAGATTAGCTCAGGGACCCTTAACTAGTTCTGAGATTGGGTCTTTGTTGCATGTTAGTTCCAAAACGATACGGAATGATGTAAAGGTGTTAAATAAACGATTAGAATCACATGGTGCACATGTGGCATCCTCCAGAGGAAAAGGATATCAGCTTATTATTCAAAATGGGCAATTACTCCATCAGTTTATTCAGTCCCAAGTGTATAATCATCGAGATGATATTCCTTCCAATCATCGAGAACGTATAAACTATTTAATGGAAAAGCTGTTAATGAGTTCGAATTATAGTAAAATAGAAGACTTGGCTGATGAGCTATATATAAGTCGTTCTACATTACAGCAGGATTTAAAGCATATTCGCGATATTTTAAAAAAATATAACTTAGTTTTGGATCAAAGGCCTTATTACGGTATTAAAGTTATTGGGGATGAAACACAAATTAGGTATTGTATTTCGGAGTATTTGTTTAATCAACAATCAACATTAAAAGAGAATATGGATGACTGGTTAGGAATTCTACCCGAACAAGAACTGAATGTTATTAAAAATAGCGTTTTGTTTAATCTAAGAAAGCATCATATTATTATTTCTGATATTAGCCTGCAAAATTTAATCACACATATCGCTATTGCCTGTCAACGGATTCGAGAGAGTAACTCCGTTCAGATGGTACATCAACACTTAAAAGAGATAGAGATGAAGAAAGAGTTCTTAGTTGCAAAGGAAATTGCTAAAGCTATTAACGAAAAACTTAATGTTACGTTTTCCAATCATGAAATTGCATACTTGGCCATTCATTTACAAGGAACGAAGCTTATAAATCCATCTATACAAAATATGGAGGCTATTTCCGTTATAGATAACGATATTCAAGAAGTTGTTAAGGAAATGGTAAAACGTATTGATGATAAATATGGTTTTCATCTAACGAATGATGAAGAACTGCTGCTAGCGTTGAGCCTGCATTTAAAACCGGCAATAAATCGGTACAAATTCAAGATGAACATTAGGAACCCAATGTTAGACGATATAAAATCAAATTACCCATTATCTTTTGATGCTGCCTTAATTGGAGCACAAGTAGTACAAGAGAAAATGAATGTCAATATTGATGAGAATGAGATTGGTTACTTGGCCCTTCATGTTGAAACGGCACAAGAAAGGCAAAAGAAGGATAAAAAAAATGCCCCAAGATGCTTGATTGTATGTGCATCTGGACTAGGCAGTGCAAAACTTTTGATGTACAAGCTGCAAAGTGAATTTGGAGACCAAATCAATATTATAGGGTCAACAGAATACTATAATTTACTTCAACAGTCTTTCGACAACATAGATTTCATAATCAGTACGATTCCAATTGAGAAAAAATTACCTATTCCCGTTATACAGGTAAGTACCATTCTTGGGAAAACAGATTTAGGTAAAATTAATACTTTATTGATCCAGAAAGATGGTCTATCAAATCAGTATTTACGGAAAAAGTATACTTATCTTCAAAAGGATCTTGGTACAAAGGAAGAGGTTTTACACTTTATCTGTAAAGAGCTTGAAACCGATGGCAAAGTTGATGAAAGCTATCTAGAGTCGGTACTTAAAAGAGAGAGCGTTTCTCCAACCAGTTTTGGTAACCTGGTCGCTATCCCACACCCAATTGATCCGCAAACTAAAGATACATTTTGGTCGTTTGTAACACTTCAAAAACCTCTCCAATGGGGGGATAAACCTGTACAGTTAATCGTGCTATTAAATATTAGTAAAAATAATAAATTTGATTTGAAACCAATGTATACCTTGTTAATGAAGATATTAGACGATAAAAATATGGTGAGGACAATTTTGCAATGTGAGACTTATGGACAATTAAAAAATATAATCAAGTAAAATAAGAATACTGGAATACCTGGGAAATGAATGCTTTCCCGGGTATTTTGCGATAAAGTTTTCTAACTTTGTGTTAGGAATTTCCTTTGTTAACGGAAAATAATTCTCTATAAATGAAATCGCTTACATAATATAATAAAGACAAGAAAGGCAAGGAAGTAAAACAGCTTGGAAACCTTGTTTCTTGCCTTCATCGAAAAAGGGCAGATCCTGATATATCATTAAAAAGCTGAACATTTTATGGGCTAACACGAGTTATAAGAAGGAGTGGAATACAGATGTCAAAATTATCTAATGGTTTCTTATGGGGTGGCGCTGTCGCTGCACATCAATTGGAAGGTGCCTGGAAAGAAGGCGGCAAAGGAGTAAGCGTTGCTGACGTTATGACAGGAGGCGCACATGGTGTCCCTCGTGAAATTACAGCTGGCGTTATAGAAGGTAAATATTATCCAAACCACGAAGCTATTGACTTCTATCATCGTTATAAAGAAGATATTAAATTATTCAACGAAATGGGTTTTAAATGTTTTAGAACCTCTATAGCTTGGACACGTATTTTTCCAAATGGCGATGAAACTGAACCGAATGAAGAAGGGTTGAAGTTTTACGATGATTTATTTGATGAATGCTTAAAGTATGGTATTGAACCAGTTGTAACATTGTCTCATTTTGAAATGCCATATCACCTGGTTACTGAATATGGGGGGTTTAGAAACCGTAAGTTAATTGATTTCTTCCTTCATTTTGCACGTATATGTTTTGAACGTTATAAAGATAAAGTCAAATATTGGATGACATTTAACGAAATTAATAACCAAGCAAATTTTTATGAAGATTTTGCTCCATTTACAAATTCTGGTGTGAAATATAAAGATGGCGAAGATCGTGAAAAAATTATGTACCAAGCCGCACATTACGAGCACGTAGCAAGCGCAAAAGCAGTAAAAATTGGTCATGAAATTAATTCAGATTTCCAAATCGGATGCATGATTGCTATGTGCCCAATTTATCCGTCGACTTCTCATCCAAAAGATATTTTAATGGCACAAAAAGCGATGCAAAAACGCTATTACTTTGCAGATGTTCACGTTCATGGAGAGTATCCTAAATACATGACAAAGTATTTTGAGCGTAAAAAATTTAATTTGGATATTACTGAAGAAGATTTGAAAACCTTGAAGGAAGGCACTGTAGATTATATTGGCTTTAGTTATTACATGTCATTTACAATCAGCCATAAACAATCTAATGAAGAATTTGACTATAATGAGCCGCGAGATAAAGTTGAAAATAAATATATTAAAACTTCTGATTGGGGATGGGCAATTGATCCGGAAGGTCTTCGTTATTCATTAAACTGGTTAACTGATATGTATCGTTTGCCTCTCTTTATTGTAGAAAACGGATTGGGCGCAATTGATGAACTCGGGGAAGACGGCAAGATTCACGATGACTATCGCATTGCATATCTTAGGGCACATATTGAACAAATGATTAAATCAGTTGATGAAGACGGTGTTGATTTAATGGGATATACTCCATGGGGATGTATCGATCTAGTATCAGCAGGTACTGGTGAAATGAAGAAAAGGTACGGATTTATCTATGTTGATAAAGATAATGAAGGTAATGGTACTTTAGAACGTTATCGAAAAGATTCTTTCTACTGGTATAAAGAAGTTATCGCCTCGAATGGTGAGAGATTGTAGCAATCTTTTGAGCTCTATTAAAAAAATAAAATTTATGGAGGAATAAAAGATGAAAAAAGCTTTAATTATTTGTGCAGCTGGTATGTCGTCTTCTTTAATGGCAAAGAAGGCAACGGACTTTTTGAAAAATAAAGGGAACGATATTGTAGTAGACGCCGTTTCTGCTAATGAAGGTAGCAAGATGATTGAATCGAGTGATTTTGATTTGTTTTTGGTAAGTCCTCAAACAAAAATGTATTATCAAAAACTTAAGGAAGCCGGTGATCGTGCAGGAAAACCAGTGGTAAACACTCCACCGCAGGCATACGTTCCTATTCCTATGGGCGTTGAAAAATTAGCAAACTTAATTTTACAAGAATTTCCGAATCAATGATCTGTTTTGGATTATGATTCAATTTGAGAAATAAATAGGATATGTTTTTGTGGTTAGTTTTTATCAAATAAATAGTGATGAATTAGAAGGAAGATATAATCATTTCAACAAATGGGATCAATTGCTCGCTATATTGTGTTTCATTCCACTTACTTACGCAATCTCAAAAGTAGAGCCAATTATGGCCGTAACAGGTGGAGAGTGCAAGGCGGGTAGTTGAACTCATGCCTTGTCCCGTTGTTCTTTGATCATTTCATGGCCAAAAGCAGATATGTCATTAAATGATTCAAAGTAATGGTAAAGGTTTAACCCTACCAAGCTGAATGTTTTCTTTCTAATTCAATTGTGATAGCGCTTACTCTACAAATTCATTTAATATTTTTATAATTTGTTGTTACTCTATTACAGACATAAGAGAGGAAGACAACGATGGAACAAGAACAAATTCAAAGTGTTGCCTTTGAAATTATTTTGCATAGTGGTTCATCAAGAACAATGATTCACGAGGCATTTAAAATGATGAGAAATAATGACTTTGAAAGCGCCGCAAACAAGTTAGAAGAAGCAAAGGATGAATTATTGGCAGCACATAAATCCCAAACATCATTAATACAGCAATATTCTTCTGGAGAAACAATCAATATGGAAATTATCATGGTTCATGCACAAGATCATTTAATGACGACCATGACATTAAAAGAGGTTGCATTAGAAATGTTACATCTTTACGAAAGGCTCGAAAAAGATAATTAAATGAGGGATGTATATGAAAAACGATGAAAGGGCACGGTTAGAAGAAAACAAAAAAAAATTAAGTATTAAAGCTATGTACTTTAATCGCTATTTACTGGTAAGATATATTTCTTCGTTGTTTTTTTTCACTAATCTATACTGGCTAATATCATTGTTAATGAGCGATTCATCACTATATTTTATCCCGATAATATTAATGATCGTAATGTTATTTAGTATTGCGGAGCAAGTGAAGATCTATAGCGATCATACCAATAATGCCAAATATACAAAGTTCTGTTTTACAGTGTTGCTTTTTACAAATGTACTTTTAATATTACCGACTTGTTTTTCTTCGTCCTTTACTCAATTATATCCTTTTCTCTTAATTCAAGAGAAGTCTAAACTATTTGTTTCAATTATTTTGATTACCGGGATATTATTAAGTACATTCATTCTTTATCGTTTAAAGCTGATTAAACATAATGAGGATAAGCAATATAAACGCATTAAGAAATATGAAAAAGCTATTAATTTATAATAGAAAAGGGGTATTTCAATGGAGTCGGAAAACAAAGTATTTGCCCAATTTGAAAAGTATCTCATGGGTCCCATGGGTAAAGTAGCATCCTGGCGTTTTGTACGCGCAGTAATGGCAGCAGGGATGGCTAGTATTCCATTTACAATCGTTGGTTCGATGTTCCTGGTATTAAACGTATTGCCACAGTCACTTACATTTTTGGAAGGCTTTTTCAATAGTACTTTTTTTAGAATCAGTGATTTATATATGTTAGCGAATAAAGCTACTATGGGAATATTAGCGTTATATTTTGGGCTTGTTATCGGTTATGAGTATACAAGAATATTTGCTGAAGAAGAAAATTTAAATCTAAACCCATTGAATGGTGCTTTATTATCCATGTTTGCTTTTTTTATGACTATTCCTGAATTAGTTTTAAAAAGTGGTAAGATGTCTTTGGTAGAACAAATGAATGGTAACGTCAGTACTATTAATGGATGGGAAGTTGGTGGAGATGGTTTAAGTCGTTTAGGCACTACAGGAATATTCGCAGCCATCATCATGTCTGTCATAGCGGTACAATTATACAGACAGTGTGTGAAACATAACTGGGTTATCAAGATGCCGGAATCAGTGCCGGAGGGTGTATCCAGGTCATTCACAGCGTTAATTCCAGCATTCCTAATCGCTTTTGTAGTTTTAATCATTAACGGAATATTAGTAGCATTAGGTACGGATATATTTAAAATCGTAGAAGTTCCTTTTGGGTTTGTTGTCTATTTAACAAGTAGTTGGTTAGGTATTCTGGTTATTTACTTTTTAATTCATGCACTATGGCTTGTAGGTATCCATGGAGCAAATATTATTTCGGCATTCGTGACACCAATCGTTCTTTCAAATCTGCAATCCAACATACATGGAGCAAACATTCCATTCGCAGGTGAGTTTCAAAACTCATTCGTAATTATGGGTGGTTCCGGGGCAACTTTAGGTTTGTGTATATTCATTGCGTTTGCAGCGAAATCAGAACAATTAAAGGTTTTAGGTAAAGCAGCTCTTGCTCCCGGTATTTTTAATATTAATGAACCATTGATATTTGGCTTGCCGATTGTTTATAATCCATTCTTGGCTATCCCGTTCTTTTTAGCACTAATGGTCTCAGCATCGATAGGCTATTGGGCCATTAAACTGCATATAATTAATGCTATTATTGCACAAGTACCTTGGCCTTCTCCAATAGGTGTAGGCGCCTTTATCGGCACAGGTGGAGACTATATAGCCGTAGTTGTTGCATTGATTTGTGGTATTGCCGCATTTCTGATTTGGCTTCCATTCATTAAAATATACGATAAAAAGTTAGTTAAGCAAGAAAAAGGAGAGGGATCTTTAATTTAATCCCAAATCATTAAATGATTAACCTAATTGATTCACTTCACGAAATGATGTTCTACTTAATTTGTGGAGATGATGAAGAGACATCCTAAGTTTATTTTCTAGATTGCAATAATAAATTAGTCACTTGGATATCCGGCGGTATCACTGATTTTGTTCCTGCCGCCTGAGCGGCAGGAACAAAAATCGGCTCTGCTCGCCAGTTTCTGTAACTCCTTTTTGAACGCCTCAGCAGGTGTCCGGTAGTAATTTTCAATCAGCCGACCCTTCGAAAGAACTTGAATCATCCCATTTGTAAGGCGATTCATTATTACCGTACGAATAGGACAAGCTGAAGGGCTTTCTCAAAGACGGGCGCCTGGAACTGGACAACAATCGCCGAGCGCTCCATCAAACCGTTTGTATGGGAAGGAAGGCGTGCAAACACCCCGAAAGGGGCTCGTTCGAGCGTTACAGCGTGGTAGAAACGGCGAAGGAGAATAGGCTGAATCCGCTCAAACATCTGACGTATCTCTTTGAACAACTCCCCAGTATGTATGTGCAGGACCTCTCTTTACTTGATCGGGCACTACCATGGTCCGAAGTTCTTCAGAAAATTTGCCATACTTCTATAAAATAACGGGTAATCCCCATCTGAACTTGATTCAGGTGGGGATTATTTATGCAAGATGTCGATTGTTTGACGCTTACAGCCATCTAGATAATAGAAAAGCCCTGGAAAAAGGGATCGACCCTTTTCTAGGGATATAATTTTGAAACTTTACCTATTTTAATACATCCTTACCTAAATTATCTATTTTGAATAAGTGGGTGTGATACATTTAAATTGCTATTACTTTCAGTGGTATAAGCAACTTCTTCATGAGATGCAATGTCCAGCCCATTTAATTCGTCTTCTTTGCTGACTCGTATTGAAGTAAAGAGATTCACTGTTTTTAACGCAATATACGTTCCAACGATAGCTAACACTATTGCAGTTGTGACCCCAACACATTGATGAAGGAGCTGAATAGGATTTCCATACAGTAATCCATTTCTTCCTGAGGAATTGACAGATGTTGTAGCAAGTAAGCCAGTTAATAGAGAACCCCATATACCACCAATACCGTGAGTACTAAAGGCGTCTAGAGTATCATCAAATTTAAAACGAGCCTTTATATAATGAATACCAAAGTAACAAATAGGTGAAGTCGTAAGGCCTATAACAAGTGCGGAAAGGACAGTCACATACCCCGCAGCAGGAGTTATACCTACTAACCCGGCCAGAACCCCATTCGCTGCACCAATAAGAGTTGGATGTTTATGCATTAGCCATTCTACTAGTAACCAGCTAAAACCAGCTGCTGATGCGGCCACTTGTGTGTTTGTGAATACATGTGCAGTTAACCCGTTAGAAGCTAAAGCACTCCCGGCATTAAATCCAAACCAGCCTACCCAAAGAGAAGCAGCCCCAATCATAAATAACATAAGATTGTGTGGTGTCACAACTTTTTTTAGATAATTGATTCGCGGTCCAAGGATAATAGCCGCTACCAATGCGCTTACTCCTGATAGAATGTGGACAACAGTCCCGCCAGCAAAATCCAGTTCACCAATATTGAATAACCATCCTCCTCCCCATACCCAATGGGCCATTGGCGAATAAACAATCGTTATCCATAGTATAGAAAAAGCCATCCATGCACCAATCCCCATTCTTCCAGCGACCCCGCTAGAAACAATTGCAACGGTTATCGCCGCGAAAGCACATTGAAAAATGGCAAAGATAGAATGAGGAATAGTCATACCATTTAATGGGGTTTGTCCGACATTGTTAAATCCTAAATAATCTAAATTGCCAATGATACCGCCAACATCACCACCAAAGGCAAGAGTATATCCCCATAGTACCCAGATAATGGTCACAACTAATAAACTAGAAAAAGTATACATTACTGTTGAAACCACATTTTTACTATCCATAAGTCCACAATAGAAAATGGCGAGACCTGGGAGAGTCATAAAAATGACGATTGCTGTAGCGATAAGCATCCATGCAGTGTCTCCTGAGTCTATTGAGGACGCTTTACTAGCTGCAAAGGCGTTTGATGGAATTAGAAGCAGAAATAATATAAAAGTAGAAAATATTATACATAAACTTTTATTAGTCAGTACTTTCATAAAATTTTGCCCCTCTCAAAATATTTTTAAAAATCACTTGTATTCAGAACAAAACACCTAACTGAAAAGTTATCATTTCGTCATATGATCCATATAATCTAGATTAAATACCATATGATGATTTTTAGTATCCTGTTGTAACAATTGGCTATTTATTAACTGTACAACACTAAGAATAGCTACAGGGATTATAACAGACACAAGAAGAGAACCTAATGCTTTCTTTTTAAAAGGTGCTATTACTTGATTTGAGGTTTGTTTTTTTAGAGTCCAGACTAACGAAAAAGTACTACAAATGAACAGTATATCCCAAAAGAAAAGCATAACATTAACACTACTTGGTTTAAGCATATTTCCGAGCATGCAACCCATTGTACTGCCCATTAATCCTGTTGAAATCAATTCTATAATAGTAGCGTTTTCTAAAGATTTGCCAATTATCCATACGAATAAGAAGCTTATTATTATGGAAGCAATGGTTGCCAAAGCGAAATCGCGAATAAAAACGCCAGTTATTATACCAATCAATAAAGTACCAATCATGCAAAAGAGCATAGAAAACTTTATTGTCACCGTACTAATCTTCTTTTTTAATTTTTTTTGATGCATGCTCAATGCATAATAAATCAACTCAACAATAAACAGAATACTACTACTAATTACCATCATCTACGTCACACTCCTTTCTTAGCAGATTACCTATTCAATGATTAAGGTGCATTTATTTTATAGAATGATTAATTTTTAGTGATGATGGTGGCCATGATCTTCACACCTTGGTGTAGGCCGAGGTAAATCAAGGGTAGGATTTCGATCGAAAAAACCAAAAGGTTTCAATTGAAATCCGATTACATCTACCGACATAACCGGCCAATCCTCCAATCGTGGAATATGATGAAGGCCAAGTGTATACCATACGACAATATCTTCGTTTTCAATGTTTCGATCAGCCTGAATGTATTTAACCAGACCATCTCCACCTTTATTTTGGTTTGGATATTTTCCGGAAGCATACATTTCATTAGGATCATACTGGGTAACATGCAGATGATTTTTAATGAAGCCAGCACGTTTCATTAAGCTTGATTCATCATTTGCATAAGGAACACAATTAGCTTCTGCTAGAATTTTATAGGATACTGGTTGTCCAACATAATTTTTTGAATTTGGATTAATTATTTTCCATGTACGGGCTGTTTCAAGATTGAGTGATCGTGCCGCTTCACTTTCAGTTTTTAATACTTTGGATTTAACATAGTATCCATTGTTAAAAGGATTATCTGCTCCCTTCTCTTCCGGTACGGTATTAGTTTCAACAATGGAATTTTTCGTTCCATCAATTTGAGTATCCATACGAAAAACAAAGAAATGTTGGTGGTTTGGTGCATATAACTGAGGAGCAATAACTGTTCCGTATTTGGGTGCTTCACCTTCCTCAAGGGAACCTGTATTAACCATTCCGGTTGCCTTAACTTCTACGCCCAATGTTCCGTCCTGGTAAAACGACCAATAAAACCCGTAATCATAATTTGCAACAGTGGCGAAGAATGAAATCACGAGTCTACGCGAGCGGCGTACCTCAGTATTATCGTTTCGCCAATCTGTATGTTTCCATCCTATCCCATTATCTTCTTCGTGAAGACACACGGCATTAGGTATGGTTTTAACATTCCCTCTGCTATCTGACATGACAGCGTCGAAGTAACGAATTTCTCCTAAACAGTCACAACCAAGAGTCAGCGAATTAGCCAGCTGCCCGAGCCCATATTCGCCAGAATCGAAGGCGTTCTGACGGTTGTGAAAAGGGGTAGGATCTCCATAAGGGACAACCATTTCTGCTAATGAGGCACGATAGAGAATAGGTCTGATCCTTCCTTTGTTTTTATAACCAATATTATAAAGAACAAGCCCCTCTCTTGGTGTAAAACCGAATCGGAAATCCCAATTTTGCCAGGATATATGATGACCGTCGATTTCAAAACTGGGTCCCTCAGATTGAATGATATCCAGTGGCTTTAAATCAGTTCGCAGCTTAATTGAATCTGATGTTTCAGGAGTATAATTCCCGTCTAGTGGTGGCAAGGGTTTTTTGGCGAAATCCTCAATACGGATAACTTCCATCTTATTTAAATCAACGATCGCGGTTAAACCTGAAATAGGATACGCATACCCATTATCATTTGGACTCTTACGAACCCATGCCAACGCCCTGGCAATACGTTTTCCTTCTTCTTCATCACCAAAGTATCCTGCAGACCAAGGATCAATCATAACCAGGTCTAGATTTGTAATGCCTCTTTTGAGAAGGGCCTCTTGGTAATGTGGATCATTCTTAACAGCTTCCTCGCATTCTTCAAATTCGTCGAGCATAAAACCGGGTTGAACGTTAGAAATATATTTCCAGGAGATTACCTGTTTATTAGTTATTGAAACTATTGATTCATAAGTTTTTCCAGTTTCGTTGTCTAAAAGAATGACGAAAGCCTGACGATCAATAGGATCTCCTTTCTGAAAACTAAGAACAAAATCTTTTTCAGGCTCTTTGAGAACAATTTGTGCAAATCTTATCCGAGGACCAAGCTGCTTCTGATTTCGTAATATAGCAACCGTTTGCTCAACTTCAGTCGGCGTTAGTGGTTCTAGAGGATGTTTTATTTCTGTTTTTATATATGTGTGTGAATTCATGGTATCCATAAGCTATTCCTCCTAAATTTAGGGATTCAAATTTTTTCAGACAAGGTATTCGGATCAGTCATTATTTGTCAACTATAACCTCATATATCATCAGCTCCAATAACAGTTGGAAATTTGATTTTGCTTAATTAGTATAACTCGTGGTAAATTTTATGAATTGTACAAAAAGAAACTGAAAATAGAATAGTTTAAAATAATACAAAATTCTTGACTTTATAGCTTACTTGAAAAATAATATTTACAACAAAAGTGATATAAATCACATTCAAATTTAAAAAGAAGGAGCTAGGGAGACGTTGATCCATGAAAGCAGTTATTTTCCATTACAACCAGAAATTCAAAAAACAACAAATGACTACCAAGAAATTAAGTGGTTAAATAATGGATACGATAGAAACATTGCTTTGTTTTATCAGTTTGAAACTAATCGGGAATCTGTAAATTTGCTATCTCTCATTCCCGATGGTTGTTTTGACATTTTGGTCTGCTGTAGTTCAAATTATCCCTATGCTATTCTTTGGACTAGTCCCCTTCATCGAAGAAAACAACCAAATTTTAGAGTAAACTGTACCTACTTTGGGGTTCGTTTTTATCCTGAACAGAGCTTATTAAGGGTCAGTTATCCAATGAAAGAACTTCTAGATCAGCAAGTTCCATTACTTGATGTCCTGCCAATGGGACAATCATTTGTTGAACAAATTGGTATGGCAAAATCATTTAAAGACAGAATAAAATTCTTTTTACATTATTTGGATATTATCAAAGAGAATTTAAATTCGGAGCAAAAAATCGTAAGATATTCTGTTGATAAAATATATTTGTCGAGTGGAAATTTAAATATTCAGGAGCTTTCTCGGGTAATCGGATACACGCCTCAATATATTCGGAAAAAGTTTGAAAAATATATTGGATTTTCTCCAAAACAATTTTGTCGAATTGTTAAATTTCAAAACGCACTTGATGAAATTACTCTGATAAATGAAAAAAAGATGAATTTAACTGAAATAACAACTGATAATGGATTTTATGATCAATCACATTTCATTCGTGAATTTAAAAAATTAGCTAATTTAACACCTAAACAGTATATTGAATACTTAATCGATTAAATACTTAAGGACAGATCGGATGACCGGACTTTAGCTTCTAATAATAAACTCTTTTACCTTTAAGTGATTGGTAATAAGCGGGAAGTAGTACTGCTACTATATTGACAAATAATAATAGTTTTAGATTAGTAAATGTACTTTCAAAAATTTTCTTCTCTTTTACTATGACGCCCCTACTATAGCAGGTGGGCTCAGACATAATGTCTCCAACTTAAAGCCGCTGCTTAAGATTGAATTCTTTTGAAAGGTATTGTGCTCAAGGCAGACTGAATGATGAAAAAGTCGCGATCTTCAAGGATGGTCAGAAATTACACGACGTGATGCAAATATTTCAGAATTAATTAAGTGTAACATAAAGCCAGCCTCTGATACCAAAATTATTAGAATTTTGGTACTATGCATAATACCAAAAATAGATTAAAATATCTACTAAAAGGAAAGTGGGCCATGTGTTGAAAGAGCTTCTGGAAGATGTATCAACAAATAATGGCAGGAGAGGAGAGATCGGTTTGTTGCGGCAGCCGCAGGGAATAGGAAACTACATATGCTGCCAAAGCGGAGGGTGCATTAATTACAGAAGCGGGTTTAAACAAATTAGTAAAATAGAAAATTATAGAAATCCTACAAATTGCTGAAAAAGAGTGATCTGTAGTTTAAAAAGAGAGAAATGATGGTTAATTTTGTAATGCTGCGTTAGAAAATACAAGGTGCTGTTAAAGACAACTCTGTCAGGGGATGAAAAAGTGAGTCATTCAATGGTTAACGCACCTTCAGAAAAAAGTGGGCTCCGTTCACAATGTCTTTCATTCATCGAAGTTCTTGGTCAGTCTATCGCAAATATTGCTCCGACCGCGACACCGGCAATCACCATACCTGTTGTATTTGCGACTTCCGGTAATGCTACATGGATTGCATATTTGTTTGCAACATTAGCCATCATTCTATTGAGTTTACAAATCAACGTATTCTCTAAGCGTTCTGCCACAACAGGCGCTTTGTATAGTTATATTTCAGAGGGTATCGGTTCTGCAGGCGGATTTGTTTCCGGAAGTGGCCTGGTATTCTCCTACTTAGTAACCGGAAGTGCAGTGCTTTGTGGTTTTGCAAACTATGCAAATAATCTGCTTGATTATGCAGGTATTCAACTTCCGCCTGTCCTCATTATTATTCTTGGGACCCTGGTTGCCTGGTTTATGACTTACAGAGGGGTTGAACTTTCGGCCAGAGTGATGCTCATTTTTGAAGCCATTTCTGTGGCGTTAATCACTCTTTTGGCGATTCTTGTTTTGATCCACCATGGGTTCAACCTTGGAACTTCCCAGTTTAATTTTAAAGGCATGTCTTTTGACAGCATAAAATTAGGACTCGTTTTCGCTTTCTTCAGTTTTGTCGGCTTTGAAAGTGCGACAACTATGGGGCGGGAAGCCAAAGAACCGCTGCGTAACATACCACGTGCAGTCATTGGAAGCGGCGTTTTCGTAGGAATATTCTTTGTGGCCCTGTCCTTGATCATGGTCATGGGTTTTGCAGGCAGTAAAACCTCTCTGGGTGAATCAACTGCGCCGCTCACTTATCTCGCGCAGCAAAGTCATGTTGGTATTCTCGGTTTCTTTATTTCAATAGGCGCGATGGTCAGTTTCTGGTCTTGCGGCGTGGCTTCGATATCGGCGGCGTCCAGGGTCATGCTCCATATGAGTCATGAAGGGTATTTGCCGGATGCCATTGGCAAGTGCCATAAGACGAACAAAACTCCGTATATCGCCATCATGGTCTGTTCCGTTGTTATAGGAGGTATTCCTGTTGTCCTCGAATCACTCAGAAACTCAAATATGGACGTGTACAACTGGACTGGAAGTATGGCTGTCTACGGATTTTTGATTAATTATTTGCTTGTGACGGTCTCAGCGCCTCTTCTTCTTTATAAATTAAAGGAACTGAAATGGCCCCATGTCGTCACGGCAGTACTTTCGTTCATCTTACTGTGCATACCGCTGATAGGAAGTGTCTATCCCTTCCCTGCGTTCCCGATGGCCGTATTGCCCATTATATTTCTTGCCTGGCTTATTATCTCTTTTGTATTTTATATTTTTGTTAAGCAGCACAATAGTCTGCAGGAGAACCCAAATACGGGACAAATATAAGGTTCTATTATTTGGGGAGGTGAGTCACTCATGAAAGTGAACGTGTCCTGCGTTCAGATGGAACCAGTCATGAACCATATAGAAGAAAACATCAGCAAAATGGAAGGTTATATAGACGCGGTAATGAAAGAACATCCGGAAACGAATCTCATCCTTTTTCCTGAACTCATCACATCAGGATATGAGTGTAACGAAGAGTTCCATGCTCTTGCTGAAGTCGTCCCGTACGGCAAAAGTATGAAACGGATCGGGGCGTGTGCCAGAAAACACGGGGTTCATGTGATTTATGGTTTTCCAGAACAGGATTCCACTCTTGCTGATGTTTTGTATAACTCTTCCGTCTTCATTGACCATAACGGAAACGTATTAGGCGTATATCGGAAGGTTCACCTTTTTGGAAATGAGAAAACCTATTTTCGTTCCGGTTGTGAATACACCTTAATTAATTCATCAATTGGAAAAATAGGCATGATGATCTGCTGGGATACAGCATTTCCCGAAGTAGCGAGGACTTATGCTCTTCGTGGTGCCGATCTTGTTGTCATTTCTACAAACTGGGAAAAACCGTATGAAGCGGACTGGGATCTTGTGACCAGGGCGCGGGCCATAGACAACATTATTTACATTGCGGCGGCAAATCGTGTTGGCTTTGATACGACGCTCGGTTTTTTCGGAAGAAGCAAAATTATAGGCCCGCTTGGTGAACCGATTAGAGAACTGAACGAAGAAAAAGAAGGATACATTTTTGCAGAACTTGATTATGAATTACCGCTTAAATTAAAGTCGGGCTATTATACTATTTTTAAGGATCGTAAACCGGATACGTACAGTATGGTTTGCAGGAAATACTAAAGGAATCGACTTCTGGTTTGTAGAAATAAAAGTCTTTTAAAAGTGAATCGATCACACTTCTTAAATTCTCCTCATGCAGAGAATAGGCACGATGCCTGTTTCTCGTCATGAGGAGTTTTTTGCGTTCAGGAAAATATCCATATGAATACTCTGACTTCGACAGACGAAGAGTCCGAAAAGCAGCGTCCCAATGCTCTTTTCGGGCTTTCTACTTTTCAAAGTGTGTCTGTTTATTGAGGTGATACTTCATCACTTCTTCCATAGTATCTATACCTTTTTCAGCATGCCCCTTAGTTATTTGCCGGTTGTGTAATGAAGATGTTACGGCGGAATTTGTAGAATGGAGCCATTAAATAAAGTTCAGTACCGGGAACAGGGAGAATAAAAAAATAGTTTCGGAGAATTGTTTTTTCTGATTTTAACAGACAAAGCAGGCCATCTACTACAATCTGGAGGAATATCATGCAGAAAAACGTTGGAATCAAAGAAATTTTTCTCATTCTGAAGCATCGCTTGCTGCTTATTTTAGCCATCACCCTGATATCAGGTCTGATCGGCGCATTCATCAGTCACTACCTGATCACCCCGCAGTATGGAGCATCCACCCGAATTCTGGTCAATCAGGCTGGCGGAAAATTCGTCTATAATTCAAATGCTGTTCAGACGAATGTTCAGTTGGTCAACACCTACAGTGAGCTGATAAATGATCCCATTATCCTCAATCAGGTGATTAAAAAGCTGGGATTACATATGACGGCGGATCAGATGAATGGGATGTTAGACGTATCAACGAATGATAATTCTCAAATTTTCTCGATCCAGATAACATCCGACAGTCCGGAACAATCGGTGCAAATAGTCAATGGTGTGGCAACGGTCTTCAAAGACCAGGTCCGGAAGATGATGAAGGTTGACAATGTCAGCCTGCTTTCACCAGCAACAGTCGATCAGAGCTGGAAGATCTCGCCAAGTGTATCGAAGAATGTCACGATTGCCACTGTTCTCGGGTTGCTCCTCTCTATTGGACTGGCCTTTCTGCTTGAATACCTGGATAACTCCGTCAAAGAAGAGGAAGACGTCACCGAGCGTCTCGGATTACCGGTTGTCGGGCTGATCTCTCACATCCCGAATCGGAAAACGAGAGGCAGGGAAAGGCATTCGACAAGACATAATCCGAGAGGACACGTGTTAACAACTCGTGCGACAGAAAGCGGGGGAAAGACGTTATGAATGTCAATATGTTCAGAAAAAAGCGACCCGGACAGCTGATCACTTATTTTCAGAAGAATTCCTCTTTCTCCGAGGAATACCGGACGCTTCGAACCAACATTTCTTTATCAAAGTCCGGGGGAAGAATGAGATCACTTCTGGTCACTTCGGCCGAATCAGGGTCGGGTAAGTCAATGACCGCTGCAAACCTCGCTGTGGTCATGGCTCAGCAAGGGAAGAAGGTCCTGCTCATGGACGCAAATATCCGTAAACCCGGGCTGCATCAGATTTTTAAAACGGAGAATCAACAGGGCCTGACGACTCTGCTCACCGGTCAGGGTGATTTCCTCGAAGTTTTGCAGAATACCGCTATCGACAATCTCATGCTGATGACCAGCGGCCCGGTCTCCCCGAATCCCGCTGACGTGATCAGTTCCAGTGAGATGGAGTCGGTCATTGATCAGGCAGAAGAACATTTTGACCAGGTCATCATTGATTCACCGCCGCTGCTTGCGGTCACTGATGCCCAGCTTCTTGCTGATCTGTGTGACGGACTGCTTCTTGTTGTAAAAAGCGGCTCAACGCCAATCGATAAAGTCAGAAAAGCTGCGGAGTCTTTGACCGAAACGAGCGGGAAATTGCTTGGTGTTGTTCTGAATAACCGAAAGAAAAAGGCAAAAGATGGATACAGTTACTTTTCTAATAGCACTCGCTGATCACTTGAATCATTGGATGACAGGAGGCCGGGGAATTGGATTTATCGAAACCAGTCGCAGAGAAAAAAATACCGTCTTCAATTAACGTCACTGGAAATGTGAAATCTCTTCAATCGGGGTGCTGGCATGAAAAGTTTTATCTGATGGTCAAACGGATCATGGACATTTGTGGCGCTCTTCTCGGTCTGATTCTCTTTTCACCGCTGTTCATTATCATACCGATCCTGATTAAATGGGACGATCCGGAAGGCTCTGTATTTTTCAGCCAGCTCCGTGTCGGGAAAAATGGACGTTTATTTCATATTTATAAATTTCGCTCGATGGTCCGTCATGCTGAGAAAATGTTGGACAGCCTGCTGGATCAGAACGAAACAACCGGTGCGATGTTCAAAATGAAGAATGATCCGCGGGTGACACGGGTTGGGCACTTTCTAAGGAAAACAAGCCTGGACGAAATCCCTCAGTTCGTCAATGTCCTGAAGGGTGAAATGAGTCTTGTCGGACCCCGGCCGCCGCTTCCCCGGGAAGTTAAACGTTATACCGAATATCACAGGCAGCGGCTGCTCGTGAAACCGGGCTGTACAGGCCTGTGGCAGATCAAGGGAAGAAGCAATGTCGGGTTTGAAACGATGGTCAGGCTGGATTTGCTGTATATCAGGCGGAGAGGAATCGGGCTCGACATTAAAATTCTATTAAAGACGCTGCTTATCCCGTTTCGCTCCAAAAACGCCTATTAAAAGGAACTTACGAAATTCATAAATTTTTTTAAATAGAGTCTCTGGGAGGTGATGTCAATGAAAATATTGCATGTTTGCGAGTATGTCAGAGGCGGAATCACCACTTATGTGAATCAGATCCTGAACGATCAGGTAGCCTCAGGCGAATTCAGCAGTGTCGATGTCCTCATGAGCCGTTTTAACTCCGATAAGCTGTTAATCAGGGGGGTACACGTTCACTACTATCGCTATAAACGTAATTTATTCAATTTTCTGTCTGCAATCATTCAGGTGAATCAGGCCATTCGAACGATTCGCCCAGATATCATCCATGTTCATAGTTCGTTCGCGGGCCTGTTTGTCCGAGCCTGTTTCTTGTTCAAAAAGAAACGTCCGAAGATTGTTTACTGCGCGCATGGCTGGTCGTTTATGATGGAGGTTCCTCCCTATAAAAAGAGAATGTACGGACTTTTGGAACGCGTGCTCGCGAGAAAAACAGATCGGATTATTAACATTTCCAATCAGGAGTTTATAGGATCTAAGAAATATAAAATTCCCGCATCGAAATCTCTCGTTATCCCGAATGGAATCGATGACCGGCCACTTAATCTGAAGGATGTTCCAATCGCACTTGATCACTCCAGGATCAATTTACTATTTGTCGGGCGTTTTGACCGGCAGAAAGGAATCGACATTCTGATTCACTTCTTTAAGGAACATCCGTTGGAAAATGTCAGGTTATACACGATCGGGGAAAACGTACTGGATTCTTTTTTAATGAAAATACCGGATAACATTGTCACGCTCGGCTGGATCGATCATCGGATGATTGACAGTTATTATCAAAAATTTGACGCGGTGATCATCCCTTCGAGGTGGGAGGGGTTCGGACTGGTGGCTGTTGAGGCGATGAAAAACAGGAAAGCGGTGATCGCCAGTAATCGAGGCGATCTCCCGGAGCTTGTTCAGCATGGAATCAATGGTTATCTCTTCGATCTCAATCATCTTGAAGAACTGAGACGCATTCTCACACAGTTAAACAAGCAAACGTTAAGAGCCATGGGGGAAAAAGGTTTTGCCCTATATAAAGAACGCTACACAAGCGAGAAACTCAATCTGCGCTTGATGAAGGTATACAAACAACTGATGGATCTGAATGAGAAGCCGTCTCCACCTCAGGCAGCGGCTCCGTATGAAGCGAAGTAAAACGGATAGTGAGGAAATAATATGATGAATGAACTGTTTGAATTCATGACCTTTGCCTTTCCAAAAGCAGGCGCGCAAATCGGCGTTCCATTAACGATCGCTATGCTTTTATTTTTGCTTGCATTACTCAAGTGTCAATACCAGGTGATTCCGGCCTTCCTGCAAGTCAGGGGACTGAGTACTTCCTACATCATCTTTGTCTTCTTTGTTTTGATCTCATTCATTTTCAATCTGGGGGCTATATCTTCATTCCAACTGACAGCGGCTATGGTGGTTGTCGGGTCACCACTTGCGATTGGAATCGGGAATAGGATCGACCCGCAGAAGGCCATGCTGATCATCGCCGTCGCTTTAATGATTGTTGGCGCCTATGCGTTCGTACAAAGGGTGATCGGCATTGTCAGCACTTCAATTCCAGGTCTGACCTATACGTTCGGCCAGGATCTGGCCGCTAAACCGATTGGTTATGGCATGGCCGCATCAGGAGAAGCGCAGAAAATGCCGTCAACGTATCAAAATGGCAATGGGGCAGGCCTGTTCTATGCTTTGGCCATTCCGCTCCTTCTGTCGTGGATCCCTCAAACATCGCGGCAAAATAGGATTCGAATATCAGGGGTTGTTCTCGGGATCGTCGGGCTCCTTCTATCCGGTTCACGGTCCATCATAATTCCTTTTGCTTTACTCTTTGTCTTTCTGCTTATCCTGCTCAAGAACAAGTTAAATTTTCGGCAACAGATGTTATTCCTGTCGACAGTCTTACTGGGTACTTTCATGTTAATCCTCTATCTCATGTACACCCATAATCCGTTTCTCTCGCAACTTTATGCGAGATATATTGAGCAGACGGTTTCTGATCCGACAGGTGCGGATCGGACCGTGCAATACAGTAGCGCGTTTTCGGCTGTCAATGCGATGGACGGATTGGGATTTATCCGATTTTTATTGATCGGTATGCCCTGGGAGCAAATTGAGGGGATAGAAGGGCTTATTTCCACTTTATTTATGTATGGTCTGTTTGGTTTTCTCGGATTTGTTTCCTTACTGCTCTCAACAATGATAGGTGTTTTCAAGGTTAACAAATTAAATGCCATTGGTTTTATCTGTGTCTTTGTAGCGTTTATGGTCGACGGCTCGTTTAATTTTCCCCCTGCATTGATGAACTTTTTCTTTCTGGCCGGATTACTCACCCGGCCGGATGCCCGGAAAACGAGTGAGCACTGGCTCAATGAACCCCTTCAATGGGGAATGGATCTTGCTCGATGGAAGAAGGTGAACAAATGGAAACTGCAATAGTCACGTCCGGCTATCTTCCCGTTCCGGCGGCGATGGGCGGTGCTGTAGAGTCACTGGTGGAGAATCTCCTTAAAAAGAATGAAGAGTTTGGAAAACTTGACCTTGTTGTATTCAGTACGTATCACGATAAATCGCTCCATGAAGCAAAGAAATTTAAAAGAACTAAATTCATCTTTATTAAGCCCCCGAGAGTTATTAGAATCGCTGATCAATTTGTTTATTTTATTGCTAAAAACATATTAAAGAAAGAAAAAAGTATGTCCTATCGGTATATCCTGCAGCGGCTTCACTATCTGTCTAAAGTCAGCAAGTTTTTACAAAAAAATAATTATGACAAAGTTGTGCTTGAAAATCATTCCACGCTGTTTATGGCATTGAAAAAGCACGGGAACTACAAAAAATATGCGGGCCGGTATTACTACCATCTTCATAACGCGGTCACCCGTGATTATGGATGCAAAGAAATTATGCTGCAAAGTAAAAGAGTGCTTGGCGTCAGCCGGTATATTGATCGCACGTTAAGTGAATTTCTTGGCGGCTGCCAACAAGAAAAACTGGGCGTGCTTCGTAATTGTGTCGATACGTCGCGGTTTGGGAGCCCTGAAAGCAAAAGAAAAGCGGATCTCCTGCGCCAAAAGTATCATATAGCGCCTGATGATAAGGTTGTTCTTTTCTCCGGGCGGCTGACCAGGGAAAAAGGGATTAAAGAATTACTGCAGGCATTTGCGAGTGTCCATTTGCCGAAAACGAAATTAGTGATTGCCGGCGGTTATTTCTATGCAAGCGGTATGGTCAGTGATTATGAAAAAGAATTACAGAAAATGGCAAGGTCACTCAGCGATCGGGTCATTTTTACCGGGTTTATTCACTATGCGGACATGCCGGCTGTTTACAGCATGGCGGATGTCGCTGTTATTCCTTCCATATGGGATGACCCTGCACCGCTCACCGTCATTGAATCCATGGCTTCCGGGCTGGCCTTAATCACAACGGATTCGGGAGGCATACCGGAATACGTCTCGAAGGACTGTACCATTCTGATTAAGCGCGATCCGCAATTGGTCCACCATTTAGCTGAGGCACTTATTCAAGTGCTAAATGATGACTTGCTTCGGAGAAACATGGCTCGAGCCAGTCGAAGATGTGCCCGGAAAATGAATTTAAATCAATATTATACAAATTTTGTCAAGGAAATCACTCATTGAAAAGGAGAAACAGATGGTGATGAAAGTAGCGATTGTAACAGCTGGCACATTGCCGGTTCCAGCTGTACGAGGGGGAGCAGTGGAGAATCTGGTTGAAAGTCTGGCAAGAGTAAATGAGCAATATCGAAAGCTCGAACTCACCGTCATAGGCGTATATGATCAAGAAGCAGAAAAACAAGCCAGAAAATACAGTCATACCCGGTTTATTTTTCTCAAGAGCAGCAAATTTATTGATTTTCTCGACAGAATGGCTTACTTTTTTGCTTCTAAACTCTTAAAAAGAGGGGGCTCTGCTTCCTTTCGTTACATTTTCAGACGATTTTCTATGCTTCGGCAGAGTGCGCAGATTCTGGCTGATGGAAACTTTGACAAAGTTGTATTGGAAAACAGTGCGACACTGTTTCGAGCCTTAAAAAGGAAAAATAATTACAAAAAGTATGCCGGCAATTACTACTACCATATTCATAATTCAGTGAGTGGAAGCTATGGATGCAAGAAAATCATTCCAGGATGTAAGACACTGGCAGTGAGCCGATATATCAATCAATCATTACCTGATTTCATGCGGTCTCTTCCAGAAAATCATTTGAGAGTGGTCTATAACGGGATCGATACTGACCGCTTCGGTCAGCCACTTAGTGAAAAAGAATGGTTGTCAATCCGACATCAGTATGAACTTAAGCAAGACGATATCGTTCTTCTTTTTGTAGGACGATTGACACGAGAAAAGGGGGTCAAAGAATTACTGACAGCCTTTCAGCAAATTAACGATCCCAATGTAAAGCTTTTAATTGTTGGCAGCAGATTCTTTGACAGTGATATTCATAGTTCATTTGAAATTGAGCTAAAGAAGCTCTCAGAACAAATGGCAGATAAGGTTAAAATTACAGGCTTTATTCCTTATGAAGAAATACCCCAAATATATGCGATTGCAGACATTGCTGTTCTTCCGTCAATATGGGAGGAACCAGCTGGCTTGACCATGGTCGAGGCGGAGGCGAGCGGTTTACCGGTTATCACAACTGATGCCGGAGGGATACCTGAGTATGTTGGAGAGAATGCTATTATCTTAAGACGTGATGGTGAGTTGGTAAACAATATTTGTCGATCAATAAATCTATTGATTCAAAACACAAAGTTAAGAAGAAAATTGAGCCATTTATCAATTCGAGTTTCCGCAGCTTATACAAACAAAAAGTATTATTGGAATTTTATAGATCAGATCAGTAATAAGTCAGTAGATGGCAGCTTGCTGCGTCAAACTGAGTGAGATAATATTTCGGAGGTGATTATATTGCAAAGAATCTTAGTATATGGACTTGGAACCTCAATAGGTGGCATGGAAGAATATATCATGAATCTGTTTCGAAACATTGATCGATCCGAAATTATCTTTGATATTATTCCTCATGGAGGTCAATCCTTCTACGCTGAACAAGAAGTCAATCAGCTGGGAGGAATAGTTTATAAGATAACCAGTCAAAGAAATAGTCTTTATCAGTCGATGACTGAGCTAAATAATTTACTGAGAAAATTACGTAAAGATCATGAAATTATTTATTTTAACACCTGCGGTTTTTATAACGTTATTCCTTACTATCTAGCTCAAAAATATGATTATACAATTCTTACACATGGACATAACACTAAAAGTGGAGAAAAAAGTTTCTTAACAGAAGGATTACACATTATAAACCGCATGTATATACGTCATATCTCAAAATACCATTTTGCATGTTCTCAAGCGGCAGCAAAGTGGATTTTCGGAAGGCATTTTGACGAAAGAAATAAAGTAAAGATTATAAACAATGCAATCGATTGCGATAAATACCGTTTTAAAGAGGAAAAGAGAAATGTTGTAAGGAAACAATTAGGTTTAGAAAATAGTATCGTTCTAGGGCATATTGGAAGATTTGTCTATCAAAAAAATCATGATTTTCTAATTGATATTTTTAAATCAGTTCATGATCAGAACTCTGATAGTAAGCTATTGCTAATAGGTGAGGGAAATTTAGATAATTTTGTAAAGGAAAAGGTTGCTAATCTGGGATTGCAGGATAGTGTCTTTTTTTAGGAAGACGAAATGATATACCTGAATTGCTGTGGGCTATGGATGTGTTTGTGCTTCCTTCAAGATACGAAGGTCTTCCCATAGTATGTGTTGAAGCTCAAGCCGCAGGTTTACCATTGATTTTATCTAACAAGGTACCTCGAGAATCAAAAATTACTAATTTAGTAAAATTTTGTTCACTTAATCAGTCTCCAGAAGAATGGGCATCTATTATAAAACAGAATAGGTACCCACATAAGGACATGGAGCTGGAAATGAAAAAAAGGGGTTTTGATATCAAAGAACAGGCTAAAAAATTTGAGCATCTAATAAATGATTTAAGTACTCACTTACAAACGGTAGAGCGTGTTAAAAAGTCGGGGTAAATTTCAGGATTTATTATATGATTCACAACGAATACCATCCACGTTTGACACAAGGTACACTTAATTGGGTTCTTAAAAAGGAGAACAAAAATGTCAAATCCTTTGGTAAGCGTCATTGTCCCTGTCTATAATGTTGAAAAGTATCTAAAGAAATGTGTTGAAAGTATTATGAATCAAACATTCAAAAATATTGAAATTATACTAGTCGATGATGGTTCTACAGATGCATCTGGAAAAATGTGTGATTACTTTCAATTGATGGATAATCGTATTGTCGTTATTCATAAAGAAAATGGAGGTTTAAGTTCAGCAAGAAATGCTGGTATAAAGAGAGCTAAAGGGATTTTTGTTGGATTTGTCGATAGTGATGATTGGATCTCTGAGACTATGTATGAAAACTTACTCTCACTCACTAATAAATATGATGCTGATGTATCAGAATGTAGGTTTATTAATGTGAATAAAAAAACGGATTTAAAAAAAGTAATTGAACAGCCAGAATCTGTTTTAACATTTAATCATGATGATGCACTTCGATTACACTTTCAAAATGCTTTGTTCTATTCAGTTGTTTGGAATAAGCTTTATAAAAAGGAGCTTTTTAACGGCATCGAATTTCCAGAAGGAAAAATTCATGAGGATGAATTTACTACATACAAAATTTTAGACAAAGCAAGCAAACTAGTTTCAACGTCCAACATTCTGTATTGTTATTTCCGGCGTTCAAATAGTATAATGGGCCAAAAGTTTTCCAGTAAAAGCTTAGATAGACTTGAAGCATACAAAGAAAAGAAACAATACTTCATGAACACAGAATTTGAGGAAATGTCTCAAAAACAGTTTATTCATGAAGGGATACGCGCATATTGTTTAGCTAAAAATAAAATTAATACTAATAGATTATGGTCCGAATTGATAAGGGAAATAAAGCTTTATTCTCGAAGATATTCTAAACGGTACTTGAATTATTTGCTTTTTACTACGGCACCAACATTATATCGATATATGTTTAAACTTCTTAGAAAAACGAAACATATTATAGGATAAAAACCCAGGAATGAGATGATTAAAGAATGAACGTAAAAAGGGTAGTTGGCTATTTTAAAAATAATATATTATTTTATTATAGAAGTAAAATTAAAAAATATGATGTACCTCAAGGAGATTCCAATTTAAAAAAGAGGAAAAAAATGATTGTCTTTCAAACTCCAACACACGGGAACCTTGGAGATCAGGCGATCGCATTTGCGCAGAAAAACTTCCTGAAGAAATACTATCCTGATTATTATTATATTGAAATATCCTTTCATAACGTCATTGCTCAAATACCATTTATTGAATCTATAATAAATAAGGATGATATTTTATTTATACAAGGAGGAGGAAATATAGGAGATTTATACTATTGGGAAGAGAATGTAAGAAGACTGATCGTTGAAACGTTTAAAGATAATTGCATTGTTTCTTTCCCGCAAACAATTAGCTTTAGTAAAAGTTTAATTGGTAAACAAGAGCTGAGAAAAAGTAAAAAAATATATCAAAAGAATCATCGATTTATTCTTATTGCCCGTGAAACGAAATCATTTGAATTAATGAAGAATTATTTTAGACACAATAAGGTAATACTGACACCTGATATCGTGCTTAGTGTTGACCAATTTAAAGACACCAAACGTTCAGGCATTTTGATTTGTTTCAGAAACGATGTGGAACAGTCGATTAATCATGAGTTGAAAAATACCTTGCTAAAAGAAATTAAACAGAACTATGACAAGGTAAAGTTGACGGATACCGTCATAAATAAATATATTGACGAAAACAACAGGCTAACTGAACTTACTAAGATTTGGAATCAGTTTAGGAGTGCTGAAGTCGTTATCACAGATCGATTGCATGGCATGATATTTGCAGCAATTACCGGTACGCCGTGTATTGTTTTTAGTAATTACAATCATAAAGTAAAATATAGCTATAATAATTGGTTAAGTAACATAGAAAATATTTACTTCTATGAGGGAAAGAATGTTAACTGCTCAGACATAATACGAAAGATAAATGAACTTAAGGTTTTACAATTAAAACAGTCTAAACTAAATTTGGTAGATAAATATCTACCATTAAAAAACTATATTGACAGGGCTTTACAAGATAATACGCCTCATGCTGTAGAAATTTGATCTCAAGAGTTGAATTTTATGAACCGTTACAAAAAACTCGCATTTAACTCTATTATTTTTGCCATTGGCAATTTAGGAAGTAAGCTTATTGCTTTAGTATTAGTACCACTCTATACCTACTATCTATCTACGGGGGAGTATGGAACCGTAGATTTATTAACAACAACAATAGGATTAATAATGCCTGTCTTTACGTTAAGTATCTATGACGCGGTTTTAAGATTTGTCATGGATAAGAATTATAATAAGGCGCAGGTATTGAACAATGCGCTTTTACTGTCGGTTATGGGTTATTTGATATCCTGGTTGCTCTATCCCGTCTTTAGAGCTGTTTTTCCTTTTGATGATTATTTGATGTTCTTTTATATCATGTTACTTACGTCATCGGTTAACAGTTCTTTCATGCAATTTATTCGGGCAAATGGTCAGATTAAACTTTTCGCCTCCATTGGTATTGTCAGTTCTATCGTCGTCCTGTTCGGAAATGTTTTGTTCCTGGTTCATCTTCATTTGGGTATTGCTGGTTATTTATTATCCTTAATTGCTGCAGATCTTGTCAGTATCCTGACAATTCTCACTTTTGGGAGAATGATGCAATATCTCTCACTTGCATATCTTCGGACAAACCTTTTGAAAGAAATGGTTATTTATTCGGCACCGTTGATTCCGAATGCGCTGATGTGGTGGGTCATGGGGGTCTCTGATCGATATATTATCAGTTTTATTGTCGGTGTGGGTGCGAATGGCTTGTATGCGGTCGCTAATAAGATTCCAAGTATTATAAGCATGATTAATACAATATTTTTTCAAGCCTGGCAAATGTCTGCCATTGAAGAGGCAAATTCAGAAGGAAAATCTCAATTTTATTCTAATGTGTTTAACATCTTGTCCATGGTCCTATTAATCAGTACCTCTCTATTACTGATCTTCTTAAAGCTCATCATTCATTTGGTCATTTCATCAGATTTCTATGAATCATGGAAATATGTCCCGTTTTTATTGCTTGGTGTTGTTTTTTCAAGTTTTTCCGGCTTCCTGGGAACCAATTATATTGCAGCTAAGAACACATTCGGTGTTTTTCGAACTTCTGTGATTGGGGCCGCAGTCAATGTCGGAGTAAACTTTGCCCTGATCCCATTTATAGGAACCAACGGAGCTTCAATCTCAACAATGCTGAGTTTTTTTGTCATCTGGCTTCTAAGAGCTTATGAAACCCGAACTTTTGTCCGGATCGATATCAAAATGCAGGGTTTTATAGGCGGTTTAGTGATCATTTTCATTCAGATTGCTGTACTCTATTCAGATATTGCCTATGAGATGTTGTGGCAAATGCTGTTATTTCTTGTGCTTTTAGTTGTAAATTGGCATGAGATCAAATGGTTAGGAGATAAAGGAGTTTCTGTGGTGCGGAAGAAATTGAAAAAAGCGTCAAATTATTAAAGTGAGAGTAACACTCCAAAAGAGTGCGGATTCTGAGGTGAATCAAAGGATATCCGCACTCTTTTGTATGATCCTGACTCTTAAAAAGAGGGGATCTGCTTCCTTTCATTACATTTTCCGACGATTTTCTATGCTTCGGCAGAGTGCGCGGATTCTGGCTGAACGAAACTTTGACAAAGCCGTATTAAAAACAGTGCGACATTGTTCCGAACTTTAAAAAGGAAAAATAATAACAAAAAGTATGCACTCCGAAATAAACATGCAAAGTTCCGGAATTAATACAGATGGAGAGCAGGATCAACTTTGGAAGATGACCGAAATAACTCGCCAAAGGAAAAGACTCTCCCGTGATCAAAAGATGCATATCTAAGTTACAACCGATAAAATGTATACAAGGGTAGCGGTTATCCAAATATTTGTAACTAAACTTTTCATCTATCAATCATTTAGATAAATTAAAAAATCCCTTAATATTAAGGGATTTACAAAATGGATTGTTTATAAATCTGTGCCTGCACTGTCGGACCCGAGTTATATGTTCCTCTAAAAGGAAATGTCTGATTGTCTAAATCCTTTTTCTTGCTAACGAGCGTATGATCTCAGCAAAACATTTTAATAGAAATAAAAAATATTGGACAGGGCGGTACAGTTTTCGTTTATCCGGGCCAATAATGCGCGCCATGATCACTGGATCAGGGAAGAGATTTCTTTTAAGCCAGATCCATTTCTGCTGCCATGTATCATAATCATTAGTTTGTCTGATTCGTTTTATCAGGACGCCGAACGTTGCCTTTAAATCCTTTTTTGAATAGAGATCGCTTTTATGCCACCAGAAAGTCTGGTTTGTTCTGAGGGGAAGTGGCAGTATGTGATTCAAATGCGGAAATTCATGATAGACAATGATCAGCGTTCGGGCAATCCTTCGATAGGTTTTCTGCTTTCCTGCAAACAAAAACAAATCCTCATAACTAAGCTTATGGCTTAATGTATGGATCATTTGAATGATGTCGACAAAGTATTTCCAGTTGATCAATTCATGGTTCCAGCCATGGAGGCAGATCAGGTAAAACATATGGAAGTCGGAAGGTTCACGAACGTATTGATACGGCTTTAATTGAACGGAATCTCTCCAAATGAGGTTCATATCTAATGAGGAAGTCTTTTCTCTGAGAAAGTGCCAGTGAATTTCGACGATTAGAGGGTAGTTCGTTCCTGTTAACCGTTTTTGAAAGGCGATGTGGAAGTGTTCCTGTTCATAGGCGACCTGAGAGTCGTATCCCATATCGTTAATCAGGGCAATGGCTTGCTTGATTTGCGGGCGTTTGACGAGAATATCGATATCGGAGGTCCCCCTTGCAGAGAGCGAACCAAAATACTTTTCAGCAAACAGGGGCCCTTTAAGCGGTATGACATGGATTTGGTTCTTTTCGAATCGATCGAGAATCTTCCTTAGTTCCGCTTCAATTACAGAATTGAAGATAAGATTCGTTATCGCCCGTTTTTTGATTTCATGATGAAAGAAACCCGGTACTTGATCGATGAGATCCCGGATGGTCAATAAATAATACAGCTGTGAAGAAAACATGATCGAATTCGGGGTTTCCAGGATTTGTCGATATAGGTTAATGTCCTTTGGGAGGGGCGTTTTTTCATATATCGCTCGTAATAATGTCCGCATGTTCCATAGACTCCTTATGTTGAACTGAAAATCTTTTTACCTCATTGATTACCAATTTAAGAGTTAATGAATTTTTATCAAATGAAGGAGATTTTTTGCATCTTCCTGTCCCATATACAACTCCCGATATAGCCCGTCTTTATTGATTAATTCGTCGTGTTTGCCTGTTTCAACGATTCGTCCTTGATTCATGACGACGATCAGGTCTGCCTGCTTCACTGTAGATAGTCTGTGGGCAATGATAAGGGTCGTTCGTCTGCCTGGTGCTGTATATAAGGCATCCTTCACTTGCTGTTCGGTCTCGTTGTCGAGGGCCGATGTCGCTTCATCCAGCAGGAGAATGGGTGCGTCTTTGATCATTGCCCGGGCAATCGCCAGACGCTGTTTCTGACCGCCGGAGAGACGGGTTCCACTCTCACCGATCTCCGTTTCATAACCGCGGGGCAGGGTCAGGATGAAGTCATGAATGGATGCGGCCTTAGCCGCGCGGATGAGATCTTCTTTCGTTGCCTCAGGATTAGCGATCACCAGATTGTCGCGAATCGTGCCGCTGAACAGATACGTATCCTGAGGCACGTAGGCGATCAGGCTGCGAAGTCTGTCTGGCGGCATTTGATCAATCGGGACGCCGTCGATCTTAATAGACCCGCTTCTTATCGGGAAAAATCGCTGCAGAAGCTGGAGCAGGGTCGTTTTGCCCGCACCGCTGGGGCCGATAATGGCGACTGTTTGCCCGGCCGGGATGGTCAGCGATAAATCGGTGTAGACTGGATGGCGGCCGTCGTAGCTGAATGAGAGGTGCTGAAAGTGAATCGACGTGCCTCGCGGCGACATCTTTTGGTATGCAGGCAGGTGATCCGATTCCACTGGTCGTTCGAAAGCGGTACGGATCCTCTCGACAGCGGAAAGCGAGCGCTGGAAGGAAGCCCACTGTCCGGCAAGTCCGTTCAATGGAAAAACAAGCTGATTAATCAAGTTGGTAAATGCAAGAAGTGCACCGACCGTCATTTGTCCTCTCGAGACGAGCAGGGCTCCTATGCTGAGACTGCCGAAAAAGGCGATCAGTCCTAAAGCCTGTCCGCCGGCGTTATAGACGCCGCGGAGTTTCGCGTTATAACGTTCATACTGGAACAGCCGATTATTTTGTGCATTGTAACGTTTAAAGAACAGTTTTTCCAATAAGAAGGAACGAATCACCATCTGACCGTGAAAAATATCATTAAGCTGGCTGCTTGTCTGGCCTAAAAGCTGATAGATTGCGCGGCTGCTCCGGCGCAGAAGCAGTCCGAAGAAAGAGCCGCAGCAAAGAGCAACTGGGGCGAGCAGAAGACTGATCAATGAGAGTTCAATGTTGATGTGGACTAAGTAACAGAACACGGCGAGTGACATCAGCGGCATGCGCACGAGATTGATCAGGTTCCGGCCAATGACACCGTCAAGTCCCTGCACATCATTCGTAAAATGGGAGATCAGTTCTCCTGAGTGAATCCGGGTGGCTGCGCCAATTGGAATCCGCAGGAGGTGCTCCAGCAAATCACTTTTCAAATCTCTTTTAATTGACTGAGTGGCTAACGCCTCAAGATAGACATCCAGGTAACTGGCTGCAAGTTTAATAGAAATAATCCCCGCGCCGATCGGCAGCAGAAACCCAATGTGTCCGAGATCCTGATGGACAGCCGCATCGGTCATCGCACCAAGAAACCAGGCAAAGCCAATGACTGTAAAAACATCCAAAAACATGATGATGAACAGACCAAAGTAAGCTTTCCAATGGGCGCGCAGGTAAAGCGCTAAGATGGCGAAATTCTTTTTAACATCGCCCGGCCAGATGACTGACTGGATCCTGGCAAAAAAAGAATGCGGATTCGTTGTTCTCACGCCTTTCAATGATAGATAAGAGATGAAGAGGTCATGCGCGTTCAGCTGCAGAAAAAAAGCTGCCTCGTCGGCGGTGAACTTTCGAAAGAATAAGACCGTCGGATCATCACAAATTCCAGAGATGATTTTAGCGGGCAGGAACCGGAGTGATCAATTGCTTTTCTCCCACCTCACCTGATCTGATCCCATGCCCCTTCTTCAAAGAAACACGATTTTTGCTTATTTCCTGTAGTCTAGTATTTACAGGGTTACGCCATCATTACACTAATCGATGATTTACCGGGCGGACTGCCCCGGCATAACCAATGGTAAAAGAGAACAGGCTTGTCCAGGAGGGCTGTCCCTTCGATGCTCTCTAATGAATTAAAAGTGAAGAAAAAAGCCGGCACCCCACCCCGCGATCAAAACTGTAACGATCCAGTAACGGTCCGTATGATAGAATTCCTGCATTCAGTCAGTGAAGAGGCCCAGGCCAATGGATGGGTCAGCACGGGAAGCAAGACCTTCAGGAGGGACTCAGATGAGCGCAATTGTCGGAATAATAGGCGAGACCTTACCGAACATTGATGAGCAGGGGGAGCAGATGATGAAGACGCTCGAAACATTCCATGCAGACCGTGCTGCCGTTTGGCGTCACCATTCCGTGTTTCTCGGGTGTCGTGAGCAATGGGTGACACCGGAATCCTGTACGGAGCGCCTCCCTTTTTTTGATGAGCGGTCCGGGCTTGTGATTACTGCCGATGCGATTATCGACAATCGTCCTGAGCTGTTTGGTGCGTTGGGCATTCCTAAAGACAAGCGAAAGGGCATAGGCGATAGTGAACTGATTTTAAGGAGCTACCAGAAATGGGGTCAGGAGACGCCGAAACATCTGATTGGCGACTTTGCATTCATGATTTGGGATGAAAAGAGACGAGCCTTGTTCGGCGCGCGCGATTTTTCGGGAAACCGGACGCTGTATTACGTGCATGATCAAAAACGATTTGCTTTTTCCACCACCCTGGAGCCTTTATTGACTCTTCCCTCTGTCAATCGGGGGATAAATACAGACTGGCTGGCCGAGTTTCTCGCCATCCCCGAGATGATTGACAGTGTGAATACGAAGTTGACGGTTTACCGGGATATTCAGCAGCTTCCGCCAGCCTTTTCGATTGTTTTAAAGAAAGGGCAAGTGAAGCTGTCCTGTTACTGTCAGCTGGATGAGGAGAGGCAGCTGGAACTCCAGTCAGGCGAGGCTTATATAGAAGCGTTTCAAGAGGTGTTTCAGCGAGCGGTTTCGGATCGGCTCCGATCCAGACGCGGCATCGGGGCCTACTTAAGCGGCGGTCTGGATTCCAGTGCCGTTGTTGGCTTCGCGTCGCGGGCGCTGGGGCGAGCCGGGCTTCATACATACAGCTATATACCGGAAAAGGGGTTTGTGGATTGGACGCCGGAGCATCTTACAGCCGATGAATCCCCTTATATTGAATCCATCGTACAAGGGCTGGGAAATGTCACGGAACACCTGCTTGATTTTAGAGGCAAAAGTCCGTTCACTGAAATTGATGATTGGCTCGGGATCATGGAAATGCCCTATAAGTTCTTTGAGAATTCATTCTGGGTGAAGGGCGTTTATGAATGTGCGCAGAAAGAGGATATCGGTGTCCTTCTGAACGGAGCACGAGGCAATTTTACCATTTCCTGGGGGCCGGCACTCGATTATTATGCCCGTCTGTTGAAGAGCGGTCGTTGGATCAAACTGTACAGCGAGCTCGGTGCTTACAGCAGGAGGATGGGCGCAGGCAGAAAACGAGTGCTGTCGGCTGTCGCAGGGATCGCTTTTCCAATGCTCAAACACGCGTTTCGTCCTCAGGAAGAAGAACCATTCCCAATCTTGATTAATTCCGATTTTGCGGACAGGACAGAGGTGTACGACCGGCTCCGCGAGGAAGATTATCACGGATTCGAACGGGTGAAGAAGACACGGTTCGCTGTCCGCCGTGATCATTTCAGGCAGAATTATTCCTGGAACACGCCAGGGACCAGCAATACAAAGCTTTCTCTTCATTACGGAATCAAGGATCGCGATCCGACAAATGATTTACGGGTGATTCGCTTCTGTCTCTCAATACCTGCGGAACAGGTCGTTAACCATGGCATGGATCGGGCGCTGATTCGGCGGTCGCTGCGGTCGCTCATTCCGGACCGGGTCCGCCTCAATCAACGCGTGCGCGGGGTGCAGGCGGCGGATATTATTTACCGGATGGCGCCTGATTGGCATCTATGGTTATCCGAGCTTCAAAAGCTCACCTGCGATTCGCTGGTGTCCGGTTTGTTTCACCGGCAAACGTTAAATGACGGGATTGAAAAAATGAAAGCCGGTCCTGAAGCGGAACTGGCTTATGATCTGCATTTCCGCATGTTGATGCGGGCGCTCATCGTTTATCGGTTTTTGAAAAAGGTCTGCTGAGCCGGGAAGGGACGACCCCTTGAAAGGAGGTGAATACTATGGCTGAAAAACTGGTTTGGACCAAACCCGAATTGACCTCACTCGATGTCAAGATGACTCAGATGGGTCCGGGAACAAAGATTGTCGACTTTTTCTTGAGTGACAACGATGAATCCGTCGCCATTCACAAGAGCTGACGGCATCAGGTTTCGGTAAGTGCTGTACACAGGACGGCGGGAGAAGTGCTGAATGGTGTTCCGTTGCGGCCCGGTTTGGAAAAAGCGCTGCTGAGGTACATAACCATCTGCGGAGCAGGAGCGGCCCGTCTCCTGGCTGGTTCTTAAAAGAATTGTTGGTTTATTGCCCTTATTCCATTAAGAACGGTTAAGGGCTTTTTCAGGGGAGGAAATCAGGATGATGAGAAAAGATAGAGGGGCGTATCAGGCTTTTGGACTGACCATCAGGAGCGAAATTCCTCTGCCTGAACTACGTTCGGCAGAGAAGAAAGGGGTACCGGACGTGACCATCCGTTATGGGGATCTTTCCCGGGAGTGGGCGGATCATTCCATTCCGGGATCCCACTTTGCCGGCAGTAGCCATTTTATGATTTTCCGTATTAAGAATGCCGGTATCTTCCGGGTAGAAGATGGAAAGACGGTTATTGTGTCGCCGTTTGCTGATGCCGATCACGGCGCGATTCGTCTCTATCTCCTTGGTTCCTGTCTGGGCGCAATTCTGTTACAGCGGCGGACGCTGCCTCTTCATGGGTGTACCGTTGCGATTGATGGAAGGGCCTATGCGTTCGTCGGTGAGATGGGCGCTGGAAAATCGACGCTTGCTGCGGAGTGGATCCGTTTAGGCCATCCTTTGATAAGCGATGACGTCACAGCGGTCTCTTTTCTGGATAATGGGACGCCAGTTGTCACGCCGTCCTACCCGCAGCAAAAACTATGGCAATCCACCCTTCAGATGTTTGGCGAGCGGTGTTCCGTCTATCAGCCGATCTACCTGAGAGAAACCAAGTACTACGTACCTGTTCTGGATGGTTTTCAAGATCGGGTTTTGCCGCTCGCAGGCATCTTTGAATTAGACAAAACGGAAAAACCGGAAGCCGATCTCCTTGCCGTCAGAAAGCTCGATCAATTTCGGCTGCTCCTTCACCATACGTACCGCAACTTTTTTATTCCATCGATGGGCCTTGCCCCCTGGCAATTCAAGCAGTGTGCGCGTCTTGCGAAATCACTGACGCTCTATCGTCTGGTAAGACCGGCTGAAGGGGGCTTTACAGCACCGAAGCTCGCATCACTCGTCATCGAACACATTAGATCGGCCGAAGCTGCGGCTTCAGATAAAACCAACAACGTGTTCACTATCTAAGAAAGGATTGATGGTCATGAGTACAGACACCATTTTGCTGTCAAACATTGTCATGCAGAGTCAAGGAAACGTCGCAAGCGATATGGATGGAGAAAAAGTGATGCTGAGTATTTCCTCAGGCAAATATTATAATCTCGGAAAGGTTGGCGGAGCAATTTGGGATCTTATTCAGAACCCGATTTCCGTAGCCGATCTGATTCAGAGCCTGACCCAACGGTATGATGTTGCACCGGAATCTTGCCGGCGGGACGTGATCTCCTTTCTGAATGATCTGAAAGCGGAGGGTTTGATCTGCCTTCCTGATTCCGTTCATTCATGACAGGGGTGACCGCTATGCCATTATTCCACGGTGTCCGGACGTTTTTTCAAGCTCCCGGTGAGATGAAGCACTTGTATCTTGAGGCCTATCTCAATCTGGCCTGGGCACGTCTTTTAATTCTGCTTCCTTTTTCGAAAATTGCACCGTCCCTCGGCCAAAGGATGGGAGAAACTCCTTTTGTTGATCGTCCGGAAGATCAGGAAGAACTGAACCACATCGGGTACGCCATTCAGGTGATGAGCCGTCATACATTCTGGAAAAGCCAATGCCTGGTACGCGCGATCGCCGCTATGAACATGCTCCACCGACGGAACATTGACTGTACCCTCTACCTGGGCCTGGGCAAGTCCGATGAAGGTATGATTGCCCATGCCTTGCTGCGCAGCGGGACCCGCTACATTACCGGGGGGGATGTGGACCTGAAGTTTACAATTGTCGGAAAATTCGCCAAAGGGTGAACTGACATTTTTTACTGTTTCATGGAGGACTTGTGCATGATCTTCCAGAGCGCTTCAGGTCGTGTAAACGAAGCGGCTGAATTTTTTTGCTATTGGATTTATTTTCTGTTCCTTTCCTGTTTCTTTTGCCTCAGCCCTGACGTCTGTCATGATGGTGTAACTCCCTGGATAGTAAAATCATGACAACAGAACAGATCACGGCTATTTTGCATACTCAATTGTTATGGTTGCATGGCTGTTCATAGGGGAGGGAAGATCATGAGCGCGATTGTCGGGATGATTCATTATCAGCAGGATCACCCGGTTGCAGCCGGGCAGAGGGTTCGAATGATGTCGGCTTTGAGGAATAATCCGGCTGATGATGAACGGACCTGGGAAGAAGGCCGGGTATTCTTAGGCTATCGCGGGCGATGGACCACTCCTGAGTCCATGCATGAACAGCAGCCGATCTGCGACCGTTTGGCGGGACTTGCTATTACAGCCGACGTTATTCTTGACAACCGTGATGAACTGTTTGACGCCTTGGCGGTTCCTGTCGGGGTCCGGCAGAACATTGGTGACGCGCAGCTGATTCTTCTTTCTTACAGGAAGTGGCAGGAACGCATGCCAGCCCGCCTGCTCGGGGATTTTGCTTTTGTCATCTGGGATGAGCGGAGGCAGAGAATTTTTGCGGCACGGGATTTTTCAGGCAGCCGAACGCTCTATTATTATCACGACTGCGGGACTTTCGCCTTTTGTACAGCTGTAAGCCCCCTTTTGACTCTTCCACAGGTGAATCGGTGCTGGAACGACACTTGGCTTGCGGAATTTCTGGCCATACCGGATATGTTTGACAGTGTTGATACACATTCCACAGTCTACCGGATGATTCATCAAATTCCGCCGGCCCATTATCTTTCTGCACGGGATGGGAAAGTCTTCCTGAACCGATATGATTGCCGCTTCGATGATATCGAACCGCTTGTTCTGAACTCAGACGGCGAATATGAAGAAGCCTTCCGCGATGTATTTCAAAAAGCTGTATCAGCGAGGATTCGGACTTGCCGTGGGGTAGGGTCGTATTTAAGCGGGGGACTGGATTCCTGCACTGTCGCGGGATTCGCGGCAAAAATGCTTGCTCAGTCGGGCAGAAAAATGCATACTTACAGCTACGTCCCGGAAGAGGGCTTTGTCGATTGGACTCCCTGGCGGATGTTGCCGGATGAATCATCACAATTCCAGTCGATGTTTACGGAATATGGAAATATTCAAGGCCACATTCTCGACTTCAAAGGCAAAAGTCCGCTGACTGAGATGGATGACTGGCTGGACATTATGGAAATGCCTTATAAGTTTTTTGAGAACTCGTTCTGGCTGAAGGGTGTCTATGAAGAGGCGCAGAAGAATAACGTCGGTGTCCTGCTGTCGGGCGAACGGGGGAATTTTACCATTTCATGGGGACCGGCCATCGATTATTATGCGCTTTTGTTAAAAAAATTTCACTGGATCCGCCTTTCTCATGAAATAAAGGCCTATGCAGGGCATGTACAGTCGGGCAGAAATCACGTTTTCTCACACGTGATGCGAAGCGTCTGGCCCTGGCTGTCCTCTATATCGTCCCGAGAACGGAGGCGGCCGATCCCGCAGTTAATCAGCAGGCGTTTAGCGAAGAAAACGCAGGTCTTCGACAGGCTTCGATCTTTCGGATATGATCCTTCGGGACGTTCCGCGGAGCATGCGCTTGAATTCAGAAAAGATCATTTTGAGAAGAATTATTGGTGGCAGACGGTTGGACAGGCCCATACAAAAGCATCTCTGCGATTTGGCATGATGAATCGGGATCCAACGAACGATTGGCGCGTGATTCGGTTCTGCCTGTCTGTACCTGTCGACCAAATGGTTCAAAATGGGATGGACCGCGCTTTGGTCCGAAGGTCGACAGAGGGGATTGTTCCGGACAGGATTCGCCTGAATCAGGTGGTAAATGGGGTCCAGGCTGCCGACATGATTCACCGCATGCAGCCCATGTGGGATCAATTGATTGCCGAACTTCAGCGTTTCAGTAAAGATTCGCTGACCGCTGAACTTTTTAACAGGCAGACACTGCATGCGGGAATAGAGAAGGTCAGGAGCGGGGCGAAACCCGAACTTGTTCAGGATTGGGATTTCTGCTTATTAATCCGTGCATTCATTGTTTTCCGTTTTCTCACGCGAACGAACAAAGCAGCACATCATACATCGCTGAGCGTTTAACCGGATCTACTGAAGGAGGTGATTCCACATGAACAAAAAGAAGAAGCAAGAATGGATCAAGCCTGAAGTGAAGACATTGGATGTGAAAGAAACAATGGGCGGTCCGGGACCTGCTTTTCGTGATTCATGGAACAGTGGCAGACACGGTTTCGATAGCTGAAAGATCAAAAAGAATAATAGAAATGTAAATGGTTCCGCCCCATAGACACAACGTATATGGGCTTTTTTTAATTGATGAAATGGAACAGGAAAGGCGAGAGAGTGGGTCCGGTCACCTCGATCAAATTCAATTATCGGCGTTTGCACTGAAAATAAGGAGTGATAGGTCAATTCAGGGGTTGTTCACGTAACTCTATTACCCGTTTTTTGATTGGAGCATATTGGTTAATTATTCCGTCGGCATCACAGCTGGTACGGTTGAAATATCGGCGACACTCGGAAAATATCGGCGGCCATGCGGAAATATCGGCGATACTCAGAATAAATCAGCAATCGACTTCATCTCCGGTTTTACATTGGCAAGGAACAAATTCAATCGGGAAAATTTTTAAAGACGCCTTCTTCAAAATAGTGATCGCCATACTCGTCATTATTCCAACTACTTTTAAAAGATTACATATGATATTCCCGCGAAGATTAAAATTTAAGCCTACGAAACAGGCTTTTCAAAATCGAGTATTTGACTCGGACCTCTTGTTAGACGCCCCACAAATTATAAAGCACTTAAAGTTATAGGGCGAAAGGGTAAAACACTTTCGCCCTTCGCCTAAAAAGCATCGCCCGCAGAGGCTCCATGTCAAGTGATTCAGATCAAAGCAAAATGATATAGCGATCTGCCGGACCAGGCGGCTCAACTGCCGGACGAAACGGCTGAACTGCCGGACCAGGCGGTTTAACTGCCGGACAAAGCCGCTCAACTGCCGGACCAGACGGCTCAACTGCCGATAGAATCGGCTCAACTGCCGATAGGACCAGCTCAACTGCCGGACGAAGCGGTTCAACTGCCGGACCTCGTGGCTCAACTGCCGAACCAAACGGTTGAACTGCCGGATCAAACGGTTGAACTGCCGGACCAGGCGGCTTAACTGCCGGACCAGGCGGCTCAACTGCCGGACCAGACGGCTCAACTGCCGATAGGAGCGGCTCAACTACCGATAGAACGAGCTCAACTGCCGATAGAAGCAGCTCAACTGCCGGACGAAACGGCTCAACTGCCGGACCAGACGGTTAAACTGCCGGACGAATCGGTTTAACTGCCGGACCAGCCGGCACAACTGCCGGACGAAGCGGTTCAACTGCCAGACCAAACGGCTCAACTGCCGGACCAGGCGGCTGAACTGCCGGACGAAGTCGCTTAACTGCCGGACCAGACGGCACAACTGCCGGACGAAGTCGCTCAACTGCCGAACCAACCGGCACAACTGCCGGACGGAGCGGCTGAACTGCCGGACGAAGCGGCTCAACTGCCGGACGGAGCGGCTGAACTGCCGGACCAGCCGGCACAACTGCCGGACGAAACGGCTCAACTGCCGGACGAAGTGGTTAAACTGCCAGACCAAACGGCTGAACTGACGGACCAGACGGTTAAACTGCCGGACCAGCCGGCACAACTGCCGGACGAATCGGCTTAACTGCCGGACCAGCCGGCACAACTGCCGGACGAAGCGGCTAAACTGCCGATAAAACCGGCTAAACTGCCGAATCCCATGGCCGTATATCTGAAAAGGATTACAATGAGCGAAATATTTCAAAATTTGTAATAAGAAGAGCAAGGTTTTGTTAAATAGCGGTAACATTCCTGTTATCTTGTAACGGTAAAGTATAGGTAACAGGAAAAAAGAGGTAAGCAAAATGAAAAAAATCTTAATGACTTTAGCTGTTGCTATTCTAATCGTATCGAGTATTTTTAATCAGACGGCCTCCGCAAAAACGCATACGAAAAAAATGAGAGTATCAGCCACCGCTTACTGTGAAATGGGTAGAACTGCAACCGGATACAGCTTGAGAAGACATCCAAACGCAAAGGTCATTGCCGTTGACCCGCGGGTCATTCCTCTCGGGTCAAAAGTTAAAATCCCTGGATATGGCACAGCCATCGCGCGAGACACCGGAAGAGCGATCAAGGGAAAAGTCATCGATGTTCATTTTAAATCACGTCATCAAGCCTTAAAATGGGGCAGAAAGCATCTGAAAATTACGGTATATCGAAAATAATAAAATGAGAATGGTTCAGGGGACCGTGTCAGCCGGTCTCTTTTTTTTGTAATCATTGAATGATGAATCTATTATTGGAGCTGTTACGATTATCGGTATATGGGTCAGTCTTCTGATAGATTGGACGACCCATTAAATACATAGCTTTTCTGCAGTTGAACGCGAAGCACTGTGATGTGACAAGTTCCAGAAAAAAGATTATGATTAAGTCAATATTTATTTCGGTGGCTTGAACCAAAATTGTTTGAAGTAGAGATTTATCATGGTGACGGAGGATTCACGTGAGAGAAATAAAACCACTTTTGCGCAATACATTGCTTGTTCTATCCATCCTGTTTGTCCTCTATTTTACGATGATTCCGAATGAATATATCGGAACAGGCCAAGTGACCAGCTCCACTCATCGCTACAATCTGAATCCATGGCTTATGTTTGAAACCATGCCCAGTAGCACTTTATTTTACTTTATCGTGGATAACATCGGAAACATCATCCTGTTTGTCCCGTTCGGCTTTTTCCTGCCGATTAAATTTCCGAAACTTAAATTAGTGAATGTTAGCGCGTGCGGCGCGTTGCTGTCAGCCTCCGTTGAAATTATTCAACTTTTCGTACCGAACAGGATGACTGATATCGATGATGTCATTTTAAACGTAAGCGTCAAATAATCCCCACCTACAAAAAGGGTGGGGATCGATGTATTATTCACTTGTAGGCAATTTGCATTCTGAAGGAATGGAATCAGACCAGGGCAGAAGCTCATCCAATGCTTCTGCCGTC
>NZ_SEMD01000008.1:17069-138268 GCF_004153165.1 Sporolactobacillus sp. THM7-4 | reverse complement strand
AATACGTTCTTTCCATAACAAATCTCGGTCGTTCAAGGTCATGAGATTCATCTCCATTCCATCTTTAATGAATGTATTATCCCATGATCCGGGTGACGATCCTAGGTGTCCATTATTTGACGCTTACGTTTTGAACGTCTTTCTACAAGTTGTGGGAGGACGTTTTTTATTTGTTTTTTGGCTGTTTTTAAACAGCTGGACAGTCAAAAGTCCTAAACCGTTAAGAAATGAGTCATTCTTTTCCAAAATTATTTGGGTTATTCTTAAACGACGGTTTCGGGCAAAAAGGCGAAAAATCGATCGACAAAATGCACCATCACCGTTACTTCGAAAATCACTATTGTCGACAAAAAATTGCCCTGAAGAGTGCAACTGCCGATAGAAGCGGCTCAACTGCCGATAGGATCGGCTGAACTGCCGATAAAACAAGCTCAACTGCCGATAGGACCGACTCAACTGCCGATAGGAGCAGTTAAACTGCCGATAGAAGCGGCTCAACTGCCGATAAAACAAGCTCAACTGCCGATAGGACCGGCTCAACTGCCGATAGGAGCAGTTAAACTGCCGATAGAAGCGGCTCAACTGCCGATAGAAGCGGCTCAACTGCCGATGGAAGTGGCTCAACTGCCGATAAAACAAGCTCAACTGCCGATAGGAGCAGCTCAACTGCCGATAGGACCGGCTCAACTGCCGATAGAAGCGCCTAAACTGCCGATAGAAGCGGCTCAACTGCCGATAGGACCGGCTCAACTGCCGATAGAACCGGCTAAACTGCCGATAGAAGCAGCTCAACTGCCGATAAAGCCGGCTCAACTGCCGATAGAACCGGCTAAACTGCCGATAGAAGCAGCTCAACTGCCGATAGAAGCGGCTCAACTGCCGATAGGACGAGCTAAACTGCCGATAAAGCCGGCTCAACTGCCGATAGGAGCAGCTCAACTGCCGATAGGACCGGCTCAACTGCCGATAGGACCGGCTCAACTGCCGATAGGACCGGCTCAACTGCCGATAGAAGCAGTTAAACTGCCAGGTTTTGTTAAATTTTAATGTGGGAAAATTTGATCAATTTTGTTTTCTGATGTATAATAATATGCATAAATTAGCTGCTCTTATTTTTGTGCATGGTTTGATCCATCTCAGACATTACGATACATAATCTATTAAATTGTGCTATTCAATCATTTATTAATAAGCGGGCAACTCTCTTTCAGCGGTCGGTAATAGATATTTGATCAGGGTCGAATGCATTGAAGGAGTGGTTAAGTTGGCAGAATCTCAAACAACCACGATTCGCTTTCAAATGGAAGACTATATTAAAAAAATGGGCATGACCGCACAGCGCTTTTCAACCCTTTCAGGGATCAATCCTGGCACGCTCAGTGCCGTTTTGAAAAAAAATCGTCCGATTTCAATCAGTTTACTTGATCGAATTACTGCGGGAATGGGACTTTCGAAAGGGGCTCTCTATGAATTGTATATTGATGAGTGCCTCGTAGATCATGCGCCTAACTGGAGAAGAATTCGCCCTTTTTTGTACCGCTGTGTTGAAGTTGGAAAACTAGATTGTATGAAGACAGTGGCATAGAGAATCGTTGAGAATCTTGTCTACGTTCCGATGATATTTGATTTGGCGGAAGACTTGTACAAGAAAAAGGAACTCGATGCTGCCGCACTGCTTTATGAAGTGGTCGCAAAATGCGAGAAATACCAGTATTCCGAAAGACTGGCGATTTGCCAGTACAGGCTGTTCAAACTGGCGATTGGAAAAGACTCTGCCACAAATCTGCAGGCGGCGATCCGTTTTGAGCCGTTCCAGGACAAGCTTCCGGAAAACTTCAGGCTGGATGCGCTGCTTCAGCTGGCCAATGTATACTACACGTTACAAAACTGGCACAAAATGGGATTTTTTGCCGATGAGTTGCGAACACTTGCGACCGTAATCTACCGGGGAAGGTATCAGAACAAAAAAGGAAAAAGAAAGCCCGGCAAGTTGAATATCGACCGGCCTTTAGTTGTGTATTATGGACAGGGCTATTTAATTAAAGGCGGTGCCCTGGAATATCAGGAACAATATGAAGAAGCGAAGAAATATATTGACGGTTACGCTGATCTCAGCTGGTTTGAAGGATTGGACGAGATTGGCCGATTGGAAGTTGAAAAATTCAAAGTATTCGCTCGTATGAATTGTTACAATATTGATTTATCTACAGGTAATTTTGAGGTTTTAAACGATTATGTTCATCTTCTTGAAAAATACCCGGATGAAATATTACCAAGTATGGTTGTAATTTTAATGGCGGCAAATAAGTATCGAATAAAAATTGACACTGTTTTAAAAAAACTGGCGTCGAAGATTTCGGTTGGTGTACACAGCGAAAATTACTACAGCAGGGCGACTTATCGAAACAGGTATGCTGAATTTCACTACCAGCTTGCCATATATAATTTTGCCAACAGGCGGATTAAGGAGGGGATAGAAAATACACTGCAATGTTTAAAATTAAGTGTTGAAGAAGATAACAAGGGGAAAATGCTGGACTGCATCTCGTTGTTTGAAAAATTTAAAGGACAAGCGACCAAAGAGCAGGAAACAATATACGAAACCATAGTAAAGGGGGTGAACAAAGATGCGGAAACACTTGTTTTATCTGGCTACAGTTACCAGCCTGAGCTTCTTTGTAGTCGTTTCTCTGATTAACGGAATTGGAGCTTAATGAATCCCTGCTGCACAAAAACCAAAAACCTGCTGTACAGAGGGCATCTTTAAATTTGGACATGCCCTCTTTTGTTATATATTTTTTATAGTAAAAAATAAAAACATGCAAATCTTCGTAAACGTTGTTTTTTTACAACCTCTCCTATTATATTATAGTAGGAGGTAGAAAAATGAGCCGTCAAAACAAAGATATATCAGTCCAAATTGAGAGAGCCAGACAAAAACTCTTCGAAATTGAAGCGAAACTTGGTTTGCAGGATCAGAAAGTGGTTAAACAATCCATGGTACTTGATGAATTAATTAATCAGTATAATAGCAATCGGTATGCTAAAATGGCAAAAGCAGATATTGACTTTTTGAATGAAACGGTAAGATAGAATAAGCGTTTGTTTCCAAAGCTTTTGATGAATGCTCCTGACTGACCCGGTTTGGAAAATAATTTTTTTTATTACCCGTCTGATTTCTGCATCGTTACATCATTTTGTCCTTCTTTGTGAATCAATTATCAAAAGTTCGAGTGGGAATGCCGGACTCTGGCCCTGGTTTCATTTTTTTATTTACTATATGCATACGTATTTCCGGCAAACTATTTTTCGTTGCTCTTTTTTTTAACAGGTTGAGCGTTTAAAAGAAATGAATGTAAAAGTTTCTGCGGATCTTCTGCAGAATGTTTTCTGCGGACGGTTACGGGGAACAAATAGAGTGAAGAAACAGCCGGTACGCCAGATTTCAGACAGGTCAGAGAACGTCCGAAAGCAACTAACAGGATTTAGAAAAAAATTGGCGTTACACAGTCTCCTGACCCGGGCATGCCGTATCGACCGCTCCTTCATTGTTTTTTGGGCTTTTTTCTCTCCAGCCTCGTATCTATTACACGCCCCTTCTCAATATTCATTATTCCCTTTGAATGTTAATGTATCATGAATATAAGATGTCAATTTTATGTTTTCTCTGTTACTGAAAGGTAACAGCAAGGAATTTTGCACCCTGCAACCTTTTGGCTAATTCTATTTTTCACGGCATCTGATGGTTAGAAAACTGTTTTGCAATAAACCGTTGAATGTTATGATGGTTTATGTACATATTCTTTCTCTTTGTGTGTAACGTACAGGTGGTTGAAAAATGGTTAAGAGTGAACGTGTTAAGCCTTTTCTGAAATGGGCCGGAGGGAAAAGGCGGATGCTTCCCGAGATCAGGGCATGTATTCCTGAGAAGTTCGGCTGTTACTATGAACCTTTTGTTGGTGCAGGAGCTGTACTTTTTGATCTGCAGCCCAAGCGAGCCGTCATTAACGATATCAATAAAGAGCTGATTAATGTTTACCGCGTGATCATGGATGATGCGGAAGGGCTGATCAGCGACCTGAAAAAACATCGTAATGAAAAGGAGTATTATTATCATATCCGCGATTTGGATCTGACTGACAGTTATCATCGGATGTCCAATCTGGAGAAGGCGTCGCGAATTATTTATTTAAACAAAACATGTTTCAACGGATTATTTCGGGTAAATAAAGATGGACATTTTAACGTCCCCTTTGGCAAATACAGCCGGCCTAATTTTATCAATGAACGAACGATTCGGGGGGTACACCGTTATTTCAACGAAAATGATGTGACCATTCTCTGCACGGACTTTGAGGAAGTCGCAGAAGGAGCTGGATCCGGAGATTTTGTTTATCTGGACCCCCCATATGATCCCCGGTCAACGACGTCGTATTTTACCGGATACAGTCTGGATGGATTTTCAAGAGAAGATCAACTCAGATTGCGGGACTTGTTCGTCGATCTTGACCGGCGCGGCTGCCAGGTGCTTATTAGTAATTCGGCAACGTCGTTTATTAAGGACATGTACCATAACTATCATATTATTGTTTCGTCAGTGAGCGGGCTGATTAATTCTGATGGCAGCAAAAGAGGAAAAATCGATGAGGTGCTCATCACTAATTACTAACGGACTGCCCGCTATACGATAGCAAATGAAACGGGGCGGCTGTAATCGACTGATGAAAACGGTCGTCAGGCGATCTAACGGATCAGATGGAGGAGAGATGCTGGTCGGGATGATTGAATGAACGCAAGAAGGCCTGAGAAAAACAATACATGCATCAATCTAAAAACTGGATTTTTCCAAATGAATACGAGTACGCAAAGAACCCGGGGCGGAAGTGTAAAATACCGCTCCGGGTTCTCAATTACAGGATCGGGTGGTTTATTCGATTTCAGACAGTTTTTTCAAGTGCTTCTCGGTAATCGCTTCAACTTTTTTCACACGACGGGCGTATTTCTCGATACCGCTGAGGGGATCGGTGTGCATCCAGACGTCAACAAGATCAAGCGCAATACCTGATCCGATGATTTTCCCGCCGATACAGAGCACGTTGCTGTCCGTATGCTGTCGAGCAAGTTTTGCGCAGAATGGATCCTGGCAGACAGCAGCGGTAATCCCGTAGATTCGATTTGCGATCAGCGCGCTGCCGTAACCGACACCGTCGACAAAAATGCCGCGATCCGCTTCACCTTTCGCGACTGCTAATGAAGCGGGATAAACAAAATCGGATAAATCACACGATTCTGTGTTGTCCGTGCCGAAGTCAAGTACCTCATGTCCTTGTTCTTCAAGCCAGGTTTTAATTTCTTTTTTTAATTCAAATCCGGCGTGATCGTTTGCCATAGCGATTTTCAATGATGATTCCTCCAGTATTCGGATTTTCTGAACTGTGCAGTCTTATTATAATATAAATTGCGATCACCGTTTTTTTCACCTTTCTCTGTTAAACCTGGATGTCGCTATTTACTCCAGGCTGACGCTTTCCGCGGGCGGTTCACGAGTCTCCCTGCCTGCTTCTTACGCCCTCTGCCCGGGGGGAGCAGATCATTTCCGTGAAAAAAGGAACAGGGATAACCTGTAAATAGCCGTGATTAGGATAAATTTATTGCAAAAAGAAATGAAGGTGTGGTTTAATAGTAAACGAAACCGGAATGGTTACGATTTGAACGGAATAAACATAAATCGGATCTTAGACGTTTGGAAGAGAGGGATCCGGGGGAAAGCTGTCCGGCAGTGCAGGGGATGTAAATCGTAATAGTTACGATTAATGTGACGGACATTTGGAGGATCAGAATATATGAAAACGCAAAGGTTTGCCCGTCAATCCATTCTTCTGTTCGGTCTGTTTTTATTTATTTTGGCCGTTCTGGCGGGTTGCGGCAAGGCGCCGTCCGGACAGGGCGGATCTTCAAAAGTTCGTATTGTTGCAGCCGAAAACTTTTACGGCGAAGTCGCGCAGGCGGTCGGTGGAAATCACGTTCAAGTGACATCAGTCATTCATCAACCGAACATGGACCCCCATGAATTTGAACCGACCCCTTATACGGCACGGGCGGTCAGTGATGCCCAACTGGTGATTGACAATGGGATCGGCTACGACAGCTGGATGGATGACCTGGTATCGTCCGGGAACAAGAATAAGAAAGTGATCCATGTGGCCGAGGATGTCATGAAACAAAAGCTGGGTGACAATGAACATCAATGGTACAATCCGGAAACGATGCCAAAACTCGCAACCACCATTGCCGGGGCACTGGCCAAAACAGATCCTGCGCATGCGAGAGATTATCATCGCAACGCAAAAGACTATCAGGCGTCGATCAAACCGGTCGGCGATTGGGTTGAAAAACTCAGTCGAAAATCGGATAATGGTAAAGTTGACGTTTCCGAACCGATTTTTGATAACATGCTGAAAGCGCTCGGATATCGGACGGGGAACAATCATTTTAAGATGGCCGTTGAAGAGGGAACCGATCCTTCTCCGAGGGACATTACGCAGACGCAGAAAGATATTGAAAAGAAAAAAATCGTTTTTTTCGTCAATAACATTCAGGAAAGCAGTCCGACTGTTGAAAAAATGGTGGCGCTCGCCCGTAAAAATAAGGTGCCGGTCCTGGAAGTCACTGAGACGCTTCCAAAAGGAAAAACCTACAAGACATGGATGCTGGATATCTTAAAACGGATCGAAAAAATTCAAAATGGAAGATCATGAGATTCAGAGGAGGTTTTTCCGGTGCTTCGTCATATTCGGGTTAATGATCTGCAAGTCAGTTTTAACGGAGAAGAAATATTGAATCATGTGTCTTTTGACGTGGCCGGTGGTGAAATGTTCGCGATTATCGGGCCGAACGGTGCCGGTAAATCGACATTACTGAAAGTCATTCTTGGACTCATCAAGCCTCTCGGCGGGAAAGTGAGCTTTGAGAATGATAACCGGAAGACGGTAATCGGTTATGTCCCCCAGTCGCGGACCATCGATGAGGAGACACCGATCCTCGCTAAAGATTTTGTCTCACTGGGGCTGCCGGCGCGGGCCGTTCCCTGGCTGTCGGCAAGGGAACGGGTGACTGTTCAAAAAGCGATGATGATGACCGAATGTCTTCATCTGGCCGATAAACCGATAGGAAAGCTTTCCGGCGGTGAACGCCAGAGGATTTTTATTGCCCAGGCGATGGTCCGCCAGCCTGATGTTCTGCTCCTCGACGAATCGACGGCCAATCTGGATCCGAACGCTCAGGAACAAATGATGCAGCTCGTTCAGAGGCTGTGCAGGAAGCACGGGATTACCGTTATCTTTATTTCTCATGATCTTCATGTAGTGAAGGAATACGCCGACCGTGTCCTGTTTATGTCACGCGGGCATTATGAAATCGGCAATTCAGATGAGGTGCTGAACGGAAAAGCGACGGAATGGCTTTATCATGCGACGGATGAAGAGAAGCCGAAGACGATCGGATTGTTCAGGGAACCGGCCGGCCAGCTTACGGACCATCTGTTTTAACCCGGGAAAATTTTTCATTAAGTATTGTCATTGAAATCGTTACAAAAAGTAGACTTTGATTTGATATGTGCTCCAGTACCGGCGGGGAGGGCCATTTTTTATGTTTCAGTATGATTTTATGCAGCACGCATTCATAGCGGGCACACTGGTTGCCTTGATGTGCGGCGTCATCGGTGTATTCGTTATCGCGAGAAGTTTATCTTTTATTGCCCATACGTTCTCCCATATCGGATTCGCGGGTGCTTCATTTGCCGTTTATGTCGGTATGGATCCACTTGGTGGGCTCCTGCTTTTTACCCTGCTCAGTGCGCTCGGTATCGGCCAGCTCGGCGTAAAAATGTTTCGGCGCGACGCTTCGGTAAGCGTTGTTCTGAGTCTGTTTCTTGGTCTCGGGATACTCTTTCTTTCTTTATCTGATAAACAGGCTAATTTTACGGAAACCATCCTGTTCGGGAGTGTTGTCGGCATCGATATGCAGGACGTCTGGCAAATTGTCGGACTGACCGCCGCAGTTATCCTTATTCTTGCAGCCGGCTATCGCTGGCTAAAGTTCGATTCTTTTGATCAGATCGGTGCTGAAGCTGCCGGACTGCCAATCCGCTGGATTTCAATCGGATTTCTGCTCCTGATGGCGCTCGCGGTCAGCGTGACGGTGCAGATTGTTGGCGCGCTGCTTGTATTTGCGCTGATGACGGTTCCCGCAGCAGCCGCGCGCTGCTTCAGCCAGTCGATCTTCGGCATGATTGTCATTTCTTCCATTCTCGCCGTTCTGGGCGTATGGTTCGGACTTTCCATGAGCTTCTACACGAATGCACCGGTCAGCTTCTTTATTACAAGCTTTGAAGCGGCTGCTTACTTTATCGGAATCGCTTACCGGTATTGGCTCGCGAGGCGCCGCGTGCCCGGATATCAGAGATAAAGGATGAAACGGAAATGAAAAATAAGGAGATACCGCGAAAAACGGAATCTCCTTATTTTTTCATTTTTAAACCGTCCGGACTTAATCCTTTTTCATATAAGTCCAGCCGTCCTCCTGATAAATTTTATTTTCCTTCATCAGTTTGCCAAGTGCTTTTTTAAAATCGCCTTTGCTGATTGAAAATCGCTTTTGAATGTCTTCCGGAAGACTTTTATCAGAATAGGGCATTGCACCGTCCCGCCCCGCCATATAACGGATAATTGCATCCGCATTTTGATCGATGGTTTCATAACTGCGCGGACGCATGGAAAGATTAAGCGAACCGTCTTCTTTAACATCAATGATTCGCGCATGGATCTGCTCGCCTACGCGGAGTTTTCCGGTTATTTCGCTTTCGTGAATGAAGCCCTTATAAAGCTCTTCTGTTACTACATGCGCACCCGCAAGAAGGAGTCTGTAGACCGTCGCGTCGACTTCTTTATTGAGCAGGTCATTCGGGGCGGGAACAGATAAAGTCTCCATGATCGATTCATCAGCCAGTTTGGCAAAAAGGCGACCTTTTTTGCCGATTTTTAAGCAGCAATATACGCGATCGCCGGTAGCCGGCCAATAAATCCATTCGTCCGGAAGATCATCTTTGGAGATCAGCATATCCTTACTGATGCCGATGTCAACAAAAACACCGTATTTTTTTTTCATTCCGACGACTGACGCCCATCCGTAAATACCGAGCCTGATATCCGGAATCTTCATGGTCGCTGCCAGCCTGCCCTGGTGGTCCTGGTAGAGAAAGACTCGTTGCGGGGTATGCTCATCAAATGGCTGAATGATGTCGTTTTCATGGAGCAGAATGTCCTGCGACCCATCCGTTAAAAAGCAGCCAAAAGGAGCTTTGTGTGAAAAGTCAAGTGTGGCGACTGTGCCCGGCTGCAATGATTCCAACCATTCATCCCTCTTTCTGATCAGGAAAGTTTATATCGGTGTTCATTATATCATGATTCGTAAACAGAAACGTAAAGCTGCATTTTATAAACTTATTTTGCCACGAAAGACGAAAATCTATGTCACGTCTTTTAACAGAAAAAATGCATAAAAACCATAACAAAAAATCATTGTTTCATAATATCGTAACAATTGAAGTTAAATTTCAGTATGTTACAATAAATCTACAAGATAATCTTTAAAAATGATTTGATAGAAATGCCTGAGGTTCTGATTCGCATTTTTTATTTTAGAAATGATGAAAGCGTATTAAAAAAGGAGGCTGGAAGTTCGGATAATCAGCGGGCAATTTTTTCAGATAAGAAAAACCGTACCTCCATACGTTATTTGACAGCTGACACCTTGTTGGGGAACCCCCATACAAGGGATGGCATTCTGACTTGCCGACAGGCGGGCTTTTGACTCTAAAACCATTTCTGCTAATTAAAAAATCAAGATAAGTGGGGAGCGATGGAATTGCCAGCGAATGAAACGTTAGAAAAACGGAATCCGTGGCAAAGTTTTTCCCGTCTCAATTTAGGTTATGTTGATGAACAGTATGATAAATATTTGGAAGAGCCAGACTCTGTCGACCCGACATTACGGGAGCTCTTCGATAAATGGGGCAGCCCGGACAGCCTCGATCAGGATCAGATTACTGTACAGCGGATTGGGGAGGATCAATCTGTCGGTCCGGCTTTTGATCTGAATCAGGTGGTCGGTGCGGTCAGGCTGGCCGAACGGATTCGTGCATACGGGCACTTGCTTGCACATGTCAATCCGCTTGGAGAAAATCACGAGGTTGAAACCCACCTGATGGATTTAGCCGCTTTCAATTTGTCTCCTAAAAAGTTGAAAGCGATTCCTTCACGTGTAATCTGGCCGGAAGCCCCGGATGATGTACAAAACGCTCTTGATGTCGTCAATTATCTTCGCCAGCTGTATTCGCAGTCTATAGCATACGAATTTAGTCATGTGCCTGACCTCGAAGAGAAAAAATGGCTCAATGAGATGATTGAAAGAAAGCGCTTCCAGAACCAGCTGACCGATCAGGAGAAAAAAGATTTGCTGAAACAGCTGACGAAAGTGGAGACTTTTGAGCATTTTCTTCATAAGACTTTCGTCGGGCAGAAGCGTTTTTCAATTGAGGGCGTAGATGTACTCGTTCCGATGCTGGATAAAATCATTCAATACGGGGTCCGGGACGGCGCAAGGCAAATTATGATCGGAATGGCGCACAGGGGTCGTCTGAGTGTCCTGGCTCATATTTTAGGCAAACCTTATGAAAAAATTCTTGCTGAATTTGTTCACGCGCCGATCAAAAGCATGGTTCCTTCCGAAGGATCAAAAGGAATCAATTACGGGTGGACCGGTGACGTGAAATATCACCTTGGCGCTGCGCGTTCAATCGAGGAAGGCCATCAAAAATACCTGCTTCAATATACCGGGGAGAAGAACGAGGCACATGGCGAGGTTCGGGCTACTCTGACGATGGCCAACAACCCAAGCCATCTCGAAGCCGTCGATCCGGTTATTGAAGGCTATACAAGGGCGGCACAGGATAATCGAAGCAAAGAGGGGTATCCGGATCAAAATACGGAAAAAGCTTTTACAATCATGATTCATGGTGACGCTGCTTTTCCTGGAGAAGGCGTTGTCTCGGAAACACTGAATCTGAGCCGGCTGAAAGGATTTAACACTGGAGGAACGATTCATATCATCGCCAATAATCAGCTCGGATTCACGACCGATCATCGGGACGGCCGGTCGACGGCCTATGCAAGTGATCTGGCCAAAGGTTTTGAAGTACCGATTGTTCACGTCAACGCGGATGATCCGGAAGCCTGTCTGAGCGCTATCTACCTCGCTTATGAATATCGCAGGACGTTCCATAAAGATTTCCTGATCGACCTGTGCGGTTACAGGCGCTATGGCCACAACGAATCGGATGATCCGTCGGCAACGCAGCCGATTCTCTATCGGAAGATCAACAATCATCCGACTGCGGCCGCCATCTACAGGAAAAAGCTCGAAGAAAAGGGACTGGTCACGAGCCGCGAACTCGACTCTTATCAAAAACATCTGCAGGAAAAACTGCAGACAATCTACAATGAATCCCGGGAGCAGAAGAGCAAGGAAATCAGGGAAAAGCCGTTTCCTGAAAAACTGGCTGAACCTCTGGATTATATAGAGACGAAGGTTCCGATCGGCGAACTGAAAGACCTCAACCAGCAGATGCTCAACTGGCCGGAACATTTTCATGTCTATCCTAAACTCGCAAGGATCCTGAAGCGCCGGAAAACCGCGCTGAACGGAGGCAATAAAATTGATTGGGGAACCGGAGAAGCGCTTGCCTTCGCTTCAATTCTCAAAGATGGAACACCGATCCGTTTTACCGGCCAGGATGTGGAGCGCGGGACATTTGCCCATCGCCACGCCGTCCTTCATGATGTGGAAACAGGCGCAACATACTCGCCGTTCCACCATCTTAAAGATGTTCGCGCATCTTTTGACATTCATAACAGTCCGCTGTCGGAAACGGCTGTAATTGGGTTTGAGTACGGATATAACGTTTTTGCCCCTGAAACATTAGTGATCTGGGAAGCCCAGTTTGGTGATTTTGCGAATGTCGGTCAGGTTATTTTCGATCAGTTTGTCACTGCCGGAAGAGCCAAATGGGGACAGAAATCCGGATTTGTGATGTTACTCCCGCACGGCTATGAAGGAATGGGTCCGGAGCACTCCAGCGGACGTCTGGAACGTTTTCTGCAATTATCGGCCGAAAATAACTGGACGGTTGCCAATCTGACGACGCCGGCTCAGTACTTTCACATTTTACGCCGGCAGGCAGCGATTCTTAATACTGATGTCGTCCGCCCGCTCGTGATCCTGTCACCGAAGAGTCTGCTCCGTCATCCGAAAGCGGCGTCGTCCCCTGCCGATCTGTCTGAAGGACACTTTCAGAGCGTTCTTGAAGAACCGCTGACAGGGGATCAACCTGATAAGGTTGAGCGGATCGTGTTGTGCAGCGGGAAAGTCGCTGTAGATCTTGCGGTTGAGATTGAAACACAATCATCCAGGCCCGACTGGCTTCATGTTCTGCGTGTCGAGGAACTCTATCCATTCCCTGAACAGCAGCTGAGCCGTCTCTTAAATCAATATCCGAATTTAAAGGAAGTGGTCTGGCTTCAGGAAGAGCCGAAAAACATGGGCGCCTGGAGTTACGTGGAACTCAGGATTCGGAAAATTATCCCTGCCGGGGCAGGACTGCGTTATATCGGGCGGCCGGAGCGGTCAAGTCCGGCAACTGGTGAACCGGAGTTCCATAAAAAAGAACAAAAACGGATTATCGCTGAAACTCTGCATAAAGATTTTTAAATAAGACTTGCCTGATTGGGGAGGGGATTTGTTTGATAGAAGTCAAAGTGCCGGAACTGGCAGAGTCAATCACTGAAGGAACGATTGTCAGATGGCTGGTCAATGTTGGAAGTAAGGTCAATCAGGGCGATGATATTGCCGAGATCGAGACAGACAAGGTCAACATCCAGATCAGCGCGGAACATTCAGGAGTGTTGAAAAAGATAGAAAAAGATGTCGATGAGACGGTTGAAGTCGGTGAAGTGATTGCGCTTCTTGATGAAAACGCGGACGCAGGCAGTGAATCGCCGGCAAGTCCGGCTCCGGAACAAGCGGAACCTTCCGCTGAAGCAAAAACGGAATCCGCGGTCGCTGCGGCTACGAAACCGGCACCGGCGCCCACACCTGCTCCGGCTGCAAAACCGACCCCGGCACCTGCATCGGCAGGTACGGGGCGCAGGCTGGCTTCCCCTGCCGCCCGGAAGCTCGCGAGGGAAAAAGGGATCGATCTCGGTGCCGTTCAAACTGCCGATCCACTTGGACGTGTCCGGGTCGGCGACGTCGCACAGCAGGCTGTCATAAAAGAAAGTCAGCCGGCTGCCAAAGCGCCGGCTGCTGAGACAGAAGATCCGTCCAGACCGGTCGAACGGATTAAAATGACCCGCAGACGCCAGACCATCGCCCGCCGGCTGGTCGCCGTTCAGCATGAAGCTGCGATGCTGACAACGTTTAACGAGGTCGACCTGACGGCGATCATGAGCATTCGCAAACGGCGGAAGGAAGCGTTTATTAAAGAGCATGACGTCAAGCTCGGGTTCATGTCTTTCTTCACCAAAGCGGTCGTCGGCGCGCTGAAAAGTTTTCCGCTGCTTAATGCAGAGATCGACGGTACCGATCTGCTTGTGAAAAAGTACTATGACATCGGTATCGCGGTCGCGACGGATCAGGGATTGGTCGTTCCGGTTGTCCGTGAAGCCGACCGGAAAACGTTCGCCGAGATCGAACAGGATATTAAGGATCTGGCGACGAAAGCAAGGACGAATCGCCTGACACTGAGCGATCTTCAGGGCGGAACCTTTACGATTACAAACGGTGGAACATTCGGTTCACTGCTTTCGACACCGATTATTAATGCTCCACAGGTTGGCATTCTTGGAATGCACGGAATCAAGAAACGTCCCGTTGCCGTTTCGACGCCTGAAGGCGATAAAATAGAAATTCGTCCGATGATGTACATCGCTCTGTCCTACGATCACCGGATCGTTGACGGCAGCGAAGCGGTCCAATTCCTGGTTAAAGTAAAAACCTTACTCGAAGATCCGGAAACGCTTCTTCTTGAAGGATAAGAAAAACCGGTCATCATCCGGGGAACATAATTGAAGTGCCGCATTTATCCACATGCACTGACTTGTATGATTTTCGTCACACTTGTTGATAAAAAACAACGGTTTTCCTGTTATAATACAAATAGGATATCAACCGCAGTTTAAAAGGTGTGATCAGTGTGGAAAATGCGGCATTGTTTCTAAAAAATCAGATGAACAATACGAGTATGTTTTCCAAAAAGAATCTTGATGCGATCAAGAATTTAATGAGTGTGGAATTTTATAAAAAGAACACCAATATTTACTGGGAAGGCGATCGTTCAAATAAATTGTTTTATGTGGTTGAGGGCCGCGTGAAACTTTTTAAGTCCGCATATGACGGAAAAGATCTTGTCCTTCACTATTACATTCCTGACGATTTGTTCGGTGAGATCAGCTGTCTCGGGTCCGATGAGTACTCGTTTACGGCGAATGCGGCGACCGATTGCAAAATCGGCGTGATCAATGAGCAGGATATTGAAAACCTGATTCCTGGAAATGCCGGTCTTGCTTTTGAGTTTATGAAGTGGGTGGGATTGACCAATCAGTATACGCAGATTAAAATGCGCGATCTGCTTTTCTATGGTAAAAATGGAGCGCTCGCGTCAACATTGATTCGAATGGTTCACGGATACGGCAAAAAACAATCGGACGGGATACACTACACGCTCGACCTGACCAACACCGATCTGGCACAGCTGATCGGTTCAACGCGGGAAACCGTGAACCGGATGCTCCAGACTTGGAAAAAAGACGGGGCGATCGGCTACCATCACGGATACATCGTGATAAAGGACATGGATTACCTCAAAAAGATCTGCCACTGCGAAGACCGCTGCCCAATGAATATTTGCCGATTGTGATGGTATGGATAAATTCTGGAGTGACCGGATTTCAAGGGGAGGGTCGCTCTTTTTGTATACATAGAAAGGTTGGATGATTGGATTTGAGAAAATGGTGGATTAAAGGATTATTAGTGATTACTTCACTCTTCGTTTTTGCGGGCTGCGAGGCAGATCAGAGCGGATCCGGTTCTGCATCGTACGACTCTTCCGGAAAGGCCGCTTCCTCGTATACGCCCGATCAGCAATCTGCCGATCACAAAAAGCAACCACAAAATCAAACCGCTCAAAGTAACAACCGGAACGTTCCGGGAGTCACGGCAAGGGTCATCAAGGTGGTAGACGGCGATACGATTGATGTCTCTTATCTGGGCAAAGTGACGACCGTCCGGATGCTTCTGATTGACACGCCGGAAACGCACCACCCGCGTCTCGGTGTCCAGCCGTACGGACCCGAGGCAAGCCGTTATGCCCATCAGCTGATGGACGGAAAAACCGTCCGTCTTGAGCTGGCGGAAAACGGAGGACACGATAAATACGGACGGCTGCTCGCTTATGTATATGTCGGCGGAAAATCCGTCGAAGAACTGCAGCTCGCACGCGGTTTCGCCCGGGTGGCTTACGTTATCCCGCCCAATACGAAATATGTGGATCGTTATCGCGCAGTAGAGGCACAGGCAAAGAAAAAGAAGCTCGGAATCTGGTCGGTTAACGACTATGCACAGGATGACGGTTACCATCCGGAAGTCATGAAGGGCACAAAGGCGTATAGAGAAGTCAGCGGTTATATCCATTCATCAGAGAGCGGCTCTTCGACGGAAACGCCGAAGACAAATGTGTCCGGAGCGTTCACTCCGGACAGCTCGGGAAATTGTGCCGGAGCAATCAAAGGGAATGTATCGGCGCGAGGAAAAATCTATCATATGCCGTCGGATCCTTATTATAAAGTGACAAGAGCCGAAGCCTGTTTCAAATCCAGAAAAGCGGCTGCACAGGCGGGCTTCAGGGCAGCAAAATAAATCTATTCAAGTTTTTTCACAAAAAAATGCTGTTATTGTATACGGGATAAGCGTACAAAATAACAGCAGAAAATGGCGCAGTGCCGGCAGCTGCTGCTTACTGTTGCTGTTTTTCCTGCTGCTGAGTGATCTCATTTTTAATTTCTTTATATGCCGTATCGAGATTGCGGATGCGGCGGATCAGTTCAAAGTTTTTATTAATTCTGTCCTGAATAATTGCCGAAACAACCGTATGGTAGTAGCTGTTCATGGTCTGAACGGGTGTAAAAACATCGCTGTTTTTTCTGATCTGGAGACGAATTGCCTTTTTAAAGTAATCGACGCTGAAAAGATCTGAATTCATCAAGGGTCACTCCTCTATGAAAATAACTCTGTCTAAACATGATTCTATTCAATGATTTTCCATTCATGTTCTCCTCCATGGGCCTGCGTGAACATGTCGGCCATGGCTTTAACGAGCCGGAGCGCTTCGGCTGAATCCATGGAGGGACGGATATAAACGATCTGCAGTGCATCCGTCGTGTTCCCGGTTACGCATGTTCGCCTCGAATCAACGATCGGGCTGCCGAATGCTCCGTCCCGGTCAGCTGAAACAATTTTATCCGCCATATGCATCGTCCGCCCGTTCAACCCGTCATACTGATCCTTTTCCGTTCCAATTGTGATCTTAAGCGGGGCGTGAAGGCGGGCGGAGTCATATATTCCGATCGGGATGCCATATTGTACGCTGAAAAAGTTGTTGAGATCGACTGCCGAATGCACCGAATGCAGGCGACCATCTTTTTTTATTCGCCTCAGGAGCGACTCCTGTGACGGCCGGTACCGGGACGGATCGGTGCCGGCCTTTTTAAACACTTCTCTCCACTCTTCGACACCTTTAATTGAACGGACGGGGTGGTCCTTAAGGGAGAGCCTGATATTTTCATAAAAAAGCGGAAGACGCCCGGCGATGATTTGCGGCAATTCACCAATCACGATATGATGATAACAAATGATGCCCGCTTTAAAATCCGGGATCCGTTCTTTAAGAAGCGGTGAAAGAGAAACATCAAGCATGGTACATCCCCCCTGACTGATCATCTCCATTCAGTGTACCACATTTTTAAACATGATTTACGAAAAGCGATTTTGAGCTGAAGGGAACGAGAAGATTGACGGATTTTGAGAAGCTGAAAAAGAGGCTGATCGAATACAGTAAGAAAATCGGTGTCGACAAAATCGGGTTCACCACGTCAGACCCTTTTACGGAACTGAAGGCGCGGCTTTATCAGCAGCAGGCGCTTGGCTATCAGTCCGGCTTTGAGAAGAAGGACATTGAGAAGCGGACGGAACCCTCTCTGCTCATGGACGGGGTTCAGTCGATTGTCTCGATTGCACTCGCCTATCCGAAGAAAATGGCCAGGCATCCTGAAAACACGAAAGCGAATCGCCGTGGCGCATTTGCCCGTGTATCATGGGGCAGAGATTATCATGTTTTACTGAGAGACTGTCTGCAAAAGATGGGTGAATTTCTGGCGGGAGAGCTTCCTGGTTCGAAGTTTAAAAACATGGTTGATACCGGCGAATTGTCTGATCGCGCGGTTGCCGAACGGGCGGGTATCGGCTGGTCCGGTAAAAATACAAATGTCATAACAAAAGAATTTGGATCCTACGTCTACCTAGGAGAAATGCTGACCAATATTCCGTTTCCGCCGGACAAGCCGGCTGCCGATCTATGCGGAGACTGCACCCTGTGCGTCGATCATTGTCCGACCGGGGCGCTTGTTCAGGGCGGACAGCTGAACAGCCATAAGTGTATTGCTTTTCTGACCCAAATAAAGCAGGACATACCTGAACATTACCGGAAAGCAGTTGGTAACCGGGTGTACGGCTGTGACACATGCCAGCAGGTCTGTCCCTATAACCGGGATGTTGACAGCCACCTTCATGAAGAGATGGAGCCGGATCCGGAACTTGCCCGGCCGCTTCTCAAACCGCTGCTGTCAATTTCAAACCGGGAGTTTAAGGAAAAATTCGGCGAACTGTCTGGATCGTGGCGCGGCAGGAAGCCGATTCAGCGTAACGCGATTATCGCCCTTGGAAATTACAAGGATGTGACGGCCGCGCCGGAAATGCTTCGCCTGCTCAGAGAAGATCCACGTCCGGTCATCCGCCGTGCGGCTGTCTGGTCACTTGCAAAAATGTGGGACAGGTTTGAGGATAACGAGCGCCGCCGCATATGTGAAACGCTGCAAAAGTTATTAGAGAATGAAGAAGACGAGAAGGTGCGGGAAGGAATCAAACATCAACTGGCTGCTTCAGGGAACCAGCTTACCCTGACGGTTATTTCCCAGAAAAAGAACATCAAACGGCTGGGCGAGCTGAACGAATAACCCGGCTGGGGAGGACGATCGTGTATGGTAGAAAAAAACGAATTAGCTGTCTGTGAGCTGACGACTCCGATTGGCCCGCTGACTTTAGCTGTCTACGATCAGCAATTGTGCCATATTGATTTTGGAGCACTTCGTGAAACTCGCGAAGCTCTGACCGCCTGGACCCGGCGACAGGGCCTGCCGGCAGGACTGAGAGAAAGCGCCGATGCCTGCAGGCAGGCCGCAGACCAAATACGCAGATACTTTGCCAGAGAAAGGAAAACATTTGACTTGCCGCTTTTTATGAAGGGGACCCCTTTTCAAAAGGAAGTCTGGGCCTATCTTCAAACCATTCCATACGGAAAGACGTGTTCCTATAAAGACGTTGCAATCGGGATCGGCCGCCCGAAAGCGGTTCGAGCGGTAGGAGCTGCGAATAACAGGAATCCGATTCCGATTGTCGTTCCCTGCCACCGGGTGGTCGGAAGAGACGGATCGCTTGTCGGATACGGCGGCGGACTGGATAAGAAAAAATGGCTGCTCGGGATGGAAAAGGAGACATTCTCAGCCGTCCATTGCTGATTCATCCGGCTGAAAGACAGTGAAGATCCTGAGTGGCAAGGTATGCTTTTCATGGAAGCCGCATAGGTTATGACGTTAAAATACGTCGAAAGCGGGTGGCTGAATGGAATGGGAAAAACCCTTTCAGGCGCATATTCGGCGGCTGGGGGAACGCTGGGTAACTCGATCGAACCCGGCCGGGGCAGTCCTGAGTGCCAGCGAGCAATCGTTGGTGAACAGGAAAATCGAGCTTTTACAAGACAAGGGAGCCGAAATTAAAAAGGCAATGGTACATGCCAAAGTTGTGCATCTTGAAGAAAAAAGAGAGGACAAGGTGATTGATTATCGTTTGCAGACCCGGTGGCTGATCAGTCGCGATGACCAGTTCTACGTAGAAGAGCGAGTTGAAGACCGGCAGGCTGTCGTTCGCGAAGCTCATCTATTTACCGATCGGTTGATAAAGCCGCCTCTCTTAATGGAAGAAAGCCATGAATTGACTCCGGTTCAGAAAGATGATGACGGTGCGCGGCATCTCCGCGGCCCTTATAACCGGCTTGCTGCAATCCGTTATGCCGAGCAATGGTGGAACCGGCGTAATCCGGCTTATCTTAAGGTGGAGAATGACTGTACCAATTACGTGTCGCAGTGTCTCCATGCCGGTGGCATTCCGATGTCCGGCTACCCGGTAAGGAGCAGGGGCTGGTGGTACAGGCGCCCAGGCTGGAGCTACAGCTGGGCTGTCGCGAATAGCCTTCGCTGGTATCTGAGCAGAAGTGGAAATGTCATCGGAGCGGTAGAAGTTGACCGGCCGGAAAAGCTGGTTCCAGGTGATGTGATCTGCTACGATTTTGAAGGTGACGGGCACTGGAACCATAATGCCTTTGTCACGGCGAAGGACACATCAGGAGCACCGCTTGTCAATGCTCACACGTATGACGCACGTCTTCGGGACTGGGCGTATCTTGACTCGCCGGCCTGGACGAAAAACATTCAGTATAAATTTTTTCATATTCTGGACGATACCAGTAAATAACCGGACGCTTCGTGTTATAATAATTTAGATTTTCTCTATGATAAGCGGCTCGATGATCATGCGGCGAAAGCCGAATGAACAGATCCCGGGCACAGGCGGAAAGCGGCTCTGCCATACCGCCTGTTTTGAAGCAACCGTCAGAGGTGTACAGGAAAAATGAGCATTCATGTTGTACTTTATCAGCCGCAGATACCGCCCAACACGGGCAACATTGCCAGAACGTGTGCCGGAACGCACAGCTCGCTGCATCTGATCCGGCCGCTGGGCTTTTCGACAGATGATAAGCATCTGAAACGGGCGGGACTCGATTACTGGCCTTCTGTGGACATTCATTATTATGATTCGCTGGATGATTTCTTTAACAAACACAAAAAGGGCGAATTTTACTATGTGGAAACGGACGGCAGTCGTCCGTACAGTGAGTTTGATTACAGTGATCGGAAAAAGGACTATTTCTTTTTCTTCGGAAGAGAAACAACAGGCCTTCCAAAAGATTTGGTCGCCGCCAATAAAGACAGGTGTGTTCGGCTGCCGATGACACAGGCGATCCGCTCGCTTAATTTATCTAACAGCGCAGCGATTATTGTTTATGAGGCGCTGCGCCAGCAGAACTTTCCTGCTCTGACATAAACCGTTCGGCAGGTTCGCCCGCGGAAACTCCCCCCAAAAAAATGGATTGATTAATCTCCTCTCCATTAACCTTTTTGAAGCTGGAAAAGAGAGAGACAGAGATTTCATGAAAGATATACGGGCACCCGCATACACTTTATTACATGGGTGAATCTTTTCTGGGGGGATTATATGAACTTTCTTGATAAACTAAAAGAATTTCGCGACTATGAGAAACAGCTGAAGTGGGAAGGGACCTTTGCAGACTACCTGGAATTGGTGAAAAAGAACCCGGTGATTGCACAGTCAGCGCATGCCAGGGTTTATCAGATGATTGTATCGGCAGGCGTATCCGAGCAAAACGGGCACAAGTGCTACCACTTTTTTGATGGACAAATCTATGGGCTTGAAGAAGCGATCGAGAGACTGGTTGAAGAATATTTTCACCCTGCGGCGAAACGTCTGGACGTCAAGAAACGTATATTGCTTTTAATGGGACCGGTCAGCGGTGGTAAGTCGACGATTGTGACGATGCTGAAACGGGGACTTGAAAAGTATTCCTGGACAGATGAGGGAGCCATCTATTCCATTAAGGACTGCCCGATGCATGAAGATCCTCTTCATCTCATTCCGCCGCATCTGCGGGATGACTTTTATGAGGAAACAGGTATACGAGTTGAGGGGAATCTTTCCCCGCTGAATGCGATGCGTCTGGAAAAGGATTATGGCGGGCGGATTGAAGATGTGCCTGTCGAACGTATTTTTCTGTCGGAAGATAAGCGGGTCGGAATTGGAACGTTCAGTCCGTCCGATCCAAAGTCCCAGGACATTGCCGATCTGACTGGCAGTATCGATTTTTCCACGATTGCTGAATATGGATCGGAATCGGATCCGCGGGCTTATCGTTTTGATGGCGAATTAAATAAAGCAAACCGCGGTCTTATGGAATTTCAGGAAATGCTGAAATGTGATGAGAAATTTTTATGGCACCTGCTCTCACTGACTCAGGAAGGAAATTTTAAAGCGGGCCGCTTCGCGCTGATCTCCGCTGATGAACTGATCATCGCGCACACGAACGAATCCGAGTACCGAACATTTATCAGCAATAAGAAGAACGAAGCCCTTCATTCACGAATGATTGTTATGCCTGTCCCTTACAACCTGAGAGTCAGTGACGAGGAGAAAATCTACAGGAAACTGATTTCAGAAAGCGATGTGGCCAATGTCCATATCGCGCCGCATGCGCTCAGAACGGCGGCTGTATTTTCGATACTGACCCGGCTGAAGGAATCTAAGAGCCGCGGAATCGATTTGGTTAAAAAGATGAGGCTCTACGACGGGGAAATGGTTGAAGGTTTTAATGAGGCGGATATCAAGGAACTCAAACACGAATTTTCCGATGAAGGAATGAGCGGTATCGACCCGCGTTATGTAATCAACAGGATTTCTTCCGCAATCATAAAGAAGGGTATACCGTCAATCAATGCGCTTGACATCCTTCGATCGATCAAAGAGGGACTCGATCAGCATCCGTCGATAACCGAAGAGGACAAAGAGCGCTATACCGAGTTTATCGCGATCGCGCGCCGCGAATATGATGAGCTCGCCAAGCGGGAAGTCCAGAAGGCGTTTGTTTATTCGTTCGAGGAATCAGCTAAGACTTTGATGGATAACTATCTGGATAATGTCGAGGCCTATTGCAACAGTAATAAAATATTTGATCCGATTACCGGAGATGAGGTCGACCCTGATGAAAAACTGATGCGGTCGATTGAAGAACAAATCGGTATTTCGGAAAACGCAAAGAAAGCCTTCCGCGAAGAAATCCTGATCCGGATTTCCGCCTATGCGCGCAAAGGCAAACGATTCAATTATCAGTCGCATGAACGTCTGAAAGAGGCGATTCAGAAAAAATTATTCGCCGATCTGAAAGATGTGGTCAAGATTACAACATCAAGTAAGACACCCGACGAAACACAGTTGAAACGAATTAATGAAGTGATCGCGCGGCTTGTCGACGAATACGGTTATAATACGACGTCGGCGAACGAATTATTAAGATATGTGGGCAGTTTGCTCAACCGGTAATTTTTTGATTGTGTTCTGAACGGCTCATATCATAAACATTCAAACGAACGAGTCCTATACATGAGCAGGCAGGGGAAAGTCATGAATTTTTCAAGGAAAGAAGTTTGGAGCTGGGTGAAGGCGTTTGTTGTTGCCGTGGTTGTTGCCCTGTTCATTCGTCATTTTATTTTCAGCAACTATATAGTCAGAGGGGAGTCGATGATGCCAACGCTTCAGGACGGCAATCGGCTGATCGTTAATAAAATCGGCTATAAAATCAGTAAGCCGCACCGTTTCGATGTCATCATTTTTCATGCGACGGCAACTGACGATTATGTGAAGCGGGTGATCGGTCTTCCCGGGGATACGATATCTTATCAGGACGATCAATTGTATATTAATGGAAAACCCGTTAACGAGCCGTATCTGCGCCCCTACAAGAAAAAACTGCCTGGCGGAGAAAATCTGACAGAAAATTTTAATCTGAAGCAGCAGACGGGTGTGAGCCGCGTTCCAAAAGGGAAAGTTTGGGTTATGGGAGACAATAGACGTAACAGTGTGGACAGCCGGATTTTTGGTTTCGTCGATGAAAAGAATATCGTCGGCAAGGTAGATATACGTTACTGGCCGGCGGATGAGTTCGGCATCCTGAATCTGATTGTAAAAACTGAATGAGCAAACGGAAAGCGCTGCGAAGAACGGCGCTTTTCGTTTGCCTGGCGACTAAAGGACGAATAAATAGACGAATAACCTGCTGCCGAATCGGAGTCGGGCAAAACGATCCGAAAGTCGGGCAAAAAAATCGGAGTCGGGCAAAACGCCTGAAAAGTCGAGCAAAAAAATCGGAGTCGGGCAAAACCGTTCCAGAGTCGGGCAAAACGATCCGGAAGTCGGGCAAAACGCCTGAAAAGTCGGGCAAAAAAATCGGAGTCGGGCAAAACCGTTCCAGAGTCGGGCAAAACGATCCGAAAGTCGGGCAAAAATCCTGAAAAGTTGGGCAAAAAAATAGCCTGAAAATTTTTGGCCTGCCTTGTGAACGGAAGACGGATCATGTAGAGTTAAAATTGAATCCGGCTGCTAAGATGGACTCGAAATAACCGGTCGCAGCCGTAATCCCCGTTTTCTCATCTATCTCATATATGAAACGTTCACGAGGAGAAGAGAGAGGTTGTTATCAGATGGAGCAAAAAAAGAAAAAAAGCGAGGCATTCGCATGGATACGGGCGATCGGTATCGCCATTCTCGTTGTCATCATCGTTCGAACCTTCATTTATGGCAATTATATCGTTGACGGTCCATCGATGCAGCCTGCCTTGAAAAGTGGCGACCGGCTTATTGTTAATAAAATAGATTACAAATTCAGTCAGCCTGAACGTTTTGACATCGTGATTTTTCATGCCACAAGAAAAGACGATTATGTCAAACGGGTGATCGGCCTTCCTGGAGATAAAATCATGTATGCCAATGATCAATTATATATCAATGACAAACCGGTTAAAGAAGTGTTTCTGAAACAATATAAGAATCAGCTGCTGAGCGGACAGATGACCTGGGATTTTAAATTAAAGGGATTGACCGGTAAAACGCGTGTGCCGAAAGGTGAACTTTGGGTGATGGGGGACAACAGACAGAACAGTGCGGACAGCCGGGTTTTCGGCTTTGTCAGGCAGTCCGAAGTGGTGGGTAAAGTTGCCCTGCGCTACTGGCCGCTGAAAAGTTTCGGTATCGTGCGCTGATCCCCGGTTTTCTTCACACGAAAAGAATGGAAAAAAAAGCAGCGTAAATTATAGAAGGGAAACGATGGCTTAGTCGGGACCAAAGGCACGGCTTTGTCTGTTTTTTCGTCCTTTTAATGGTTGCAGATCGCACCTTTTCTGAGAAGGTAAAAAAAGGACCAGGCTGTTGGCCCGGTTTCATGCACCATAGATGAATCGTTTGCATACAAAGATTGTGTTTGACGGGTTTTTTCAGACAACGACACTCTCAGGCTTTTTGCCGAAAAAGTGCTTCATCGCATAATACACGTCACTCTTCTGTTTTAATATATAAGAACTGAAGGCTTCATCGTTTAAAGTACGGTAGGCGCTCATCAATGTACTGGACCGGTGATAGGGGTTGATTTCTCCGTATCCGAAAAAGTCGGTCATCGACATGATCTCTTTTACGAGACGAATACATTTCGGATTGTCGGAAGACAAGTTATCCCCATCAGAAAAATGGAACGGATAGATATTGTACTTCGACGGTGGATACGATGAATGAATGAGTTCCAATGCCTTAACATAGGCAGACGAGCAGATTGTTCCGCCGCTTTCTCCTTTAGAGAAAAAATCTTCTTCACTGACCACTTTTGCCTCGGTGTGATGGGCAATAAATTGGATCGTTACTTTCTCGTATTTCGTTCGCAGGAATCGGGCCATCCAGAAAAAGAAACTGCGGGCGATATATTTCTCCCAGACACCCATAGATCCGCTCGTGTCCATGAGCGCGAGAACGACGGCTTTGCTTTCAGGTCTGACGATCGTCTCCCATGTCTTGAAACGAAGGTCTTCCTCGTGGATCGGGTAGATTTGCGCTTTCCCGGAGCGGGCATTTCTTTTGATCGCAGAAAGAATGGTCCGGCGCTTATCGATATTGCCCATTAAGCCTTTCCGTCGGATGTCACGGTAATCGATGCTGTCGACCACAATATCTGCCTCGCGTTTTTGCTTGAGATGGGGGAGTTCCAGTTCTTTGAAAAAGAGATTTTCAAGCTCCATGATTGAGACGTTGGCTTCAAAATAATCGACTCCGGGCTTATCCCCTGCTCCTTTCCCTTTTCCCGGACCATCTGCAGCCTGTTTGGCCGGAACTCTCGCGATTACATCGCCTACTTTGCTCTTTCCCCCGCCTTGCCCGACGTGCTTTGTTTTTTCATAGTTATAACGCAATTTGTACTCATCTAATGAACGGATCGGAATCCGGGTCATCTTCTTACCGTCGGAAAGGATGATGCTTTCACTGCTGATCAGATCCGGAAGATTGTTCTTTATCGCTTCCTTCACCTTTTCCGCGTGCCTGCGCTGGTCCTGATATCCCTTCTTATGCAGATCCCACTGCTCTTCAGAAATCAAATAGTTTGACAAGAGCGGTTCCTCCTTTGTTTTTTAAATATGAGCCGGGCACAATCTGTACGATACCTGTATAACGATTAAGGGTGCAAAGGATTTAAACAATTCACCAGGTATGAAATGATAAATTTTGCACCACCTCTGAAGAAGGTTGATTAATTTAGTTTATGCATGGCCAGTAAGATCTTGACTCTTTTTATAGAATCTCGGGCGAAAAGATAAAGGTTCTGCCCGCTATCCGGGTGTTTGTTTATCAGCGGAGCTTTTCCATAAGAGCACGTGAACAGCCTGTCAAAAACAGTCGAAAAACAGCAAAACATGTTTTAAAAATGAGAAGAATTTATGTTATTTCTAATTTTAGTTGATATGCCGTGTTAAAATATAAAACGAGACCACGCAGAAGGGTTGTTTGAAATGATCAAAGCCATTGTTTTTGATTTTGACGGTGTCATTCTGGACAGTGAACGAATCATGTATCAGGTTATGCAGCAAATGTTCAAAAAATATCATGTGGATCTGCCGCTCAGCGTGTGGAGTCAGGCGATCGGCACGCAGCACGGTTTCGATTCACTCGGATACCTCGAGGAAAAATCGGGGGTTCATATTGATCGCGAAGCCTTTCAGAAGGAAAGGTATGAAGAATTCAACAGGCGGGTGGATGAAGAAGAAGTACTGCCGGGCGTTAAATCTGTTCTGAGACAGGCAAGGGATCTGGACTTGAAGATCGGCCTTGCAACAAGTTCCAGGGGCGAATGGCCGCGTCGCCATCTGAAACGGCTTGGCCTTTCGGATTATTTCACAAGTATCAAATCATGGGATGATGTTCAGAGAGTGAAGCCTGATCCCGCGCTTTATATTAAATCCATTGAAAGCCTGGGTGTTGAGCCGAAAGAAGCGATTGCAATTGAGGATTCTTTTAACGGCTCTCTCGCTGCGAAGAAGGCTGGATTATACTGCATTGTCGTTCCAAACGCCGTGACGAAACAAATGCCTTTCGGGCATGTAGACGGCTGTTTCAAGTCGCTGCAGGATGTTTCTTTGGAAAAGTTGATCCACTATTTTACACCGAAAGTAAATAAGTTTTGAGTAGATAAAATGTAAGCCGTGCGGGGGGATTTCCGTGCGGCTTTCTTCCCTTTTTTTTCGTGAAATGTGAATGGCAGGGCTATTTTTGTTATAATAGAAACAGATTTTGAGTGTTCGATAAGAAAGTGCTACATAAATTGGGGGGAAGACGGAAGACGATGGCATGGGAAACGGTATACCAGAAATGGCTGAACGATAAGGAACTGGATGAACATCTGAGAAAGCAGCTGGAAGAGATCGCCGATGACCGGGTGAAACTCGAAGACTGCTTTTATAAAAATCTGGAATTCGGGACAGGCGGCATGCGCGGAGAAATCGGCCCGGGCACAAACCGGTTGAATATTTACACGGTCCGGAAAGCAACGGAAGGGCTTGCGCGTTACATTTTGAATGCGGGTGAAGAAGCCGTGAAACGCGGGGTCGTTATTGCTCACGATCCGCGTCATTTTTCCGCCGAGTTTACGATTGAGGCGGCGAGAACTCTGGGGGCACACGGCATCAAGACTTTCGTGTTTGATTCGCTGCGTCCGACGCCTCTTCTTTCATTCGCCGTCCGTTACCTGCACGCTTTTTCAGGCATCGTCATCACGGCAAGCCACAATCCGCCGCAATATAATGGTTACAAAGTCTACAATGAATTCGGAGGACAGCTTCCTCCTGATGAAGCGGATGAAGTCATCAAATTTGTTGCTTCTGTAGAAGATGAACTGAAGGTTAAAGTCGGAGACGAGCTTGCACTTAAAGCAGAGGGACTTCTGGAAGTCATCGGAGATAAAGTGGACAACGCCTACCAGGAGAATCTGAAGACGCTGTCCCTGAATCCGGAAACGATCAGACAGGTCGGCTCGGATCTGAAAATTGTTTTTACTCCGCTTCACGGATCAAGCTACCATCCGGTCGTGAACGGTCTGAAAAACTGGGGCTTTACGAATGTGACCGTTGTTGGGGAACAGGCTCAGCCTGATCCGGAGTTTTCCACGGTAAAGTCGCCGAATCCTGAGGAACATGCTGCTTTCAAGATAGCGATCGAGTACGGTAAGAGGCTGGATGCGGATATACTGCTCGGGACCGACCCGGATTCCGACCGGCTGGGCGTTGCCGTGAAAAATGATCGCGGTGAATACACGGTACTCACCGGAAACCAGACGGGAGCCGTTTTATTAAATTATCTGCTGACTCAGAGAAAGGCTAAGGGCACACTGCCTGACAACGGAATTGTCGTCAAGACGATTGTTACTTCGGAGATCGGACGGGCGATCGCATCCGCATTCGGAATTCCGACAGTTGACACGCTGACTGGCTTTAAATTCATCGGTGAAAAAATCCACGAGTATGAGCTGACAAAGAAGCATACTTTCCTCTTTGGTTACGAGGAAAGCTACGGCTACCTGATCGGATCATTTGTCCGGGACAAGGATGCTGTTCAGGCTGCTGTGTTCGCCGCGGAGGTTGCCGCATATTATAAAGCACAGGGAAAGTCGTTCTATGATGCGCTTCAGGATATTTTCAAGACATATGGTTATTTCAAGGAAGGCCTGGAATCTCTGACCCTTAAGGGGATACAGGGAAAAGAGGAAATCGATGCCATTCTGAGCGATTTCAGGTCGCATCCGCCGGTTAAAGTGGCCGATGTACCGGTTGATGTGATCGAAGACTATAAAACGTCGGAATCGACTAATGTCAAAACCGGAGCAAAAACTACGCTAACCTTGCCGATTTCCAATGTGCTGAAGTACAAACTTCATGATGGTTCCTGGTTCTGCCTGCGTCCGTCTGGCACCGAACCGAAAATTAAATTCTATTTCGGGGTCAAGGGTGCCGATCCGGCAGATCGCGACAAAAAGTTTGACGCGTTAAAGTCAGCCGTTATGGATCGCGTGCACGGATTAGTGAACAAGTAACCAGGTCCGTATATAACGGATAATCGTATCGTTTAACCATTATTTTTCCAGGACTTTTTGAACAGACTAAGATAAAATAGAGTAGAAGACAGGCATTCGCAGAGGTAAGAGGATAACTTTTTCCGAGAGGAGCGTTCGGCCGCCGGGTGAGACGGCCGGACTGTGTTCATCCGGAAAAAGGGTGCGAATGTCTTTTTATTGGGCTGATAAAGAGCAAGTAATGGGTATGCTCTGAATGTCAGGACGGATTTAGGAGGAAGAAATGAATAAATTACAGCAGGAAATTCAAAGACGGCGCACATTTGCGATCATTTCCCATCCGGATGCCGGAAAAACAACGCTAACGGAAAAACTGCTGCTTCTTGGAGGAGCTATCCGGACGGCCGGAGCCGTCAAATCACGAAAAGCGGAAAAATTTGCAACATCTGACTGGATGGAACTGGAAAAAAAGAGAGGAATATCCGTAACCTCCAGTGTCATGCAATTTGAATATGATGGTTATAAAATTAATATTTTGGATACTCCCGGACACCAGGACTTCAGTGAAGATACGTATCGTACCCTGATGGCCGTCGACAGTGTAGTCATGATTATCGATGCGGCAAAAGGGGTCGAACCACAGACGATCAAACTGTTTAAAGTCTGCCGTGATCGCGGCATACCGATTTTTACATTTATTAATAAACTTGACCGGCAAGGTAAGGAACCGCTTGAGCTGTTCGAAGAAATTGAGGACGTGCTCGGAATCGAGTCGTACCCGATCAATTATCCGATCGGTATGGGCCAGTCGTTCCGCGGCGTTTATGACCGGCATGACCACAAAATCGAATGGTATAATGAAAAACGCGAGCGAAAGGTTCAGCATCTGAGTGAAGTTGAAGAATTGTCAGATATCCTGAAAGGGATGATTGATGATTTTACCCTCAGCCAGCTTGAGGAGAATCTGATGCTGCTTGATGAGGCGGGCAGCACATTTGATATCGAAGCCGTCAAATCAGGCCAGCAGACACCTGTATTTTTCGGCAGTGCGATCTCAAGTTTCGGCGTACCGACATTTTTGGAACACTACTTGAAGATGGCTCCTGCCCCTCAGCCGCGAAAATCAAGCAACGGACTGATCCAGCCGGATGACCCGGGTTTTACAGGATTTGTTTTTAAAATCCAGGCCAACATGAACCCGGCACACCGCGACCGGATTGCATTTTTACGAATCTGCTCGGGCAGGTTTGAAAAAGGCATGACCGTTTACCTGATTCGGACCGGTAAACAGCTGAAGCTCGCGCAGCCGCAGCAATTCTTCGCCGACAGTCGTGAGCTGATTGATGAGGCTTACCCCGGCGATATTGTCGGCCTCTACGATACAGGATTTTATCAGATCGGCGATACGGTATGCGACTCAAAGGACACGTGTAATTTCGGGGCTCTGCCGCAGTTTCCACCAGAGCATTTTGCCAAAGTCAGGGCAAAAAACGCGATGAAGCAGAAACATTTTCTTAAAGGAGTCAGTCAGCTGGCTCAGGAAGGGGCGATCCAGGTCTACAAAACGCCTTATGAAGAAACGATACTCGGTGTTGTCGGGACCTTGCAGTTCGACGTCTTTGTCTATCGGATGCAGGCAGAGTATGGAGTGGATCTCGATATTGAACGGATGCCGCATCAAGTGGCCAGGTGGATCGCCAAAAGGGAAGACGCCGAAGCTTTGCGGCATAACTCGAACAACCTTATTGTAACCGACTATAAGGAGCGGCCGGTGATTATCTTTGAAAATGATTTCTCACTTCGCTGGTTCCAGGAGAAGCATCCGGAAATCGAACTCCGCGATTCGAGCCATAATATGTAAGCTGAAGAAGAGTCTGCCCGAGACAGCAGGCTCTTTTTTTTACAGGATCAGGAAACTGAAAAAAGAAAAAACCGCCGGAAATGGCGGTTTTTTTCTACTGGATAGTATAAAAGAAAAAGGTGACCGGCAGCAGTATCAGAAAAAACTAAGGTTCGGCCGGCGCTGAAGCCTTGCTTCGCCAGGTTTTTCTTCATATCATTTTTAATATCCGGTCTATTTCACGGCTTAAAGATCTCATTCCCCGACTTTGTTCCCAAGTTCTTCACGGACCTCATGAGCAGCCTCAACCATGTTTTTAAGCGCCGGTATCGTTTCCTCCGGTTTGCGCGTTTTCAGTCCGCAGTCGGGATTGATCCAGAAGAGTTTCGGATCCAGAACCTGAAGCGCGCGCTTCGCATATGATTTCATCTCGTCGACACTTGGAATTCTCGGGCTGTGGATATCGTAAACACCAAGACCGATCCCTTTCTTGTATTTGAAATCTTCGAATGCGGCAATAATTTCACCGTGACTGCGGGCAGCTTCTATTGAAATAACATCAGTATCAAGAGCGTCGATAGCATCAATAATTTCATCAAATTCCGAATAACACATATGTGTATGGATTTGAGTATCGTTATTGACAAATGACGTTGCCAGACGGAAGGCATAAACGGCGTCATGCAGATAACCAGCCTTTTTGTCTTCCTTAAGCGGCAGCCCTTCCCGCAGAGCCGGTTCATCGACCTGAATCATGCGAATATCTGCTTCTTCGAGAGCGTGAACCTCTTTCTTCAAAGCAAGTGCGATTTGATTAAAGACATCGGCCTGGCTGATATCGTTACGGACGAACGACCAGTTGTAGATCGTTACAGGTCCCGTCAGCATCCCTTTAACCGGTTTTTTCGTCAGCGACTGGGCATAGGCGCTTTCTTTCACTGTCATCGGAGCTTTCCAGGCGACGTCGCCAAAGATCAGCGGCGGCTTGACGCATCTTGAACCGTAAGACTGTACCCAGCCGAAACGGGTAAACGCGAAGCCGGCCAGTTTCTCTCCGAAGTACTCGACCATGTCGTTTCGTTCAAATTCACCGTGAACAAGCACATCGATACCGATGTCCTCCTGAATCTTAATCCACCTGGCGGTCTCATCTTTGATGAATTGATCATACTGTTCTTTGGACCATTCGCCTTTGCGCAGGTTGCGACGGGCCTGGCGGACTTCCTTTGTCTGCGGAAAACTGCCGATTGTCGTTGTCGGCAGGAACGGTAATTGAAACGCATCTTTCTGGATCTGCTGCCGTAGTTTGAATGAGCCCGGACGCGACGGAAAATTCTTTTCCAGGTGGTTTAATTCTTTCTGCACTTCTTTGTTGTTCCGGTGTGCCGATTCCTGCAGAGCGAGAAGATCTTTTTGATTTTCTTTTATCGCCTTCTCAATAGCGGCCTTTCCTTCATTGAGACCTTTTGTCAGGGTAACAGCTTCAGCCAGCTTTTCATCGGCAAAAGAAAGTGCATTTTTAAGAACAGGTTCCAGCTCTTCTTCATTTTCAATCGTTACAGGAACATGCAGCAGGCTGCAGGAAGGCGTAACGATAAGCTTCTCTTTTCCGCCGGTTGCATCAAGCAATGCTTCAAGTTCGGCAAAAACGCTCGAGAGATCGGTTTTCCAGACGTTACGACCGTCGATAACCCCGGCGGCGAGCACTTTATCTTCAGGAAAGCCAAAGGTTTTGATCGCTTTCAGATTGCCTTCCCTGCCATGGACAAGGTCAAGCCCAATTCCATCGACCGGCAGTTTAATGACTTCTTCATAGTTGTCGACAGCTTCAAAATAGGTTTGGAGGAGAAGGTTAAGTCCGGGTACTCCGTCCTTCAGAGCCTGATAGGTTTCACGAAAGACAGATAATTCCTCTGCAGGCAGTGACTTTACTAAAATCGGTTCATCAATCTGCACCCATTCTGCTCCTGCGTTTTTTAATTCATTCAGAACCTGAATGTACAGAGGGATCAATGAATGAAGAAGAGAGCTGAAAGCCTCGGAATCATACCCTTTGGATAGTTTCAGCAGGGTAACCGGTCCGACAATAACCGGCTTTCCGACAATGCCCAATTCATCCTTTGCCTCTTTGAAGAGTGCAAGCAGACGGTTTTCAGTAATGAACGGTTTTGTCTCATTGCTGATTTCCGGCACAATATAATGATAGTTTGTGTTGAACCACTTGGTCATTTCCGAGGCTTCGGCATCTTTATTTCCGCGGGCGATCGAAAAATACGTTTCCAGAGAGATCTTCTGTTCACCCTTGTTAAAACGATCAGGAATCAGCCCAAATAAAACAGCTGTATCGAGGACGTGATCATACAGACTGAAATCACCGACCGGAATCAAATCAACGCCGATGTCTCTCTGCTTTTTTAAATAGCTCAAACGAAGCTTTTTGACGGTTGCCAGAAAGTCGTCTTTTGAAATTTTCCCGGCCCAAAACTGTTCCAGAGCCTTCTTCCATTCCCTTTTTTCACCGATTCTTGGATACCCAAGATTAGAACTGCGAACTTGTGTCATCCTTCACCCTCCTGTTTTTTCTATGAAAGAAGCTCTATTTCGAGCGGGAACTAAAAAGGCCTCTCCGTTCAGAGAGGCCTTGGTTTTTCGTCATCCGCACCCTCTTATCTTTCAAAACTTCAAACAATTGAAGTTTTGCTGGAATTGGCACCTTTTCCAAAATCATTGAAAGGTTGCCGGGCTTCACAGGGCCAGTCCCTCCGCCACTCTCAATAAGAGTCTTTCACTTTTTAAGTTTAAAAAAATTCTAGCATGAAACCTATTGTGAGTCAATGAAAATTTGAAAAATAAGTCCTGGCATTGGCCGTATTTATCCGATTCAATAAATTGCAGGCGATACAGAAGAACTGGGAAAAGGTACCGAACAAAGATTGATCAGCGGAGTGCCTGAAAATCGCTGGATAAACCGAAAACTGTTCATATCGAATGCTGCGGGTGCAGATGATGGAAACGGACTGCTCCTGAAGCGGTTTGCCGATCTCAGCCAAAAATCACGAAGGCAAAGGCAGCACCGTGGTTCACATTTTTGGAAAAGATAAAGACATTTCTGTAAAATAGAAGTACCAGGATCACTCAGGTACGGTAAGGAGTGAGGAAGCCGGATGAAGAATAAAGCTGAACATCAGCTGATCACGGAAATGATCGATCATGTCGAAACCGTTGTTATCGGAAAGAGAAAAGTGATAAAACTCATCACTGTCGCGCTTCTTGCCGGTGGACACGTTCTCATTGAGGATATTCCGGGAGTGGGGAAAACTCTGCTGGTCAGGGCGATCGCGCAATCGATCGGTGCGGAGTTTAAACGTATCCAGTTTACTCCGGATCTTTTGCCTTCCGACCTGACCGGAGTATCTATTTATAACCAAAAGAATGCCCGGTTCGAGTTCAGGCCGGGACCGCTGATGGGCAATCTGATTTTAGCAGATGAAATTAACCGGACGTCTCCGAAAACCCAATCCGCCCTGCTTGAAGCCATGGCCGAGCAGCGGATAACCGTCGACGGAATATCAAGAGCACTTCCCGAACTGTTTTTTGTTATGGCGACACAAAATCCTGTTGAATATGAAGGGACCTATGTACTGCCCGAGGCGCAGCTTGATCGTTTCTTATTGAAACTGTCAATGGGCTATCCGACAAGAGAAGACGAGCTGGCTATTATGAACCAGATCAACGGTCCCGATTTGCTGAGTGATTCAGGTGCAGTTCTGACGGTAGATGATGTTCTCCGGCTCAGGAGGCGGGTACAATCAGTCTATGTGTCAGACAGCGTTAAAAATTATATTCTGGATATCATTACGGCAACAAGAAAACACCCGATGATTGACCTTGGTGTCAGTCCGAGAGGAACACTTGGACTGCTGAAAGCTGTACAGGCCCTCGCATTTGTGGAACAACGGGATTTTGCGATCCCGGATGATGTGAAAACGATCGCCCCTTACGTCATCTGCCACCGAATGGTTATGAAACAGGAAGCATCCTACGCGAATCTGACCGCAGCCGGCGTCATCCGTGAAATTATCCATCATATTAAAGTTCCGGTCCCTGACAGGGAATCCATTCAATGAAACGTTACCTGCGTTTTCTTTTCAGATTCATGAGGAGCGGATTCGTTCAGTTCTGTCTGACGGTTTTTCTTTTTGCCTGTATGTTTACATTTGCGATGTTTCAGGGTGGTTTTACGAGCTGGTTTATCTTTTATGCCTTTTCTCCCGTCGTCGCCTATATTTTTTTTCTCATGGTCTATCCGCTGCGTTCCATAAAAGCAGAGAGGCAGATCTGTGAGACGAGACTGTCTGCCGGAGATACGGCTCATGTCCATATTAAGCTGACGAAGAGATGGGTTCTTCCGCTGCTTCTGATCACGATCCGGGACGGGCTGCCCGATTCCGCCCGCAGTCCTGAGGCCCGGGGAAAAGCGGTTATTCTTCTCTGGATCAAACGCAGCGCCGTCGTAACCTATTCAATACCGAATATGAAACGCGGCGAGCACCTGATGAAAGATATTCAATTGGATGTCGGAGACCCGTTCGGCTTTTTCCAGCGAACGATCCGTCTGAACTGCAGAACCGTACTGCTCGTTTTTCCCAAAATCCGGCCTCTTGGTAAAGGCAGTACCCGGGAAAGCAGTTTTCCAGTACATCCGGTTACGGATTTTGATATGACCCGGTTTTCAGGAGTCCGGGCTTATCAGCCGAGTGACCGGCTGGCATGGCTTGACTGGAAATCGACGGCGCGCACCAATCAATTGGTGACGAAACAATTCGAGACGGTAAGGGAACTGCATGCTTCGGTTGTTCTTGCCACCGGTGTAAATGAATCGGATCCGATCTTTGAACGCAGTATCTCTTTTACAGCCTCGCTCGTCCTGACTCTTCTGAATGACGGTTACACGGTTTTATTGACTTACAGTGCCGAAAAAAGCCCGCTTTTTCTGCAAAGCCATGCAGCACATGATACGGGTAAACTGTTACAAACACTGGCGCAGTTGACCGAAAAAGAGGCCATAAAAGCGGAAGACGTCCGATTCTTTAATGACAGGAAGAACATCGGTTTCATTGTCAGCACGGATCTGAAGATCGCCGGCAGGGCAAGCGAATTTGCCGCCCTGTCGAGAATGCCGCAGACATTATTCTATATTACTGAAGCTGCACAGGGAATTTTGAAAAAAACAGCACTGAAAGCTTCTTCATATTTTAGTCTCTATCTTGTGACTGATAATCAGTTTGACAAGCTTCTGAAAGCAGGTGTTTAGGATGCAGAGGACGTCAAACAAACCGATTACCATACTTCTTTATCTCCTTAGCTTCATTATCCTTTGGCAGTGTGTCAAACCGATTACTGTGCTGACCATTTTGAAATCGGAAAAAGTGTTTTTTGTTTTCGTCACCGTGTCTCTGCTTCTTTCTTTTCTCCGCGTCCCGGCTTTAATCAATGTTACCGCCAATGGATTGATGATCCTGTATGTACTTCACTTTTACTATTTTCAGGATCAGCCTTTCTTCAGTCAGGTGTGGATCCGCAAGCTCGGACTCAATCTGCAGCAAAATATGGGAGCGTTGTGGCAGGGCAATCTGCAGTCGCTGTCCGATATTTTTACCACGTTTATATTGTTTGTTTTGCTCTGGCTGATCAGTATCGCGCTGAATCACTGGCTGGATAATTCCAGACGTTTTTTTCTGTTTATTATTCTTGCGCTCGTTTTGCTGAGTGTCCTGGATACGGTAACCTTTTATAACGCGGACCGGTCGATCATTATTGTGATTATCACTGGCTTTATAGTCATGGGTATTCAGAAATATAGCCAAATGAGTGAGAACGGAGCGGTGATCCAGAGTCGTGAGATGAAATCACGATGGATGAAGATGATTGCGATCGCCGTCGCAATCATTGTTGCTATAGGCCTGACCGGTCCGAAGTTTAAGGCGCTGTGGCCGAGTCCGCAGCCATTTCTTACGTCGATCAGCGCAATGGGAATAAACAATAACGGATCGATTTTCGCCTTTGGGCAGCGGATCGGTTATGATGAAGACGATACCCGGCTCGGGGGTCCGCTCGGTATGGATTCAACAACGCTTTTTACGGTACACACGAGCGGACCCGGCAATTACTGGCGGGTCGCTTCAAAAACTATTTATACAGGAAAAGGGTGGAAATCCGGGGAAAATTCGGCTGTCAATCTGGAAGGTTCCTACAGCCGTTTTCCAGCACTTCCGCAGTTTGAGAAAAATACGAAAGTTGAAAAACAGTCGGCTGACTTTATTTTTTCAAGTGCAAGCCCGTCCATTTTTCCTTATACCGGGCAGCTGACTAATATGAACGTTTCAGGGAGACATCTGAAGATAGACCGGGAGACCGGGCGGGTAACGACAAGTGGCAGAGGGGATGTTCATCAGGAGACAATCCGTTATCTGCAACCAACGTTTCAAATCCCGCGGCTCAGGCAGATTGCGGTCGATCAGGATCCGTCCGATATCAGGAGAACAAATCTGCAGCTTCCCCGGACATTGCCTGAACGTGTCCGGGACCTGGCTCATCGGATAACGGACCGGGAGTCCAACCGGTACGACAAGACGATGGCCGTCGTTCATTATTTAAGATCGCCCAAATTCACCTATTCGACCGATCAGGTGGCGAAGCCTGCCCCAAATCAGGATTATGTCGATCAATTCTTATTTGAATCCAGGACCGGGTACTGTGATAATTTTTCAACGTCGATGGTTGTCCTTCTCCGCGCCGCCGGTATTCCGGCGCGCTGGGTCAAAGGCTTTTCGACAGGGACTTATATGGGAGAAAAAGAAGATAAAGTGAATGGGAAAAAAGTGCTGAGAACGATTTACGAAATCAGCAACTCCGATGCCCATTCCTGGGTTGAGGCGTATTTTCCAGGCAGCGGCTGGGTTACGTTTGAACCGACACCATCTTTTAACGATCCAAGCCGTTTTACCGATGTCACGGAGAAGGGAAAGACATCGGCAGCGGCAAATCCGGCGGTGTCTGGAGGTGCGGCAAATCAAGGACGGCAAAATCAGAATCAGCCGGCAGAGGCTCAGACTCAGAAACAAAAACAAAAACAGCCTGAACGGGATCTGAAAAATTCGGCGACCGAACTTACGGATCATCAGACGGCGCCACATCACGGCCGGAAAGCAGGCGCTATCCAGAATCTGAACCGGCCGATCGTCTGGTGGAGTGTAGCCGGCCTGATGGCTGCTCTTTTGATTTTGGTCATCCTGTTCAGGAAAAGGTGGCTCGCATGGCTCTATATACAACGACAAAAACGGCTGGTGATCGAAGATAGAGGCAGCTTCCATGCGGCTTACCGAAACCTTTTTCGCCTGCTTAAATTAAAGGGATTGGAACGAAGCGGGTCACAGACCTTGCGGGAGTACGCCCGGACCGTTGATCAGAGCATTTCGGGGAACGATATGCTGGACCTGACAAAATACTACGAGACGACTGTTTATAGCGATAAAAAAGATCTGTCCATCAAAGAAAAGAGGCTCATCAGCCGCCTGTTTGAGTCTGTTGTCAGCCGGATCGAGTCGTTTTCGCTTAATAAAAATTAGCCTGTGGTTAAACCGTGCTGTTGCTTTTTTTGGTTTCGGAAACCGGATGAAGTTGCTCAACTGCCGACAGGACGAGCTCAACTGCGGTACTTCAGAACACCCACATTAAATTCATCATTTATATGTCGGCACCAAAAGACTAACTTTCCGGCCAATTTCTATATACGCGGGACTTTGCGGAATAATTGGGATAGGTTCTCTCATAGGATGATGCAAGAGCACTTGCCTGCGGGGAAAATCGGCTATGAAAGGATGCTGGCGAGAGATTGGAAAAAGATGAGCTCAAAGCACTGGATCGTTCTATTAATGAAATCACGGAGATCGCAAAAGGATTTGGACTGGACTTTTACCCGATGCGTTACGAAATCTGCCCGGCGGATATTATTTATACTTTTGGTGCCTATGGAATGCCGACTCGTTTTTCTCACTGGAGTTTCGGCAAGCAATTTTACAAAATGAAGATGCAATACGATCTCGGTCTGAGCAAAATATATGAATTAGTCATTAATTCAAATCCCTGTTATGCTTTTTTGTTGAATACAAACAGTTTGATCCAGAATAAAATGATCGTTGCCCATGTTCTGGCGCACTGCGACTTTTTCAAGAATAACGTTCGGTTTATCAACACACGTCGTGATATGGTTGAAAGCATGAGTGCAACAGCTGAACGGATCCATAATTATGAGGAAGAGTATGGAAAAATAAAAGTTGAAAAGTTTATTGATGCGGTTCTTGCGATTCAGGAACACGTTGATCCCCGTATTATCCGGAAGGGAGACTGGCTGGATAACAAGCCCGGAAAACCGACAAAGAAGAGGAAACGTCCGATTTCTGATTATGAAGACCTCCTCGAACTTGGAGAAGCAACGGAACCTGATGAGAAAACGGAACCGGCAAAATTCCCGAAACGTCCGGAAAAAGATTTGTTATTTTTTATTGAAGAGTACAGCCGGGTACTTGAAGACTGGCAGCGCGATATTTTAACAATGCTCAGAGAGGAGATGCTTTACTTCTGGCCTCAGCTCGAAACGAAGATTATGAATGAAGGCTGGGCATCTTACTGGCACGCGCGTATTATGCGCGAAATCGACATGACATCCGGCGAGGCGGTTGAGTTTGCCAAGCTGAACGCACAAGTGGTGCAACCGTCCGCCCAGAGCATCAACCCGTACTATTTAGGTATCAAGATATTTGAAGATATTGAGGAACGTTACAATCATCCCACCGAAGCATTGAAAGAGATCGGTGTAAAAGAGGGATCCGGCCGGAAAAAGATTTTTGAAGTCCGTGAGCTCGAGTCCGATCAGTCGTTCATCCGGAATTATTTAACGAAGGATCTCGTTCAGCGTGAGGATCTGTTCCTTTTTGAGAAAAAAGGCAATGAATACACGATTACGGATAAAGATTGGAAGAATGTCCGCGATCAGCTTGTATCGATGCGGATTAATGGCGGGTTTCCGTATATTGTCGTTGAAAACGGAGATTACAACAGCAACGGTGAACTGCTCCTGAAACACCGATATGAGGGTACCGAGCTGGATGTCAGATATATGGAAGGTGTCCTTAAATACCTCGTTCAGCTGTGGGGCAGACCTGTACACCTGGAAACCGTCATTGAAGACCATCCGACGCTGTTCAGCTATGAAAGGGGAGAAATGAGGCGGAAAAGGCTCGATTAACGATTAACATTTCATAAACTGTGATAGAATTTACATTATCCTTCGCCGGTCGCAAATTAACGACCGGCGAAATTATTGCGACGGCCGGGACCGCGCCTTCGGATAATTCAACAGTACTTTTTCGGAATCAACGGTGAGGCTGCGGAATTCAACAGTAACCGGTCAAAATTCAATAAACGATGCCGGAGAGCGGAAATTTCAGTGAAAAATACACACGAAAGAGCCGTGGCCGTTTTTCGAAGCATGGCTTTTCTGCATATTTAAAATGCATCGCATCATAAATTGGAATTAAAATACATAGAGTGACTTTTCAGACGGCCGCCCGAATTTTCTCTTGTACGGGTCATGTTTCCATGATAAAATATCAATAGAGCAGTTGATAATGATTATCAATGTCGAATTATGAAAGGATGATGTTCATGTACGCCGGATTCCTTGTTGCTCTGCGTGAAGGACTCGAAATCTCGCTTATAGTTGGTATCATTTTTGCTTATTTAAATAAAATTGGTGAGAAGAAAAAGTATCCGTACATCTGGATTGGTACCGGTCTTGCGGCATTGGTGTCAATCGGATTTGCCGCATTGATCTATCATTTTAACGGTGCAGGTGGATGGGCCTATCAAGCCTATCTTGAAGCGATTATCTTCTTTCTCGCTGTCATTATTTTAACGTATATGACTTTCTGGATGAAGAAAAACAGTATGGCGCTGAACGGAAGCATCAAAGAAAAAATCAGCGATGCCATTCATAACGGGAGCGTATTTCAGCTGGTTTTTCTGACTTTCATCACGGTCATTCGTGAAGGCATTGAGCTTGTGATGTTTATACTGGCTATTCTTAATGATCAATCGGCGAATGATCTGCCGGTTGTCTCGGGCGCGTTTATCGGTCTTTGCGTGGCTGTCATTATTGGCTATGGTATATATGGCGGAGCCTACCGTATGAATCTGTCCTATTTTTTCCAGGTCATGGGCTGTCTTTTGATTGTTGTCGCTGCAGGGCTGCTTGGAAATGCTGTACATGAACTGACCGAGGTCGGCATATTGCCCGAGGTCGGACATATTTATGATTTGAGCGGCGTCCTGAATCAGCATGACGCGATTGGCGGAATGCTTCATGCGCTCGTCGGCTACTCGGATCATCCGACTTATCTGCAGGGTGCGATCTGGCTCGTTTACTTAGTCATCGTCCTTTCATTGTTTACAAGAGGTAACAAGGCACATACCAAACGGAGTACGACATCAGCCGCTAAATAAATGCAAGACGACGTGAAAAAGAAAGTGGCGATGGCAATTCAGGTAACGGGTTCCGTTTGGAAATGTGAACAACAACATTAAAAAACATCCTGTTGCTCCTCCTCGAAAATCTTAAAGCAGTTCACGTAAATAATCACATAAAAAACGCTGTTGATTGACACTTCAACAGCGTTTTTAATTGAACTAAAGCTCTCGTTAACGAAACAATCAGTCTGCACCTGGCCCAATAACGGGAGGTGAGAAAAATGTTTCTTATCTCTTCATTTGTACTTTTAGTTCTGGACGTCCAGCAAGATTTTACCTGTACTCTGCCGGCTTTCCATCCATTCGTGAGCTTTTGACGCATCTTTCAGGGGAAAGCGGCTGCCGATTTTCATTTTTAATTGTCCGTCTTTTAAATAGTGGAAGATGTGATCCGCCGTATCTTTCAGGATCTCAGGACGGTTTCGGACGGTGGTTCCGAGACTGAAACCAAGGACGGCCCGGCAGCTGGAATGCAGATCCGTCGTCTTGAAATGTCCCGTACCGCCGCCGGCACTGCCGAAATTGACAAGCCGTCCGTACATCGCGAGGCAGGTCAGACTTTTTTCTGCCACTTCTCCTGAAACGGAGTCCAGTATCACATCAGCACCTTTGCCATTTGTCAACTCTTTGACTTTTTCGGCAAAGTCTTCCGTTCGATAATTGATCACCTCATCCGCGCCGGCTTCCAGAACTGTATCACGTTTTGTATCACTTCCAACAGTTCCGATCACCTTCCCTGCGCCCAGCAATTTGGCTATCTGCGTGGCTGTCGTTCCAATTCCCCCGGCCGCGGCATGAATCAAAACTGTTTCACCAGGAGCAACACGGGCAACATTGGCGAGCAGATTGTAAGAGGTAAATGAGACGGTAGGACAGGCGGCTGCCGTGTCGAAATCAATAGTTTCTGGAATCGGAAAGGTGAGATTTTCATCTGAAGCGACGTATTCGGCATAGGAGCCGTTCTTCAGAAACGCGATTACGCGCTGGCCTTTTTGCAAATGCTTAACCTCAGAACCTGTTTCTTCGATGATGCCGGCCGCATCCAGGCCGGGAATAAAAGGAGGTTTGCTTCCGGAGTGATATCTCCCCTGCCTTGACATAATATCAGCAAAATTGACGCTTGTTGTAACCACGCGGATGAGAACCTGTTCTGGACCAATCGAAGGTTTGTCCATATCCGTAACCTTTAATACGGACGCTCCGCCGAAATCAGATACTACGACTGCTTTCACCTTTTGTCCCTCCAAATCCAATTAATTATCAAACATCTTTAAAAAAACCAAAGTTTGACAGTCTGATCAATTACATTTTTAGTATAATTATAGAAAATGGAAAATGCACATGATGAGATTTCAGGTTGCGATGATTGCTTTCAATGATTCATGACACGCATTGGGTTTCACAAATATCGTTGTTCTCTATGAATTAAAAAATCAACAGTATCGTTTACCATTGCCTTAAAATAAGAATGTAAAAACCGGTGCCGAAATACTCGCATGAAGGTTGAAGAAACTACATAAAGGCCGAATTCATCGGACAAAAAATCGGAGCCAGGGCAAACGATCATGGTTTGCCCTGGCCTTATCTGTCATTTCTTTTTTTATCATTTATTCTTTTTGTTTGCAGCACGTTCCATAGAGCAATCACCAGCCCGCCGATCACATCCGCGATTAAATCGGTCATCGTATCCTCATTGTTGCCTCCGCCAGGGCCCTGCATGGTCGTTCCAAATAAATAGTCGCTGCTGAATTCATAGATTTCCCAGAGGACTCCTCCTAAAGCGGTAATGGAGACGGTAAACAGGAAAACGAACAGAGGGGACATCCGACTCCCGGCGCCGGGATGAACCAGTCTTTCACACGACGCGATGGCACAAAAGGCGAGAATTGCTCCGCTGATGCCGTGGACAAAGGTGTCCCACCAGCCGAGTCCATACCAATTCAATATTGAACCTAAATATTGGGCACCAAATAAGAAAATAAGATACGATACCACGATTGGGAGATTGAATGGAAGCCGGGTGAAACCGGCTGTAACCAGGGGAACAGCCCCGCATAAGACGCCTGCTAAACCGACTGATCCGTAAAAAGAACTGCCCAAAAGGTAATAATAAACGGCCACAACCGCCATAAAGCCGACATAAAGACTACTGAAAAAAATGATAAGCTTGCGTCTCATACATTTTCCCCTTCTTTTATTATGACGCCCTTCCAGTTTAATTCAATTGCTTGAAAATAAGGCCCAGTTTCGGTATATCACCGATACTCAGATTGTGTTTTACCGACTCATCTGAAGATGGTTTACCGTTTACTTGATCAGGAGAAATGAATAAACAGATAGCGCAATCCTGGGTGACAAACAGGATCTGGGCCAGGGCCTCATCTCCAAACAGGTGATAGACTCTACCCGCACTGGATGTGCCTTTAGCGACAGTGCCCGGGCTGTTGGCAACATAGCCAATTTTTTCGATAAACGGCAATTCGGCACGAATTGCTTCACTGTCATGTTCATTATCGGGCTCTTTCACAAGCTTAATTAAACGACCCACTTTGAATGGTTTTGGCCCATAATAGTGGTTGAATCCGGTGATTGTAATGAAGTGATTCTCAGCCATATCTTCACCTCCATATTTTTCAATCATATCACAATATGCAGGAGAGGACAGATGTGAAGTCGGGCAATAAAATCGGAGTTGGGCAAAACCGCTCCAAAGTCGGGCAAAACGATCCGGAAGTCGAGCAAAAATGCTGAAAAGTCGGGCAAAAAGCCCGAAAAGTCGAGCAAAAAACTCGGAGTCGAGCAAAACGATCCGGAAGTCGGGCAAAAATCCTGAAAAGTTGGGCAAAAAGCCCGAAAAGTCGAGCAAAAAACTCGGAGTCGAGCAAAAAGCCCGAAAAGTCGAGCAAAAATCCTGAAAAGTCGGGCAAAAATCCTGAAAAGTCGAGCAAAAAAATCGGAGTTGAGCAAAACGATCCGGAAGTCGGGCAAAAAGCCCGAAAAGTTGAGCAAAAAACTCGGAGTCGAGCAAAACGATCCGGAAGTCGGGCAAAATCAAGCAGGCGGATTACATTGAATGGTAGGAGATAACAAAATGGAGTATGGCCAGTTTGTTCGATGGATTGATGTATTTATGATCCAAGTCGCCTTTAAATTTAATGGAATCATACTCATTCAAAGGGTAGATTTCGCCGCCCACGGCCACATTTAGAGCGCCCGACATTACGGTGACGTATTCGTTAACGCCAGACTGATGCGCCGCGGACTGATATTCAGCGTTCGGCTGCAAGTAGCCGCGGTACAGCTCAAAGAGCCCGTGGGATTGAAAGAGCGGCTCGGCGACAAAGACTTTGTCCGAACTCGCGAGCTTGATGCTGTTCTCTTTCCGGGCGATGGAAACATCCGAATCAATGGACAACAATGTGCTCACCGGGACGTTCAAACCATTGGCGATTTTCCAAATAACGGACAGCGTGGGGTTGCCTTCGCCGCGCTCGACATTCATCAGCGTTAGCTTGCTGATCCCAATTTTATTGGCTAACTGCTCCATACTTAAACCGCGGCTCATCCGGAATTGACGCAGATTCGCACCAATTCGCCTGCTGGTATCGCCATCTTCCCATAGATGGTTTGGCACGGTATGATCCTCCCTTTCAGTATATTTTATTATAAAAAAAGTAAATTACTATATACTTTGATTCGATTGTACAATATAATTTATTTTAAGTTAAGCTTATTATACTATAAAAAAATAACCTTAAGCAGGAAGAAGGACGTCTGATGCACTTTGCGAAAAAAGCTACTTTGAAAGTTGCCAGTGTGGAGGCGCTGCCGCTCGCCATTGCGATCGCAGCCTATGGTGTGTCCTACGGCGTTCTTGCCACACAGGTGGATTTTAATGTTCTGACGGCTGGTCTGATGTCTGTGCTCGTTTTTTCAGGATCGGCGCAGCTGGTTGCCGTTGGCATGCTGGCAGGTGGTGCGGGAATTGCCAGTGTGATATTGACCGTGGTTTTACTTAACTTGCGCAATTTGCTTTATGGGGCGGCTTTGGCTGAGGGGCTTGCACCTGCCGGGAAGTGGATAAGTCTCCTCGCGTTCGGCATCTCCGACGAACCATTTGTGCTGGCAAGCAGCCGGTTCAAAAAGGTGGGTCCGGATCCTTTCTATTTTGCTGTTGTCGCAGGCATTTTTTACATCGCCTGGATTTTTGCATCATTAACCGGCGCAATGATTGGCGGGGAACTCGACCCACAAAAATTCGGACTTGATTTGGCGTTTCCGGTTACGTTCGCGGCCTTGCTCGTTCCCGGATTAAAAGGAAAACCAATAATTGGCACGGCCCTTGCGGCGGTCGTCATTACTTTATTATTAGAATGGATCAGGCCGGGTAATGAATTGACCATTATACTCACCGGACTCCTGGCGCCGCTCGTCGGACTTTACTTAAACAGGAGAATGGGTCATGAGTAGTCAATGGCTTTTAATTATCATGCTGGCAGCAGTCACCTATTTCTCTCGAATCCTCGGAATCACGGTTATGGCTGGTCGTAAGCTGCATCCGGTCATCAGGCTCTATTTTAATTATGTTCCAACAGCGATTATTGTTGCACTGATTATCAAACAGATTTTTGTTCCATCGAACGGCCATCTTGTGTTGTCGCTGCCCGTGCTTGCCGCTTGTCTTGCCGGCGGGCTCTCAATACTGCTTGTGAAAAAGTTTCTGCCATCGGTCGTGATTGGTGTCGTAATCGGTATTCTTGTCCGTTATTTGTTATGAAACGTGTATTTGTTACAGCTGTAAATGGGTTTTGATGAAATTGCTTGATGAAGCAGGGTGTGAACTACATCGGCACTAAAGTGCCGAGCTTCCAGGAACATCGCAGACTTATTCCTGGCATTTCAGCCTTGAACAGAGGTCACGACTCTTTTACTGAGGCTTGTTCCAGGCCAATACTTAGAATGTTTTTAGCTGCATTAATATCCCGGTCATGATGTGCATGACATTCAGGCACGTCCATTCTCTAATGTCAAGAGTATGTTTTCCATCATCATAGCCACAATGGGAACAGATTTGCGACGTCTTGCATGGGTTGACGACAATCAATTTTTTCCCATACCATTTGCATTTGTATTCAAGCATTCTTCTGATTTCTCGCCAGGATTGGTTGGCCATTGCTCTTGCAAGGCTGTGATTATGGAGAAGATTTTTGGTTTTCAAATCTTCAATCACAATCACATCATTTTCTTTGACCAGTCGTGTTGTGAAATCCGGCAGGCCACGCAATAGCAGAAAGAAGTTAAAAAAGCCCGTTCACAAGCGAACGGGCGGATTCATTTTTTTATCCGGCAGTATTTCAGACCGGAAATCACAAGGATTTAGGAAGCATAAATTCTGAAATTGTGGTATTACACAGTCTGGAGATGCCGGGCATGTTCATAAGACTCAGCAAGAATCTGCATCGGGTGTCTGACTTCTTTATCCGTCAGCTGATCCAGCTGATTTTTACACATGCCGCATTCGGTGACGGTATAATCGGCGTCCAGATTCTTTACGGATTCGGCCATCGTGCGACCGAGCTTCATCGATACGGCATATTTTTCTTTCTTGAATCCGAATGTACCGCACTGGCCGCAGCATCCAGCGCCGAGGTCATAAATATCGAAACCGGGAATGAGTTCAAGAATATCCAGTGCCGGCGATCCCATCCCCTGGGCTCGCATATGGCATGGAGCGTGATAGCCGACTATATGTTTTATCGGCGCAAGGTGTGTGTTGAACTCACCATGGTCATAGAGCATTCTCAGATATTCATCGGCATCATAGACGTGGGCGGCCAACTCTTTCGCCTCGGGGGAACCGTCTATTGATAGGTATTCCTTCTTCAGAGCGAGGCCGCAGCTCGTGCAGGTTGTGACCACATCATAGCCTTTGCGGACATATTCCAGCAGGCTTTCAATATTGAACTTTGCGTTCTTCCGCGCCTGTTTCATCCGTCCGTTCGCCAGCATCGGCACACCGCAGCATTTCTGGCGCGGCTTGACAACCTCAATGCCATTATAGTTCATGACTTTGACAAAACTTTCCGCGACATTCGGAGCGTTGTACATTGCGTAGCAGCCGACAAAGTAGGCCACTTTCCTTTTTGAGCCGGTGACCTTGTTTTTGAAGGTCAGATTAAAGTTCTTGAACCTGTATTTCGGGAATTTCCGTCCTTCAGGAATTTTCATGACTTTTTCCATGACTTTGCGCATCGGTTTCATTTTCATGGCGGCGTTGGTAACCGGTGCGAAAGCAGATGCCATTTTGCCGACGAGTTCGGCGTTGCTCAGGACGAAGTCGCGGAAATTCGATCCGTTTTTTTCTGTGTGCAGCGCTTTGGCAAAGGCAGTCAGGGTCGAAATATGGACGTTTTCCGGGCAGGACAGATCACAGTTGCCGCAGAGCGTGCAAAATTCAATCCGTTCATCATCAATAGATTGCTGGTTATCAACCAGCCGTTTCAATTCCGGACCCATATGTTTCGGTCCGCCGAAATCCAGCGTCGCGCCGGTGACCGGACAGCTGGCAACGCAGGCGTTACATTTCAGACACTTTTCATAGGAGTCGTCCAGCATCGTCATATCAAACATTTGATCAGGCATTTTTCATTCCTCCTCGGACAGGTTTGCAAGCACCGTAAGCAGCTTCATAACTGGAGACCAGGGTATAGATGCCGCCAACAATCCCGTTCCGGGTCAGCTGTTCGCCACGGCTTGCTCCTGCCAGATACAGATTGTCCGGCGGATTTACCGGGCGCCCCTGACTGTCCGTTTCCAGATGCAGGGCAGTTTCACGCATACCGGTAGGCAAGACTTCAAGACCGCCACCAAGCACGCCGCCAGTGGCGAGGATGAACCGGCTTCCGGCGACTTCGGTGGTCCGGTTGACCATCCGGATGATCACCGAACGAATCGTATGATTATCGCGGTTCGCTCCGATGACAGTGGTATCCCCGTAAAAACGGACACCGGAACGAATCGCTTTCAGCTTCAGCAGGTTGTTCAGGCGGATCGCCGTCGCGTTTGGCGGTATCCCCGGAGCTTCCGTCACTGTTGCGCCGAGCGCTTCCGAAAACCGGCGCAGTGTCTCTGGCCATTGTTTGTATCCGAGTGAAGACGGGAAGATGAAAAAGTCGGGTTGACCCGTTTTTCGGTGCCTGAGTTCGTTTTTGATTTGGTTCAGGCAATTTTCACGGATGTCTTCCTGGTCGAGCAGCCTCGCAACGTCAAGCTGCGTCAGAACACGCCTGGACTCCGCACCGACTCGGACGGACAAGGCAGAGACGCGTAGCCCCGGCCGGTCGTTTTGCAAATTTTTACTGATGAAGGAAGGCTGGAAATCAGCGAGTTCACGGAAGCCAACGACCACCGCCCGGCCGCTCCCGGGCACAGGCGAAACGGTCTCCGGATAAAGCGCGGTATATTTAATATGGCCGGATCCGGTCACTATCGGCACAGGGTGGCCCGGATCTCCTTCATAGGCGTAACCGAGTTCGCGCATGAGTAGCTTGAATTTGTCCACCGCCTGCATGACTTCCGGCTTCACCCATAAATCCATCTGATAAAGTTTCATCCAGTCCTCAAGCGTGCCGTCTGATCCCGGGATCAAGTCCAGTACACCGGTTGACTGGAGGATTTTACCGGCTCCGGACATGATCAGCGCGGTTCTTTTTCCCTTCTCTTTTGCCCATATAGCCGCGAGCATTCCGGACAATCCCTGACCGATCACAACAACATCATACATGCTGATTCCCCTCCTTTTTGAAGCCAAGAGAAACCTGATAAAGCGTTTGCATCATCTGCAGTTGTTTAGCGGTTTCTCCGATTGCGACGACACCCATTCCTTTCTGACGTTCAGTTATGCCGCCCAGTAGTGCACAATTTGCTTCTTTGATGTCGGCCCGGCCCTGTTCAACCGCGAGAGCTGCAGCTCTGAAGTTGCAGAATGTACCCTGGCACGGGCCCATGCCAAGCCGTGTCCGGCGCCGGATGTCGCCGAGATCGAAGCCGCCTTTATTTGGAATGGCCGTCTCAATTTCGGCCCAAGTGATCTGCTCGCATTCACAGACCACCTGCGACCCTTCCTCATTTTGTAACGCGGCGTCGAATTTCGGGGCTCGGACGCCTGCCCAGCTCATTAATTTATGGCGGGCTGCGGGCGCCAGATTTGCCTTGCTGAATGAGTCCGAAACTCTGCGGTCCGGAAGAACTTCCTCACGCGTCCGGCAGGGAGAATGGACATCCAGTTTCTGACATACCAGGTCGACCGTTTTTTCTGCCATTAATCGGAAAGTGGTCAGTTTGCCGCCTGTAATCGTGATTAATCCGTTCAGCCCGTCCCGCTCGCCGTGATCAATGAGTGCCATTCCACGGGTGACATCCCGACCGTTTGATCCATGTCCGCCGTTCTTCTGATACAAGGGGCGGCTGCCGCTGTATGCCCGGATCAGCCGCATCCGGTGAATGGACGGGATCAGTGCCTCACCGACAGCCAGCATGTCTTCCATTTCTTTCCTGTCAAGGGAGAAGTCATTTGGGTCGTCGGTGTTTTTACCCGTTGTACCAAAAATGGTGACGTCATGTGCGGGTACGAAGATATCTCCGTCGCCGGGCATTCGCAGCCGGTTAATCACATGTTTGTTGAATCGGTGGCTGAACACGACCAGCATCCCTTTGTTGTTCAGTATTTTTAAAGGCACACCGGCCATACGGGCGATATTCATGCCCCAGGGACCTGCCGCATTAATCACAATTTGTGCGTGGATATCCGTTTCTTCACCTGAATGTCTGTCACGTACATGAATTCCGGTTACATGGTCCTGTTCCGTTAATACTTCGGTCACCTCGTGATAAGTGAGCGTTTTTGCACCATGAGCGACCGCATCGTTGATGACATCGATGAGCAGCGTGAAGTCATCGATCGCCCCATCCGGAACACGGTAAGCGGCTTCCGCTTTTTTGTTCAGATAAGGTTCTTCCCGGAAGACCTGGCTCAGCGGAACTTCTTCAACAGGGATGCCCAATTTATGACACGACGCAAGCCATTTGTCGACATAGGCATCGTCATCGCCGGGCACTTTGACAAACAGGCCGCCGGTCTTCTCGATTGAGCCGGGAATTGTTTTTTTCAGAATCAGATTTTCGTGGTAACTTTCAATAGCAGCTTCGGGATCGCGGACAGCATAGCGGCAGCCTGAATGGAGCAGACCATGATTACGTGTCGATGTTCCGTGGCCGAGGTCGCCCTGCTCGACCAGAATGGCCCTGATTCCCCGTAAAGCCAGATCCCGTAGAATACCCGCACCCGTGATGCCTCCTCCGATAACAGCGACTTCTGTTTCAAGGGCTTTTTCCATTTTTCATTCCTCCTCAGGAATAGCGGTAAAGATACAGGCAGGGGCGAAGCGAGTGAACAGGTTAGCAGATACATAATTCTCGTACACCATGCCGCCTTACGCCCCGGACAGAAAATAAAAAGCCGACAGAAAACGCCCAAACGCTATTTCGTTCAAGTGTATCTGCCGGCCTTCTCACATGTCTCCGAGCCGCCGTCTATTATATTTTCAGTTTTATTATACAGCATTCAAATTCCCTTTAATGTGAAAACGGATACATTTTGTGGCTTTTCTGTTACAAATTAAAATCCTATGGGAAAAAGTCCAATGGTTGGCATTTGCGTGAGCCAATTAAACTGGGAGAATAAATTTCTATGAAAATTCAGACTAAAACATTCTGATGAATTTAAATACAAGACAAAGGCGAAAAAAAGTTTTAAAAAAAGATAATTTTTTTGGTATAAAACGCCACGCAATCTTAATACATTTCAATAAAGGGTGCTGTTCACTATAGTGTCCATCTGCATCGCGATGGGAATGTTTCAGACGATCCGCCTTACGGAATGAAGCCAAACGAAAAAATGTGAGTTTTCGCTTTTTATAGAACTTTTCCTGGGAGACTATAAAATAGCATGTCAGAATAAGTGACAACTATATGGACAAATAACCTTGCTGAAACTAAAATGGGTCTATAAATTGAAATAATATTTTACAGATGGGTTATTAATCTGGCATAAAATATTATCCGTTTTTGCAATTTTTTTAAATTTATGTCGGTTGGATCAAGTGACTGTGGAGGTGATGGAGTACTTTTTTAATCGGCAGGCTGTTGATATTTTTAAAGTTCCCAAAAAGAGAAGGAGGAATTTGACTTGAAGGTAATCAAACGGCTTCCTATTTTGATGTTGATTGCGTTATTGGCCATTTCACTGACCGCTTGCGGCGGTTCAACATCAGGTAACAGCAATGCAAAGTTCACGACTGTTTATTATTATCATCCAATTTCTCCTGGTGCACCGAAGAACCCGTATAACGCTACAGGTAATTCATTCACCAGTTTTGACACAATGCAGCTGGCCTGGTCCGCAATACTCGCGTCGGATCCGAACAAATTTTATCCCGGACTTGCCAGGTCGTGGAGCGAGAGTTCGGATGGAACAAAAGCAACGATTACCCTGCAACCGGACGCTAAATGGTCAAATGGCAAACCGGTGACGGCAAATGACATCAAAACATCACTTGCGATCGCTTTCACCCAGGGTACCGCCCAATCCTTTTCGCTCGGATCAGTCAAGGTGCTCTCCCAGAAAAAACTGGAACTGAGCCAGGTGCCAGGTGGTACATATAAAATGTTCCTCCATGATGCCCTGCAGCAGACGGTTGTCCCTGATTCCCAGTATGGTAAACTTTTGCCGAAGGATATTTGGTCAATTATTGAGCAGTCTCAATATACTGGATCGGATAAAGGAAAAGCTGCTCAGGCGAAGAAAGCTCAGGATAAGCTGACCCAACTTGGCAAAAGTATTACACAGTACGCACCAAAAACGAGTTTATCTGCCGGCCCATTCGTTCTGAAACGCTTAAATCCCGGTGAAGCTTATCTCGTAAAGAACAAATATTTCTATGCAGCAAATAAAGTTAAGGTCGGCAGCGTGTCCCTTCGGAATTATACTGGAAACCAGCAGATCTGGAACTATTTGATTGCCGGTCAGCTGGATGCAACACCGTTCACCTCGATGCCGACTAACATTCTGAAAAATGCGCTCAATAAAAAGACAAATCAGAAAGTGGTTACACCGACATATGTTGCTGCGGCATTAGCATTTAACCAGAAATATTATCCATATGGAAACACCAATGTTCGTAAAGCACTGGCTTATGTTATCGATCGTAAAGCCGTACAGAAAGTTGCTGAACCCGTTGTCGGCACGCCTTCAAGGTATACGGATGGTATGACAGACAGTGCGGCATCGCAGTGGATTGATGACTCCGTTCGTTCGAAGATGGATGCCTACAATCTTGATTTGAATAAAGCAGCGTCAATCCTGAAAAAGGAAGGTTTTAAGAAGAAAGGTGACAAATGGTACCTGCCTGACGGCAAGCCCTGGTCAATGGATATCAATGTTGTTAATGGATTCAGCGACTGGATTCAGGGCGGTAAGGTGATTGCCAGCCAGCTGACGAAGTTCGGTATTGAGGCGAAACCGACGATTGTCAGCAGTTTCGCTCAGTATCAGGCCGACATGGCTGCCCAAAAGTATGCGGTTGGTTTCTGGCTGGATTCACTCAGTCCAAATATGTACACCGCATTTGCCAGAATTTATGGTACGCCTGACGGCTATAACGTGCTCAACGGCAAACTTGTGTACTATGATCAGAAAGATAAAACCAAGGGCAACTGGATCGGTCTGCCACAAACCCTGAAGCTATCGACGGGTAAAAAAGTTAATCCAGGCGAGCTGACATACCAGTTAAATCAGATGAAGCCTGAGCAGCAGAAAGACAATGTTCAGACACTGGCTCTTGCGACCAATGAATATGTTCCGATGATTGAAATCTGGGATTATACCCATGTTCAATTTGTTAACACTTCGAGATTTAACAATTTTCCTGTTAAGGATGAAGGCTTAATGAACAATATGCCGGGTGTCTGGATGTCCCAGGGCTACGTAACACCGAAATGATCCAAATAAACAATAGAGAAGGTAAAGTATGGTTGAATGAGAGATAACAAGAGCAGAAGAACAGAACAGGGGGGGTGCTTCAGTTTATGAAAGACTTTTTAATCCGCCTGGTATGGCGGATTTTTTCTGGCCTGATCATGGTGTTGGCCGTAGCATCTTTGACCTTTTTTCTCGTGCGCATGATGCCGGGAGATCCGGTCAGTGCTCAATATAATCAATTAATCATGCAGGGCATGACGCCAGTACAGGCAGAAAATCAGGTTCGAGTGATGTATGGCTTTATTCCGGACGAACCTTTAGGTGAGCAGTTTGTTCATTACATCTGGAGTATGCTTCACTTTGATTTTGGACAGTCCATTTCTTATGAAGGCATCGGGGTCTCCCATATTATTCTGAATGCTGCACCCTGGACATTGATTCTCGTTTTCACAGGACTCGTCGCAAGTTTTTTAATCGGTGTGCTGGCTGGTGTAATGGCAGCGATCAAGCGGTCATCGCCATTTGGAACCTCATTGACGGTTTCCGGCTCATTGCTGCACGGAATTCCACAGTTTGTGATGGGACTGCTTTTGGCTTACCTGTTTACTACACTGTGGCCGATTTTACCTTTTGGCGCACCATATGATTCGTCGATTGATCCCGGTTTCAACTGGCCGTTTATTTCTTCGCTGATCAGCCATGCGGTTCTGCCGGTTGTGACTTACGCGTTATCAAGTTATGGCGGCTGGCTTCTGACGATGAAATCCAGCGTTATTACCGTACTGGGTGATGATTTTATCCTGGCCTCGGAGATTCGCGGACTTAAGTCATCAACGCGAGTGGGTTATATCGCACACAATGCGATTCTTCCGCTTTTCACCTTATTTACCCTGTCCATTGGTTTCATGTTCGGCGGATCGGTTTTTATCGAGAACATTTTTGATTATCCGGGGCTTGGTAATCTTCTGGTCAAGGCGATTGATGCAAGGGATTATCCATTAATGAGTGGCACCTTTCTGTTGATCACCATTGCCGTTATTGTTGCCAACATCATCACGGATTTTCTCTATTCGGTTGTCGACCCGCGGATAAGGAGGTAGTACATCCATGACAACTACGGAAACTGCAAAGACTGTTAAAGCTTTTAAGCCGAACATCTATCAGGGACACTCATTCTGGAGAGCCGCGTGGCGTGCGATTACGAGAAAGGTAAGTCGTGTGATCGGTTTTCTGATTATAGTAATGTTTACGTTAATGGCGATTGTCGGGCCTTATCTCTATCCAAAAGAGTTGCCGATTGATCCGAATAACATTTATGCACCGCTCAGCTGGAAGTATCCGCTCGGAACGGATTTTGAAGGAACAAGCAATCTGGCTTTGATCATTACAGGTGCCCGATATGTTCTTCTTGCTGCAGCACTTGGTGCATTGTTCACCGTCATCTTTGGTACGGTACTCGGTCTGATTGCCGGTTACTTTATCGGCTGGTCGGATTCGGTAATTATGCGCATTACCGACTTTTTTCTGACAGTTCCATCTTTTCCGCTCCTCGTCGTTTTATCGACAGTCTGGAACTTCGGACATCCGCTGGCGATGGGCTTTATTCTCGGTATAACCAGTTGGGGCGGCATGGCCCGAGCCGTTCGATCGCAGACCCTGTCGCTGAGGGAACGCGGGTTTATTGAAGCGGCAAGAGGACTTGGCTTGTCTCCGTTCTATATCCTTTTCAGGGAGATTCTGCCAAATGTCAGCTCCTATATCGGGATGAACCTGCTGACATCCATTACGGGTTGTATTTATGCAGAAGTCGGACTGTTTTTTCTCGGGGTTGTTCCTTTCCACGTCAATAACTGGGGGGTTATGCTTAATATGGCGGTTTTCTCTGCCGGAGCGATGAGCAGCCCGGACGCCCTGCCGTATCTGCTGTCTCCACTCCTTGCCCTGCTTCTTCTGACGCTCGGCATCGTTTTATTCCTGGATGCGGTGGATGAAATCTTCAATCCGCGCCTGAGGGAGGATATTTAATATGGCAAACGTCTCGACAGCCCATGCAGAGTATCAACAGGAAAATCATAAGCCGGAGATGGCCATCAGTGCCCGAAACATAAACGTCGTCTATGCAACGCCGACTGGAAAAATTCCGGCGGTCCGAAACGTTAATATTGATTTACCGAAGGGCAGTATCACCGGTATTATCGGCGAATCCGGTTCCGGAAAATCGACATTGATCATGGCAATCATGAATGCCGTAACGAAGCCGGGAAAAATTGAAAGTGGCTCAGTCATTCTCAACAGCAAGAACGATTTGCTGAAGCTGAGCTCAGAGCAGCAGCGTAAAATCCGCGGTAAGGAAATTGGTTTCGTATTTCAGGCGGCTCAGAACTCGCTAAATCCGCTGCGGCGTGTCGGCCAGCAGATCCTTGATCTCGGTCGTTCACATGATGTCAAAGATCTGCGCGGTCTGATTAAATATGCAAAAGAGCTGCTCGCACGCCTTGGTTTGGATGCCGATCGGGTGCTGGCATCCTACCAGCATGAACTTTCGGGAGGCATGCGTCAGCGTGTCGGGATCATGTTCGCCCTCGTGTTGAAAGCAAACATTATCTTTCTGGACGAATCGACAACGGCACTGGATATGCTGTCTCAGGCTGCCGTTCTGGAAATCATCCGCGAGCTTCAAAAAGAAAAAAATCTGACCATTGCCCTCGTTTCACATGATATCGGTGTGGTCGCCGATCTTTCGGAACGAATCGAAATTTTCTATGCCGGCGAAATTGTGGAGGAAGGTAAGACCAGCAAGGTTCTATCAGATCCCGGGCATCCCTATACAAAAGGGCTGATTCAAGCGATACCGCGAATCTCCGGCGATATTGATGCTGCGGAACCGTTAAAAGGATCTTCACCTGATTTTAAGACCTATCAGCAGCCGGGGTGTCTTTTCTACGATCGCTGCCCGATCCGAACGGATGCCTGTCGGGAAAGCCGGCCGGAACTTGAATCGATTGGCAAAGATCATAAAGTTTCTTGTTTTAGGGTGGGTGCCGATGATAGAAATTAAAAATCTGGAGAAAACCTTTTATATTAAAGCGAGCTTTTCTAACCGCAAAACGGTGCAAGCTGTGCGTCATGTCAGTTTCTCGATTCCCAGCGGCGGAGCAATCTCTCTGATTGGCGAATCCGGATGCGGGAAAACGACGATCGGGCGCATGCTGTGTGGCATGGAAACGCCGACGTCCGGTTCAATCATAATTGACGGTCAGGATCTTTCCACATTAAAACGGAAAGAGCGGAACCGATTGCTTCAAAAAATCCAGCTGATTCATCAGGACCCCTATCAGGCCCTCAATCCAACTCATACCATACAGCAAATGTTGGCGGCAACTTTGAAAAAAATGGCGAGACAAAAGAAAAAGGGACCTGAATGGGTTCGTCAGCGCATGGATGAACTGTTGAGACTGGTCGGGCTGGATCCGGAAACCATTCTCTTTAAGTATCCGCATATGCTGTCCGGTGGTCAGCGTCAGCGCGTGATTATCGCCAGAGCCCTGACTGTTGAACCGGATTTGCTCATTGCGGATGAAGTGGTCTCGATGATTGACGTCTCGCTTCGACTGGGTATTTTAAAACTGCTTCGGGACTTAAGAGAAAATTACAACATTTCGATCCTTTTTATCACCCATGATATTGCTTCGGCACGTTATCTCGGCAGCAATACCGAATTGTATGTGCTCTATAAAGGGATGATTGTTGAAAAAGGGTATACCGAGCAAATCATTCGGCAGCCGCACCATCCCTATACTCAGGCACTGCTGAGCGCGATGCCGATTCTGAACGGTATTGAGAAGCCCGGGAAAGACCGATTTGTTCTGACGTCGCAGTTTAAGCAGAGCGATACAGATCCTTCGGGTTGCCTCTTTGCAGATCGCTGTCCCTTCAGTCAGCCGTCCTGCAGCGAAAAAAGGCCTGAGCTGGTTCAGGACGGCGACAGTTATCATGCCTGTTTCTTCCCGGAAGTTCGTAATGTAGCGGCCGAATCTGTTTGATAGCATATATTGCGGTTGAAAAGACGATGAAACAGGTGATGATATGTTAAGTGGCGGACTTTCGATGCTAAAAGAATCCTATGAAGCTCTTAATCCATCGGAACAAAAAGCGGCAAAATTTACACTCAACCATCCTGAACAGATGGTACAGATGACCGTCAGCGAACTGGCGGCAGCGAGCGGATCCAGTCAGTCGGCGATTATCCGTCTGTGCAAAGCGCTCAGTCTGAAGGGCTATCAGGAACTGAAACTGTGCGTAGCCGGTGATCTTCAGAATAACTCATCAAAGGGTGATGAATATAAAGAGATCATTCCGGGTAGTGATCTTGCAACCATTGCGTCCTCCGTTTCCAACAACACTATTTTCTCAATTAATGAAACACTGAAAATATTGGATATGCAGAAACTTCAGACAGCCATCGACCTGATTGAAAGAGCGAAACGTATTGACTTTTACGGCTCAGGGGCGTCTCAGCTGGTAGCATGCGACGCACAGGTGAAGTTCATGCGTATCAACAAAACCTGTACCGCTTACGCGGATAATCATCTGCAACTGACTTCGGCTGTCACCTTAACGCCTGACGATACAGCTGTAGCTTTTTCAAATTCCGGTGAAACGTTACAGACGGTCGAATGCATCCGTGCGGCAAAAAAAGCCGGAGCGAAAACGATCGGCATCACACGTTATGGAAACAATACGCTCGCTCAGCTGGTCGACGTTCATATCGGAATCATGACCGCCGAGTCGGATGTACGCAGTGCCGCAACGTCATCACGAATTGTTCAGCTTAATCTCGTTGATATCATTTATTTGTCGATCGCTGGTCACCAGTATGAATCATCGCTTCGTTACCTCAAACGGTCATTGGACGCCATAAAGAAAAGTTTTCGGGTGAAATAGGAAGGAGGGTTTGTGGATGGTTGACACAAAATTCGCGATTGTCGATCAGTTTTTAGCTGAAAGTGTCCGGACGCATCAAATTCCCGGTGCGGTTTACGCCGTCGTTAATGAGCAGGAAACGGTTGCTGAAAACGCGGTTGGCTACGCCCATCTCGATAAGAAAATTCCGATGACGCTGGAAACACTGTTTGATCTGGCCTCTCTGACAAAGGTCTGCGCAACACTTCCAAGCCTCTTATTGCTGATGGAACAGGGACGGATTGATTTCGATGATCCGGTTCGGCTCTTCTTTTCTGAAGCGGCGAATCCCGATCTGACACTAAAAGATTTACTGACCCATACGAGCGGTCTTCCTTCTTCCGTTCCTTTCTATCGCTACCAATGGACGAAAAAAGAGATTCTACGCTATATTCTTTCACTTGATAGTGAGCCAGGGCGGCGAGTCATTTACAGTGACTTGAATTTTATTTTGCTTGGTTTTCTTGTTGAGAAACTGACTGGTGAGACGCTGGATACATTTACAGAGGAAAACGTCTTCCGCCCGCTTGGCATGACCAGTACCTGTTTTAATCCGACGGAAGACCGGAAGCGGATCGCCCCGACGGAATGGATGCCGGATATCGGCGAGTATCAATGGGGGCATGTCCATGATGAAAATGCTAATGGAATGGGCGGAGTATCGGGTCATGCAGGTCTTTTTTCAAATCTTCACGATCTGAAAATTTACGTCCAAATGCTGATTAATAACGGCAGAACGGTGAACGGCAGTTATTTTCTCTCTCCGGCGACGCTTCGGGCGAGCAGGAAAAACTACACCGAATGTCTCGGTGCTAATCGCGGCATTGGCTGGCAACTTAAAGATGATCGTTTTTCTCCTGGCGGCTATCTCGTATCGGAGCGCAGCTATGGTCATACCGGTTTTACCGGTACATCATTCTGGATTGACCCGGACCGCGGGCTGGGTCTTATCCTGCTAAGCAATCGGGTTCATATCAGTCGACAGATCAATATGAACCGGATTCGTCGAATTTTTATCAACCTGGCAATGAAGAGTCTGTCGGAAGGCTGAATGAAAATGAATGAAAAAATTATAGTCGGACTGATGTCAGGCACTTCAGCAGACGGTATTGATGCAGCGCTGACGCGTATTACGGGCTCAGGAGAAAGGACGCAGATAGAAATTCTGGATTTCATTACATTTCCGTACTCATCTTCATTAAGGAAGAAAGTATTTTTAGCGATGAATCCGGATCGTTCTCATGTTCAACTTATCTGCAGCCTGAATTTTGAGCTTGGTACGGCATTTGCAGATGCGGTGAAGGCTGTATGTGTTCACGCTGGATTTGATATTGAACGGTTAAATCTGATCGGTTCGCATGGACAGACGATTTATCACATGCCCCGACCAGAAAAAGGGTATGATCGATCAACGCTTCAGATCGGCGAACCGGCGGTCATTGCTTTTGAAACACGCACACCAGTCGTCTCCAATTTTCGAACAATGGATATGGCTGCCGGCGGACAGGGCGCGCCGCTGATCGCCTATGTGGATTATCTCCTGTTCAAACAGCATTTCCGTACGGTCGCCCTGCTGAATATCGGCGGAATCGCCAATCTGACGGTCCTTCCGGCGGGTGGCAGTCTGGCGGATGTCACAGCGTTTGACACAGGACCCGGGAATATGGTCGTAGACGCACTCGTACAGAAGTTTTACGGAAAGCCGTATGACCGGGATGGTGTGTATGCAGCGAGCGGAACGGTTAACCCGGCTTTACTTCGGGAGATGATGAACGATCCCTATCTGACTGAAAAGCCACCGAAATCGACAGGCCGCGAACGTTACGGTTTGCAGTATGCTGAACGGATTACAACGGCATGGAGTCGGTTAAAACCGGATGACTTAATTGCTACGGCAACCTGTTTTACGGCCAAAGCGATTCTCAAAAATTATCAGAAGTTGATTTTGCCGCGGCATCGGATTGAAGAGATGAGAGTGAGCGGAGGCGGCAGGCATAATCCGGTAATGATGAAATGGCTGAAAGAGATGCTGCCAGATGTGTCGATCCAGGTGTTCGACCAGGGCCGGCTGAACGCCGATGCCAGGGAAGCTGCCGCTTTTGCTGTGCTCGCTAATGAAACGGTTCATGGTCAACCGGCTAACGTTCCCGGGGCAACAGGAGCAAAAGAGCCTCTGATTCTCGGTAATTATACGCCTTTTATCAAAAATGACGGATCCGGAGGGATATGCCATTGAGATATTTGCCTATAACACGTAACGACGTGAAAGAGATGGTAAAACTTTGGAATCAGGAAATCGGCGATGATTTTCCGATGAGAGAAGAGCTGCTGATTCAGAACAGTTTTTTAGATCCAAACGTTCGAAGTGAGGGATCGCTACTGGCGATGGACGACCAGGGCTGCCTGATCGGGTTCGTCATTGCTAAAAAATACTCCGAGCCGCTGGATGTCGGGATGAATCGCTCCATCGGCTGGATTCAGGTTCTGCTGGTCAGAAGGGATCAGCGAAACCAGGGGATTGGAACGGTCCTGCTGAATCGTGCCGAAAAAGCACTCACCCAGGAAGGGGCGAGTAAAATTTTTCTCGGTAAAGATGTCTGGCATTATTTTCCGGGTATTCCCGATGGCTATGAATCCGTTAAAAAGTGGTTTGTTTCCAGAAACTATCACTATGATGGAACCGAGTACGATCTACTGACGGAAACAGTCGTTGATAAGCTGCCTGAGCCTGATGATGGGGCACGATTTTCGTTAGTTCATGGCAAAGAGGATGAGAGGCTACTGCTAGCCTTTCTTCATCGCAATTTTCCGGGAAGATGGGAATATGAAGCGATCAAATACTTTGAACGCGGCGGAGATGGGCAGGAGTTTGTGATCCTGAAGAAAAATGGCAAAGTGATCGGATTCTGCCGAATTAATGGCCCGTTTTCGCCGCAGATCGCGCAAAACGTGTATTGGTCGCCGCTCTTCTCCGATGGACAACTTGGAGGAATGGGACCGCTTGGTATCGACGCGACAGAACGGGGAAACGGATATGGTTCAGACCTGGTGCGGGCAGGTATTGCATGCCTCAATGGACGCGGACTGAAACGAATTGTCATTGACTGGACCCGGCTGATCGAATTTTACCGAAAAGTCGGTGCACGTCCCTGGAAAGCCTATGCTACCTATTCAAAACAATTAAACGAACCATTGGGCAACGTGCAGCTTCCATAAACAATAAGAGTTGATTCGGGATGATTTGGCGTCTAAATCAACAATTGCTATTTAAAAAGGATGGTTTTGATGCTGGATAAACTGACAACAGAGGCACGTAATGAGAAAACGACTCATTTGGACAGAATGAGCATCCGAGAGATTCTCAACTGTATGAATCAGGAAGATCGATGCGTCCCTCTGGCAGTTTCAAAAGAATTGAATAAAATCGAGCAGGCCGTCAGGCTGGCTATACGTGCCCTTCAGTCCGGCGGCAGGATGATCTATATGGGCGCTGGAACAAGTGGACGGCTCGGTGTGCTGGACGCCGTCGAATGTGTGCCCACATTTAGCTCGCCACCGGACCGGGTTATTGGTCTGATCGCCGGCGGTAAAGATGCGTTGACCGAAGCGGTTGAGGGGGCTGAAGATAATGAAACGCTCGGCGCGGAAGATCTGGCAGCACTGGGGATTGAATCAAGAGATCTCGTTATCGGTATCGCGGCGAGCGGACGAACGCCTTATGTTATCGGCGGGTTGAAATATGCTCAGAGTGTCGGCGCTTCAACGGCGGCCCTGAGTTGCAACCGCGGGGCAGAGATCAGCAAACATGCCGATGTCGCGATTGAAGTGGAAACCGGTCCGGAAATCCTGACAGGATCTACACGGCTAAAAGCGGGAACTTCTCAGAAACTCGTTCTGAATATGCTGTCGACGGCTTCAATGATCGGTATCGGCAAGGTGTATGAAAACCTGATGGTTGACGTTCAACCGACGAATGAAAAATTGGTCGAACGATCGAGACGGATTATTATCGAAGCCACCGGGGTTGATCCAACAACAGCAGAAAAGTATTATCAGAAAGCCGGACAGAATGTGAAAGCTGCAATAATCATGATTTTGCTTGGCTGTCCGCACGGAGAAGCGATACTTCGCCTGAAACAGGCAAAAGGATTTATACGTAAAGCTCTCGATTCCCCATTCGCTTCAGATCAATCAGAAAATCACATGAAAGGGGTCTAACGGGATGGACGTCCATTATTTGGCCATTGATGGCGGTGGAACGAAGACCGATGCGGTGCTGTTTTCTGCCAGCGGACAGATTGTCGGAAGAGCGATTGGCGAAGGGACGAACCCGAACGGAATGGAGTTCGGGCGGGTGACGGACCATTTTCGCAAGCTTTTCTCTCAATTGTTTGCATCAGGCAGGCCCGTTGAGATCGCTGGCTGTTTCGCCGGCTTGTCTGGATCCGACTCCCCGGAACTGGCAGGCAAACTCGCGGAAAGCCTCCGCTCTGCATGTCCAACACCTATCAAACGACTAAAAGTCGGAAACGATGCGCTTAATGCGCTGTGGAGCGGTACCGATGGCAAACCCGGTCTGGTTGTTATTGCCGGAACCGGTTCGATTGCTTTCGGGATTAAGCCGAATGGGGATTCATTTCGTATCGGCGGCTGGGGTTACCTGTTCGGCGATGAAGGAAGCGGCTATGATATCGGCCGCGAAACGATTCGCCATGTGCTGATGGCCGTTGATGGACGGGAGAAGAAAACCGCACTGACAGAAGCACTGATCGGGTATTTTAAAGTTTCCCACATTACTGATATTATACCGATTGTCTACAGCTGTACGAAGAATGTCATTGCCGGACTTGTTCCGTTGGTCGTGCATGAGGCAGAACAAGGCGATGCACTGGCCGGACAGATCCTCAACGATACGGCAGAAAAACTGATTCATCTGATTAAAAGCGGTATCAACCGGTTTGAGCAGGTTCCGGACACCGTTCTTGCCGGCGGTGTTTGGAAGTGCCGAATGATCCGTGAGAGGGTCTGTGCTGAAATTGATGCGCCGGTAATTTTTCCAAACTGCCCGCCCGTTTATGGTTCGATTGCAAAGTGCGTGTACGAGTGGGAACACCAGCAAGCCGGGCTGCTCGGTGTACTGAAAAAACAGCTTATCGGTTCGGCCGACTGAGCATGGGAGGGCTGCAAAATGATCCAATTAGGGATTGAGACATTGCTCAAGGAACAGGTGAATCTTCTAAAAGGCCAACGAGTGGGTTTGCTGACGAACACAACCGGGTTGGACAGCCGGTTTCGATCAACCATCGACCTGCTTAACGCCGATCCCGCGATTTATTTGACAGCGCTGTTTGGTCCGGAGCATGGTATTCGGGGAGACGGAAGAGAAGGCGCGGCGATTAACTCAGGTACAGATCCGGTAACCGGGCTTCCGGTCTACAGTTTATATGGAGAGACGCGGAAACCGACGCCGGCCATGCTGGAACAGGTTGATTGCGTCGTCGTTGATTTGCAGGATATCGGCGTTCGTTATTATACGTTTATTTCCACACTCAGTCTGGTGATGGAAGCGTGCATGGAAAACAGCAAATCAGTGATCGTTCTCGACAGGCCAAACCCAATCGGCGGCGTGACCCGGGAAGGGAACCTGATTGAAAAGCCGCTCGCTTCTTTTGTCGGCATGCATCCGATTCCTAACCGCCATGGTCTGACGATTGGTGAACTGGCTCAGGTTTATAAATTCGAGTTCGGGCTCGATTGTCCGCTGACCGTGGTGCCGATGGCCGGCTGGAATCGAAGTATGTATTTCCACGAGACGGGTCTCTCTTGGGTTCAGCCATCGCCGAACTCAACCGGCGAAGATATGGCCCTCCTCTATCCCGGTATGTGCCTCATCGAAGGCACCACACTGTCCGAAGGCAGAGGAACGACTCGACCTTTCGAAGTCGTCGGTGCACCGTATATTGATAGCACGCATCTTGCCCGGGAATTTAACCGGCTTGGTCTTCCTGGAGTTCTCGCACGCCCAACCAGTTTTGTTCCTTCTTACTCGAAATTTGAAGGAAAGCTGTGTCGAGGCATTCAAATACATATTACTGATCGGAAAATTGTTCAATCCTATAAAACAGGCTTATCTGTGCTCGGCTTGATCGCGTCGATGTATCCCACCGATTTTACATTTCGCGGAGATGATGAGCGGTGCATGTTCAATCTCTTAGCAGGGACGATGAGGCTTCGCCGGATGGTTCTGGCAAATGATTTCGGCTCCTTTTTTGACGAATGTCAGGAGGTGTGCGGGGCATTCAGCCGAAAGGTCGCACCCTATCTGCTTTATCAGGTTCAGGGAGGTGCTTTTTAAGATGCAGGAAGATTTATTGAAACGGATGGGGCAACTGATGGTCTTTGGTTTTCACGGGAAAAGAATGACTCCCGAGTTAAAACAAATGATTCACAAGTACAAACTGGGAAACATCATTCTTTTTTCAAGAAATCTTGAGGATCCGGTGCAAATTCGCCGATTGACTGGCGAACTCCAGAAAGAAGCAAAAAAAGCGGGACACCGGTATCCGCTTCTGATCTGTACGGATCAGGAAAACGGGGCCGTGCGGCGGCTTGGCAGCGGGTCAACCGAATTTCCCGGATCGATGCTGCTCGGCGCTGCGCACAATGAGAAATATACCTATGAGATTGCCCGGATGACTGCCGAAGAATTAAAAAGTGTCGGCATCAATTGGAATCTGGCACCGGTCGTTGATGTGAACAATAATCCTCTGAATCCGGTGATCTGCACACGATCCTTCGGTGCGAATCCTCAGTCGGTCGCGAGAATGGGGGAAGCTTTCATGCGCGGCATGCAGGAGGGCGGAATTGTTCCGACGTTGAAGCATTTTCCGGGACACGGGGATACCGGTACGGACTCTCACCTCGATCTTCCTGTGATTACGCACGAACTGAGTCGTTTGGAACAGGTTGAACTTGTTCCTTTCCGCCATTGCATCAGTGCCGGGGCGGATGTCATTATGAGCGCCCATATTTATTTTCCTGTGCTTGAAAAGCAATACGGCGTGCCAGCTACATTGTCCCGGAACATTTTAACCGGTTTATTGAGAGATCGGCTGCGTTTTCAAGGGGTGATTACCACGGATTGCCTGGAAATGAAAGCCATCGCCGACCGGTTTGGCACAGCCCGCGGAGCAGTCCTTGCACTAAGGGCCGGAGCCGATCTTGTGATGGTCTCTCATACTTATGAGAAACAGATGGAGACGCTCGACAGGGTAGAGCGGGCGATGAGAGACGGGGAGATTGACATGCAGGCGATGACACAATCACTGGCGAGAATTGACCAACTGAAGAAAAAGTACCTGAACTGGAATGAAGCACTTAATATCGAAACAATTTCAGTTGCTGCACTTGAGAAGCACCGTGAAAGTGCCGAGCGGATATACAAAGAAGGGATTACTCTTGTTAAAAACAACGTTCTCCCGCTGAAACCGCGGGCTCGGACACTTTTTATCTACAGCGAAAAACTTTTTATCTCAAAAGTTGAAGATCAGCAAAACCATCTGTCCGTTTTCGAATCGATCGTCAGGAAAGTTAATCCTGAAGCAGACGTTGTTAAGCTGGAGGAGCCGTCGTTTGATCGTTTGTTGAAAAACATCAAATCACGCCAGGAAAACTACCAGGCAATTGTCGCTCTGACTGCTTCCTTAACTGAGAACAGTCGTCAGATCGAAATAATCAACCAGCTGCATGGGACAGATCATTACCCTATCGTTGTGATTGCCGGTAAAAGTCCGTACGATATTCGCTTTCTCCCGGACGTCGATGCTTATTTATGTACGTATGATCTTAATCGAACAGCACTGAATATAGCCGTTCGAACACTCTTCGGTCTTGAAAACGTATCGGGAAGCCTTCCTGTCCGTATATAATATGATGATTGAAAAACTGCAGTCCAATCGCTGGCTGCGGTTTTTTAATGGAGATCAATACTTACGTCGGACAGGAAGAGCTCAATTGCCGAACGAACGGCAGGCTTAGCTGTCATTTTTAATATTAAATTGCACATATATGAAACGAAAATTTACACTGCTATTTTGGCCGGAAAATGAAGAATGAAGTTGATCAGTTTTCCAATCGTGAGGAAATTTCTCTTTAAATCTTACCAAAGTACCCGTACTTATCTTCTTTATTTCAGCTACTTGACTGCAATGAAAGGTTAAGAGAAAAAGTGCAAACTCAATTTGTTAATTGTTGAATTTTCCAGACAGTCCTTAGCGAAACCCCACATGTACAAAACATTCGATAAAGTGATATATGTCATAGAATATCTTTTACTATCGACACATTATGACAACATTTTCAAAAACATCGATCTATAATGAACACATATTCAGAATAGCCAGATCTGCATACCGAATTTTATCCTGGAGAGAAGACGAATAGGTCATGAAAATAAAAAACACTCAGGCAACATGTATGGAAAAGTAATGAGTAAGGAAGCAATGAACTACGCAGGTGGTTGTTGCTCGTGCTCATGTTCATGCTCGTGCTGTGCATCAACTCCAGCAAAGAATTAATGGTAAGATTCCGAGGGGAACCTATTTGGTTTCCCTCGGAAATCTTTTTTGATAGGGAGCTATTTGGATGAAAGAACTTATAGAAATTAATAACTTGGTGGTTCAGAAAGATAATCGAAAAATCATTGATTTTCAAGGAAAACATATTGTTATTAACGAAGGAGATAAGGTTGCTCTTTTAGGAGAAAATGGAGCAGGAAAAACAACTTTGATTAATGCTATCTTAGATGATATTAACTATGAGGGCGAGATTAAGCGAAATTTTAAGAAAAAGGATATTGGCATTGTCTTTCAAGAAAATGATTACAGTGATCTTATCCGTGTCAACGAATTAATTGATTTAGTCATTGGGATAAAAGGTGAGCAGCTTAACAGCTTTCTTAATGAGTTTTCTCTAAAAAGTCTATATAAAAGTTATGTCAAAGATTTATCTGTTGGAGAGCAACAAAGGCTTACCCTGGCATTAGTACTATACAGACAAGCAACTGTGTATCTTTTTGACGAATTGACTTCTGGCTTGGACTATCAAAAAAGAGAACAACTTTTGGAAACAATCAGGAATAGAACGCAAAACAATACAGTTATTACAATTACACATTACTTTGAAGAAATCGAAAAGTGGGCAAACAAAATTATTATCTTAAAAGAAGGATCAATTCTTTTTTATGGAGAACAGTCGCTGTTATTCCATGATTTTCCTCATTTTTCACTAGTACAGACTAGTTGTTCAATTAATTCTCTTGAGAAGTTAAAGGATGATTATAATTTACATATCATCGACTTGAGTACACCACGTTTGACTAAGTATGGAATTATTTGTAACAGTAAGGAATGCCATCAGAAGGTAACGGACTATCTAATTGGCAACAATATTGAGCATTCGCTTTGTTATCAAAACATCTATACTTGCTATATAGTGGCTTGTGAAAGGAATAAAATACGATGATTAAGTATATGTGGCTAAGTTTTAAGATGCAGTTTAGAATACCAATCGCAATCTTTTTTGCCTTGATCTTCCCACTGTTAATGATGGTAATTATGATTAGTTCTTATGGCAATTTTTCTATAGGGGGGGGATATCATTTTATTGATAAATATTTTTTAATTAGTACAGGAATCGGGTTAGTACCGATATTTATTATTAGCTTTCCAATTTGGATTGCTGAGAGCATACAAAATAATAGTTATCGACGATTGAGTTATTTAGGCGTAGACATTAAAAAGATGGTCATATCAGATATCTTTTCTTATTTGTTTTTAACAGTAATTAATGTGCTTTTAAACATTATTGTGGCCTTTATACTCTTTCATTTAAAACTACCTTCGTCTATATATTTGCTATCCTATTTTGCACATGTTTTGTATTGTGCGGTGGCAATGCTCTTGACGGGAACTCTAATTGCGTTTTTAATCAGGAGTACAAAAATTATTTTACCATTTGGTATGATTTGTCTGTTTTTGATTTATATGTTTTGCGGTGTGTTTATTAATTTCAATCAATTACCTGCAAACATTAAAAGTGTCGGTGATTTTATCCCTGTTAAGTATCTAATGAACGATTTTTTCTTAATATGGAGTAAGCAAAAGTATCTTATTACAAGCTTTTTGAAATTTAATACATTATTTTCCTTAATTATTAGTTTACTGATGATAATACTTTATAAAAATCGTTCGAGGAGAAAAAGGATATGAGTCATCAAATAAAAAGAATTATTATTGAAATGGTTCTGGGTATTGTACTCTCTGTAGTACTCTCATGTATTTTAATCTTCGTAGGATATGCAAACATTCACATGAGCAATGCCAGTGCACTCAATGTAAATTTCTTTGGACATACGCTTTATCATATTACTAAATCAGGCAATCAATTTAATGGAAGTGCGTCTAACACTAATATGATGTTCCTGGGTGTTATTATATCTTCCTTGCTTGTTATTATTGGCGAAACTTTCTTCTCAATGAAAGGAAAGAAGAAAAAATGATTGATTATAATCTAAAAGGAATGTTGAACAGTCATGCAATCGTTAGTGGTGATTATTCGAATAGTTCAAATGAAGATAACACACATATTTTTGGACAAATCATTTCAGGTGTTAAAAAATCAGAAATGATCCTAAATTGCAAGAATAAATTAGCCGTCTGGGATATCCGGCGGTATCACTGAGTTTGTTCCTGCCGCCTGGGCAGCAGGAACAAAAATCGGCTCTGCTCGCTGGCTCAACTGCCGGACCAGCCGGCTCAACTGCCGATAGAGCCGGCTCAACTGCCGATAGAGCCGGCTCAACTGCCGATAGAAGCGGCTCAACTGCCGATAGAACAGGTTCAACTGCCGATAGGACGAGCTCAACTGCCGATAGGACGAGCTCAACTGCCGATAGGACGAGCTCAACTGCCGATAGGACGAGCTCAACTGCCGATAGAAGCGGCTCAACTGCCGATAGGACGAGCTCAACTGCCGATAGAACAGGTTCAACTGCCGATAGGACGAGCTCAACTGCCGATAGAATGAGCTCAACTGCCGATAGAAGCGGCTCAACTGCCGATAGAGCCGCCTCAACTGCCGATAGGAGCAGCTCAACTGCCGATAGGATGAGCTCAACTGCCGATAGAGCCGGCTCAACTGCCGATAGGACGAGCTCAACTGCCGATAGAATGAGCTCAACTGCCGATAGGAGCAACTCAACTGCCGATAGAAGCGGCTCAACTGCCGATAGGACGAGCTCAGCTGCCGATAGGACGAGCTCAACTGCCGATAGAACAGGTTAAACTGCCGATAGGACGAGCTCAACTGCCGATAGAGCCGGCTCAACTGCCGATAGGAGAATCTCAATTTCCGGACGACGATGCTCAACTGCTTCAGCGGGCGTATTTTCCTTAATTTAATAGATAAATAAAAAAAGGTCTGCAAGCTTTTCTGCGCTTGCAGACCGTCAGTTTTTGTTATTCCGGGACAGCAACGAGGCTGTGATCCACATTCTTTTTTAACAGGTTGCATGCCCGGAGAATTTCTTCCTGGCTTGGGGGCTCAACGCGCTTGAGTTCGTAGTTTAGTCCGAGCGCTTCCCATTTATAGATGCCCATTTTGTGATAGGGCAGGATCTCGACGCGCTGGACATTGTCCAGTGTGCTGATGAATTCCCCAAGCTTCACCAAATCGTCCTCACTGTCGGTTATGCCTGGAACAAGCACGTGCCGGATCCAAACGGGTATTTTCTTCTTTGCGAGCAACCGGGCAAAAGCGAGAATATTTGTATTGGGTAAACCGGTCAACCATCTGTGTTTGTCATTATTTATCTCTTTAAGGTCAAGAAGGACGAGGTCGGTATACTTTGCGAGCTCATCGAATGCCTTGTGGAAAAAGTCAGCATCAACATAACAGCCTCCGGACGTGTCGATTGCTGTATGGACACCTATTTTCTTGCAGGCCTTAAACAGCTCCGTAAGAAACGGCATTTGCAGGAGAGGTTCTCCCCCGCTGACGGTGATGCCTCCTCCCGATGACTGAATAAATGGAAGGTAGTCCTTCAGCTCTTTCATAATGTCTTCTACAGCAACAGGTTTCCCGGTGCCTATTTCACGAGTGTCCACGTTATGACAATACTTGCAGCGAAGCAGGCAGCCCTGCACGAACACGACAAAGCGGATACCTGGTCCGTCAACGGTTCCGAACGACTCAATGGAATGAACATTGCCTGATACCATGGCGACCCCTCCTTCCTGAATTCTCTAAGCACTTTAAATTGCTTTGTGGAAAGTCCGGTGAATGACTTCCAGCTGCTGCTCGCGGGTCAGTTTAATGAAGTTAACCGCATAGCCCGATACCCGAATGGTCAGTTGTGGATATTTTTCCGGATGATCCATAGCGTCAATCAGTGTTTCTCGGTTAAATACATTAATGTTAATATGATGACCCCCTTTATCGGCATAGCCGTCAAGCATGGCGATAAGATTAACCACCCTTGTCTCACTTTCTTTTCCAAGCGCCTGAGGAATGATCGAGAACGTATTTGAAATGCCGTCCAGCGCATAGCGGTAAGGCAATTTGGCGACTGATGTCAGCGAAGCAAGAGCGCCTTTACTGTCCCGTCCGTGCATCGGGTTCGCACCGGGTGCAAAAGGTTCGCCCTTACGCCGTCCGTCCGGAGTATTTCCGGTTTTCTTCCCGTAAACCACGTTTGATGTAATCGTCAAAATTGAAAGGGTAGGAACGGAATCGCGGTAAGTCTGAACTTTTCTAAGCTTAGCCATGAAACGTTTGACCAGGTCAACGGCAATCGAGTCAACACGGTCATCATTATTGCCGTATTTAGGAAAATCGCCTTCTATTTTAAAGTCGACGGCGAGGCCGGACTCATCACGGATGACATGAACTTTGGCATATTTAATCGCGCTCAGTGAATCTGCCGCAACACTCAGTCCGGCAATACCGGTGGCCATTGTCCGCAGAATATTCGTGTCATGAAGTGCCATTTCGCTGCGTTCATAGCAATATTTGTCGTGCATGTAATGAATCACATTCAGTGTATTGATATACAGATCAGCCAGCCAGTCCATCATCCGATCGAATTTCTCCATCACATCGTCGTAATTCAGTACATCCGATGTGACAGGTGTAAACGGCGGCGCAACCTGAACTTTATGGACTTCATCTATGCCGCCGTTAATCGCATAAAGGAGCGCCTTGGCAAGGTTGGCACGAGCACCAAAGAACTGCATTTGTTTGCCGATACGCATTGCTGAAACGCAGCACGCAATCCCGTAGTCGTCGCCGTATTCCACTCTCATGATGTCGTCGTTTTCATACTGAATAGCACTCGTTTTAATTGAGATTTTTGCACAATATTTCTTAAAATCCTCAGGCAGCCGTGTTGACCAGAGCACGGTCAGGTTCGGCTCAGGGGCCGGTCCAAGGTTTTCCAGTGTATGCAGGAAACGGAATGAATTTTTCGTTACGAGTGACCGTCCGTCCACTGCCATACCGCCGATGGATTCTGTAACCCAGGTTGGATCGCCGCTGAACAATTCGTTGTATTCCGGTGTCCGGGCGAATTTGACAAGTCTTAGTTTCATGACGAACTGGTCAACGAGTTCCTGAGCTTCTTTTTCAGTCAGCACGCCATTTTTAAGATCTCTTTCAATATAAATGTCAAGGAAAGTCGAGGTCCGGCCGAGGCTCATGGCCGCTCCGTTCTGCTCTTTGACAGATGATAGATAGGCAAAATACAGCCACTGGAAGGCTTCTTTTGCATTTCTTGCCGGCTTGGAAATGTCAAAGCCGTAGCTTTGCGCCATCTTTTTCAAATCTTCAAGAGCACGAATCTGTTCCGTCAGTTCTTCTCTCAGGCGAATGACTTCTTCCGTCATTTTTTTACTCGTATTTTGTTTGTCAATTTTCTTTTGCTCGATTAAGTAATCCACACCATAAAGAGCGACACGGCGGTAATCGCCAATGATTCGCCCTCTGCCGTAGGCGTCGGGGAGACCGGTAATAATGCCGACATGGCGGGCCAGTTTCATTTCATCGGTATAAGCGTCATGTACCCCCTGGTTATGGGTCTTCCTGTAGTCGGTGAAAATGTGGTCAAGTTCGTCGTCGACTTTAAAACCATAGGCTTCACAGGCTTGTTTTGCCATACGAATGCCGCCAAATGGCATCAGCGAACGTTTGAACGGTTTATCTGTCTGAAGCCCGACAATCTTTTCAAGATCTTTATTTAGATAACCCGGTTTATGAGAGGTTATGGTTGAAACAATATCGGTATCCATATCGAGAACGCCGCCGTTTGCGCGTTCTTTTTCGGAAAGTTGCATGACCTTTTGCCATAGCTGTTTTGTTTCATCTGTCGGCCCTTGCAGGAAGTTTTCGTTGCTATCATAGGAGGTGACATTTCTTATGATGAAATCCCGGACATCGATTTCTTTTTGCCAGTTTCCATCAACAAATCCATCCCAGGCTGAACTGCTTTTGTTGCCTTCGATTACAGCTTCCATATTATGAATCCTCCTTCAGAAACTTAATTCTTCTTACGGTTCTATTATATCTTAATAGGTGTAACCGCTTACAATATAAATGTGACGATTTGTTCACACTAATGATTGGATTTTTCGTTAAATCTTTGGCATTAAAAAAACAACTTTCTTGGATGAAAGCTGTTTTTAAAATGAAGACTCAATCGTTTTAATAATCCGGTACAACGTCTTATTAACTGGCGTCGGCACGCCGTACTTTTTCCCAAGGCGCAGGACTGTGCCGGAGAATATTTCGACTTCGGTTTTCCGCCCGCTCTCAATGTCTTGAAGCATGGACGTGCGGCCTTGAGGATTCATCCGGGCAAAGACGTTCAGCTGTTTTTGAATATCCTGTTCATTCAGGCCGATTCCGGCTTTTTCTGACAGGCGGATCACTTCTCGCATGGCCGAAATCATAAGGTCTCTTGCGTACTCATTGGTCTGGAAAGTACCATATTTTCCTCTCGTAACGGCCGAGGCCTGATTGATACCGACATTGGTCATAAATTTGTACCAGAGAGCCCGCATCATGTTTTCCGGTATTTCATAAGGCAGCCCCGCGCGGTCGAAGAGATCTTTAACCCTCTGAACCTTTTCCGAGTTAGCGGTATGGGTCGCCTCACCAAAATAAATGATGCCGTATGTAGAAAAGTCAACATGATTGCCTTCGCGGTTCGCGTCGATACCGTTGCACAATGAATAAAGCAGTTTATCTTTGCCAAAAGTTTTGGCAATCGTCTCTTCACTTGAAATACCGTTTAAAAGCGACATGATGATGGTGTGTTCGCCAACGTGGTGACGCATATCCTGAATGGCCTGCTCAAGCTGTGTAGATTTTACGGCAACGATGACGAGATCGGCTGGTTCAACTTTTTCATCGGGTGATACATAATGAAAGTCATAACGCTGACCATTGATGATCAATCCGTCTTTTTCATAGCGGTTGGCACGTTCTTTGTCCGCGATCACGCGAAGGTTGCCAGCGAGAAGGTCACAAAGTTTGTGCCCATAAGCACAGCCAATGGCGCCCATGCCGATCAGTGAAACTTTTGTAATATGATGCATTGCTTTTCCCTTCCTTTGTCCATCATTCTTAAGAGTTTGCTTCAGAAATTTTGTGAGTTCGTAAACCGGTGCCTGAAGGATCACCGGTTTCCTGGCCGGGTCCAGCCAGCGGAGAACGGAGAGCACATCCGGTTCGGAGACCCCTGTACAACCCAGTGTATAGTCTCCCCCGGCAATGTGAAAGAAGATCGCGCTGCCTTTCCCCGGAATCCGTTCCTTTCTATTATAATCGATGACAAACCCATAATCGTACAGCGGATTATTCATTTTCTCAGAGGACTCACCCGTCCGGCTCATCGACTGAAGTGTATTGTAATACGGGGATCCGGGATTATCGACCCAGATATCATCTTCCGTGATTTTGTGGTAGGGCATTCGGGTCCCCGGATTTTCCTTTCGGCCAAAAGCCTGAGTGATTGGGAAAAGGCCAATCGGAGTCCCTTTCGAGCCCTCGGAAAAATCAGAGAGAAATCCATTTTTCCCAATGATTCCGGGCATTTCCTTTACTAAACGGAATTTGCCCCCGATTTTTCGGTCAAACATTTGAACCCAGGCAGAAGACGTGCCATCCCTTTGGGCGGTAACAAGGATGAGTTGTTGATGGTCCGGACTGATGCTCTTCAGCCGATTGACCATGGCCGGAGAAACCCCAAGTTTTTTCCGCTTTTTCAATCGATAAAAAGAAAAAACAAGACCTGTAAGAAGAACGGCCCGTATTCTGCTCATGTTCGTCATCCCCTGACTTTTCCACTATAATGTCAGTATAACATGCTTAAGTTGGATGAAAATGTTTAGAAGCGCAGCGGTTGATCAAACCAAATTCATGGAACCAGATGGAGTTGAAGCCTGATGCAGATTCATTATTTTCAGCATGTCCCTTTTGAAACACCCGGAATGATTGAAGAATGGGCCAAAGCGCGGCACCATCGTATGACGGGCACACGCTTTTTCGCGGGGGAAGAGCTACCGGATATTGAGGGGATTGACCTCCTTGTGATTATGGGCGGACCGATGAATATTTATGAAGAGTCGGCCTTTCCCTTTCTGAGAGGGGAAAAAGCTTTTATTACACAGGCAATAGATAGAAAGCTGCCGATTCTCGGGGTCTGCCTCGGAGCCCAGCTGCTTGCGGATTGTCTCGGAGCCAAAGTTTATCCCGGAAAAGACGCGGAAATTGGCTGGTTTCCCGTGACGTTTCCGGCGAGAAAAGAGGGCCCCTTTCAGATTTTTCCTGATCGCCTGGATGTTTTTCATTGGCACGGCGACACGTTTGATTTGCCGGAGGAGGCTGTGCGTATGGCTTCGAGTGCCGGATGCCTGAATCAGGCTTTCATTTATCACGACTTTGCGATCGGTCTGCAGTTCCACCTGGAAATGGCGGAGGAAAACATAAAGAGCATCATCGACAACACTAAAGGGGAGCTCGCAGATGGGCCTTATATTCAGAAAGCGGATGAAATGATTGGAAAAAAGGATCACATTCAGGAGAACAAAAAATGGCTGTTTCGTTTTTTAGACCGTTTTACGGATAAAGGGGTTAAATAACAGGCCACCTTTTTCTGACCGATCAATGAGAGAAAGCGGGAAGCATGACGCTTCCCGCTTTCTCTCAGGCAGAACACGCTCCATATATCGAGATGGACAGGTCCGCCAAACAGTTGGAATTTTGACTTTTTGCTTCAAAGAGTCACTGAAAACGCGGCGGGCCGATAGATCAGATCAGGCCGAATGCGGTCAGGGCTTTTTTAATACCCTCGTGATCATTGGACTGTGTCGTCATATCCGCGACTTCCTTGACTCTGTCGGGCGCATTGCCCATCGCAATCCCGACACCGGCCATCTGCAGCATATCGATATCGTTAAAATTGTCGCCAAAAGCCATAGTTTCCTCTTTCTTTGTGCCGTAATGTTTCAGAAGAACATCAATCGCGGCCGACTTACTGGCACTCGCGGGACTAATCTCCAGATAAGTTGGTTTCGACTGATTCAGGGTGATGCCGGCTTCTCTAGTTTTCAGGGCAGCCTCAAGACGGTCAATCATCGGCGGGGGGCCCATACATAAGACTTTATTGATCGGCGGGAACTCATGATTCGCAAGTTTATTGTCCGAAAAGTCGCAGAGATGGGCCTCTGTTCCGGTAATCGCACGTTCCTGTGCAATCCACTGATCATCGAGTGATGGGACCAGCCAGTCGTTGACACTGTACGCGCAGAAGCTGACCGATGGAAAATGCTGGCGGACGAAATTGTAAATACTCAGAACTGTATTCGTTTCCATAAAAATGCTGAGCAGAGTTTCCCGACGATCGAAACGGTCGGCGGCATCGAGGACCAGGGCGCCATTATAGGCAATAACGGGGTCAGTAATATTTAACTCTTTTTGAAGGGGAAAGATTCCGTCTGGCATACGTGCGGAAACGAGAATAAAGGGAATGCCTTTTTCAGATATTTTGTGAATTGCTTCACGGGTTTCTTTGTCGATCCGGTGGCTGGAATTGAGCAGGGTTCCATCAATATCACTGAATACAAGCTTGATGTCCATTTTTGTCCTCTCCCATTATATAGAACGGATTTTTAAGAAAATGCGAGACGCTACTGTGCAATGATCAACTGTGTCTCATCACGGTCTGCTCTCTGAACATACGAAGAAGGAGGTGTTTCATTCGTAATGATGAGATCGACATCGCTCCAGTTCAGTCCTTTATAGCGGCTATTTCTTATAAATTTCTTGCTGTCGGCCAGAACGGCAGTCACGCGGGAACGTTCGGAAACCTTGCCCTTAACATAGGCATCCTCTTTATCATCGTAGTAGAACCCGTCGTTGGTAATCGCTGCCGCACCGAGAAAGGCAACGTCAAAATGAATCTTTTCCAGCTGGCTGACGCTCTCGATGTCAAAGAAGTATCGGTTGACCGTGTTTAACGCGCCGCCAAAGAGAAAGACAGAACTTTTTTCCTGATGAGACAGTATTTCGGCAATGTCCAGAGAATGCGTGTAAACGTTGATTTCCTGATCGATTTGCTGAGCCATGCAGGAAACGGTGGTGGATGTATCTAAAAAATAATGACCACCCTGACGGAGAAAGGATAGCGCTTCAGATCCGATTTTCATCTTTTCCCTGGAAAAGGTTTGCAGCCGGTCGCGGTAAGCGAGAATGGTGTTCGCAAGATCGGGGAGGGCGATGCCGCCGTGTGTCCGGATCGCTGCGCCCTTGCCGACCAGTTTGACGATATCCCTTCTCGCCGTATCGCGTGAAACTTGAAAACGCTCACATATTTCAGCGACCGACATGCTTTGGTGCTCGTTTAAATACGCTAGGATTTTGACAAGACGTTCTTCCTGATACATGATCTGTACCCTCCTGCATGTAATTAATTATAAGTTTTATGATAAGTAAATACAAGTATTTTGAATCTGTATCCGGAAATAATTAAGCAAATACAAGTAAGAAGGAACAGATCTTTTGTTTTTAATACACTTCGCGAAAATTGTGGTAACATAAAGATGTAATCGTTTTCGCCGATATGATAACTTTATTTTTCCCGGCAATCCGTGTGTGTGTATCCCGACAATGTCTCGTGTATCGGATTTTGATACGGAGGAGTGCAGTGATGAAAAGAATAGATCGTATTTATAAGAAACTGGAAGAAAAATGCGACGCTTTGACAAAAGATCAGCTGCTGGAACGGGAAGGGTTCTCGGCGAACGACCTCGCAGGCGACCTGGGTATGCTGAGAAACAATATCAGTCTGGAGCTGAATAATCTTGTCCGTCTCAGAGAAGTGATTAAGATTAAAAAACGCCCGGTTCTGTATATTCCCCGTGATACGGTAAAAAAGAACTTCGGTAATATTGTTGATCAGACTATTTTGGATATCCCGTCACTGAAAGATCTCTATCTGGCCAAACGAAAATCAGACATTGGCAAAGACGTGGATCCATTCAGTTTACTGATCGGGTCGGATGGCAGCCTGAAAAAACAAGTCGGACAGGCAAAAGCAGCCGTTGTTTATCCCCCGGGAGGACTTCATACTCTGATCCTTGGGCCGACAGGTTCGGGCAAAACGCTGTTTGCTCATATGATGCATAGCTACGCCAAATATATGAACCGGATGGATGAAAACTCGCCTTTTATCGTATTTAACTGCGCCGACTACTATAACAATCCGGATCTTTTGATTTCACAGATTTTCGGGCACGTTAAGGGCGCTTTTACCGGAGCCGACAGTGACAAGCAGGGGTTAGTAGAAAAGGCAAACGGCGGCATCCTTTTTCTTGATGAGGTTCACCGGCTTCCGCCTGAAGGTCAGGAAATGATTTTCTATTTTATGGATACGGGCCGTTTCAACAGACTGGGGGAAACCGAGAAGAGAAGGCAATCGAAAGTTCTCGTTATTGCCGCGACTACCGAAGACCCTTCATCGGCCTTTCTGAAAACATTTTTACGGCGCATCCCGATTACGATCACCATGCCGTCCTTTCAGGAGCGCCAGGTTAAAGAAAAAGTCGATCTGACCAGACACCTCTTATCAAAAGAAGCAAAGCGGATTCATAAGGATATTAAAGTGAATGAAGATGTGATCAAGGCACTGATCGGCAGTGTGACTTTCGGCAATGTGGGCCAGTTGAAATCGAACATCCAGTTTGTCTGTGCACAAGGATTCCTTGAGAGCATGGAAAGTCCGTATGTCAACCTGTATGTCAAAATGCTGCCTCAGGAAATGAAGGAAGGGCTAAGCCTGATCTCCCGGAATGTCCGGGAAAATGAGGAAATATCCACCTGTGTCGGCAAAACAACGGTCATTACCGGAGAGGGAAGTAAAGAACTGGTTGATGACGATGTATATGAGCTTCCTTTTGATATGTATAAAATCATTGAAGACAAAGCGAATCTGTTGAAACAGGAGAATGTCGATCAGGCAGAGATTAATCGCTTTGTTGCTACAGATATCAAATTGCATATTAAAAGTTTCTACCAGCAGGTAACCAGGAGCCCCAATATGAAACTGGCGAAACTGGTCGATAAGCGTGTACTGAGTCTTGCTGAAGAACTTCGATCGCTGGCTGAAAGTATGCTGAACAAGTCCTTCAATGATAAATTTCTTTATTTCATCAGCCTGCATATAGATGGCTTTTTAAAACGGAAGAACAACCTGAACCCGGGCACTCCACCGCCTCACGGAAGGCTGATTGATGAAAATGAAATCGAGTACCAGGTTGCGCTCAGAATGGGCGAGTTGATCGAAGAAAAGCTGCCAGTCAGCCTTCCGAAGATTGAAATCATGTATTTAGCGATCCTGCTTGCATCCGCCAATGAATTGAATCAAAAAGGAAAAGTGGGCATTGTTGTTGCCACGCACGGAAACAGTACGGCTTCTTCAATGGTCAGTGTGACGGAGGAGCTCCTGGGCGATTATAATGTCAGACCGGTGGATATGCCGCTTGATGTCAGCTTTAAGGATATTTTTGATCAAATGATTGCCGCGGTCAGAGAAGTCGATCAGGGAGAAGGCGTTTTAATGCTTGTCGACATGGGATCTCTCTACTATTTTGAAGAAAAAATCAGGGAGGAATCCGGCGTCGACGTAAAGGCTATTGACAGGGTTTCGACACCGATGGTTTTAGATGCTGTACGCAAGGCTAATTTTCTGGATATGGATCTCAAGTCTATTTACGATTCGCTGAAAAACCATGAATATGTGAATGGCGAAGGTGTTGACGATATGACGTCTCCAGATTCAGACAAACCGAAAGCGATCCTGACGGTTTGTTCAAGCGGTCAGGGAACGGCAAAGAAATTGGAAGAGTTAATTAAGACGTTCATAAACGATATTACAGAAGAGCCGATCCGGATCATTCCGTTATCGATTGTCGGTCTCAATCAGACTGCACAGGAACTGGCGAAAAAATATAACATCATTGCTTCAATCGGTATTAAGAAACCGCGGATTAATGCTCCGTTCATTTCGCTGGAACACTTTATTGAAGGAAAAGGACAGCTGACGATTGAACAGGCAATAAGGAGTCAAAACATCCAGATAAAAAACGAGAAGTCCGATGCGATTGTACGTAATTTATGCGAAGACAGCCTGAAAATGATGCTGACCTATCTGAATCCTTATCGAGCCATTTCAACGTTGCTGGAATTTTGCGAACAGCTGCAAAAAGAATGGGATGTTCACTTTAAAAACACGATGACCCTTCGTATTGTTGTTCACAGCGCTTTTGCAGTGGAACGGGCTGTGACGGGGGACACGCTGGATTACAAAAACCCGGTATCAGAAGAAAAAAAGATGTACCTGAATAAAGTAAGAGAGGCGGCACGCGTCATCGAAAAAGAAATGAGTGTACAGCTGCCGGATGAAGAACTGTTCTATATCGTTGACCTGCTGAGAGATGAGTTTCCGGGCAAGACCAGACAGACGAAAAGCAGCAATACGGTCTGATCCCTTCTTTTTATGAAAAGAAACTGAGTGTATTAAATGAGTGTTTAAATTTTATTAGTGTATTAATTTACTGCCATTTAAATTTTTCGTTTGCCTTAATGAAAAACGAGTGTATTAAAAAAACAAAACAAGATATTTTTTAACCCCTTTCCTGTTGTCAGGAAAGGGGTTTTTAATCGCTGCCTTTTGATACATTACCTGGCACGAAAATTGCTTGTTATAAAGTGTAAGGCTGATGTCACGGTTGAGGAGGGGAGAAAAATGGTAGCGCTTATCGTTGCTTCGCATGGTGAATTTTCAAGGGAAATCGTTAAATCAGCGGAAATGATATTCGGTAAACAGGAAAATATTGCGACGGTAACTTTTACGCCGGGTGAAGGTCCGGATGATTTAAAGAAAAAGTATCAGCTTGCCCTGCAGGAACTGGATACAGACGAAGGCGTTCTGTTCCTGGTCGATTTATTCGGCGGCAGTCCTTTTAACGCGGCGTCGAATGTAGCTGCAGGAAAAGAGAACATGGATGTCGTCACCGGAATGAACCTGCCTATGCTGATTGAGTGTTTTTCACAACGTCGTACCCTTGATTTGAAAGCGCTTGTCGAAATCATTGAAAAAACATCAATAGAAGGTGTTCGTTCACTGAGCAAAACTTTGCAGAAAACATCACTAGATTCAGAGGAGGATTTTTAAAATGATTATCAAATTGGCAAGAATTGATTCGCGCTTGATTCATGGTCAGGTAGCAACGGTTTGGACAAAGGAAACGGGGGTAAAGCGGCTGATCGTTGTCAGCGACGATGTGGCAAAGGATAAAGTCCGCAGTACGCTGCTCAAGCAGGTGGCTCCTCCGGGGGTGTCGGCTCATGTAGTTGATGTGGAAAAATGTGTAAGGGTTTACAAAAATCCGAAGTACGAAAAGGATCCGGTCATGCTTCTGTTTACCAATCCGACAGATGTTGTCCGTGTGATTGAAAAAGGTATCGATATTAAATCGGTGAACATAGGGAGCATTGCTTATGCAGAGGGAAAGACGATGATAACCAATGCTGTCGCGGTCGGTAAGGAAGATATTGAAGCATTTAACACCCTTCATGACCGCGGGATTGAGCTGGAAATTCGGAAAGTGCCTTCGGACAATAAAGCCGATATTCTGCCTTTGCTAAAAAAACTGGAAATGAATTGAGTGTCTTTATTAACATTGGATTTAATGAAATGATAACCAAATTAATCTTCAGGGGGGAAATGAGATGACCGTTTCTGTTATTCAGATTGTTCTGGTCTTCTTAGTCTCATGTGTATCAGGGATGGGTTCCATTCTTGATGAATTTCAGACGCACAGACCGCTCATTGCTTGTACTTTAATCGGTTTAGTACTCGGTGATATAACGACGGGTATCATCATCGGCGGTACTTTGGAAATGATTGCTCTTGGCTGGATGAACGTCGGTGCAGCCATTGCACCTGATGCCGCTCTGGCATCAATTATTTCAACTATTCTGGTTGTTGCCGGCCATCAAAGTATTGGTGCCGGGATTGCTCTTGCTATTCCGCTGGCAGCAGCAGGTCAGGTACTGACAATTGTCGTCCGTACAATTACGGTTGCTTTCCAGCATGGTGCCGACCGTGCATCGGAAAATGGAAACCTGAGGGTGATGGACTGGCTGCACATGTCTGCACTGCTCTTGCAGGCAATGCGTATTGCCATTCCGGCATTGATTGTTGTTGTTACTGTAGGAACAACGGCTGTTCAGTCCATGCTTAACTCGATTCCACAAGTCATTACAGGCGGCCTGAACGTTGCCGGCGGGATGATCGTTGTTGTCGGGTATGCCATGGTTATCAACATGATGCGTGCGGGTTATTTAATGCCATTTTTCTTTCTCGGGTTTGTCATCGCTGCATTTACAAATTTCAATCTGGTTGCACTTGGTGTGATCGGCCTGGTAGCGGCCATCGTCTATATCCAGTTAAGTCCGAAATATAACAAACCGGCTTTTGCGGGTGAAACATCCGGGGCGGCTGCAACTTCAGACAATGACGATGAGTTGGATTAAAGGAGGTATGATAAAATGAGTAATGAAACAGCTGCAGCCGGCGTTAAAACCGGTCAAAAGAAACTGACAAAAAGAGATTTGTTCTGGGTTTTTGTCCGTTCGAATTTTCTTCAGGGATCGTGGAATTTTGAAAGAATGCAGGCACTCGGATTTGCCTTTTCAATGACACCAGCTATCCGCAGACTTTATCCCGAAGGCAGTGAAGAACGAAAGCAGGCGATGAAACGGCACAATGAATTTTTCAATACGACACCTGCTATGGCGGCGCCGATTACAGGCGTAGCACTGGCCCTTGAGGAACAGAAGGCTAACGGCGCTCCGGTTGACGATGCGGCCATTAACGGTATTAAGGTTGGTTTAATGGGACCGCTCGCCGGTGTCGGAGACCCAATCTGGTGGGGAACCGCCCGTCCTGTTTTCGCTGCTCTTGGTGCGGGCATTGCCATGTCAGGCAATATATTGGGGCCGCTTCTCTTCTTTGTTCTCTGGAATGCACTGCGTCTCGGATTCAGATGGTGGGGCGTTTTCTACGGGTATAAAAAAGGGGTCGATGTCGTTTCGGATATGGGCGGCGGCCTTCTTCAGAAATTGACTGAAGGTGCTTCAATTCTTGGACTGTTTGTCATGGGATCACTGGTCAACAAGTGGACCAAAGTGGATATTCCGGTGGTTCTCTCGAGAGTGAAGAATCCGGAAACCGGAAAGTACACTATTACTACAGTTCAGAATGTATTGGATCAATTGATGCCGGGTCTTGTACCCCTGCTGCTGACATTTATATGCATGTGGCTGCTCAGAAAGAAAATCAATCCATTGTGGATCATTCTTGGTTTCTTTGTTGTCGGTATCCTTGGCTATTGGGCACACTTCTTTAAATAATGCAATGCATCATCTTCAGTAAAGGGGATCGACTGAACATGGCCGGTTCCCTGTTTTCTTAATTAACCGGATGAGGGGGAAAAATCATGTCTTTCACAGCTGTTGTATTAATCATATTAATGACGGGTATGCTCGGTTATGCGCTTTACGACCGATTCATCATTCCTTTTCGGAAGGGGAAAAATATCCTTTCGATAAAACTGAGAAAACACAATTATACAGATGAGATTATCTTTGCCGGCCTGATTATTATATTGTTCATCTCGAATAAAGTACGGGGTGGAGACGGACTCACCAGTATTCTGCTCTTTTTTCTGACGATTATTTTCCTGTATTATGTTTTTATTCGATCGCCGAAAGCGTATTTTAAACAGAGCGGATTTTATTACGGCTTTTTTTACACCGACTATGATCGCGTAAAGAACATGAGGCTTTCGGAAGATGGGGTTCTGGTTATTGATACGGATCGGCGCAGGATGCTTCTCTATGCCAGAAAGATTGAGGATCTTGAAAAAATTCTCAATGTTTTTCTGGAGCATTAATGGATTCTGAACACCATGCTGAAAATTCATTTGACAGTAATGAAATAAAGATTTATAATAAAAACTGTTGTGAGTGGTAAGTGATTATAAGCTCACTTGTAAAAGTGTATAAGCGGCATATGTAATTCACATGTTATAAAAGGATTATCAATATGCAATTAAATTGATTCTTTTTATAATATGTGAATTTTTTATTGAAATGAGCGGTATAGCATTGTTTATTAAAAGGGAAAAATAAGCAGGTCCTCATCGCTACACGAATAAAACATGCGCATATAGTAAAATTTCAGGAGGTTTTCTTTTTGAAAACAGGTACAGTTAAATGGTTTAACGCAGACAAGGGTTTTGGTTTTATTGAAGTTGAAGGCGAAAATGATGTGTTCGTTCACTTCAGCGCTATTCAGGGTGATGGATTCAAATCGCTTGACGAAGGTCAAACGGTAGAATTTGAAGTCGTTGAAGGCAACCGCGGACCTCAGGCAGCTAACGTCGTTAAGCTTTGATTCGTATGATTTAAAAAAGCTGTTCCTCACTTTAGTGGGGAGCGGCTTTTTTAGTGCGCCTGATCAGGCGTAAAACCACCGACATAATATTTTGAATTTCAGTTCAATTATCACCCGTTTATGTATCATTACACTATGGCTGGATTTAAAAGGAGAAAAATTTTATCATAGATTGTGTACATATTTTATCTCAGGGGGAAATGATAAATGTCACAATTAGATGAAATTCTTGCTTTTAATCAACAATTTGTAAAAAATAAGGCCTATGTACCGTATGAAGCAGGCGGCCGTCCGGTCAAAAAAATGACGATCGTGACATGTATGGACTGCCGGTTGATTGAACTCCTTCCAAAAGCTTTAAACATTAAAAATGGCGATGCTATTATGCTGAAATGTGCCGGTGGAATGATTGAAAGTCCGTACAGCAGCACGATGAAAAGCATACTGGTCTCACTATATGAACTGGGTTCAGAGGCTGTCTACGTGATCGGCCATACCAATTGCGGAATGCACGGGCTGGAATCGGCAAAAATGATACAGGACATTAAGAATCGCGGAATTGATGACGATGCTTTTTCAGCTGTCAGGGAGCAGGGCGTTGATCCTTATGAATGGCTGGGCGGATTTCAATCGGTCGATGATCAGGTTCAGAAGAGTGTGTCGATCGTTAAAAATCATCCACTTCTTCCTGAAGAAACACCGGTCTATGGCCTCGTTATTGATCCGAAAACCGGTGAACTGAGACTGGCAAAGTAACGATTGAAGAAGCTGTTTTAAAATTGTGTGCCCGTAAAAAATTACCACACTCTGTCAGGGATATGGAGGAGATAAGAGCGCACAATAAGCTTACAAGGGAGGTGAAACACATGGCAAATACAAATAAATTATTAGTGCCAGGTGTAGAACAAGCGCTTGATCAGATGAAAACTGAAATTGCGCGTGAATTTGGGGTCAACCTTGGAGCTAATACGACTTCCAGAGCGAACGGTTCGGTTGGCGGTGAAATTACAAAACGACTGGTCGCTCAGGCACAGTCTCAATTTGGTGGAAATCAAAAATAATTAAGTCAATCAAATGAAAAATGATATCAAAGAGCGGCGTCAGCCGCTCTTTTTTGTACAAAAAAAAAGTAAAAACGAATGCTCAGTCTTCGTCCAGTGATGTAGCTTTGCCAGGTTTTTTTTTACACGACGGCACCTGTGCCCCATTTATGCTTTTGATCTCAGCATCGTTCATCGGGCTCTGGTAAAATGAAACTATACTTCTAAAGAAAAGGATGAACGTTTCAGTGACACATCTGCTTGTTTCTATAATAGTCGGTGCTGTTATAGGCGGCCTGACTAATATGCTCGCGGTTAAAATGCTTTTTCATCCATTTAAACCGGTTTATATCGGCAAGTGGCGTCTTCCCTTTACGCCGGGTCTGATTCCGAAGAGACGCGAGGAAATAGCTGAAAAACTAGGCGAACTGGTTATGACCCATTTGATTACGGCGGACAGGCTTCAAAATAAAATCAATGATCCTGAACTGTCGAGGCAAATCTCTGACCGGCTTCAGCAATCGTTTCGTCATTATGTAAACAGCGAAATAACCGTGACGGATGTGCCTGATCACTTAAATAGCTGCGGCGAATGGACAGGCCATCTGAAAAAAGCAGCCGGGATCGGGATTCGCGGCGTTATCGATCACTTTTTGGATAACAATAAAAGTGCATCTTTAGAGCGGATTTTTCCTCCTGAGGTATTGGAAAGCGTGGAGAAACGTCTGGGGGATGCAGCGGGGTTCCTCATTAAGGAAGCGGCAGGTTATTTAGAAAGCCCTTCTGGTATTGCACGGGTTAAACAAGGCATCGAGCAATTCATTCAGGACCGCGGAATGTGGGGAGAACTTGTTCTGAAACTGATCGGCAGGCAGCACATTTTCAAACAGATCTATCCTGAAATGGTGAGATCGGTTCAAACACCTGCGTTTAAACGAGCGGTAACCGAATGGCTGGAAATGAAGTGGGGTGAGATGAAGGATAAACCGCTGGAAGAAATCATCAAAAGATTTGGATTAGATCAGAAAAAAGATGTGTCACAAATGACACAATGGATCATTGACCATTTGATTTCTGAAAAAACAATCAGCACCTCATTCAAACAACTGCCGCCTGATGTACTTGGCTATGTTGCCGATTGTGTGATTCCTCAAGCCGTTTCAGCGGGAATCCGTCTGGCGAGCGAACATGCAGGACAGATATTAGACATGCTTGACCTTAAGAAAATGGTGACGGATCAGGTCAGTACTTTCTCATTGTCTGAACTGGAATATCTCATTTTTTCTATTTCCAAAAAAGAGCTTCGGATGATTACCGATCTGGGTTACTTCCTGGGAGGCCTGATCGGGTTTGTGCAAGGGTTGTTTTTTCTCTTTTAAGTGATTGAGGTCAAATAAGCGATTGATACGGGGCGGAAGACGACCCAGGCTGATTGTCTCCTGTCCTGTTCTATTTTTCGAAGAGACTTCATACTTTTAAAAACAGGAATGAGGAATTGAATTGGATTCCAAAAAGGGGGAGGACCTTGGTATATCGCTTACTTGCATTGGACATCGATGGAACCCTTTTGAGCAGTAACAATAAACTTGACCGGAGAACGAAGGAAGCCATTCAATTTGTCCGGAAAAAGGGAGTTATTGTGACACTTGTGTCTGAACGTCATTTTCATTCGGCGGCTAAAGTCGCCCGTTCGCTCAGACTGTCCCATCCGATCATTACACATAATGGGGCGTTTGTTTCATCATCAATGGATGATCCGATTTATACGAGCAAAATTGAACATAGCGTACTGATGCAGCTGGTTGAGTTTCTGGAAACCTATCCGTGCCAGATTCAGATTTCGCATGAACGCCTGTCGATCAGTAACAGACCGAGACAAAAGAATTTGATCGCCAAGATGACAATCGGCATGAATGAACCGCTATTTTATCCTGTGACTTACGTGGACACACTCAGCCAATACTTGCTGGAAAATTATGAGAGTGCGACGGACGTAAAGGTAAAATTGAAAGACAAAAAAATTATGGATGACATCGAAAAGGCAATGGCCGACTATTTTCCTTCACTCGCAGTCAGACGGACATCTGAACATGATATAACACTGATTCGTCAGGGAACATCGAAGTTTAACGGCCTGCTTTTCTTTGCCGGACAGTTCGGAATTCCTCTTAATGAAATTGTAGCCGTCGGAGATGGTCCGGAAGATGCAGAAATGATAGAAAAAGCAGGGCTCGGCGTTGCGATGAGAAATGCGCCTGAAGAGGTTAAAGCAAAAGCCGACTGGGTGACCCGTACAAATAATATGGACGGCGTAGCCTATGTGGTCAGAGAAGTGTTCCGCAAACAGCTGCGTGTTCATTTTTAAACTGCCGGCTGTCAATCGGTAGGTCTGCAGATCCAGCTCACTTAAAAAACGACAAAGAGCGTCATGAATAGCCCTGAAAAGGGTATTTTTTTTGTTTTCATTTTTTCTGCATGGGAACGTGTGATCGATGCGGAGTTATGTTAAAATAAACACAAGATAATTTAAGAGAGGGGAATAAGAACCATGATTCGGTTCATTCATGCGGCCGATCTGCATTTAGACAGGCCGTTCGAAGGTCTTTCGGAGCTTCCGCAGGTTTTGCATGAACGAGTGAAACAAAGTACATTTAAAGCACTCGACCGTCTTGTCGAACGGACACTGGCAGAGCATGCCGACTTTTTGATTCTCGCGGGTGATATATTCGACGACAGTCACCGAAGCCTTCTCGCTCAGAAGCGGTTCGTACTGGCAATGAAACGGCTTGAGACCGCCGGAGTTCCGGTTTTTTCAGTCTTCGGCAATCACGATCATCTGGATGATCCGTGGAACAGGATGGAGCTGCCGGGAAATGTGCATGTCTTTCCGACGGAGCCGGCAATGATTCCATACATAAAAGCTGACGGTCAGGTCGTTCATTTATATGGATTCAGCTACGCTCAGAGGAGGATCGAAAAGAACATGGCTGCCGATTATGAGCCGGCCCCCGGAGCGGATTATCACATCGGTATCCTGCATGGGGCCTTAAGCGCAGGCAATCAGGATGATCGTTACGCACCTTTTTCGATCCATGACTTGATCAGCAAAAACTTTGATTATTGGGCGCTTGGTCATATTCATAAAAGAGAACAGCTGTCTCCCCCGAACCCGATCTGGTATTCCGGAGATACGCAAGGCCTCTCAATCAAAGAAACAGGAGAAAAAGGAGCGTCTTTAGTTGAACTCGATAAAGGGGGCGCGCGCGTTACGTTCCTTTCGACCGCAGATATTTTATGGAAGAAGAAAAAAATCGATCTGACGGGGAAAGTAAGCGCTGAACAGCTCAGCGAAGTGCTTGAGGAAGCAAGGGAAAACGCACGGTCTGATGAACACGGTGTTTTTCTCTCCCTTGATCTTTCTGTTTCGGAGACCGATCAAAAGTGGAGCGATTTTAACGACATGCTGGAGGAACTGCTCGACGTTCTTAAGGATGGAGAAGAAGAAAGAGCGGACTTTGTCTGGCCGGTTTCCGCGGACTTTACGCTCAAGCCGAAATGGGATCGCGAACGGTTGATGGAAAGCTCTCACTTTATCGGTGATTTGCTCAGACTGATGGAATCTGATGAGGGATTAAACGATGCCCTGTCCCCGCTCTATCAGCATTACATGGGGAAACGTTTTCTTAAAACGCCGGACGAAAATGAAGAGGTAAAAATCAGGCAGGATGCCGAGCAGATTCTTGTTGATGCACTGCTACCGGCGAAATCCGCCAGGGACTGAAACAGGACTGAACGATCGATAAGAAGGCAGGTGTGTACGCTTTTACGATGAAAATAAATACATTGGATATTCATCAGTTTGGCCGTTTTCAAAACGAGAAGATTTCTTTGCCGAACTCGCCATTTGTGATTATTTATGGTGAAAATGAAACAGGAAAATCAACGTTAACCCAGTTCATGCTGAACACATTGTTCGGATTTCCTCAAAAAAATGAACTGGCAAAGTGGACCAGGCTTAATGATGAGCATCAGATCGGCGGGGCGCTGTCTTTTGTCGGAGACGACGGGAAACTCTATAAGCTGGAGAGAATGTATAAGGAAAAGGATACTCCCCGCCTGTTAGCAGGCAGCAGTGAGGCAGGTGATATTCACACGATGTTACGGGGTGTGGACCGGCTTCTTTACCAGAACGTGTTCTGCTTTGACCTTGACGGGCTGCGGGGAATTGAAAAGATGGAGCCGTCTGATTTGAATGATTTCCTGCTTGGAGCCGGAATGATTGGCAGCCGGGAACTGGCCCGGCTGGAACAGGCGCTTGAGAAAAAATCCGCTGCCCTTTTTAAAAAAGGCGGGAAGAAGCCTGAAATCAACCGGTTGCTTAATCAACTGGATAAACTGCACGCTGAACGGCGTAAATGGGAACAAAAACTGGATACTTATCTGTCGCTTCAGGAAAAAATCAGGCAGGGACGCAAACGGATCGCCATTATCGATCAGGAAAAGAAAAACGTTGAGCAGAAGTATAAAGACAGGGCAGCCTATTTATCACTGAAGCCGGTCATGTCGAGTTACAGGGCTTTGGAGAATGAACTGCGAAAAACAGGACCGGTTCCCTATTTTCCGGAAAACGGGAAATCAAGATTCGATCAGTTAAGCGCCCGGATGGTTTCGCTGGAAGGTGAGACGGCTGAACTGACGGAGCGTATTCGTCAGCTTGATGCCTCCATCAAGGAGATAAATGTAGAAACGATATGGCTGGAGGAAGGAGGACATCTCGACTCGCTGTTCCGCTCGGCTGTAAGGGATGAACGGAATCTTCAGGAAATACAGCGAATAAAGGGTGAACTGCACAATCGTGAGCGTGATTACAGCAAAGCACTCGAAGAACTCGGACCCGGCTGGACAGCTGATAAAATAAAAAATGCCTCGGCAGAGCTTGATTTCAGGAAACAGCTGAAGGAAGAGCTCGAGCGATGGAGAGCGGCTTCCGCACGGTTAAAAGACGCTGAGCGGATTCTCGGGGATCAGGAGGAAGCCGCAAGGCAGCTGAGCGATCGACTGGAAGTCCTGAAAAGCGAGCGGCAGGCAGGTGATACAAGTACACGGGAACGTTCTGCTCCCGGGACGAAGGGGAGACAGGCGCCGGTAAAGTTTCTTAGTCCTCTTTCAATCATTGTCCCCGCCCTCCTTGTGATCATCGGTTCCACCGCTGCAGCAGGCTATCTGATCGCGCCCGGAGCAGGTGTATTTGCAGCCCTTTGCGGTCTTGCAATCAGCCTGCTTTTTATCGCACGCGACGTTCGTTTTCCGGATGGAGGCCGGCCAAACTCGAATGATAAGGATAAATGGGATGCGACACAGCGCGAGGCTGAATGGAGTTTGGCTCAAAAACAGCTTGCAGAGGCCAATAAAACAGCTGCCCGCCGGATGGCGGATGTCCGGCGACTTGAAGGAGAGATGGCGGACGAAGAGCGTCAGTTCCGGGAATGGCTGAAAGCGAAAGGTTATCCGATCGAGAGGCTGGAGTGGGCAGACGAAATCGTCCGAATTGCAGGGGATGCCCGGCAATTGCTTCGGCAGATCGATGACTTAAGAAGTCGAATGAAGGGTTTATCGGAGCAGCATGAACGGTTTGAACAGGAAAGAAAGCGGCTTGCAGCGAAACTTGATTCGCCTGAAGCAGGCATTGATTCCCTTGAGCAACGGTTTTTACTTGAAAAAGAAAAGCAGCAGAAAATCAATGATTTAAAAAAACAGAGAGATATTTATGATAAACAGAACCAGGCACTCAGGAAAAAGCTGGACCGTTTCAGAGAAGAACGTGACCATTTATTAAATTCTGCCGGGGTACAAAATGAAAAACAGTTTTATGAAGCTGCAGACCGCTACGAGCACAGCCTTCACTTAAAAGAAAAAAGAGACGACCGGCTTTTACAGATGCGCGAGATCACTGGTCGGGAAGACACCCTGCGGCGTTTTCTGAATGATTTTGACGGGCAAAGATGGGAGACGGTCACGGAAACGGAACTTGAAGAAAAACTGTCGTTACTTGAAGAAGAGAGCAAGGCGATCAGGGACCGACTGATTAAGGATCAGGCCGAGTGCCGCAGCCTGGAGGAAAACCATTCTTATCGCGACACACTTGACCGTTATCAGACTTTGCTTGCAGAACTGCATCAGAAGGCCAGGGAGTGGGCCGTTTATCAGTCGGCTCAATGGGCGATTAAAAAGGTAAAAGATCAGTACAGGGAGAAGAAATTGCCTAAAGTGCTGGAAAAAGCGCAACGTTGTTTTAATGAAATGACCGATGGCATTTATGTCTCTTTGTATCTCAATGAAAAGGACGGTTTCCTCGCTGAGAGAAGGGACGGAAAGCTTTTCCCTGCCAGCGAGCTGAGCCGGGGAACAGCCGAACAGCTCTATCTCTCGCTTCGTATTGCCCTGACCGAACTGTTTGATGCCGGCGAAACACTGCCTCTGATCATTGATGACGGCCTGGTAAATTTTGACCATTACCGGGAAGACAACGTTTATTCTCTTCTTGAACGATTGTCCAGACGTCGTCAGGTGATCCTGTTCACCTGCCATGAGTCAGCTTTTTTAAAAGATCATCCGTCCGTCGTCTATTCTCTGTCGCAATGAAGAGAAAAAAGGTTATCGCAATCCGTGGAGCAACTTTTTCCGGATTCGGAGCAATATGAAAAATGTTTCATTTATCTCAATTCGTAAGGACTCATGTTATAATTTATTCGGGTCAAATGTTTGTCAAATTAAGAAAAAACTTATGTTCAGGTCAATATGGGCCCGTTCTTGGCGGGATTGCTGCACCGGAACCCTTTTTAAAAACAGTGTGTAACAAGGATGACAAAATATGAATGAAACGGTTTTTCAAATTAATCTTGTTGAAGATGAGGAGAGCCTCTCTTCCATTTTAAAGGCGTATATGGAAAAAGAAGGATGGAAAGTATCTGTTTTCCAGACGGGTGAAGAGGCATTAAAATATATGCACAACGGCGTCCATCTCTGGATACTCGATATCATGCTACCGGGGATGTCGGGTTATGAGTTAATCAGGCAGATTAAAAAGAATCATTCTGAAGAGCCTGTAATCTTCATATCGGCCAGAGACCAGGACCTGGATAAGATTATCGGCCTTGAAATGGGGAGCGATGATTATCTGGCCAAACCTTTTCTCCCCAAAGAGTTAATCATTCGCGCGAAGAAACTGCTGCATCGCGTTTACGGGGGAGGTATTCATGAAAACCGGCTGGTCATTTCCAGGTATCAGATTGATTTAGTCCGACGTAAAGTGTATGACGATGAAGAGAAGCCGATTGATTTGACCGGAAAGGAATTTGACGTTTTGCTGTACTTAGTGGAGAACGCCAATGTTGCCAAGTCGCGTAAGGAGATTCTTCACGAGGTATGGGGTGAGGATTATGTTGGTTCGGATCGCGCTGTGGATGATGTGGTCCGGCGGATTCGAAGAAAACTGAGCCGTTTGTCATTAGAAACTGTTTACGGCTCCGGTTATCGGGTTGTGTCCTGATGTTCGAATTTAAGTGGACACTGACCAAACGGATATGGCTGTCGTTTGCCCTCCTGATCGTTATGATTGGCGTCATTATGGTCATCGTGTACCCTTTCTCTATTCAAAGCGCTTTGAGAGAGGATTCATTTACCACTATTGAACAGGAACAACTGCAAAATGTTCTTCATCAGGATACCGGGGACTATGGCGTCGACAATCCCGGCCCCAACTTTCTTGACCGGCAACAGGCATCCAAATCGGTCGGGAATTTGCTTGTTGATGACGATTTTAATCAGCTCCTCGGCAGCACGATTCCTTCTTCAGTTTTCCATCAGATGGAAGCTCGTTCAAAGCATCAAAAATCCGGAGTCGGGCATTACGAACTTGAATACCGCGGGGCGACCTTGTATTATGTGGTCAGACGTGTTCAGGTCAATACAGAAACCGGCTATCTGATCTCTTATATGTGGGATACGTACACGAATGCATTAATGCACAAGTTATGGACACGGCTTGTTTTTATATTTATCCTGGCAGGCATTCTCAGCCTGTTTATCGCTTTCTGGCTTGCCAGATATTTAAAACGGCCGCTTGATATTCTGGGCAGACGGTTTGAAGAGATTTCAAAACTGAACTGGGAGAAACCGTTCGAGTGGAAAGGCGATGATGAGTTTGAACGGCTCTCTTCACAATTTGAAAAAATGCGCCTTAATCTGATGAGCTACGATGAATCTCAGAAAATGTTCCTCCAGCAAGCGTCCCATGAATTGAAGACGCCGATTATGGTGGTTCAAAGTTACGCGCAGTCGGTCAAGGATGGGATCTATCCGAAAGGCGGGCTGGATGATTCAATGGATGTAATCATTAAAGAGGCGGCACAGATGGAGAAAAGGGTCAGAAAACTCCTGTACTTTACTCGTGTCGACTCTCTTCGTGAACAGAAAAGCCGCTATGCACTGGTAAAATTCGGCAGTCTGGCGAATCTGGTTAAACAACGGCTGATAACACAGCGCCCTGATATCCAGATTCATGTATCAGGGGAAGAGCTGAATATCTGGGTTGATCCGGAACAATGGCAGACGGTTCTGGAAAATCTGGTTGAAAATGGGCTCCGCTACGCGAAACAGAATATCTGGATGAATGCCAGGCAACATGATACAGAGACGGAGATAACGGTCAAAAATGACGGCCAGACGATACCTGAAGATCAGGTAGAGGCTCTGTTCGAACCATTCGAAAAGGGGAATAAAGGCCAGTTCGGTCTTGGACTTGCTATTGTTAAACGTATCGTACACTATCATAAAGGACGGATCCGTGTCCGGAACGATCGAGACGGCGTTGCTTTCATTATTTCTCTTCCTGCTCCGCCGCGCGATGAACGACCCGCCGATGATGAAAAGTGAAAGTGGGGCCTTGCTTCACCAGGATTTTCTTAATACAAATGGGATAGTACAAAAGATCAAAGATTAGCGGTGTCAAGTATAAGAAAAACTAAGGTTCAGCCGGCGCCCAGGGGCCTGGCCTCACCAGGATTTTCTTAAAGGGGGATGGGAAAAGTTGAAGGGTATTGCGTTTTATAAAGAGGGCGAACGTGTCCGTGATTACTTATTGATTAAATCGGTCAATAAAGGAATGGCGAGCAACGGAAAACCCTTTCTTACGATTATTCTGCAGGATAAATCCGGTGACATCGAATCCAAACTCTGGGGATGCACCTCGGAAGATGAGACGAATTATGTTCAGGGGGCGATCGTCTTCGCAGAGGGGGATATCACCCGCTACAGAGGGAGAAATCAGTTCAAGATTCGGACGATCCGCCTCGCTGATGAGCGGGATAATGTTCGAAAATCGGAACTTGTAATGGCGGCGCCGCTCTCAGAGAAAGAGCTGAATGAAAAAGTGACACAGTACCTTTTTGATATTCAGAATCCTGTGATACAGCGCCTGACCCGCGCCCTGCTGAAGAAGCACCATGACGCTTTCTTTGAATATCCCGCGGCGATGAGCATTCATCATAATTTCTTATCAGGTCTCGCCTATCATGTCAGCTGCATGCTGGATATGGCGAAGGCCGTTGTAGTGCTCTATCCGGAAGTCAACCGTGACTTACTTTATGCCGGCATCATTCTTCACGATATGGGTAAATTAAAGGAACTGTCCGGATCAGGATCAACGAAATATACCCTGGAAGGGAACCTGCTTGGCCATATATCGATTATGGTTGATGAAATTGGCGAAGCAGCTCGTGAGATGGGTATCGCCGACAGGGAAGAAGTCCTCCTGCTTCAGCATATGGTTCTCAGTCATCATGAAAATCCGGAATGGGGTAGTCCCAAACCGCCGATGTTTAAAGAAGCGGAAATCCTTCACATGCTCGATGATATGGATGCCAAGATGAATATCATGACCCGGGCGATCAGAAAAACAAAACCCGGCGAATTTTCGGAACGCGTTTTTGCCCTTAACAATCGATCACTCTACCGTCCGACATTCGACAAAGAACTGGAAAGAGAGCAAGATTACATTCCATCTGAAAAAGAGAATGAGTAATCGTGGTCTGGATGTCCAAGCCCGCGCATAAAATAAGGTGCAGGATCCGGAGTGGGTTTAATAATCACTGAAGTGTGCGCGGGGAGGTGTAAATATGAAACAGGCAAGACGTTCTCTTTATGCCGTTGCGCTGCTCTTTTTGCTATTTATGATGCAGCAGTTCGGTTTGATGGACTCTCTGATATCGAAAATGGAGGGCATCGAGTGGTGGGTCTATCTGGTGATCGCCGGAATCTTATTCAGCGGTTTCCAGGCCTTTACGATTTCCAGACAGGATCGGGAAGCGGATGAGGAATGGACTGAAAAACAGGGAGAAATTTATATTCGCAGGATGAATGCCGAAAAAGAACGGCGTCATCCAAAAAAAGATTCGAAAGCGATTCATTGACCGTTGCTTTCGGCCTTTTTTTTACAATAACGTGATCGCCGATATTTCGAGAACAGCCGATATTTCTGAGGACCGCCAATTTGTTCCGTGTAAAACGGCCTGACACCGGTAGTATACCGGCGTCAGGCCGTCAGAAATGTAAATTTTGTTTTTTTTGACACTTGTCCAAACGACAGAATCTGTATAGACACCTTAGCGGCAGTGAAGAATTATTTGCCTAATGTTGATGATGGGCCGCTGCTGAACAGGTTCTTGAATTCTTTATCCTTAACCTGTATGTCGGCGTTCTTAATCAAGCTCTGCATTACCTGGTCCTGAGATTTCTCTTTGCTTGATAGATAAGCATCTTTAACTGATGATTTAAGCTGAGCAAAACTGTCCTTTTTGCCTTCGAGCTTGATAATATGGTAACCGTTGGACGATTTAACGGGCCCGCTGATCTGTCCGACCTTTAACTTCATCGCGGCATTTGAGAATTCCGGTACCATTGTTGTCTGCTTGAACCAGCCGAGTTCGCCGCCTTTAGATTTAGAACCCGGATCGATCGAACTGGCTTCGGCCAGTTTAGCGAAGTCTTCGCCGTTCTTCAGCTTTTGTTGAATTGATTTTGCCGTCTTCAGATCTTTTACCAGAATATGGCTCGCCTTCAGTTCAACAAGCTTGTTTTTATTTTTATTATAGTAATCCCGCAGATCCTGGTCTGTGACTTTGATACCCTGACGCTGTGCTTTCTGCATCATCAGATAGTCTTTGATCTGACGTCTGAACTGGCTTTCTGTCAGATTGTTCTGTGCCAGATAAGCATTAAACTGGTCGGCGCTCGAGAAAGTCTTGCGAATCTCATTGTACTTTGCATCGACATCTTTTTTGGATACATGGTACTTCGCCTCAAGCAGCTTCTCGTACACCATATTCTGAAGAACCTGGCTCCCATTGCTTTTTTTCAGTTCATTATAGAAGTCTTGCTGAGTGATGTTTCCACTCTTTGTTTTGACAACAACGGCATTATTTCCTCCGCCGTTTCCGCATGCAGCAAGACTCGAGATCACAAGCAATGCGGCAAGAATCATCATTAATTTTTTCACTTTGTCCACTCCTATTTGATTTGCTCCTCAATATAAATATTTTCGAAGCAGCATTAAATTATCCGTCAATACCCCTCTTAAATATTCAGGAAACGGTATGAATAAAGATAAGTGGCCGGTTAGCCGGAACGATCGGGATCGGATATCCGCGAAAACGTGAGGCTTGAACCGATCCTTATTAGCATCGGCACGAAGATTTCCTGCATCCCTGTTTTCGGATAACAGCCCTGAAAAGAATTCTCAACACTGTCCATTCTAACTGAAAAAGCACAGACTTGTCGAGAAGAGTCAAAGACAGCCGTAAAAAGGCTGCACAAAAAAGGTCGTACTGAAAGGCACAGATGGATTCAAACTGAATGAATGTGAAATATTCGGCATGGATCTGAAAATGAAGTAAAATAATGTATAATTGAGAAACTGAACTTTTTCATGATGATCATAAAACGTAAAAAGGTAGAAAATGTCAGAGAGGAAGGAAGATAGGTATTGATAGAGAACAGATTGATGAGAAATCAAAAAAATAAAAGAAACTTTTGGAAAGCTGCGTTCCTTTCTCTTCTCTTTGCAGTGGCTGTTGCGGTATTCCTGATCTTCGGACTTTTAACCGACTGGTTTTCCGGCGGTCAGCCAGTAAATGTTCCGCCTCACCGTTCGGCAGGTCAAGCTGTTTTTACCGTTCAGGCTAATAAGAAGCAGCTGGAGGCCATGATTAATAGTCAGATAAACAAAGACCTCGATCCTCGTTTATCGTATAGCGTCAAAATTAATGATCAGTTGATTCTAAGCGGAAAGTATAAATTGCTGTTTACGGCGATCCCGTTCTCTATAACTTTCGATCCGGCGGTCAGCCAGGGTAACATTATTTTAAAAGAAGCAGATGTTAAACTGGGAAGTCTGAAGCTGCCTGACAAAGAAGTCTTGAACTTCCTGAAAAGTGGATCAGGGTTTCCAAAATGGGTCATCATACAACCTGACCAACAGCAGATTTATATTGACCTGACACAAGTTGAGATACAGAAAGGTCTCAGTCTGCAAGCAAAAACCATTAACCTTGCGGAAGACACTATTTCCTTTACCGTTCATCAGAAGCCCGAATGATGGCAGGCTTAACCCCCGCCGATGTTCACGGGCAAAGGACTGCCTAAAGTGATATGATACTGATGAGAACGTTTTATATGAATGAACTGGCCGTTTAACTGGACAACCCTGTGGTTCTGAAACGCTGGAGGTGAAGAAATGGAAACTTTTGCACAAAAGCTGGAAAAATATGCTGAACTTGCGGTTAAGGTCGGTGCAAATGTTCAAAGGGGGGAGGAAGTGATCGTTAAAGCACCGGTCGATGCGGCTGAACTTGTCAGGCTTGTAACAGAGAAGGCTTATCAGGCGGGAGCGAAACGTGTTTATTACAATTGGACGGATGACCGTCTGGACAGTCTGCGACTGAACTATACTTCTGAAGATGTTATCCGTGACTATCCGGTCTGGAAAGCGGAGGCGCTCACGGCTTTGGTCAAACGCGGGGCTGCCTGTATCGATATCAGGACGACCGGGCTGGGCATGATGGAGGAGGTTGATCCCCCATAAGGCTGCACTGGATCAGGAGATCATGTGGAAGGCGCTGAATACGTACTATGACTATCGAATGGCCGACCGTTTCAGCTGGACCATCCTGATTTATCCTACTGTCGAATGGGCTAAAAAGCTGTTTCCCGGAAAAATAAGAGAAGTAGCCATGGAAGACTTATGGAACGTGATCTTTAAAATGACAAGAGCGGACCAGGATGATCCGGTTCAGGCCTGGAAGGTCCATCAGGAAACACTCGCTGCCAGGCTTTCCGTGTTGAATCGGAAAAAGTATCGTAAATTGCGCTACCGGGCGCCGGGGACGGATCTCGAGATCGGCTTTGATCCTGCCTGTCATTGGGAGGGGGGAGCTTCGGTTAACAGTCGCGGTACAAAATTTATCGCCAACATCCCTACAGAAGAAGTTTATACACTTCCTGACAAAACGGGGGTAAACGGCACCGTTACGAGTACAAAGCCACTCTTCTATGGAGGAACGATGATCGAGAAGCTGACCCTGACGTTTGAAAACGGACGGATTGTTCGGGCATCCGCGGAAAAGGGCGGAGATGTTCTCGAGAAACTGATCGGGACAGACGAGGGATCGCACTATCTCGGAGAAGTGGCGCTTGTTCCAAATGACTCGCCGATATCCGCATCCGGAATGATTTTTTACACCACACTTTTTGATGAAAATGCGTCATGCCACCTTGCGATTGGCAAAGCCTATCCTACTTGTCTGGACAAGGGTACGGAGATGTCGGGGGAAGAACTCGACGCTCACGGCGTAAATAACAGTATCATTCATGTCGATTTCATGATTGGATCATCAGAACTGGATATTGATGGGGAAACAGGCACCGGGAACTGGGAACCGGTATTCCGAAAAGGTCTCTGGGCCTTCTAACAGTAAAAATTCAGGTTTTCCCCGTCAACACAAACAAAACCGCTTCCTGTGACTTACAGGAAGCGGTTTTGTTCTGTCCAGTTACGCTGTCAGCTGGATCAATCAGAGAGAAGGCGGCGTTTCTTCTTCGCCGGATTTTTTTTCCGGTGAATGGGCTCTCAATTTATTACTGAGTTTTTCCTTCGCCGCTTCAAGCTGAACGACGTTGTTTTTAATCCTGGTCAGGTATGGCTGAACATCCTCTTTCCATTCTTTTAGAAGATTACCAATATCCGTCACTGTTGATTTCAAGACAGGCATACTATCATCTTTAAGAGCAAGAACACGGTCTTTTACAGCATTCAGATTATTCGCGGCGTCTTTGAGAGGTTCCTGGATTGAAACAGCCTTTTCTTTAATTTCGTTCCGAACTTCCTCACCCTTTTTTGGAGTGGTCAGTAAAACGAGCGTTCCGCCGACAATGCCGCCGATAGCAGCTCCAATGGTGTAGGAGAGAAATTTTCCCATGTTATCACCTCATTTTTCATATACTAAATTCATTATACCCTGATCGGCTGCTAATATCACATTTTATGCAGCCTGATAAGCAAGGATGAGGCGCTTTCCGTTCATGAAAAGCTGATTTTCCGTTTTTTGTTTTCCAGAAACAGATGACAGGAGCATGAACAGAATCGCCGCTGTTTGATAATATAAAAAGTCCTGCCTGTATAAGGCAGGACTTTTTTCGGAGCTGCTTAACGGGCAGAACGTCCGGCTGCGGTACTGAAAATCGCACTTCGCTCGGAGATTTTCATTATGATCGGGTAAAGAATCGCTGTCAGCACGGTATTTAATGCCGCTGTAGGCAGTACAAGCGTAACAAACAATCCGGTAAAAGCATGCGGATTGAGTCCTGAAATCAGGATCATCATGCTCAGGAAAACTGCGCCACTGACTGCCGTTCCAATCCCGGCAAAAATAATTCCCGCAATATACTTTGGCAAAGTTGATAAATGCGAGGCGACACCGGCGAACAAAGTGAAGACGACGGTCGAAGTGACCAGTTTGTCGATGACCAGCGGAAAAAATCCTCCCGGCATGGATGTCGTCATTCCAGATAGAATTCCCGCAACAAGCCCGATAATGAGAAAACTCTTTTTTTCTGCAAAGAAGTATAAAGACAGGAAAAGCATAACCAGCGCCAGATCAGGTTTCATTCCTAATAAAATACCGGGAATGACCGAATGAAGAACCGTTCCGATACCCAAAAATAAAGCGACAATAATCAAGTTTTGCAATTTCACACTAATCTCTCCTCATCTGTCTGTACTAAAAGATACCTCCAGCAGTGCTCCACCAGCCTGCTGCAAGGGTTATAACAAAAAATATACACTCATTTTACTGAAAAAGCAAACATTTTTTGAAACATCGGTTTTCGGCTGCGTTCAGGGCTATCTGATTTTTTCAGCAATTGCAGCGGCAATTTTCGAACGTTGCTCGTTCGAGTAATCATCCGTATGAGGCTGAAAACTGAACGAGAATGTGTCCGTGTTCCCATAGCGGGGGATCAGATGAATATGGTAGTGGAAAACGCTTTGACCGGCGAGTTCGCTATTGTTATTCAATATGTTCATTCCGACTGGATGGAAGGCTTCCTGGATTGCCCGGGCAATAACCGGAACATGTTTGAAAAGTTTTGCTGCGATTTCCGGTTCGAGATGAAAAATGTCTTTTTGGTGCACTTTCGGAATAATCAGCGTATGGCCCATTGTTACCTGACTCAGATCAAGAAATGCAAAAACATCTTCGTCTTCGTAGACCTTCGCGCTCGGGATCTCCCCCTTGATAATTTTACAGAATATGCAATTTGATTCTTCCGCCATTGTCATCGATCCCTTCTCTTCGTTCTTTTCATTTGAGCATCTTTTATTAAATGAATTATCTCTATTTTAGCATACCCTGCCCGCTGTAATGAACGGGATAATTGTTTCTTATCTTCAGGTAAAACTGATTAGATATTGGGGTAAACTTTCATCGGATCAGGATGAACTTTCATCGGATTGGGAGAATTTTTGCCTGACCAGGATGCACCTCACGAGTTGGTTTGAATTTTCAGGGCAGTTTTTCGTGCCGGAAATCTGAATGTCTCATTGACTTATCCGGAAGACAAAATATTTAGGCCCTCAAAATTACGTTTTCTATTGTTTTTTTGTTAGACTTGAAAATGGATAATCAAACGAAGAATATTGAGTTAGCGGGAGAGACTGAAATGGATCCAGTATTATCTGTGGAACATCTTACCGGCGGCTATTCGCGTCAGCGTCCGGTACTGCATGATGTAACTTTTGATATGAATCCGGGCGAGCTTGTCGGGCTTGTCGGACTGAACGGCGCGGGCAAGAGTACGACGATTAAGCACATTCTCGGCCTGCTTGATCCTTTTGAAGGGGAGATCCGTGTCGCGGGCAGGACAATCAGGCAGGACAGGCTGGGTTATCGGCAGAAGCTTGCTTATGTACCGGAACTGCCTGAACTGTACGAACAGATGACGCTCGAAGAACATCTTCAGCTGACTGCAATGGCCTACCATATTGATCGGACGACTTTTAAAGAAAGAAGTGGGCGACTGCTGAAGCTCTTTCGGATGGAAAAAAAGAGACACTGGTTTCCGAGCCATTTCTCTAAAGGAATGCGTCAGAAAGTGATGATTATGTGCGCCTTCCTTGTCCGTCCTGATTTATATATTGTCGATGAACCTTTTGTCGGGCTCGATCCGATTGGCATTCAGTCCCTGCTGGATTTAATGGAAGAAATGAAAAAACAGGGTGCAGCTATCCTGATGTCGACCCACATTCTGTCGACTGCGGAACAGTATTGTGATAAATTTATTATTCTCCATGATGGACAAATCGCCGTGCAGGGGACGCTTGAAATGATCAAACAGAAGTTTGGCGACAGCAGGGCATCACTTCACGATATTTATCTGGCGGTGGCAAGGGGCGAGACAAAATGGCTGAATTAAACCGGCTCTGGGAGAAAAGACGAACGGATAATTTTCAGATGCAGCTGCGCTATTGGAATCTGATTGGGAAAAACAGCGGGCTTATGTTTGTTCTCTATGCCATGATCATTATCGGTGGATTTTATTATAAACGCTGGCTGGACGGGCTTCCGGAGCATTTTCCCGGGCTGCTGCTGATCAGTGTTGTTCTTTCCGCCTTGTCTGTCCGCGCGCCGGTCCGTACGTTTATTCAGAAGGCGGATCAGGTGTTTCTTCTCCCGGTTGAACCGGAATTAGGCGGCTATTTTCGAAGCAGCAGAATCTATAGTTTTCTGGTACAGAGTTTCGTTATTCTTGTCGCATGGATCGTTTGTATGCCGCTGTTTTTTCAAATGGCCGGCCGCAACCCGGTTGCTTATTTTCTGGTCCTTGCAGCCGCTTTCATCGTCAAGGGATGGAATATCGACTGCCGCTGGCAGGAACAGTCGATCGACGATTTAATTCCGCTCAAAATATTACGCGGAGCCATTTCATTTTTATTTCTTTACTCTGTAACAGCAAGGCTGTTCATTGCTGTTCCGGCAGCCTGTCTTCTGATCATGCTGCTTTCCGGCGCTTTTCTGTTTCATCGCCAGGCGGCGCGTGGTCTGCTTAAATGGGACCGGGTGCTTGATATGGAAAATAAACAGGCAATGAAGTTTCTGCGCTTTGCCAATCTGTTTACGGACGTCCCGCAGCTGAAGCACCGGATCAGAGCCAGGAAACTGATCAGCAGCTGGTTTCCGGTTCGCTCGTTTGACAGGGAACACGTCTATGATCAGATTTTTGTAAAAACGTTCCTCCGTGCCGATGACTATTTCGGAATTTTTGCTCGTCTGACGATTATCGGGATGCTGGTCAGCTATTTCATCGGTAATGGGTTCTATACCGTTTTTATTGTCGCTGCAACGGTTTACCTGACGGGGCTTCAGCTGCTCGCACTGTGGAAACATCCGCTTCCGCAGGCGCTCGCCGGGATGTATCCGGTGTCTTTCGGCTTAAAACGGCGCAGTTTTGTCCGGCTGCTGTTTGCTCTTCTGGTCATCCAGACGGTTGCGCTCAGCGCGGCGGGTGCTGCAGGGATGAAGAGTCCCGCCGGTTTCTTTGCTTTTCTTGCTGCGGGGCTTGTGGCTGGAGGATTGTTCTCTCTCGGCTATACAGCCCGGAGAATTGCAAAAGAAAACCGATGAAAAAGTCCGGAACCGTTTATAGGTTCCGGACTTTTCCGGACTTTATTTTCAGTGCGAGGTGAAACGTCAGGGTAACCCGGAGTCATTGTGAAAGGCTGAGGGTGAGCCGGGTTACTTTAATGTTAAGAGAAAACAGGATCTTTCAAGGTTTTTGTCAGCTTTTCAAAGTGCATTTGTTCGTCTGCGATCATGTCTTCCAGTTTGACGACCAGCTCGACCATTCCCAGTTCATCCGCCTGAATACGGCGTGTTTTATACGCTTCGAGCGTACGGGCCTCTGCTTTTCTCGCTTCTTCCAGCATCTCTTTCGCGTCAGTTACTTTCTTGACTGGGGCTGGTACCGTTGTCGGTTCGCCCCCGAGATTCATGATTTTTTCAGAAAGATAGGCCGCGTGGCCGAGTTCGTCAGGTATTTCTTCTTCGAAAAAGGGTTTCAGCACCTGATAATTCATTCCGGTTACTGTCGTCGCGTAATAGTTGTATTGAATCACCGCCGAGTATTCACCGGCAAGATCCGCGTTCAGACCTTCAATCAGGGATTGAACATTATTGTCCATTCATCTCATCCTTTCTTTTTTACTTATACTCAACTGCCTGCCGGGCTGAAATTTTATTATTTGATTCATAATTAGAGATACCCTGAATATGAGATTTTAAACAAACCGGATCAGAAATCCGGCAGCAAATTATATTCAGATAAAAACCAGACACATACGGTAAAGACCTGTTCCTTGACAGGAAAACAAATCCGTAATAAAATTAAATTAAATAACATATATACTTCTCATAAGGGGAGTAGCCTAAAGAGGAGTGCCGTCATTACGGGATTTATCCCCGGCCTTCTCTGGCAACAGTTTCATGTTGCCGGCAAGACCTTTGCCTCGAACGGATGAAAAAAGGCAAAGGTTTTTTAATGCAAACAGCCTTTCCATCAACCGTTGGAGAGGCTGTTTTTCATTGTTGCGGATTAATTTATCACGGTAAAGAGAAACTAAAAAACGGAGGGGAATGGAATGGATCTTTTTTCAGCTGAATTTCTTACGTCACTGTTATTAATTGTCGGTATCGACTTGATTCTTGCCGGAGACAATGCCATTGTTATTGCACTCGCAGCGTCCCGGTTGCCAGGACGGCTGCGGAAACGTGCGATCCTTTACGGTACCCTTGGCGCCGTCGCTATACGTGCCGCTCTGACTCTTGTTGTGGTCTGGCTGCTGATGATTCCTGGGTTGCATTTGATCGGCGGTTTGTTATTAGTCTGGATATCCTATAGCCTGCTTAAAAGTCAGCACGGTGAGAAGCAAATTGAGGCAAAGAGCAGTCTGGGTGCCGCCATTCGGACGATTATTGTTGCCGATGCTTTGATGGGGCTGGACAATGTGCTGGCCGTGGGTGGTGCGGCATCCGGAAGTTTCCTGCTTGTTATTATCGGTCTGCTGATCAGCATTCCGCTTGTAATGGGCGGAAGTACGCTTTTTCTTAAGCTTACCGACCGTTATGCCTGGATCACATATGCCGGTGCAGGGATTCTCGCGTTTACGGCAGGAAAGATGATTTTTACCGAACATATCATCAAGGATTTGATGGAACCTTTTGCCTGGATTAAATGGCCGGTTATCTTCCTGATTATTGCCTGTGTCCTTTATTTTGGCTGGATGAGTCAGAAAAACAGTGAGCGGGGTAAGGATGAACAGAAACAGAAAGAAAGCGTTTAGTCGGGTTAATAAGGTTATATTTTCGTCATATGTTTGTACCTATTTTCTGAGTACCGCAGATCTATTCCTGGTATCGCCGATATATTTGTACAAAGCGGATCCTGATAGTCAATTTTATTGACAGAAATGATAGATGATCGTATACTAGTGTTAATTTGATAGCTTCTCATAAAGGGGAGTAGCCAGCAGCAATGTGCCGTCAGTACGGGTTAAAGCCCCGGCCTTTGCTGGCAGCATATTTGCTGCTCGCGAGACCTTTGCCCTGAACGGAAAATGGGCAAAGGTTTATTATTTTTAAGCCTTTCCGACAAACCGTTGGGAGGGCTGTTTTATTTTGTTAACCAGATTTATCATTCAGGAGGTTTGCTTGATTATGGAACTTTTTACACTGGAATTTTGGTCTTCTCTCGCTGTGATTGTCGGGATCGACCTGTTTCTGGCGGGAGATAATGCGATCGTAATTGCAATGGCGGCGCGCAGGCTCCCGGAAAGGCAGAGAAAGTGGGCAATCATATATGGCGCAGCCGGAGCAGTTGTTCTCCGGGCCATATCCACGATCCTGGTCGTCTATCTGCTCATGATCCCGGGCCTTCACTTTGCCGGTGGTCTGGTGCTTATCTGGATCGCCTTCCGTTTGCTTCAACCGGCTGATGAAGGGGAAAATAAAGGCAAGGAAATCAAGCCGGCTTCCAGTCTTCTGGCAGCTATCCGGACAATCATTATTGCCGACGCGCTGATGGGACTGGATAACGTTCTGGCTGTTGCCGGAGCGGCTCAGGGGGATCCGCTTCTCGTGATTTTCGGCCTCCTGATCAGTATTCCTCTCTTAATGGGCGGAAGCGCAATTATTATGAAACTGACAGAACGCTTTTCGTGGATTATCTATTTAGGATCGGCTATCCTGGCAATGACGGCCGGAAGAATGCTGTTCGCCGAACCCTTTGTCAAATACCTGGCAGGGGAAGCCGCAAAATGGCTGGAATGGCCCGTTGTTCTTCTGATCATAGCCGCTGTCTTATATTTTGGCTGGAAGAGCCAGAAAAAAACGCATCAGAATCACGGACAGAATCAAGCCGTTTAATTCCGTACACGGATGAATGCCCTGTCTGATGATGCAATTGACTGGCTTTCGGCACACTGTCGCTCCTTCACTTGTATCGCTTTAGCCCGGCAATTGACCCGGTCTGCCTTTTTCTTTTTGATTCAGCTCGGAAAAATACTGAACAACATAATGATAAAATTGAACGGCAATCGGCGAGTGATGCCGTTCGGTATTCCAGACAAGGCTGATTGTACGGAAGCATCGCGGCTTATTGATTTTAAGAGGAACGATTGAACAGTCCTTAATGGACTGAAGGGTGAGAGATGAGAAGAAAGCAACCCCCAGACCTTCCCTGACCAGGCAGCGGATCGAGACCGGATCATCGACTTCAAAAGCGATATCCGGCTCAAATCCGGCCATCTGGAAAAAAGTGTCGGTCACTTCCCGAAATGCGCCGCTCGCTTTTAAAATAAAGGGTTCGCGGGCGATATCAAGAAGATCAATGCTGCTGCGGCAGGCGAGATGGTGCGATCCCGGGACAACAAGATAGATCTCATCATTCATCAGCCGTTTCCAGTCATAAGGGCTGTCTGGTTCTTTCTGATAAGGTGTGATACACATGTCAATTTCTCCCGTTTCCAGCTGATGCATGACCGTGGTGAGCGAAAGCTGCCGGACACGAAAACGGACGGCGGGATGCCAGTGGTGAAAATGGCTGAGCAGGTCGGGAATAATTGGCGTTCTCATGACGGAAAGGGAAATACAATTGTCATTCAGTTTAGCGAGATCGGCGACTTCTCTTTTTCCTTCTTCCAGAGTGGCAAGCGCTTGTTCCGTTTTTTCAAGAAAAAGTTTACCATAGCGGTTCAGCCTGATCTTCCGGCCTTTGCGATCGAACAGCCGAACCCCGACCTCCTTCTCAAGGCGCTTGATCGTCTGGCTGAGGGAGGGCTGGGCAATTGATAATTCTTCCGCAGCCCGTGTCATGTGCTCATAGCGGGCAACTGTTCTGAAATACTTAAGCTGAAGTAATTCCATAAAAGGATCCTCCATTATCTTTTTAATAATTAAGCGCATATGATGAAAGCAATTACCGTACGTGTTTCTAATAGATTATACCCTATTCATTTATAAGAATATATATATTGGTATAAATAAGCGAATCATTCTATGATAGGGACTGTGCCAAAAAAGTGAGTCGTCCTGATCAGGCGTTTTTCTATAAATGGATGAATCATGATTAATTTAAAAGAAGTAAGGTGTTTTTTATTGCCACTGGCATTATGGAAAAAGAATCTTTACGTTTGTTGGTTTGGGGCTTTTGCAACAGCGGCGGGAATGAGTCAAATTGTTCCGTTTTTGCCGCTTTATATCGCGAAGCTTGGTATTCATGATACTGCTGAAATTGAACGGTGGGCCGGGTTGGTTTTCGGTGCCACATTTTTCGTGTCGGCCCTTGTCTCTCCGTTATGGGGGACCCTGGCAGATAAATACGGACGAAAACCGATGCTGCTTCGGGCGGGGCTCGGTATGTCAATTGTTATTTTTCTGATGGCTTTTGTTCAGAACGTCTATCAGCTCTTCGCACTTCGACTGATTATGGGAACGGTAGCCGGTTTTATTCCAGCGTCAATTATTCTCGTAGCCACACAGACGCCCAGGAGCCATTCGGGATGGGCACTCGGCGTGCTGTCAACAGGCGGGGTCAGCGGTTCGCTGATCGGACCTCTTGTCGGTGGAGCTTTATCGGAATATATCGGCATGCGGATGGTTTTTATCGATACGAGTGTCTTTTTATTCTGTGCATTTCTTGCATCGCTGATTTTTATCAGAGAAAAATTTGTCCCGCCAGTCAAAAAGGGTCCTTCGTTCCACGAAGTTTGGGGGATACTGCCGCATGCCGGGCTGTTCCTTGCAATGATCATCACAACTTTCATGGTTCAGCTGGCTAATATGTCAATACAGCCGATAATAACCGTTTACGTCAAAATATTGACACCAAACGCGTCGCATATAGAAATGATTTCCGGAATCGTTGTTGCGTCGGCAGGCATTGCGAGTGTCATTGCCGCGCCGATGCTCGGCAAGCTTTCCGACAGGATCGGCCCGCGCCGTGTTCTCCTGTTCGCTCTGATTTTTACGGGAATTGTATTTATTCCGCAGGCTTTTGTTACTGATCCCTGGCAGCTTACGGCGCTTCGTTTTCTGCTTGGTCTTGCTACAGCGGGAATCCTGCCATCGATCAATACAATCGTCAAACAAATGGCACCTGAAAACATCACAGGACGCCTGTTCGGTTATAATCAGTCTGCTCAGTTTCTCGGCACGCTGGGCGGTTCGCTCCTCGGCAGCCACATAGCGGCAGCATTCGGGATTAAGTATGTCTTTTTCTCCACAAGTTCCCTTCTGTTTGTGAATGCCGCCTGGGTCGTCCTTTCAACTCTTCTTGCTAAACGAAAACGTAAAGAGAACTGGGCGAAGCCAGGACTTTAAGCCCGGGATTGGCCCTGGCTGCATACGGTCATCTGGCAAACCGTGTGTTTAATGAATGCTTCTTTTTTTAAACCGGCCACCTTTGACATCATGAATATCGCTGATCGCAAGAAAAGCGTGCTTGTCGATCGAATCGACGATGTTTTTTACTTTGGCTTCTTCAAGCCTGCTGATCACCGTGAAAATAACGTTTTTATCATTGCCGGTATAGGCGCCCTCTCCATTGAGGTAGGTTACGCCGCGGCCCAGCCGGTCATTAAGTGCGTCGCCGATCTCCTCGTGGTAGTCGCTGATAATCCATACCGCTTTCGACGACTCGAGGCCCGTTGTCGTGATATCAATCATTTTAAAGGCGACAAAGTAGGCAATCAGCGAGTACATCGCAAAATTCCAGCCGAATACAAATCCTGCTGAGCCGAGAATAAAAATATTCATAAACATGACCACCTCGCCTACAGAAAAAGGCGTCTTTTCATTGAGAAGTACGGCGAGAATTTCTGTACCATCGGAAGATCCGCCATTTCTTATGACAAGGCCGACACCGATGCCCATGATAATTCCTCCGAAGACCGCGGCAAGCAAAAGATCATCGGTAAAACGGGGAATCGGAGAAAACAGAGCCGTCAGTATGGCAAGCAGTGCCACGCCTCCGATAGATGTGATCGTAAACGTTTTTCCCATTTGTTTATAACCAATAAGGAAAAAAGGGAGATTAATAAGAACGAGAAAGAGACCGAGCGCCCAGCCCGAAAGGTGTGCCAGCATGATGGAAATACCGACAACGCCTCCGTCGATAATTCTATTGGGTACGAGAAAAACTTCCAGGGCAACAGCCTCAAGCATGACGCCAACCGCAATCAGAAACAGGCGAATAATAAACTGATGAACGGTCAGGCCTTTATGCTGTTTTTTTTCAGGTTCCGTTGACGGACAGATTTTTTCCATTGATTGATCTCAACCTTTCGTCAGATCAGTGTAAAAAAAGGCCGGCAGTCATGCTTGCTGTGAAGGCAGCAATCTACAGCCGGCGCTCATTTCAGGCCTGTTACGATTTGACAGGCAACAAATGGTGTTCTTTAACTATGCTGTTCTTCGTATTCTTTACGGGTTGGCGGAGCCATAAATTCAGTTCCGATAGGCTCTTTAATGTGTTTGTCAAGAATCCGGTCAATTTCCTGTAAAGCCTGTTCATCGAGCTTAAAATTGTCGACTTCGGTGGCGGCGGCAATCTGTTCAGGATGGCGTGCACCCCACAAAGCAATACCTGTCCGGGTCTTATCCAGGATCCAGCGAATCGCCAGCGCGCGTACCGATTTACCATAGTTCTCCTTAGCAAACTTTTCAAGATCGCTGACTGCGGCCAGATAGTGTGCAAAGTGCGGGGCATGAAATTTGGGATCCGACAGGCGCAGATCGTCGCCTTCGAATTTGCGGTCTGCGGTCATTTTTCCGCTTAACAGTCCACGGCACAGGCTTCCGTAGCAGAGAGCTACGATGTTATGCTCACTGCTGTACGGCAAAACATCCTGCTCAATTTGTCGTTCAAACAAATTGTAAGGAGGCTGAACCGTATGGATCGGAGCTACTTTTCTGAAAGCTTCCATTTGCTCGACTGAAAAATTGCTGACGCCGATGGCTCTGATTTTCCCTTCTTTATACAATTCACCCATCGCTTCAGCGGTTTCCTCAATCGGTACAAGCGGATCCGGCCAGTGTACCTGGTAAATGTCGATATAATCCGTCTCCAGTCTTGTCAGTGAGTCCTCGATCTCTTTCTTAATTCTCTCCCTGGACCCGTTTCGAAAAACATTGGTTCCAACCCAGTCGAGACAGACTTTTGTCGCGAGAACCACGTCGCTGCGTTTGCCGTATTCTTTAAGGGCCCGGCCGACGACTTTTTCCGAATGGCCCTGTCCATAAGCAGGAGCCGTGTCAATTGTCGTAATCCCGCTGTCCAGCGCCTGATGGATCGTACGGATTGACTCTTCATCTTCCGAGCCGCCCCACATCCATCCGCCGATCGCCCAAGTTCCTAAAGCGATACGTGAAGGGTAAAGTTCTGTACCCGGGATGTTCGTTTTCTCCATTAAAATCGCTCCTTTCGCTGGATGATTTGAAATTCCTCTTTTATTATATAAGTTATAATAAGTATTTATCAAAAAGTACGACTCGAATTTGCGAAAAAGGTTAGATCGATGAGCTTAATCATGTGAAAAAGTTTTTCAGGAGGGCATGTATTTTGAAAAAAATGATCTGTTTCGGGGACAGTATTACGGCAGGGTGGGACGGGGTACGCGTCCATCCAATCCTTAATGAGAAACTTGCATCTGGTCTTCGCGGATGGCAGATACGAAATGCTGGTGTTCCCGGAGATACGACGGAAAAAGCGCTTGATCGTATGGATAGAGATGTGCTTCGCCATCCGTATGACATGGTGACTGTCCTCTTCGGCGCGAACGACTCCTCATACCATAAAGGAATACCGCTGCTCGCCTTTCAAAACCATTTAATCCGGATGACCGAGGCCATTTCAGCGGAGAAAATTATTTTAATAACACCGGCGCCGGTTATTGATCAGAAACAAAAAGGGAAACGTCTGAACGAGCGGGTTTCCATATACGCGGCATCTGTTCGCCGGGTGGCCGAAGAGACAGGCAGTCCGCTGATTGATTTACATAGAAGAATGATGCAATTATCTTCCTTTCAACCGCTGCTTCAGGAAGACGGGCTGCATTTTACTCACTCCGGGTATGACTTTCTGTCGGCGCTGATTATCGAAAAAGTGAACGCGCTGGAAGGGAAATCAAAAATTCAGCCTTAAAAAAACAGGTGGAAAAACTCAAAATTTCTCCTTTCCATTTATAGAAGAAACAGGTATTCGTTTAAAAGGGGTTTCGAATACGCTGTTTTCTTGAATTTGCTGTTTTGCACAGGGAGAAAAAGGGGGGTATGATCAACATACAGGGAGCGGATGTGACCGAACTTTGCCTTGGATTCAGGGGTCTAAAACCGGCTGTTCCCCGTCCGGGCAAAAATTCTTCGGATAATCAAGGGCCAGAGACGATTGGGCTTTTGAATCAAAGGCCTCAGTTTAATTGATTTTATGCCTGAACCGTTTTCTCCATGGTTCCCTGCGAGAAGGTCGAAGAACAGGCTTTGCCGCAGGGAAAATGGGAACGCCTGCAGGCCAAAAGATCAATCAGGCATCCGTTCGTTTTCCTCTTTCTGATAAATGTCAATCCATCCTCTCCTGCTGCTCCCCGATCTTTGAAAGATAAGATCAAAAGAACTACTCCCCTCAAAACATACGCAATAAGCAGCTGCCAGGCTGCTTATTTGCGCTCTGCCGAATGTCTGGACAGCATCCGTCACTCGGTTTGTTTTGACTGATGAAAGAAGGGGTTTGACATGATTTTTAATCAAAAATCCGTTTTACCGGTCGTCAACAGCATGAAAGATTTTGAAAAACTCCTGCGGAGGCCGGCCCGATGGATCATCGTACTCGACAGCCATATCGCCCAGGTGGGGGAGATGGTACGGATGGCAAAACAGAACCACAAACACATTATTTTGCATGCAGATATGATCCACGGGCTGAAGAACGATGAGTATGCGGCGGAGTTCATCTGCCAGAATATCAGGCCGAACGGGATCATTTCGACCCGGTTCGATATCCTTGAAATAGCGAAGAAACGGGGCCTGGTCACAATTCAACGTATTTTTCTGCTGGACTCACGTTCTCTTGAGACGAGTTTCAATCTGTTTGAAAAAGTCAGACCAGACTTGATTGAAGTCCTTCCGGGAATTATTCCGGACATGATCCGCGAGATTCATCAGGCAGTCCGGATCCCTGTGATCGCAGGCGGTCTGATCCGTAATCAGGAAGAAATTAAAAATGCTTTTGCGGCTGGTGCGACAGCCATCTCAACATCAAAGAAAGATTTATGGACGTTCGGTTAATCTGCCAGTGAGCTGGAGCAGCAGCTTTTTGCGGATGAGACGAAATGGTGAAGTTTTTGTGACAAATGCATATTGACAGCGCTTTCAAAATGTCGTATGATTAGTTATGCCAAGTTAATGTTTCGTGGATATGAGAATGGGTTTTCCACAGCAGTGAATTGAGACGTGTCTGGCGTCTGATGAAACTGATTGTGGATTTTTTTTTGTATGATCTGAAGCACTTAATTTGAGCAGAAGATTGTACAGCCCGGCCCGAGCGGCTTCTCCGGAAGGTTTGCCAGCAGGCAGGATTTCTGCACTCCGGACGCTGGTTTTGTGTATCCAAAGGAACATGACCGCAATAATTTGCCGGAACTAAAGGGGGAATAAGTATGTCCGCTTTTTTGGGCGAGTTGATCGGCACGATGATTGTAGTACTTCTCGGTGACGGTGTATGCGCAGGCGTCAATCTGACAAAATCGTTTGCAAAAAATTCCGGGTGGATCGTTATTTCACTGGGGTGGGGGCTCGCAGTCGCGGTCGGCGTATATACCGTCGGACGTTTCAGTGGTGCTCATCTGAATCCTGCGGTTACTCTCGGACTTGCTTCAATCGGGGAGTTTTCCTGGGCGAAGGTGCCGGTTTATCTGGCCGCCCAGATGATTGGGGGGTTCCTCGGCGGCTGTATGGTTTATTTTCATTACCTTCCGCACTGGCGGGAGACGGATGATCCGGGCACAAAGCTTGGCATTTTCTGCACAGGACCTGCCATTCCACATATATGGTCCAACCTGCTTAGCGAGATCATTGGAACGTTCGTCCTTGTCCTTGGCATTTTATCGGTCGGCGCGAATCAACTGGCTCAGGGACTGAATCCTCTGATTATCGGCTTTCTGATTGTTGCGATTGGCCTGTCGCTCGGCGGGACGACAGGATATGCCATCAATCCGGCCCGTGACCTCGCTCCACGTCTGGCACATGCGGTTCTGCCTATAGCGGGCAAAGGCGGGTCCAACTGGAGTTATGCCTGGATTCCGGTTGTCGGTCCGGTCATCGGCGGTGTTTTTGGTGCGCTGTTCTATCAAACCTTTTTCGCGAGGCATATTACGGCTGCTTTCTGGGTGTTTGGTGCGCTGACTGCGGCTGTGATCCTGACCGCTTTTGTCAGTGAGCGTACCCGCGAGCTGAAACCTTTCACGGTAAAAGAGTCCATTTCGGGTAGAAGATAAAATCTGCAGGAGAGGCGATAAAAATGGGAAGATATATATTGGCACTTGATGCGGGAACGACCAGTGTAAGAGCCATGATTTTTGACGACAGGGCGCACATTGTTCAAACAGCGCAGAAGGAATTCACTCAGTTTTTTCCCCATCCCGGCTGGGTGGAACAAGATGCGAATGAAATATGGGCGTCTGTTCTGGCAGTCATTGCCGACGCACTGTCGACGAGCGAAATTGATCCGAAAGAGATTGCCGGTATCGGAATCACAAATCAGCGGGAAACGTCCGTAATCTGGGACAGAAAGAGCGGTCACCCCATCTACCACGCGATTGTCTGGCAGTCCCGGCAGAGTGCGGACATTTGCAGGGAGCTGAAAGATAAGGGGTATGAGGAAATGGTCCGGAATAAGACTGGCCTCCTTATTGATCCGTATTTTGCCGGAACGAAGGTAAAGTGGATATTGGATCACGTTGACGGGGCAAGGGAGAAGGCGGAAAATGGCCAACTTCTTTTCGGAACGATTGATACGTGGTTGATCTGGAAGCTTTCCGGCGGAAAAGCACATGTGACAGATTATACCAATGCTTCCCGTACGCTGATGTATAACATCTATGACTTGAAGTGGGATGATGATCTGCTGACGATACTCGGAGTTCCGGAAAGCATGCTTCCTGAAGTTCGCTCGTCTTCAGAAATCTATGCCAAAACGATCAGCTATCACTTTTTCGGCGAAGAAATTCCGATCGCCGGCGTAGCGGGTGATCAACAATCGGCGCTCTTCGGCCAGGCATGCTATGAAGAGGGAATGGTTAAAAATACGTATGGCACTGGCTGTTTCATGCTGATGAACACCGGTGGAAAAGCGGTCAAATCAAAACACGGCCTGCTCACAACGATTGCCTGGGGGATCAACGGGAAAATAACCTACGCCCTGGAAGGCAGCGTTTTTGTTGCCGGATCGGCGATACAGTGGCTGCGGGACGGGCTCCGGATGATCAAAACGGCTCCCGAAAGCGAGAACTATGCTGCTCGTGTGGCTTCCTCCGAAGGGGTCTATTTTGTTCCCGCCTTTGTCGGACTCGGTACGCCTTATTGGGACAGCGACGCTCGCGGAGCGGTTTTCGGCCTGACGCGCGGGACGACAAAGGAACATTTTATCCGTGCCGCATTGGAATCACTGGCCTATCAAACGAAGGACGTCCTGCTGTCGATGGAGAAGGACTCCGGTATTCAGCTGAAAACTTTACGCGCGGACGGAGGCGCTTCACTAAACGATTTTCTCATGCAATTCCAGAGCGATATCCTCGGTGTACCTGTTGAACGGCCGGTCAACAATGAGACGACTGCTCTGGGTGCCGCTTATCTGGCCGGTCTTGCCGTCGGAATCTGGAAAGACTGCGATCAGATAGCGGAAATATGGCAGCTGGGCAAAGACTTTTCGGTCAAAATGAATGAAGGACAGCGGGCCACTTTATACTCAGGCTGGAAAAAGGCAGTTGAAGCGACACGTGTTTTCAAATTACAGCCGATCGAAGCTGGAAATGGGAGCTTCGTCTGAGCCCATCCGGCACCAATGTTTTTAAATAACAGCTGACTGGAATCTGGATAAAAGCATTTTACTGGATTTTTGAAAGCGTTTTTGACATGATAGAGTTAATGAAACGTTCATAAAAAGTTCATATGAGGATCCGTTTGATCTAAAAACCGATGTTTCCCGTACTTTTTTATCTTGGCGCGGGCGGTGGCCTGACTGATACCTTCCATCCAGTGCAGCGCAGGATAGCCAAGCCTTTTGTCGAACGGACCCCAATGGTCATGAATGAGGAGAAGACCGCGAGTACCCTGGTGAACTGCCGGACGGCAGAATAGCGAGGTGTATTTGCGGTCTTTACTTTTTGAAGAGTGAGAAGAGCTGATGTTTTTCAGGAATGAAGAGCTTGATAGATGCCGATCAATAAGTCATCAAGTCATCGATAAGAAAAGAATGGGGGAACACAAAATGACCTTTTCATCTTCAGAAAGAGAGCATTATCTTAAAGAAATGGCAAAGCGTCCGCTTGATTTGTTCATTATTGGCGGAGGAATTACCGGAGCGGGAATCGCACTGGACGCGACGGTACGCGGATTAAAAGTCGGTCTCGTTGATATGCAGGATTATGCCGGCGGGACGTCCAGCCGCTCAACAAAACTGGTTCACGGAGGACTGCGCTATCTGAAACAATTCGAAATTAAGATCGTGGCCGAAGTAGGAAAAGAACGGGCAATTGTCTATGAGAATGCTCCGCACGTCACGCGCCCTGAAAAAATGATGCTGCCTATTTTTAAGAAAGGAACATTCGGCAGATTCAGCACATCTGTCGGCTTGAAACTTTACGATTTTCTGGCAGGAGTCAGGCGAAGCGAACGGAGGGTCATGCTGAACCGCGAAGAGACGCTTGCGAAAGAGCCACTGCTGAAAAAAGACGGTCTTATAGGAAGCGGTTATTACGTTGAGTATCGTACCGATGATGCCCGCCTGACGATGGAAGTCATAAAGGAGGCAGTGGAACGGGGAGCACTGGCCGTAAACTATGCCAGAGTGCAAAAACTGATCTATGATGCGAAGCACAGGCTGAAGGGAGTCAAGGTTACCGACCAGCTGACTCATGCGACCTACACTATCTACGCAAAGAAAATCGTCAATGCCGCCGGACCCTGGGTCGATTCAATCCGTGAAATGGATCATTCAAAAAAAGGAAAACATCTCCACCTGACAAAGGGAGTTCATATCGTGATCGACGGCAAGCGATTTCCGATGGAACAATCGATATATTTTGACACGACAAACGGTGACAAGCGGATGATCTTCGCCATTCCAAGAGATGGAAAAGTCTACATCGGGACAACCGATACAAATTACTCCAAAAAGCCGATCGATCCGAAGCCGACAGCGGAAGACCGTGATTATCTCCTTGCAGCGATCAACGGAATGTTTCCGACGGTGCACCTGACGGCGGACGATGTCGAGTCAAGCTGGGCAGGTGTCCGGCCGCTGATTCAGGAAGAAGGCAAGTCGCCTTCCGAGATCTCGCGCAAAGATGAAACCTTTATCTCGGACTCAGGATTGATATCAATCGCAGGCGGCAAGCTGACAGGTTACCGGAAAATGGCGGAACGCGTCGTTGACGTGGTGACTGAACAGCTATACAAGGAGTACGGAACGTCTTATCCGCCTTGTGAGACCGAAAAAATCGAATTATCGGGCGGTCATTTCGGTGGATCGGCACATCTTCCGGAATACGTAAAGGAAAAGACAGAGGAAGGAGTCAAGCTTGGTTTAACGGAAAAGGAAGCTAATGATCTGGCAGGAAGATATGGAACAAATGTTGAAACCTTGTTTGATTATGTTCGTTATCATCGAAATGAACCGCTCGCCCGTCAATTACCGGCTTCGCTATATGCCACGCTTGAATATGCTCTGACGTATGAGATGGCCGTCACGCCTGTCGACTACTTTACACGAAGAACCGGAACGACACTTTTTGATATCGATTGGGCAAGAAAATGGAAACAACCGGTTCTGGATTATATGGCTAAACGTTTGTCCTGGAATGAAAATCAGAAGAGACACTTCGGCGAGGAACTTGAGGCAGCTTTTGCTGAAGCCTCGATCCAGCCGGTAGATCAACATACCGGGTATTCAGTAAATGAGTAACGGGATTGGGAGATCGGTCCCGCTGAAGCCTGCTTCCGGTGAGGGTGTATCCAGTAAATGAGTAACGGGATCGGGATCGCCGGAAAAGCGGCCCGGTCGCTTAACCGGGGAACGAGCATCAATTAAAAAGCGGAAATTGTGAAGAGAAGCGCCTGGATTGCCTGATCCGGGCGTTTCTCCTGCGTGCGCCCGGCATAGGCGGGCAGCCAGCGGCCGGGCGTCCGCAACAGGTCTGGCTGCGGGTACTGTCAGCTAAACGCAGGGGATCTCAACAGGTTGAAAATTCGTCTGTTATACTGAGTTTCGAAATCGTATTAACCAGGGTGTCTCAGCAGATTGAAATGAATCGCGAAATGGGCTCTGACAGGGCGAATCTCTCTCACTTACAAATCAAAAGCAGAGTATATTACTAATGCAGCTACTAATTCTTTTGAGGGATGAATAGATATGCCGAACATCAACAGAAGAACCGAACACGATTTTCTAGGTTCCAGGGAGGTACCGGCAAATGCCTATTACGGCATTCAGACGCTGCGGGCCGTGGAGAATTTTCCAATTACCGGATACAGAATACATGAAGAACTCATTAAAGCATTTGCCATCGTGAAAAAAGCAGCCGCCCTTGCCAACATGGACGCCGGACTCCTGAACCCCGATATTGGCCGGGCTATTGCCGGAGCCGCTCAGGAAGTGATTGAAGGGAAATGGCATGATCAGTTTATCGTCGACCCGATTCAGGGAGGGGCGGGAACTTCGGTGAATATGAATGCCAACGAGGTGATCGCGAACCGGGCCCTGGAGTTAATTGGAAAAGTAAAAGGGGATTACACGTCTATCAACCCGAACAGTCATGTCAATATGTCCCAGTCGACAAACGACACTTTCCCGACAGCCACACATATTGCCTCCATTAAGCTTTTAAAGAAACTACTGGCAACCATGGACGTCATGCATCTTGTCTTTCTGGAGAATGCGAAGAAGTTTGATCCAATCATTAAACTCGGCCGCACCCATCTTCAGGACGCCGTACCGATTCGTCTCGGCCAGGAATTTGCTGCCTACAGCCATGTGATTGAACGTGATATCAAAAGGATAGAGCGTGCAGGAAGACAGTTATATACGGTAAATATGGGGGCGACGGCGGTCGGAACCGGTTTGAATGCCAGTCCGGAATATATAAAATCGGTCGTGAGCCATCTCGCCGCGATCAGTCAATTGCCCTTAATCGGATCACGTGATCTTGTTGACGCCACACAGAATACCGATGTTTATACCGAAGTGTCTGCGGCACTGAAAATCTGCATGCTCAATATGTCGAAGATTGCCAACGACTTGCGTTTGCTCGCTTCAGGTCCCCGGGCAGGACTGAGCGAAATCACCCTGCCTGCCCGCCAGCCGGGGTCTTCGATCATGCCGGGAAAAGTTAATCCTGTGATGGCCGAAGTAATCAATCAAGTTGCCTTTCAGGTCATTGGCAACGATCAGACCATTTCCATGGCATCCGAAGCAGGGCAGCTTGAACTCAATGTGATGGAGCCGGTTCTCGTCTTTAATTTGCTTCAGTCGCTCCATATCATGAATCAGGCATTTCTATCTTTTACCAATTACTGCCTGAAAGGGATCGAAGCCAATCGCAAACAAATGGAGACCGATGTCGAAAAAAGCGTCGGCCTGATTACGGCTCTCAGTCCGCACATCGGTTATGAACGTGCTTCCCGGATTGCTCGTGAAGCGGTTATAAATAATCAATCAGTCCGTGAGTTATGCCTTCAGCAGAATGTACTGACGGAAAAGGAAATGAATGCCATACTTGATCCTTTTGAAATGACTGAACCTGGAATCCCGGGTGAACGTTTATTAAAGCCGGGATAATAAACTTAGTCTGGGGGAAATGTTGAAAGAGTACTGTACTGTCCGTCTGTGAAATGAGTCCGGGAATATCCGGCTTCCTGGGGATATTCCCGATTACTGGTACCAGATTCCCAATTATTCGGTGATGTTTTTTCTTACTTGTGAGTGAAGAATTCTGTACATATTTTAACAGATTGGTGAACCTTGAATGGGATTTTATGGCATCCTCTTATTCGACTAAAGAGAGGAGTAAAATCGCCAGACGGTCCGGCAGTTTAAGCGTCCGGTCCGGCAGTTGGGCCATCTGGTCCGGCAGTTAAGCCGTTTGGTCCGGCAGTTGAGCGGTTCTATCGGTAGTTGAGCCGATTGGTCCGGCAGTTGAGCCTGTTTTATCGGCAGATGAGCCGCTTCTATCGGCAGTTTAACTCCTTCTATCGGCAGATGAGCCGGTCCTATCGGCAGTTTAACTCCTTCTATCGGCAGTTGAGCTGGCTCTATCGGCAGTTGAGCGGCTTCTATCGGCAGTTGAGCCTGTCCTTTCGGCAGATGAGCGGCTTCTATCGGCAGTTAAGCCGGCTCTATCGGCAGTTGAGCCTGTTTTATCGGCAGTTGAGCTGGCTCTATCGGCAGTTGAGTCTGTTTTATCGGCAGTTAAGCCTGTTTTATCGGCAGTTGAGCGGTCTGTTCCGGCAGTTGAGCCGTTTGTTCCGGCAGTTGGGCCATCTGTTCCGGCAGTTTAAGCGTTTGTTCCGGCAGTTGAGCGGTCTGTTCCGGCAGTTGAGCGGTCTGTTCCGGCAGTTGAGCGGTCTGTTCCGGCAGTTGAGCCATCTGTTCCGGCAGTTGAGCCATCTGTTCCGGCAGTTTAAGCGTTTGTTCCGGCAGTTGAGCGGTCTGTTCCGGCAGTTGAGCCATCTGTTCCGGCAGTTGAGCGGTCTGTTCCGGCAGTTGAGCCGTCCGGTCCGGCAGTTGAGCCTGTTTTATCGGCAGTTGAGCTGGCTCTATAGGCAGTTGAGTCTGTTTTATCGGCAGTTGAGCGGCTTCTATCGGCAGTTGAGCCTGTTTTATCGGCAGATGAGCCGCTTCTATCGGCAGTTTAACTCCTTCTATCGGCAGTTGAGCTGCTTCTATCGGCAGTTGAGCTGCTTCTATCGGCAGTTGAGTGGCTTCTATCGGCAGTTGAACCTGTTTTATCGGCAGTTGAGCGGCTTTTATCGGCAGTTGAGCCTGTTTTATCGGCAGATGAGCTGGCTCTATCGGCAGATGAGCTGGCTCTATCGGCAGTTTAACTCCTTCTATCGGCAGTTGAGCCGGGCTATCGGCAGTTTAACTCCTTCTATCGGCAGTTGAGTTGCTTCTATCGGCAGTTGAGCTTGTTCTATCGGCAGTTGAGCCGCTTCTATCGGCAGTTGAGCTGGCTCTATCGGCAGTTGAGCGGTCTGTTCCGGCAGTTGAGCCATCTGTTCCGGCAGTTAAGCCATCTGTTCCGGCAGTTAAGCCATCTGTTCCGGCAGTTTAGCCGTTTCGTCCGGCAGTTCAGCCGTCTGGTCCGGCTGTTTAACCGGTCCGTCCGGCAGTTGAGCGGCTTCTATCGGCAGTTAAGCCGGCTCTATCGGCAGTTGAGCCTGTTTTATCGGCAGTTGAGCTGGCTCTATAGGCAGTTGAGTCTGTTTTATCGGCAGTTGAGCGGCTTCTATCGGCAGTTGAGCCTGTTTTATCGGCAGATGAGCCGCTTCTATCGGCAGTTG
>NZ_SEMD01000008.1:0-16971 GCF_004153165.1 Sporolactobacillus sp. THM7-4 | reverse complement strand
TTGAGCCTGTTTTATCGGCAGTTGAGCTGGCTCTATAGGCAGTTGAGTCTGTTTTATCGGCAGTTGAGCGGCTTCTATCGGCAGTTGAGCCTGTTTTATCGGCAGATGAGCCGCTTCTATCGGCAGTTGAGCTGGCTCTATCGGCAGTTGAGCTCGTTCTATCGGCAGATGAGCGGCTTCTATCGGCAGTTGAGGCGCTCCTATCGGCAGTTGAGCTGGCTCTATCGGCAGTTGAGCTCGTTCTATCGGCAGATGAGCCGCTCCTATCGGCAGTTGAGCTGGCTCTATCGGCAGTTGAGCTCGTTCTATCGGCAGATGAGCGGCTTCTATCGGCAGATGAGCCGGCTCTATCGGCAGATGAGCCGCTTCTATCGGCAGTTGAGCTCGTTCTATCGGCAGATGAGCCGGCTCTATCGGTAGTTTAGCCTGTTTTATCGGCAGTTGAGCCTGTTTTATCGGCAGTTAAGCCTGTTTTATCGGCAGTTGAGCTCGTTCTATCGGCAGATGAGCCGGCTCTATCGGCAGTTTAAGCGTTTGTTCCGGCAGTTGAGCGGTCTGTTCCGGCAGTTGAGCCATCTGTTCCGGCAGTTGAGCCGTTTGGTCCGGCAGTTTAAGCGTCCGGTCCGGCAGATGAGCCGTTTGTTCCGGCAATTGAGCCGTTTGGTCCGACAGTTGAGCCGGTTCTATCGGCAGTTTAACCGATCCTATCGGCAGATGAGCCGGCTCTATCGGCAGTTGAGCTTGTTCTATCGGCAGTTGAGCCTGTTTTATCGGCAGATGAGCCGGCTCTAACGGCAGTTGAGCTTGTTCTATCGGCAGTTGAGCGGCTTCTATCGGCAGTTGAGCCTGTTTTATCGGCAGTTAAGCCATCTGTTCCGGCAGTTGAGCCATCTGTTCCGGCAGTTAAGCCATCTGTTCCGGCAGTTGAGCCATCTGTTCCGGCAGTTGAGCGGTCTGTTCCGGCAGTTGAGCCATCTGTTCCGGCAGTTGAGCGATTTCTATCGGCAGTTAAGCCGTCCGGTCCGGCAGTTGAGCGGTCTGGTCCGGTAGTTTAAAGCATACTGGCTTTATTGAAAAATCAATCATACACACCGGTAACCAGCAATGCATGGTTCATTTCAGGCGTTCGCATGTCCAGATAAGCATGCGGGCGTTTTTATTATTTGAAGACTGCAGACTTGAACCACATACCCTATGGGGGTATAATAATAATCGAAAAGGGGGAAAATCAATGAGCGAACACGAAGGATGCCATGAGGATGCAGCTCTGGATATGCAGCCCGGTAAATCTCCTGCCGAGCCGAGAACGGCTGAGGAAAAGCAGAGAGTAATAAATCGGCTGAAGCGTGTCGAAGGTCAGGTGCGTGGGCTGCAGAAAATGGTTCAGGACGACCGCTATTGTGTCGATATTCTGATTCAGCTGTCGGCTGTTCAGGCGGCGCTGAAGAAAATAGGATACTCCGTACTTGAACGCCATACCAAAACATGTGTTTTCAAGGCGATTGAAGAGGGCCATGGAACCGCTCAAGTTGTTGAATTATTAAAAGTACTTAAACAGTTTAATAAATAAATTGAAATCAGTCTCAGGAGGTGTTCAAGGTGAAAAAAGAGATGCAGATAGGGATTACAGGAATGACCTGTGCCGCCTGTTCGAACCGGATTGAGAAAATGCTGAATAAGATGGACGGCGTCTCCGCAAATGTCAACCTGGCGCTGGAAAACGCAAAGGTCACGTTTGATGAAGACCAGGCAAAACCTGAAGAAGTGGTCGAGAAAATCAATAAGCTCGGTTACGGTGTCCGTGAGAAGCGGCTTGATCTGGCCATTAGCGGCATGACCTGCGCCGCTTGTGCCAACCGGATCGAGAAGGGGCTGAATCGAATGGCCGGTGTGACTTCTGCAAGAGTGAATCTCGCAACGGAAACCGGCGCGGTCATGTATCAGCCCGGGATTGTCGAACCGGAGGCCATTTATGACAAAGTCAGCAAACTGGGATATAAGGCGGTTCCGAGAAAGAACGAGAATGCAGATGATAAAAATAAAGAACTGGCCGGGAAGCGAAATAAGCTGATTTTGTCCGTGATGCTTTCCTTGCCGCTTCTTTATACGATGATCGGTCACCTGCCCTTTCAGACCGGACTGCCGATTCCGATGTTATTCATGAATCCGTGGTTTCAGCTGGTTCTTGCGGGTATTGTTCAGTTCTATATCGGCTGGCCTTTTTATCATGGAGCAACCCGGGCGCTGATGAACAAAAGCGCTAACATGGATGTACTAGTCGCACTTGGTACGAGTGCCGCCTATTTTTACAGTGTTGTCCAGACATTCCTTTATCAATTTGCAAGTCTTGCGGAACCTGCTCTCTACTTTGAGACCAGCTCGATTCTGATTACGCTTGTCCTGCTTGGAAAGTATCTGGAAGCACGGGCAAAAAGGCAGACGACAACGGCAATAACAAAACTCATGGATCTTCAGGCGAAGGAAGCGACATTGATCGAAGACGGCCACGAACGAAAAGTAGCTGTTGATACCGTAAAGCCCGGACAGTTGCTCAGGGTAAAGCCAGGTGAAAAAATTCCTGTTGACGGTGTGGTTGTTGAAGGAAATTCATCGGTCAATGAGTCAATGATTACAGGTGAATCACTACCGGTAGAGAAAACGCAAGGAGATCAGGTAATTGGTGCAACGCTAAACACGAACGGTTCGTTAATTATGAGGGCTGAGAAAGTCGGCAAAGACACAGCCCTCGCAGGAATTGTCCGGATTGTTGAAGAGGCCCAGGGTTCAAAGGCGCCGATACAGCGGCTGGCCGACAGTATATCCGGAGTGTTTGTCCCGATCGTCATTTCGATCGCGGTGCTTGTCTTTATACTCTGGATTTCGGTCGTACACCCGGGTCAACTGACACCAGCGCTCGTTGCTTCGATCAGTGTTCTGGTCATTTCCTGTCCATGTGCGCTTGGGCTGGCCACTCCGACATCCATTATGGTCGGGACAGGAAAGGGAGCTGAAAACGGTATTCTGTTTAAAGGCGGCGAATATCTCGAGACTGCCCAGAGTCTTCAGGCGGTGATGCTGGATAAAACGGGAACGATAACGCATGGGAAACCCCAAGTTACAGATATTGTAAATTACGGAACAATCGATCAGGAAAAACTGCTGACACTCGTATTGGCTGCTGAAAATGCGAGCGAACATCCGCTTGCTGCAGCGATTGTTGCTTACGCCAGGGAGAAAGGGATCAACGACCTGCCGGCGGCCGGAGGCTTTCAGGCATTAGCCGGTTATGGGATCACTGCGGAAGTTCAGGAACATAAGATTGCCGTTGGAACCCGGCGGCTCATGGAAAGAGAAAAAGTAGCGATCGACCATGCAGGCGATGAGGCTAAAAGGCTGGAATCCGATGGGAAAACGGCTATGTTCATCGCGGTTGATGGCAAACTTGCAGGAATCATTGCCGTTGCTGATACGATTAAGGAATCATCCGAACAGGCGATTAAGGCTCTGAAGGATCGGGGACTTGAAGTGTATATGATTACGGGTGATAATCAGCGGACTGCTGAAGCGATCGCCCGAAAGGCCGGAATTGACCACGTCTTTTCTGAAGTGCTTCCTGAACAAAAGGCGGACAAAGTGAAAGAATTGCAGAAACGGGGACTGAAAGTTGCGATGATAGGTGACGGTATAAACGACGCACCGGCGCTTGCAGCCGCCGACATCGGGATGGCGGTCGGAACCGGTGCGGATGTGGCAATTGAGGCCGCGGACATTACACTGGTCGGTGGTGATCTGAGGCATATTGCCGAGGCACTGGATCTGAGCCGGAAGACGATGCGCAATATTCGTCAGAACCTGTTCTGGGCACTGTTCTACAATTCTGTCGGAATACCGGTAGCTGCTTCAGGTCTCCTTGCACCCTGGGTTGCCGGAGCGGCGATGGCCTTCAGCTCCGTCTCGGTTGTTGCAAACAGTCTCAGGCTGAAACGCGTCCGTGTCTGATTCATGACCTGCCGGACCAGGTACCGGAAGATCGATATGCATAGAGAGCTGATGAAGGACTTTTCGGGCAAATGCATTCCATTAAAGGGGGTGAGAACATGGCAGAAAGAACACTGGAAGTTAAAGGAATGAGCTGCGGTCACTGCAAAATGGCAGTTTCCGGAGCTTTAAAGAACCTGGAAGGTGTATCGGACGTTTCCGTTGATCTCAAAACGGGAAAAGTTGATGTAAACTATGACGACTCGAAAGTAAACTTTGATCAAATGAAAGAAGCTGTCGAGGATCAAGGCTATGATGTGGTCAAATAAAAACGGATCGTGCAGATAGATTAAGCACTCTAAATGAAAGCCGTCTCTCATCTTGTCCATGTGACAAAATAAGAGGTGGCTTTTTTTCAGGTGAGCTGTAAAAGGATTCCCGGAATCTGAAAAAAAGAGAGAAAATTCGCCAGAAAATATCATATTATTACGGAAGTAACCGCTTTATCATGTATAATAAAATATATGATTGATCAATGAAAGGCAAGTGTTTTGAAATGCTCGACCCTCAGCTTGCACAGAAAATTGTCCGGGAAGTCCATCTGCTTATCAACGAAAGTATCCTTGTTGCGAATCAGTATGGCTTGATTATTGCCAGTACGAACCGGGAACGTCTGGGCCAGTACCATGAGGGGGCAAGGATCGTCATCAGCCGGAAAGCGTCACTGACGATTACACATCAAACGGCGAGTAAGTGGCCTGGTGTCAGGGCGGGTATCAACTTGCCTATCTTCTTTAACAATACCGTTGTTGGCGTGATCGGGATCACCGGAACACCGGAGAAGGTTGCGAATTACGGCCATCTCCTGGAAAAAATGACGGAACTTCTGATCCATGAGAGTTTTTATCAAAAAGAATTGGATTTTCACGAACGGACACTGGAAGGATTTGTGTTTGACTGGCTGAATAACCGGGAATGGGATGAAGCTTTTCTGAGCAGAGCAAAACTTTTGAACATTAACCTTCAATGTAACCGGCAGGCCGCCTTTGCTCATCTGCCGGAACCTGGCAGGAAAGAAGATCAGACTATTTTGGCCGGGGTCTCGGATGGTTATCGTTTTAATGAAGAAGACATTCTCATACGCTGGGGAAATGATCACTTACTTTTACTTGTCGATGTGTCTGATGAAGACCGCGACTTCTCCAGGTTGATTGAAAAATGGGCGGGCAGCATCAGGCAGCGGACCGGGAAACGGCCGACGATAGGGATTGGATCGCGTGTTTCTCCCCAAAATGTAAAAAAATCATTTCATCAGGCCAAGCGGGCATTGAATGTGGCGACCGACGCACAGCCGATTGTGTATGACCGGGATCTGACTCTCGAGATGATTGCCGGGGAACTTCGATCGGAAACCAAGAAACTGTTTGTTGAACGAACCATCGGTGTGCTTCTAAAACACGATGAGTTGCTTAATACACTGAAAAATTTGTTTGACCATCAATTTTCTTACAAAGAAACCGCGAACTTTATGCATTTGCATATCAACACGCTGCACTATCGGGTGAAAAAACTGCAGGAGCTGACCGGGCTGGACATTAAAAAGATACGCAGCCGGGTTGTTCTCTACCTGGCCATCCTGTTTTTGAATGAACAGACAAAAACGGAGTAAATGAAAGCGCTATATTTGTTTCCTTAAACATAGAATAAAAATCAGGCTTTAACTATAATGAAAATAAACGGTCACAAAATGTTCACAATTTAATTTGAACGGCAAAAATCGGACGATGGAACATTCAATCGATAAGGAAAAGAGAAAAAGTGAACGTAATAGAACGGAGGAGAAGGGGTCATGCTTTCAGTAAAATCCAAAAAAAAGCTGAGCCGGCTGAAAGAAAAGCTGATTCAGATCACAGGCAGGGAAAATATCGATGAAACAATGAGCGGCCGTCTCGTTTACTCTTATGATGCGACACCGAATTATCAGGCACTTCCAGATTTTGTCGTTTCCCCGAGAAATGCGGATGAAGTAGCCGCTGTTCTTAAGCTCTGCAATGAAACATCCACACCGATTATCGCCAGAGGATCGGGAACAAATCTTTGCGCGGATACATGCCCGGTAAAAGGCGGTGTCGTTCTCCTTTTTAAAAATATGAACAAAATACTTGAATTTGACAAGGAAAATCTGGCGATTACCGTCCAACCCGGGGTCGTTACAAAAACGATTTCCGAAATGGTCGAAAAAGAGGGTCTCTTCTATCCGCCTGATCCGAGTTCGATGAAAATATCAACCATTGGCGGCAATATCAGTGAAAATTCGGGAGGCCTGCGCGGATTGAAATACGGGGTGACCCGTGATTACGTCATGGCGCTTCAAGTCGCCCTGCCGAACGGCAAACTAATTCGAACGGGTGGAAAACTGACGAAAGACGTGGCCGGTTATGATCTGACACGTCTCTTTATCGGATCCGAGGGAACACTCGGGGTAATCACCGAAGCCACATTAAAGCTCATTCCAAAACCGGAATCCCAGAAAACGATTCTTGCCCTTTATCAGGATATCGAGGCGGCGGGACGTTCAGTTTCTGCAATTATCTCCCATAAAATGATTCCGGTCACTCTGGAATTTCTGGATCAGGAAACCTTAAAAGCGGTTGAAGATTTTGCCCATATCGGGCTTCCGACAGACGTCAAAGCGATTTTGCTGATTAAACAGGATGGTCCCAGGGAAATTGTTGAACGCGACATTCGAAAAATTGCAGAGATCTGCCGCAGCGAACAAGCGGTTGACGTTCAGGTTGCTGCCTCAGAAGAAGAAGCCGAAAAGCTGACAACCGCCCGCAGAACCGCCCTGAGTGCTCTGGCCAGGCTTAAGCCGACGACTATTCTCGAAGACGCAACGGTTCCAAGATCGGAAATTGCGACAATGGTCCGGGCGATTGCCGACATTGCAGAAAAATATCACGTCAGGATCTCGACATTCGGTCACGCCGGGGATGGCAATCTTCATCCGACCTGTCTGACCGATGCCCGGAATGCGGACGAAATGCACCGTGTAGAGGAAGCTTTTGCCGAGATTTTTGAAAAGGCTATTGAACTGGGAGGGACAATTACCGGTGAACACGGGGTCGGCATGACAAAAGCCCCTTATCTTGAGTGGAAACTGGGAGAAGCAGGGATTGAAGTGATGCGCGGCATAAAGAAAGCCATCGATCCAAACGGCATCATGAATCCAGGCAAAGTTTTTACCGAGAAAACGAAGGAAAGGATGGCGGTTGGCAATGATGACAACATCGGTTAAGAAAAAGATTCAAAAAGAATTCAAGGAAAAGATGGACTACGATGAATTACTGAATTGTATGCGCTGCGGGTTCTGCCTCCCGTCCTGCCCGACTTATATCGAAACCGGCCATCAGGAAAAATACTCTCCGCGAGGACGGATTGCTTTGATGAAGGGAATAACCGATGGTGTCATTGAACCGGACGATGATATTGCCCATTCGCTTGATCTTTGTCTCGGTTGTCGTGCCTGTGAGCCGGTCTGTCCATCAGGTGTCAAGTATGGACGTCTATTGGAAGATGCCCGCAGCATTATCCAGAAAAACAAGAAAGAGTCTGTGCCGGTCAAGCTGCTTCGAAAAGGAATTTTTGAGGAACTTTTCCCGCATCAAAACAGAATGGAAAAGGCGACAAGCCTGCTTGGATTCTACCAGAGAAGCGGGCTTTCCAGGGTAGCAAGAAAAATCGGATTTATGGATCTTTTCCCTGAAAGCATGGCAACAATGGAAAAGGTCCTGCCTGAGGTTCCAAAACGCAAGGAAGTCAGGCAGCGGCCCCGTTATTTTGAACATGAAGGAGAGAAGAAGGCAACAGCCGCTCTTTTTGCCGGTTGCCTGATGGATACGATGTTTTTCTCGACGAATAATGCGACCATAAAGCTTCTTCAGAAGGCAGGCTGCGATGTTGTCATTCCGGAAAATCAGCTTTGTTGCGGCGCTCTTCACGGGCACAGCGGCGAACTGGAAAGGGCCAGACAGATGGCGAAACAGAATATTGAAGCATTCGAAGCTTCGGATGCTGACTATATCATTACTAATGCTGGTGGCTGTGGCGCCTTTCTGATTGAATACGACCATATCCTGAAAGATGAGCCTGAATGGGCGGAACGGGCCAAACGGTTTGTCTCCAAACTTAAAGATATTTCAGCCATTCTCGTCGATCTTGATTTTCATAAGACGCACCGGCTGAAACTTCCGGAACAAACCGTTACGTATCAGGATTCCTGCCACCTGCGGAATGTCATGCAGACTTTCGAAGAACCGAGAATTCTTCTGAAGTCTATTGAGGGCGTGAAGTACGAAGAGCTTGAAGGAGCGGATACGTGCTGCGGTTCGGCGGGTGTCTATAACATCGTGGAATCGGATATGGCGATGCAGATTCTTGATCATAAAATGGAGAAAGTAGAACAGACTAAGGCGAAAACGATTGTTACGGCAAATCCGGGCTGTCTGCTTGAAATGAAACTTGGGATTGAACGGGTTAAGAAAACAGGCAAGGTCAGAGCAGTTCATATTGCCGATCTGCTTCTGGATGCACTTGACTAAGCATTGATCATAAGGAAAAGAAAAAGGGATTATCATTATATCCATAAAAACCGGGATGACTTTCATCCCGGTTTTTGAGTGGACAAAGTCCCTCTTTATTTGGTTTTTTTTGCGCGATCTTCAAGCTTTGTGACCGGTGATGAATTATCATCCTGCGCCCGGCCGGCAGGATTGACACTGGATGCCGTTTTTCCTTTGTTCGCGCGATATTCTTTTTTTCTGGTTTCGGACATTAAAGCACCCCCCACAGTGATAAAGTGTGCGCAATGGTGCTGTTCTATGCAGCAATCGGAACTACAATATTTTGGACATGTTCACATCTGTTGCGATGAAGCCGAGTTTTTCATAGACATGAATTGCCCGCCGGTTATGGGCGAAAACATGGAGGCTCAGTTTGTTCAGCCCGATACGGCGGCAGTTTTGAAAGAGTGTGTTTAAAGCGTCCTGACCGATACCGCTGTTTCGATAAGCGGGAAAAATTTCAAAATCGTAAATGAAACATTCCCGTTTCGGATTGCTCAGATCGTAGTACAACCAGAAGAGTCCTACTTTTCTGCCCAGGTCATCAAATAAAGAGAAGAAGTAATGGTTCAGTGTAAAGAAGCCATGGGGAAGCAGCCTGTTCAACTCGTCCATCGCATTCTGCAAGGATTCATCAATCATCCAACTTCCGGCTTTTTGTTTTTCCAGTGCATATTCCTGCGCGATCTGGTTCATAAACGGGAAAAAGTCCCTTTCATCCATGGCAGCCATTCTTATAGCCATTTTTCTTCTCCTCCCTTTTTCTTAGTCGGGAAAGGTCCGGCGCATGTCACGGACAAGATTGAGAAAATGATCAGGATCGCTTTTAATAAAATTCATTAATCGGCGGGCGGTCCGCCAGGCAAGCTCATGCATCTCCCGGTTAATTATTCCAGCGTCAAGGGCTTCGGCGAGTTCATCCTCATCAACGAGATAGAGATCGTGATTCGGGAAGAGAATGATGTCGAGGTAGAGATCGTCAAACCAGAGGATTCCGTCCGGATCACGCCCTTCCCGATAGGTAACGTCAAAATAACACTGGACCAGCTGTTTCCGGTCATTAAACATCGCAGTCAGCACAAGATGAGATGGGGGATCCGGGAAGACCTGCAGCCATGAATAATTGCGATCGACTGTTTTTGTCCGGCTTGCGCCGTAAGTGACTGAAAGCGGAGCTTTGATTTCTTCAAAAGTCAGCAGTACAGCCTCCCCGTGAAATGACGGCCACATAAAGATTCTGCTGCTGATCCGGCTGCTGATAATCCTCCGCCAGCCGCGCCTGTCGGAATACTTTCTTTTCATTTTGTAAAGCTTCAAAGAATCACCTTCTGTCCCTGCCTGCATTGTAACGTAATGAAACGGATAATTGGATAGTTGCATGATGCTTATTGGCAATAATAACTCAATGAATGGACTTTTTCAGTTTTTGTCCCTGTTAAACTTATCTGTTGTTTTTCGTTCGATGTGCTCGATTTCCAAGGACGATTGAGCCATGGACACGACAGCAATATATAAAAAATATCGACGGTGCCTGAAGGCCTGGATTTGCAAGCTTTTTTTAGTTGCGGCTTGTCTTTAGAAATGGTATACTTACTGTTTTTATTATATGGGAACCTGCGCCCGGTTCATGAATGAAATCAGTGCCTTTACCGATTGCAAACCTTCGGATCGTCTCCTGACTGGAAGAAAAGTTGATTTTTGTTTTGTGTCATGCGGATGTTGGTCCGTTGTTATCAGACATTTGAGTGGGGCAGACCGTCATTTTCTTCTTTAGTATGGCTGATGGACGCCATTCTCATTAAGTGTATAAAAAACGCCGCCGTATGAAAAGTCAGACTCTTCAGACGACGGCATCTTGCAACCCTGGCGATATCAACAGCTTCCCGGCGTCGCAAAAAGGAGATCAGTTAATGACGGGAAGCACCCTCGTTTCTTTTTTCATTTCGGAATGACAAAGCGGGCACGTCGGATGAGTATCAAAGGAAAAGGCGTCCCTCATCCATCCTGAACATGAATCATTTGTGCAGGCCCAGACAGTTGTTTCTGCTTCAGGAACCGGCTCTTGAGGACCACGATTAAATCCCATTATTAATTATCCCCTTTCCTGTTATCTTTTTATTATACCCTAATTTCTCATTTTAATAAATCAATTGACTGTTTGCCTGCTCCTCGACTATTATTGGGATACGCCCATTTCCATAATATTTACGTGAACCGAGCAGTGAAAATGAGCATGAGGGTAACGCTCATCCCAGGAGGCCCCGTCAAACTGACGTGTATAGCTTCTGACCAGATCCCCGAGACGGAGCGGGTCGATTCGCTTTTTTTGGAACATTTCCACCATCTTGAAGGCTCTTTCTTCAATGTCCCTTTCCATCCCCTTTTCAACTTTGGTATGATAATCCTTTTTCAGGAGGTGCGGTGCTGATTGCCGGACATCTCCCATGAGCCGGACTTTCGCAAAGATTTCCGGTTCCGCCCCGTTACCGTTCCTGACTTTATAGGAAACAGTGGAGTAAACGTTTCGTATAACGACATGTTTTCCCGGGGAGTATTGATAGTCGTAGACACCCTGATTGAATTTCTCGAACAGCATTTTAAATAGAAAGACGTTCTTTTCAGGAAGCGTCATCACGTATTTGTCATTTCTGAACAGGGCAATACCTCTCATTTCCAGATGCATGCCTTCTTTTCTGATCATCGGCATAAACGGATCCATATAATTTCCGTAATAGCTGTATAGAACTTGATGCAGGTTGCTCTTCGGGTAATTTTGCTCCTGATTTTGATCGATCATATCGGTCAGATAACGTGAAACCGGTATTGTCGTCTGGTACTGGGCGGTCAGGAGCTTATTTGTGCTGCCGTCAACGACGGCTAATTGCATATCTCGTCCGGTTTCAGGATCGCGGTTGCGAAAATCCAGCTCCTTTTTCAGCCCGTGTCGAGCCATTCTTTTATTGAAGATCATGATTCGTACCTTTCCCAGCCTCAGCGGACGCTGACCTTTCGACTGAAACTTATCAATCAGTGATTTGCTGTCATAGGTTACGCCTGAAACAGAACTCATCATTGCAGCGGTAGAAGGAAGCCCGGCGCCCTGTCCGCCCTGGTTCCCGCTTTCAACGTAGTTCGGCATGGTTGCGGTGCCGAGTACCTTGCCATCGCCTATATAGTCATAGCCCTCGGCTTCAACCATCAGAATATCGTCGATCACGCTGGTCGGCAGGCAGCCGGACAGAAAAACGAGTATAATCAGTGCACCAGCCGTTTTGACCTTCATGTTCCCTTCACCTCTTCGTCTGATATACCAGGTTTTAGTCTTTTATTTCCACCCCTCTATTGTGAAAATCAACCCGTGCCCTTCGTCTGTTTTTGCTTCATCTTCTTGTGAATCAGCTGATAAATGAGCAGAAAGGGGATATAAGCATAAATAAAATAAAATCCGATCATGGTGTATAAATTATTTATCCACTCGACCCGAGCCCCATCACGGATCATTGCGGATAAAATGACAAAAAGAACAAGGACGAAAATAAGCGCATATTTCTGCCTGATAATCGGAAAGGTTTGTTTGATTCCACGCGAGATGGCCCAGGCGGACATACTGATACTTGGTAGAAAAACCCACAGAAAAACCATAATACCGATAATATCAAAGTGTTCCAGAAGCGGAAAATGAATGGCTTTCCAGAAGGTCAGCGTCGGCCAGATTTCCGTCTGCAATTCTGCCTGACTGAAATAGGTGAGTGCCAATATAAGAACCATAAGGTAAATATATAGTGCAGTGAGCAAACCAAAATAGTACCACTTTCGAGCGGCTTCCGGACGCTTGATAAACGGGTGGAAAAATAGAACCAGCTCAAAACCGAGATAACTGTGTATCGCTTGCATATAGGACTGCATCAGCGATTGCGGGCTGTGCTCAAGGAGTGGCAACAAATTAGAAAAGTGGGCCTGCTGTAGTTCGAACCCACCGTTCAGAATCAGAGGTAACATATAGAGGGTGCTGAGTGTACAGATGCCTGCAACGACCCGAAAGCCTCCGAGAACGGCGTACCAGACCATCAGGCAGAAGATGATGGAAATACCGAATACGGACAGCTGCGGAAAGACCCAGACCTGGAGAATTTCGATATAGCTGCGCAGGGTGACGACGCCGAAAATCGTGACGAAGCTGAGTGCGGCCATGTTCAGCATGCCTCCGATCCATTTGCCGAACAGCCGCCTGTGGATAGAGAGAAGATCAGGCTGCCCGTACGCCTGCTCATTGTCAAGCAGACGCAGAATCATCCACATCACGGCGAGTGTGCTCAGACCGGCGATCAGCATAACGACCCAGGCGTCCTGGCCGCTGTGTCTGGAAACGGTTCTTTGAAAGGATAGAACACCGATGCCGATTTGTATGGATAGTGTAATAAAAAAAGCGATGATAGGAGAAACCTGACTGGCTTCCCTGATCTTTTTTTGCATCAATGAAATGCACTCCATCCAGTAATAGTCAAACATTTTGATCAAAAATCAATACTATTCATCTATATCGGTCCATTTTTTTCCGCGCTTTTCGATGTTCCGTTTCCTGTTGGCCCGTGCGGCTTCCCCCGGGCGAAGGAACATTGGACGAGTGGTCTGGATGTTGTAAGGAAGTCTGAAATACGCGTCTTTCCAGTCGGTAACACGCAAGGGATAAACAGGTTCGATATATGGCCGTCCGAGAGAGGTCAGCTTGAGCAAATGGCAGACAAGAAAGGTGAAACACAAAATAATCCCGAGCAAACCGAGTATCTCGGCGGAAAGAATAAAAGGAAAGCGGATAAAGCGGATCGTTGTCCCCATTCGGTAATTAGGGGTCGTAAAAGCCGCAAGGGCGGATACGGCAATAATAATCAATAAAACGTTGCTGGTCAGCCCGGCCTGAACAGAGGCCGTGCCGATGACGATACCGCCTGTGACACCGAGTGTCTGTCCGACTTTTGTCGGAAGCCGTGCCCCTGCTTCACGCAAAAATTCAATCATCCCTTCGAGAACGAGCGCTTCCATGATCGGATCAAAGGGAACGGAACTGCGCGATGTAATCAGCGTCCCTAACAGGTCCTTAGGTACGAGCTGATAATGATAGGTCAGAACAGCGACATATAAGGATGCTGCCAATACGGAAATAGCGACCGCAAAAAGCCTTAAAAGACGGTATGTTGACGCGAGGTGCCAGGTGAGAAAATAATCATCGAACGCACCGAAAAATTCAACGATCGTCGTGGGAAGAATCAAAGCGCTAGGTGAGCCGTCAACAAACACGGCGATTTTTCCTTCATAAATGGATGCAGCCGTCCGATCAGGCCGTTCGGTATCGATAAATTGGGGAAAAGGCGAGTTATTGTTGTCGCTGATCAGCTGTGAAAGCATATTGCAATCAAGAAGACTGGTGACTTCCAGATCCTCGATTCTCTGCCTGACGGTATTGACATTCTCCATATTGGCGATACCTTTCAGATAAAGCAAACTGACACGGGTATTTGATACTTTGCCCACCCGGAACTCTTGCATGGCCAGCTGCGGAATCGGGATACGCTTTCTGACCAGATTGATATTTGTATCGACAGATTCCACAAAAGATTCTTTAGGCCCGATGATACTTGTCTCAACTTCCGGCGGCTCAACTTGTCGTCCCTTGACACGGATGGAAGGAACGACCAGACATTCTGCCTGAGACTTTTTGATTTGGATAACAATGTATCCTTCAAGCAATTTGGTCTGAATGACGGAAATATCCCTGGTCCGGATAATCTTTTCGATTGGCAGCCGTTCCTGAATATCATTCAGATTACGGACGTCGTCCCGATATAAGAATGGAAAAACATCACGATGAACGAACTCGATATTCACCAGCGATTGAAAAAAGGAAATCCAGCAGTTGAGATATTTTCCGCGGTGCTCGAAATGAGTGAAGTCCGGATAATCCTTGAGTTTTGCAATCAAATCTTTTACCGTTTTCGGTGATTTTTCGTTCGGATCGGTTTCCTGAAGCCTTTTTTTCTTCCAGAACATGACGGATCAGCCTCGCCTTCGCCTCAGTGTTATGATTTGGCTTTATTCTGACTTGATTTTGCTTTTTTCATTTCATAATTCTTTTCTTCGATATACACGACAGTAATCGGCACGACGAGAAACCAGAATATCATTGCATACATAATCGCGGAGGAGAGAAAATCCAATCTGAAAGAGACAGAGACAAAGAAAAAGAAGAGCAGACCAAAGAAACTGAGATATAAAAGGACAGTAAGCATCAGGTATCTTCTCCTCAGACTATAGTGGTTTTTCCCGGGCATGAGCCTGGTTCTAGTCTGCCCAAAAAGGGTCCCGTCATTCGGTTCTTATGTTTTCCTTTCTGCTTGCTTGTATCCATAGAAATAGAAATGTGCTTTCCATTTTTGTTAAAGCTGTGTTAAAGTGTAACAGGGAAGAGAAAGCAAAACATGCGGCAGACAGGACGAATCTATTTTTCGTCGCCACTCTGTCATTCGGGCTGGGCCATACGAATTTATTTAGTAACGCTATATGTTTGGAAGGATTATGAGGATGAAATCTGCATGGATTGTTTTAAAGGAACAAATTTCCAGCTTTTATTTGATTCGAAGATTGTCTTTATACGAGTTAAAAAGCGAGAACAATAACAACTATCTCGGCATGCTCTGGGAAATTATCAATCCGATGATTCAGATCGGCATATATTGGCTTGTGTTCGGTAATCTGATGGGGAACCACCGGCTTGTGCCGCTCTCTGGACACCGTATTCCATACGTCTGGTGGCTGATATCCGGGATCTTTGTCTGGTTTTTTATCAACCCGTCCATCGTGACGGGAGGCCGGTCGATCTATTCCCGGATTCGTTTTATCGCTAAAATGAATTTTCCTATGAGTACCATACCGAGTTATGTCATTTTCGCCAAATTTTATCAGCATCTGACACTTACGGCAATAGTGATGGTTATTTTACAATTTGCCGGTTATCCGGTAACTATAAAAATCATACAGCTTCCGTATTTCATGTTCGCGACGCTCGCGTTTCTTATCTCGGTCACTTTGATTACGTCGACTCTGACTACGATTGTGAGGGATCTACAGCAGGTCCTTGTATCCATTATGCGGATGATGATCTATCTGACGCCTTTTTTATGGACCCCGGACAGGCTTCCTGCTTTTTTGCATCCCATCATGCTGGCTAATCCGATGTATTACATCGCAGAAGGCTATCGAGCGTCCTTACTGGGCCTTTCATGGTACGGACTTGATCACATCAAATACACAGTCTATTTCTGGGCGTTCGTGATCATTGCTTTCATGTTCGGTTCAATGATACATCTGAAATTTCGCGATCACTTTGTAGATTATTTGTAAGGTGGATAATTAATATGGGTAAATCAGTTATCGTGAGTCATGTCACGAAGAAATATAAAATGTATACGAAGACATCGGAAAAAATTCTTGATTTGATTTCACCAAAAGGGGTCGGCAAGTCGTTTTATGCGCTTCAGGATGTCAGTTTTGATACTGAAGAAGGGGATGTCGTCGGCATTATCGGTGTCAACGGGTCAGGAAAGTCGACTTTGTCAAACATCATCGCCGGCGTCATACCGCCTACATCGGGATCGGTGAAAGTCAAAGGAGAGGCCTCGCTGATTGCCATCGCTTCCGGCTTGAATAATCAACTGAGCGGCAGGGAAAATATCGAGTTAAAATGTCTGATGCTTGGATTTAATAAAAAGGAAATCAGGGAACTGGCCCCGAGTATTATTGAATTTGCAGACATCGGCGATTTTATCGATCAACCGGTCAAAACCTATTCCAGCGGAATGAGATCGCGACTTGGTTTTGCCATATCGATTCACATTGATCCGGATATTCTTGTCATTGACGAGGCCCTTTCCGTCGGTGATCAGACCTTTGCTGATAAATGTCTGGATAAGATGAATGAATTTAAGAAGCAAGGAAAAACGATCTTTTTCATCAGTCATTCGATCGGACAGATGAAGAGGTTCTGTGAAAAAGCACTTTGGATACAGTACGGCAAGGTTGAGGATTACGGCATGATGGAAGACGTGATGCCTGAATATGAGCGATTTATTAAAGAATATAAGAAAATGTCCAGGCAGGAACAGATTGAATTTCAGGAGAAAGTAAGAAAAAGCCGCACAGTGAATGCCTGACGAACAATCGGAAGAGCATATGTTCAAAAAAACCCCCGCTTGATGTGAACCCCAAAAGTTAGACATAGTTTTAAGCTACTTGCTCGGTGTTTGAAATCCGATATTCAATCGGACTTTGACCGCCGAGTTTTTCTTTGATCCTAGACTCATTATAGTACTTAATCCAC
>NZ_SEMD01000007.1 GCF_004153165.1 Sporolactobacillus sp. THM7-4 | reverse complement strand
GTGGATTAAGTACTATAATGAGTCTAGGATCAAAGAAAAACTCGGCGGTCAAAGTCCGATTGAATATCGGATTTCAAACACCGAGCAAGTAGCTTAAAACTATGTCTAACTTTTGGGGTTCACATCAGGATCCGGATGGGCTTGACATTTTTTATTATTTTTACAATAATTTCAGAAGCTGGCATTTGAGAAAAGGGTTTGATCCAATTGGAGGAATCTTGCCGATGTTAAAGAAAATTGCCTTTATTGGCGCCGGTGCACTTGCCGAATCGCTGATCAGGGGCTTTCTGAACCAGAATTTGATTACCGCAGACCGTGTATGGGTCACCAATCATTCGAATATCGATCGGCTGAATAATCTGGAGAGGAACTATCATGTCCATACTACCAGGGATAAGCAGCTTGTTCTGAAAGGCGCAGAAGTTGTTATTCTTGCTTTCAAGCCCGGTGACACGACGGACGCACTGGAAAGTCTGAAAAATCTTTTAACGACTGATCAGTTGATTATCTCACTGATGGTCGGCGTTCCGTCTTCATTTATTGTTTCGACTGTCGGGCTGAACCTGCCGATTGTACGGGTGATGCCCAATACCTCCGCATCGATTGGTCTGTCAGCAACCGGAATTGCACCCGGCCAGTTCGCAACCAGCAGACAGATCGATGTTGCAAGAAAGCTGTTCGAAGCGGTCGGTACGGTCACAGAGGTCGAGGAACCGGCTATCGACGTCATTGCCGGATTAGCGGGCAGCGGCCCGGCTTACCTGTATTATCTGGCTGAGGCGATGCAGGAGGCCGGCGTGCGCGAGGGAATTCCGCGGGAAGATGCGGCCCGGCTTGTCATCCAGACCTTGATGGGTGCCGTCAATCTGCTGAACCGGTCAGACAAAACGGCCGGTGAACTGCTTCGTGAAGTAGCCACTCCAGGGGGAACAACTGAAGCCGGAATTAACGCGCTGAACAGGCACCAGACTAAAGAAGCAGTCATTGACTGTGTCCGCAAGGCTGTTCATCGAGCCGGCGAACTTAGCGTCCAGTTTTCCAGGTAACACGAGCCCGCACCGCCTGTGCCCGGACAACATGGTGGAAAATAAAAGGCGTAGTTCTTATCAGGCAGGAACAAGGCACCTGAATGGAACAGGTCATCGCAATAGATGGCCCGGATTCCATGTCAGAATTCAGGCAAAAAGTCTTTCTGAAAACTTCAATTGCAAAAAAATGTGTCAGATATTATGACATGAATGTTGAACTCCTGCGACTGACTGCATATTATAAGAGTGTAAGTTTTAACACACCTTCTGTTGCAGTTAACCTTAAGTTAAGATGTTCGATCTTGATTAAGGAAACCATCATTTACTCGTTTGCGATGGGATGCCGGCCGGCATTTCTGTCGCATATTTTTTTGCTATTTTCTGTTCAGTGACTCATAACCTTTACTTCTTTCGAAAACTCTAATAAGCGACCCATTGTTTCACTGCTCGTTCGATTTCGATATAATGGGTTAAAAAGAACATTTTTTTGAATAGCCTCGCCTGTTCAGCAAATTTTTTGCCCGGTTTCAATCTGGCGGAACTGTTGCCATTGGTCCGGGCAGATGATCGATTAACAGCGATGCAAAGCAAAACAGCCGGGCAAGCTCCGTCAGATGATGTCATCTGATAACGTTCGCATTCCGGCTTCAGCAGCCGAAAGCAAACATTCAGGATGTTCTTCAATACATTGGAAAGGTGTCTCGTCGCATGAAAGCAAACTTAATCCTGAAGATGATCGCCGGGGTTCTGAGTGTCAACCTGGCCATACTTTGGGTTCCTGTCCCGTTTCAATCGGAAGCCGGAGCCCAGGCGAAAACCTCTTCCTTTTTTACTTCTTTTGAAAAAGGCGATCCGGCACTGACATGGAAAAATACCGCAGAGACTTCAGCAAAGGGCTCTGTCCTGACCTCGGGCATTACCGGGTCAACCGGCGGCCCGGGTCCTGAGAAAACTATGCGCACCTTTATTGGCAGAGGACCGGATCATCTGCTCGCCGGCAAGAAAAACGCCGGATGGACCGGCAGCCGGGCATTGACCTATTCCGGCAGGATCATCGGGAGAAACGGCGGGTCCGCATATAATAAGATCTATAAGGTCAATCTTCCGGTCACACCGGACATGCAGCTTTCATACGATGTCGCGCCGCTCTCCGAAGATAATAAAAAAGGAAGCGTTGTTTCAAATTATGTATCGATTGATCTCGCTTTTTCTGATGGTACATATCTGCACCAAATCAAGCGCGCCGTTGATCATGACGGTGTGCGGATGACCCCATCCGCACAGGGTCAATCCGGTACGCTGTTTGTCGACCAATGGAATCATAAAATTGTGGACATCGGAAAAGCCGCCGCAGGGAAAAAAATTACCCGGATCCTCGTCGCTTTCTCCTCTCCTCAATCCGGAATGACGTTTCACGGCGTGATCGACGACATCAGGATCAGTGGAAAAACCAGATCTGATGGTTCTTCCCCGGTTGATCAGGTCAATATTCTTCGGGGTACCAATTCAAACGAGGCTTTTTCACGAGGGGGCACCATTCCGGCTGTCGCCGTACCCAACGGCTTTGCTTTCTGGTCACCGGCTATCGACAGCAGCTCAGCGAGGCAGCTGTATCCATACAGTGACAACAACGATCCGAAAAATCTTCCTGAAATCCAGTCTTTTTCTTTAAGTCATGCACCAAACGTTCAGGATAACGACAGGCAGGCTTTTCAGGTTATGCCCTCCGACTTTATCGGAACACCAGGCGCAAACCGGCTCAACCGGGGACTCGCATTCGATAGAAAAAATGAGATGGCAAAACCTTATTATTATGGCGTCACCTTCACAAACGGTATTAAAGCAGAGATGGCCCCGGCCAGCCATTCTGCTGTTTTCCGTTTTACTTTCAAGGGGGCAATGGGCAGCCTGATTTTTGACAATCTTGACAATAAGGGCAGCCTGACCCTGAATCCTGACGCGAGGTCTCTGGAAGGTTATTCAGATGTCACAAACAACCTGACTGGAGAGACAAACAGGTTGTTTATTTATGCAATCTGCGACAGGCCAATTGTCCATTCGAGCCCACTTTCCGGACAAGGACGCGACGAGGTCACGGCTTTCTATCAGTTCGACACCTCAGGCAAAAAAACGGTGACAATGCGCGCTGCCGTCTCTTTAATCAGTACAAAGCAGGCAAAAAAGAATCTCAGTCTTGAAATTGGCGGGAAAAAGACATTCAACCAGGTGAAACAAAAAGCCAGACAGGCCTGGAATAAGAAACTCGGCAAAATCACTGTAGAAGGTGCCTCGGATACCCGGCGAAGCACACTTTACTCCAATCTTTACCGTCTGTTCCTTTATCCAAATGAAGCCTTCGAGAACACCGGTTCCGCCCGGAAACCGGATGATCGTTTTGCCAGCCTGGCCGAACAGCTGCCTGCCGATAATACGGACACAGAGACCGGTGCAGCAATAAGGAAAGGCAGACCTTATGTGAACAGCCGCTTCGAATACAGTGCGCAGACGGTCTGGCCGGCTTATTCTCTGCTCGATCCTGAACTGACGGGCCGGCTGATCAACGGCTTTCTCCAGAATGATAAATACAGCGGATGGCTTCCCCGTTCAGATACAGGAACGTATGCCGATCTTGCTTTCAGCGACGCATTAATCAGAGGCGTACCCGGAATCAACGGAAGACAGCTTTATCAATCGGTTCTAAAAGATGCATCCGTAAACAGCCTTTTAAATCTGGAAGGACGCCCGCAACTGGATGATTATATTTTTAAAGGCGCAACAAATACGGATCTGAACCAAAGTATCGACTGGACTCAGGCCAACAGCATAAACGATTTCGCACTCGGAAATCTGGCTTCCTTTTTGCTTCAGAATAACAACCATCAACAAAATAAGGCAAAATTTTCTTATTCTGACGACAGCAGCTATTTTCTCCAGCGCTCGCAATATTATCTGAACCTGTTTAACCGTTCCGCCGGAGCATTCACAGGGAAAACAGCGAACGGCCACTGGGCAAAAAGCGGCAAAAAGTTCGCTTCCGGATCGTGGAGCGGAACGCAGCTCTCTCTTGAAGACTGGAACCAGTCCTTTAATGTTCCGCATGACGTTCAGGGACTTGCCAACCTGTACGGCGGCAGACATTCACTTTCCAGGAGACTGGATCAATACTTCAAAGCGGATGCCGTCCCATTAATCGCGAAACAGGGAAAAGTGCGTGAAGCTGCAGCCGGAGGGCTTGGTATGTTTACTCTGGATAACCCGACATCCCCGTTCATTCCCTACATGTATGACTTTACGGGAACACCGTGGAAGACTCAGCAAACCGTAAGGAACATTATGAATCGTTTTTATGTCGGCGGCGACATCGGCCAGGGCTACCTCGGTAACGACACAGGCGCCATGCTTTCCGGATGGTACATTTTCAGCGCGGCTGGTATCTACCCTCTTGCAGGATCCGGAAACTACGTGATCGGGGCTCCTTATTTTAAAAAGATGACGATTCATTTGGAGAATGGATATAATCTTGTAATCAGTGCCCCCAATATCAGCGACAAAAATCGCTATATACAGAATGTCACGTTTAACGGTCGTCATTATGCCAAAACGACAATCCCGAACAAACTGCTCTCTCAGGGGGGGAATCTGACCTTCCGGATGGGGCCCGAGCCTTCAGCCTGGGGCACCTCAACGGGTGATTTGCCGGATTCCGTAACCCCCCTGTCAACGGATGGTTCGACCTTTTATCCAGAGCCGCTGAGCGATCTGACAAACGATTCATCATCCCAAAAGCAGTTCGAACTGACGACAGGCAGTGGAACCACGGGAGACGCCCTGATCGATAACCAGTCCGCTACATCAGCCGTTTTCAGGTCCGGCCGGTCATCAATCGAAGTCAAGTTTTCAAGCAAGAATCAGCGAGTAAAAATGTACACTCTCACATCACGTGACGGAAGCGGCAGAGCCAGCGATCCGAAAAGCTGGACACTTTACGGATCAGGTAACGGAAAAAGTTGGGTTGAGCTGGACAGGCGTTCCAACGAAAGTTTTGCGTGGCATTCCATGACCCGCGCCTTTGCGATCAGTAATCCAAGGGCTTATCGCTATTATAAATTGGAAATAACCGAAAAAAGCGGACACAATCCCCTTGAACTCGCTGAATATCAGCTGCTCGGTTATTCGGGCATCGGTGAGGGATTTAACCAGCTGCACAGCCAGGTCGTTCAGGAATTCGAAACGAACCATCTGACAGAATCCCAGACCGCATCGCTTGCCCATATGCTGACGCAGGCTCAATCGTCTTATAATGACGGAAACCTGTCTGCGGCGATCTACTATATGCAAACGTTTGTGCAGCAGACGTACTCGATCGCCAGCGACGCAACCGGTTCATTGAAAGCAAGAAATCGATTGCTGGCCGATGCTCATGCCATCGTCAACTTGTTATCCGATTAGGCAACCTGTTTCGCGCGATCGCCGATAAATCATCCAAAAAAAAAAACGTTTCCTGAGCCTGAAGCATCAGGAAACGTTTTTTATTTCTTTATCTTTCTGATTATTTTTCAGATTTGCTTTCGCCAATGATCCTGACTTCCGTTTCAAGATCGACATTAAATTTGGCTTTGACCGTCGATTGAACATGGCGAATCAGGTTGATATAGTCAGTAGCTGTTCCGTGGTCGACATTGACCATGAATCCTGCGTGTTTCGTTGAGACCTCTACACCGCCGATGCGTGTTCCCTGAAGGCCGCTGTCCTGGATCAGCTTGCCTGCATAATGACCCGGCGGCCGCTTGAATACACTACCGCACGATGGAAATTCAAGCGGCTGTTTCAGCTCCCGAAGATAAGTCAGTCTATCCATTTCAGCCTTTATTTCCTTTTCACTTCCCGGTTTAAGTGCAAAGGTTCCTTCCAGGGCAATGTAGCCGTTTCTGGAAATGGCGCTGCTCCTGTACTCAAGCTGAAGTTCATCGCGGTTAAGCCGTAAAAGACGGCCATTCTGATCAATTACAATCGCGCTGTCAAGAACATCGGCCGTCTCTCCGCCATAGGCTCCTGCATTCATATAGAGGGCTCCGCCGACTGACCCCGGTATACCACACGCAAACTCAAGCCCCGTCAGACCCTGTTTCAAGGCAAAACGGGAAACATCGATAATCGCTGCTCCACTCTGAGCGACGACGTTATACCCATCGAGCCTGATAGCGTTCAGGCGGGTCAGATTCATCACAATCCCCCGGATCCCACCATCACGAATGATCAAATTTGAACCATTCCCGAGTACCGTGATTGGGGCCTTCATGTCAACCGAACATTTTACTATTTTACTAACTTCATCATAACTCTCCGGAAAAACAAGGATATCGGCTTCGCCGCCCGTTTTTGTAAAAGTATAACCGCTCAGCGGCTCATCTTTTTTTACCTGATCCTTATTCTGTACAATTTTCGAAATCTCTTTATAAATGTCCATTTTGTTCATTTCAAGTCCTCTGTCTTCCATTCAACATTCTTCCCCATTGCCAGGATCGCACCAGGGTTCATGCCTATATTCTAATAAACCATTCCATCGCTCTGATGTCAACAGACGATTATTTCAGACTTTCAGGGAGAAGTACCGTTCGGGTCACGCCCGAAACACAGTCGGTTAATAAAAAAACTGGTGCTTTATTTCGCCCAGTTTTCACCTCAAAAAATGTGTCAGCCAATTATGGCTTCCTTAGAATAATCAGTATATTATCATAACTTTCAGTTATTTAAAGAGAAACCGGTCGCAAAAGCCAGTTATTGTACACTTATCTCATTAATAAAGAGATCATTATATTCGCTTTACCCTCTGAAACCTTCCAGCCAATGTTGAACATTATTCCTTTTCGGGGATCATGACTCCTTTTCTGTGTGCGGCTTCTCTGATAAGTTCCAACTCCTGGTTCATGGCATCCGATAAGACACCTTTTTCCATGTTCGTTTCAAAAAAATAGTAAAAGGCTATTAGTTTTTCGGCTGGCAAGTCATCGTATGACAAATCATTAACACCCCGATTTATCCCGACTTAACGGGCAGTATGCTCCACACTCAAAACTTTGAAAATCAGGAAGCCAGGTGGAGATCAACTACCTTTAAGGTCCGATTGGTTCAACTAACCACAGGCAGGGTGACGAAGCTGGCCAACCACCCGGGCGTCCTGTCGACCGCCTGCGGGCATCCTGTACGCCCGAAAGCCCCTGCTGATAGAAGTTTCACTTAATTAACTCTTACCATTTTATAGTCGATGAATATGGAAAAAAACCCTTATTAGTTGGAAAGGGTTTCCTTCAGCATCAAATTGACAATGTCAATTTTTACCTTAACAAATCGTTTCATCCTGTAAATACATATTATACCTCTGATTTTTGACAGCATATCGGACTAAATTCCTATTTTCGTTTTTTTTTGCTCTACTCGCTTGCTTTAATTTAAATAATTCCCGTATATTGGGTTACTCTAATAAACAAAAGTCAGGGAGGGCAAATATGCGTACGCAACAGGAGATTTTTGATAAGGCGATTGCAGATCAGGAAAAATCAAGTCATGCTTTAATGGATTATTGGGGGCACTACTCGAACCCTGCTACATGGCAGTTTTGGGTCGTTCTCGCTATTATTATCGTTCCGCTGATTGTTGTTTATTTTAAGCTGGACAGAAGGAAAGTCTTTTTAATATCTTTTTTTGGCTACAGTATGCACATGTTCTTTGCATATATGGATGTAGCCGGTATTCATTCAGGCTTTTGGAGTTACCGTTATCAAGTGATCCCGGTTCTGCCCAACCTTCCGACAGATTCATCACTGGTACCGGTCACCTTCATGCTCGTTTACCAATGGACCCTGAATCAAAAGAAAAATTATTATCTGTACGCAATCTTAACAGCACTGATTTTTGCATTCGTACTCAAGCCGATACTCGTCTATACAGGAATTTTTACGATGTATCACGGTGTGACTTATATCCATCTGTTTATTGTGTATTTTGCCGCTTTAATCGCAGCAAAACTATTGACCGATCTGTTCATTTCTTTATCGCATCAGGCATCAGGACATTGACAGGTGCATCAATGATCCATGATCCCTTTGATCCGGCTGAATGGCCGGATATATAAAAACATATGTCTTTGGTTTATAAGCCCATGCAATAATTGAGCATTCGCATAGAATACACTATCCAGACATGGGGAGGTGCACAAATTGTTTAATAGACCTTATATGGGCGGTTACGGCGGCGGTTACGGCTGTGGCTGTCCTACCGGATATGGATACGGCAGCGGCTTTGCTTTGATCGTCGTTCTGTTTATCCTGTTGATCATTGTCGGTGCTACGTTCGTTTATTAATGAATCTTTAATCGGTTTTTCGCACCTCAAGTTGGGGACACCTGATGACAGGTGTCCTTTTTTATCATAAAAAAAATAAAAGACACCATGACGCATACCCGGTCAGGTTGTCCATTACAGCCCGCCTTTCTTCACGTTACTGATGTCTTTTATTCGTTTCATCAAATTATTCGATTGTTCGCGTTCCGTCATAAGAAGCAATCATTTTATACAGATCCGGACGGCGGTCTCTGAATAATCCCCATTCCAGCCGTTGCGCCTCAAGCTGGTCGAAGTCAAACTCGGCAACCAGGATCGTCTCATTTTCCCGATCGGCTTCGGCTATCTTGTTTCCCTGCGGACCCGCAATGAATGAGCTGCCATAGAAAGTGATTTCTGAGTCTTCATCAACTTCAGTCCCCACGCGATTTGAAGCGATGACCGGAACGAGGTTGGCAGCGGCATGTCCAAGCATACATGTCTGCCAGTGGTCTTTCGAATCTACGGATGGATCGGGAGGCTCGGATCCAATCGCTGTCGGATACAAAAGCAGCTCAGCCCCCATTAAAGCCATGCATCTTGCCGCTTCAGGGAACCACTGATCCCAGCATATTCCTGCTCCGATTGTTCCATAGCGCGTCTTCCATACCTTGAATCCCGTATCTCCAGGACTGAAATAAAACTTCTCTTCATAACCGGGGCCATCCGGGATATGACTCTTTCTGTATGTCCCAAGAACTTCTCCGTCCGCGTCAATCATCGCTAACGAATTATAAAGTGCATTGTTTTTCTTTTCGTAGAAACTGATCGGTAATACGACCTGCAGTTCCCGGGCAACTTTTCGAAAGCTGGTGACCGCCTTATTGTCCTCCAGCGGCTTTGCATACGCGTAATATTGTGCTTTTTCTTTTTGGCAGAAATAAGGGGTCTCAAACAGTTCCTGAAGCAGAATAATCTGCGCACCCTTTTCTGCCGCTTTTCTGACCAGAGATTCTGCCCTGGTTATGTTTTTATCAATATTGGGGGAACAGCTCATCTGAGTGGCCGCCACTTTAACTTTTCTCAAAAGTGTTCACCTCTTCCGATTTCCGGGTTTCTGTTCATTTAATGGCGCCGGCATTTGCTGAGTCGAACAATGCACGTTACCGCCTTCTTTTATTATCGACATGCCATCTATTTTTCTGATCCTGCGATCAGGAAGGGTCTCCCGCAGGATCGTCTCCGCCATCCGGTCGGTTTCTTCCGCCGAACCACCAAATACCGGCAAAATAATCCCATCGTTGACAAAATAAAAATTAATATAACTTAACGTTAATCTTTCGCCGTTCATCTCTCTTTTCGGCGGCTGTTGAATCTCAATAATTTCTATTTTCCTGCCTCTCGCATCTGTCGCGTTTCTTAAAATTTCAAGGTTTTCCCGGGCAATTTTAAAGTTTTCATCTTCAGAGTCATGGCAGACCTGAATGAAAACCTTGCCGGGAGAGGCAAAGCAGGCCGTATTATCTATATGTCCGTCGGTTTCATCGCCGCTCAGACCCCGTTTCAACCAGATGACTTTCTCGATATTTAAAAACTGTTTCAAATGATGCTCGATCTGTTCCCGGGTCAGATGCGGATTTCTGTTTTTATTTAACAGACATTCTTCCGTCGTGATCAGTGTGCCTTCACCATCGACATGAAACGAGCCGCCCTCAAGTACAAGCGGCGCATCAAACCTTTTCATTTTAAATCGGTTCAGAATCTCGGGAGCAACCTGATCATCCAGATCCCAGGGCATGTATTTTGCACCCCATGCATTGAAATGCCAATTCACGCCCGCCCTGTTTCCTTTTTCATCGGTCAGAAATGTCGGACCGTTATCCCGGATCCATGAGTCGTTATGAGGAACAGGTAGAAAATCAATCTTCGGATGGTCGAAGCTTTCTTTCACTTCTTCATATTCATCCGGGTTGACAATCACCGTCACAGGTTCAAACTCAGAGATGGCGAGAACAAATTCTCTGTACCCCTGGCAAACAGGCTCATAATCCTGGGGATAGCACATCGATTCTCTGACCGGCCAGGAAATGAATGTACGCTCGTGCCTGCACCATTCGGCAGGCATCCTGTAACTGAGATCTTTTGGAAACATAAGCTGCCCCTTTCAACTCACATCATGCTCTAAGGGTATTTACCCGCTTTTTTATATTGCAAAGTCTTTTTGTACCCAAATCCATCACTCGATGAAATCAACATTGATTGTAACATGAGGATTTGAAAAAATTAAGAGACCAAATATGAACAAGTATAAAGAAAACTGAAGCGACGGCCGGACCTTTGTTGCCCTTCACTTTCCCGCCGAAAAAAAGTGGACCGGAATTAAGAGAGACTGCTCTCTTCACCCCGGTTACTTATTAAAATCTGTCTCATTTTTTGCCAGCTTCATTGTTTCGGATGAATGAACGAATCCTTTACAGGAAAAATCGGCAGTTTTTCCAGATAAATAATGTCTTTACGCTCCGCGGCATCCCCTTCAGCAAGGATAGCCGCCTTACCTGCAATGACACCGCCGGCTTTCATGACGAGAGATTCCAGGGCTTTAATCGATTCCCCTGTGCTGATGACGTCATCAACGATCAGAATTCGTTTTCCTTTAATTAAATCACTTTCCTCTTTTTCAAGGACCAAAATCTGCTTCTTTTGCGTGGTGATCGAATTCACCTCTGTAACAAATGGATCGGTCATATAAGGCTTGACACTTTTTCTGGCCACAAAATAGCGCTTCATTTCTAAGAGGCGTGACAGTTCCTGAACAAGAGGAATGCCTTTTGCTTCCGCCGTAATCAAATAATCCGCTTCCGGGATTTTTTTCTTTAGTTCTGCTGCAGCGTGAATCACAAGCTCCGAATCGCCGAGGATGACAAAGCTGGCGATTTCAAGGGAATCTGTGATTCGGATGATCGGCAGGTTTCTTTCTATATTAGCAACTTTCAGATGATAATAGTCCATCTTTACATTCTCCTTAAAAATCACAGTTAAAAAAAATCTGTCAAAGCCAGGCTTTTGGCGCAGTCTGAACTACACTTTTAAAAAGGACAGGAAACAGGCACTCTCTACCCTTTGGCACCACCGCCCGATTAAAAAAAGCAAGACCTTCGAAACCTGGTTTTCGAAAATTCCAGCTGGATCATTTTAATAGAAATACCCGGCAACTTTTGGTCTCACCGGGCGTGATTTTCGACCTTGTCTGCAGCTTTATAAGCTGGATCATGGGGCATTTTTACTTCTGTGCGGGAAAAATTATATCATGTGCCGCCATATGCCGCAATATGGTGCGTACCGATCGGCATATCTTTTCGTGCCGGCAAAAACGGGCATAACACTCATCCTGTACTGCATCTTTCTCCCTGAGGTACAAAAAAAGCACTTCATCATAAAACCCCCTGAAATTGAATTTTTGTTGTCCAACCTGGAGGTCAGTTCATGAGATGCTTTCTTTTTTAATCCTTTCAGCGATGAAGGCGGTACACTTTCACTTTCAGATTGTGTTTTCTGCCCCACTGAATGGCCTGCTTATGAGATTTGAAATGGACGTCAATGATGTGTCCCTTAATTCTTCCGCCGGTATCTCTTGCAATAGCCGTTCCATAACCCGGAACATAGACTTTTGAGCCGAGTGGTATAACCCGGGGATCAACCGCAACAACCTTCGCACTCGGATGTTTTCTCAAATTATATCCCGTAGCCGTCTTTCCAAGTTCGCAATAAGCCGTGGAACTTACTCTTATTTTTTTATATGCACTTTCTGCAGAAGTCGTATTTTCTGAAAATCCAATCAGTAATAACAAAATGGCAATCATTAATGTCATGATCTTTTTCATATCAAAACCCCTTTTCTAACTGTCTCTACTCTACCAGCCGAATATAACAGTCAGGTTTCAAAAGGGTTCTTATTATATTACAGGTTTTTTACAGAACGCAGCCTGATTGGTTTCATCTTCAGACCTTGCCACTTACTTAACCTGTGCGCTGTATTTCTGGTTAGCGAGGTTAAAGATAAAAATCCTGCTCATACTAATAAATGTTTGGAGGTGTACCCCGATGATGCAGCTTTTGATGGCCGGACTCCTGTTGTTGTCTCAGCCAGTCACATATCCGGACTGTTTGATTATTACCCGTCAGGGGCAAACAATCGCTACTGTCAACCGTACAAATTTTACAACCCCTTCTCCTTTTTTCCCAATAATCGATGATAAAAAATTGAAACAATTGATCCATAGTCTGGATCAGAAAATTTATCAGGCTCCAGTGAATGCGACGATCAGCGACCAGGGGAGCATTGTCCCGGAACGGATCGGGCACAGATTAAACAAAGATCTATTCAAAGATCAATTTTATCGCTATTTTTATGGAAACGGATCCACAAAAATAGAAGCGCCGGAGCTGAACATTCACCCGGATATTGACAGCGAGCTGCTCGCCCATATCCGGGTCCGGCAAATCGGACACTATGTGACTCATTTTAATTCTGGAAATAAAAATCGATCACACAATATCTCACTCGCCGCAGAAGCGATTAATAATCAGGTTATTTTCCCAAACGAAACGTTCTCCTTTAACCGATCTGTCGGTAAAAGAACCAAAGCTAAAGGATACTTGCGAGCAAAAATCATCGTAAAAGGGGAATTTGCCGAGGACATCGGCGGAGGCATCTGCCAGGTGTCCTCGACATTATATAATGCGGTTGACCGGGCAGGACTGCGGATCGTGGAGCGATTTTCCCATAGCCGCCACGTGCCTTATGTTCCGCCCGGACGCGACGCAACGGTCAGCTGGTATGGCCCCGATTTTCGTTTCCAAAATCAGTATAACCAACCGATTTTGATTCGCGCTAAAGAATATGGAGGGAGCCTCGCTGTCACGCTTTACTCTTCTGATGTAATTAATATTCAGTCTCGAAAAATTCCCAATGCTTCGACCGGATTGCCGGCGGAAATCGATAAAATCGTGCAAATAGATCGGCCATAAGGGAAAATGCCGCGATTATACGAATAGATCGGCAGTAACGGGACTTTTTCTACCCTCATACGGTTTATTCGGCCTTCGCGCTAATCATTCAGCGTTCATGCATGCGTTTTCAGAACCCGGTAAATCCTGTACGCCTGCTGACTGATCCTGTCGATTCGATTTTTGGTTTTATTGCTCATTTATTGTACATACAATGTACAAGCCTCGATCAAAAGGAGTGTATCGATGTGGAATTCAGTTTAATGGCCAGTTACATTTTCCTGGGGTTGTCTTTAGCCGCACCTATCGGGCCTGTTAATTCAGCCCAGATTGATAAAGGAATCAAGAATGGTTTTTTCCATGCGTGGATGGTTGGGATCGGGGCGATGATCGCTGACGGTATTTTTATGTTACTGGTTTACTTAGGTCTCCTGCAATTTTTAAACATTACGCTTGTTCAGGTTTTCCTGTGGCTGTTCGGTGCGTTTGTACTTATTTATACAGGAATTGAAGGCATCCAAAGTATTAACCGGATAACGCTGAACGATAGCAGGTACAAGGATTCTTTATTTGCCTGCCTTTTTTCCGGCTTTATGTTATCGATTACAAGTCCTCTGTCCATTCTGTTCTGGCTGGGCATCTACGGTTCCGTATTAGCGAAAACAACAGAAACCGCCGCCCCTGACCAAATATTCGTTTACAGTGCGATGATCTTTCTGGGGCTTGCACTGTGGGATATTTTCATGGCTGCTTTAGCGAGCGGGTTAAAACCCCTGCTGAATATGAGGACATTAATCATGATATCCGTATTATCCGGATTGTCACTGATCGGATTCGGCATATACTTTGGTACGCAAGGGATTCAAGCGCTGCTGAGTTAAGTTTTTATTTCGGTGTTTTTTGACTATATCGGCCGTAATCCGGAATGGCGATCTCGTCAAAGTGTTCAGCCAGCTCTTCCAGCCCCTTAGTGAGCGATTCTCCTTCCATTGGAACGCCATGGCCGGATACCACCTTTTCCGGTTTCAAATCCCGTAATTTTTTTACCGACTTCCAGGCTTCGTGCCAATCTGTTGTCAGATATCTTGGCGGGCCGCTGATTTCAGGTTTTTGAATCAGGACTTTAAACAACGAGTCTTGCCGGACTGTAATAAAAGCATCCCCCGCAATCAGACAGCGGTCTTGATTTCTGAACAATGAAATGTGCCCTTCTGTATGTCCAGGCGTATGGATCCAGCCCCATTCAGGCATTCCGGGAATACTGTGATCTGACGGCAATGCCTCGACATTCTCCCCCAGGTCGATCGGTTCGTGAGGAAAAACAGGAGACATTTTCGCAATCAGTCCGCCTTCAACGGTTGCGTCGGGTTCAGGGTAACTTTTTTTACCTTTTAAATAAGGAAGTTCCCATTCATGCGCATAGACAGGCACGGGCCAATAATCAAGCAGATCAACAATCGCCCCGACGTGATCAAAATGACCGTGCGTCAGGATGATCGCCCCTGGCGGTTCGGATCCGAACCTGTTTTCTGCCTCTGCAATAATTCTGGCAGCCGACTCTGGCATTCCCGCATCAACCAATATCCATCCCTGGTTCTCCCCCGGATAGCCGGCGAAGCAGACATTAACGACCTGTATTGTGTAACAAAAGACATCCCCGGACACTTCCTGACCTGACCCCGATTTAACAGACGTCATGGGAATATATTTATACAGGTCGCCAGTTCGAGAATACCTGGCAATTTATTGCCGAGATGAATCGACGTCTCGGGCGACCGTTCCTGTGTTTGACTTGTTGTTTTTTCACCGTAATGAGGGTAACAAGCCAAACATACGTGCTATAATTAGATCAAGAAAAGAGGTGATCCTTATGCCTTTAAAGGGACTCAAAGTACGGATCTATCCCAGTCAAACACAAAAGTTAAAAATTAAATTAAGTTTTGGTTCCACCCGTTTTGTCTGGAATCAAATGCTAAATATGATGATGGAACGTTATAAAAATAATCCAAAAGCTAAATTCTTAAGTACTTATGACTTAAATTATTTGTTGCCTGCATTAAAAAGAGAATACCCCTGGTTAAAAGATGCGGAAAGCACCAGTCTGCAATCAACAAACCACGACTTGATTGAAGCCTACAAAAAATTCTTTAAAACGCATCACGGATTTCCTAAGTTTAAATCTAAAAAGTTTTCCAAACAGAGCTACCAAACTAAGTGTGTTCATCAAAACATAAAGCAAATCGCCTCTCATTACATTAAGTTGCCCAAGTTAGGTCTTGTTCAATTTAAAACAGGCCAACAGATCCCCGGTAAAATTAAATCTGCAACTGTTAAACGTTCTCCAACAGGAAAATACTATGCTGTGTTGTTAGTTGAATGCGAAAGACAAGTGTTTGACAAAACAAATCAGCAAATGGGTATCGATCTCGGTGTATCAGATCTTATGATCTATTCTAACGGGATAAAGATACCGACCATCCGCTTTGACAAAATATTAGCCAGTAAAAAACATTATTGGGAAAAGCGATTAGCGAGGCGAAGACTTATCGCACAAAAGGCAATAGCCTGGGATCAGCATCATAAAGCATTAAATCCCAGACAACTTGCTGATTTTAAAAACTATCAAAAAGCTAAATTGATGGTTGCTAAGCTAAATGAAAAGATCGCCAACCAACGCAAGAACTATTTACATAAACTCACAACACGACTGGTTAAAGAAAACGATGTGATTGTGATTGAAGATTTGAAAACCAAAAATCTTCTCCATAATCACAGCCTTGCAAGAGCAATGGCTAACCAATCCTGGCGAGAAATCAGAAGAATGCTCGAATACAAATGCGAATGGTATGGGAAAAAATTGATTGTCGTCAACCCATGCAAGACGTCGCAAATCTGTTCCCATTGTGGTTATGATGATGGAAAACATACTCTTGACATTAGAGAATGGACGTGTCCTAAATGTCATGCACATCATGATCGGGATATTAATGCAGCTAAAAACATTCTAAGTATTGGCTTGGAACAAGCCTCAGTAAAAGAGTCGTGACCTCTGTTCAAGGCTGAAATGCCATGAATAAGTGTGCGATGTTCCTGGAAGCTTGGCACTTTAGTGCCGATGTAGTTCACAATCAACGCTGTACTTTATTTCATCACGCATTTTTTGCCCCCGATTCTCCCTTAATCTCGTTCCCGACTATTATCCCGCTCCCGGAAAGGACTATGCACCACCGCCCGCTGTAAAAACTGAACTTCTCGCCATGGTCGTTAAAGACCCCGCGTACCTTCTGCTCAATCGATAAAGGAGTAAAATCAACATTGAGCTTTTAACAGCGTCTTTGCGCAATGTATCATAGCGATTTCACAACACATACTACGGGTATCAAAAAGTACCAGCTATGGAGGAATACCCTTTGAGTAAACGCCGTCATTCTCATGCTTCTGAAGCCGCTGAAAATAAAATTCAAAATGACTTCAACTGGTGGCAGTTATCTTTAATTGGAGTCAGTTCGACAATCGGGACAGGTTATTTTCTCGGCTCAAGCATTGGGATTAAAGCCGCCGGACCGTCGATTGTTTTTTCATTTATTCTGGCGGCATTTGGAACGTTCACGGTGTATCACTTACTGGCAAAAATGACCGTTGCTGAGCCGATGCAAGGATCGTTTTGTTCCTATGCCGGAAAAGCCTTTGGAAACTGGGCAGGGTTCTGCTGCGGCTGGATCTACTGGAGTTCAAGCCTCTTAATCATGGGAAGCCAGCTGACCGCTCTGTCGATCCTCTCCCGATTCTGGTTTGAGCGCATCCCCCTTTGGTTATTTGCTTCAGGGTACGCGATCCTGGCGATTATTGTCCAACTGTTCGGCTTAAAGGGTTTCGATAAAGTTGAAAACCTCCTGGCTATTGTTAAAACAGCCGCGGCTATTATGTTTATCCTTCTTGCTTTCGCCGCTCTTTTTCAGTGGATCCCCGGCGCTACGAGTCATTTCCAGTTTCCCGGTTCGGTTAAAAAACTGTTTCCCCTCGGGTTCACCGGTTTTTGGTCTTCTCTTATTTACGCCTTTTATGCCTTTGCCGGCGTGGAGGTCATCGGGCTGATGGCTATGCATTTAAAGAAAAAAGAAGATGCACCGAAATCCGGAAATATCATGCTTATCGTTCTGACCATTATCTACGTTCTGTCCCTTGGTCTTGCTGTTTCGATGGAATCGTATCAGGCGTTTAATGAAAACGAGAGCCCATTCGTCAAAGCGATGGAAGACACTCACCTGGCTTTCTTTCCTGACATTTTTAACGGAGCGATCATTATTGCCGGCTTTTCGACGATGACAGCCGCTCTGTTCAGCGTGACTACGCTGCTTGTCACACTGGCTGAAGACGGAAATGCCCCGTCCTTTTTTAAGAAAAAAATAAAAAAATTTAAAAACCTCCCACTTCCGTCTTTAGGAATGGGTGCGGTCGGACTGTTGATTTCCATTATTGCCGCATTTCTTTTGCCGGACCGGATCTATGAATACATAACAACTTCAGCCGGTATCCTGCTTTTATTCAACTGGCTTTTTATTCTTATTTCAGCCGTCCGGTTACTTCAACTCCACCTTTCGACTCTATTGATCGCAGCTTTGGGTGCCCTGATCATTGCAGCAGCGATAGCGGGAACAATGATGGAAAAAGCAGTCCGCCCCGGTTTCTATATGAGCATGGCATCAGTCGTTGGAATTGCGCTCTTAGCCCTTTTGCTAAAAAAGCTGAACATTTTAAAAGAATGACTCGCCGCGGGATTTCAGGTAAAAATTTTTATTAAAGATTGATATGGAAAATCTAAGATTGATGTGGAAAATCTTAACTTGGAAATCAAAGGTTGTTCCAGCACGGAATGACAGTGGTTTTCCATAAATTAACAGTCATCTTTGGAATTAACAGTAGCTTGAAATAATTCACCAGCCGGTCGCGTTAATTCAACAGTAACGTCCGGAATTCAACAGTTACAGTGTGGCGCTCTAATCCAATCCACACTAATTATAAAACAGCGGAATGAACGCTCATTCCGCTGTTTCACTCATTTTTATTTCGCTCCATATGTTTGCGATCCGCGAGCCTATCACTCAATACTACGCTTTAGGGCCACCCGGCTCTTCTGCCCAATCGATTCAGGAGCCTTGAGCTTTAACATAGCTTATGTTTCTTCCATTCCATACCCATTCCGAGTTTCAACGATCCATGTTAATAACCGCTTTCGTGATCTTTTCTTTAATATTGCCTGCCAGGACGTCCGGCACATCTTCAAGTTTAAATTCATGCGTGATCAGCGGTTCGACATCCAGTACTTTATCGGCCAGGATCTGAATGGCATCCTGCATGGCATAAGGATTGATAAATGCCCCTTTTATTGTCAGCTCGTTAAAGTAAATATCATAACCGTTCACTTTAATCATATCATCCGGACTGGAGACACCGAACATCAGAACCTGGCCACCACGGCGAGCCGATGCTACAGCCTGTTCCTGTGTCTCTGTCAAACCTGCACATTCAATGACGATGTCATATTTTTCGTCATGCTTTTCCTCTTCAGGATTGAAAACCGCTGTTGCTCCGATTCGTTTCAGCAGATCGACCTTTTTGGGATTATGGCCGCTCACATCCACTTTTTTCAACCCGCGTTTGGCGAGAATTTCTGTAAAAATCTGCCCGATAAAACCGTCACCAATGACAAGCGCCGTGTGATGAGGCATAATGGTAAGCTCGTCCAGCCCATGTACCACGCAGCTGACCGGCTCGGCCATCGCGGCCGCTTTGAAACTCAGACTGTCCGGAATCTTATAGACGTTGGTTTCCGGCACATAGATAAATTCAGCCATCCCGCCATTATGCGTCACACCGAGAGCCTCCAGATTCTCGCAAAGCTGCGGCTTATTCATATGGCAGAATTCGCAGTACCCGCATGGAATATTCGGATCGATCGTCACCCGGTCGCCCACTTTGAGACCGCTTTTGACACCCGGACCAAGTTCAGCAATCACGCCCGAATTTTCGTGTCCGAGGACAACAGGCGGGTTGGCTTGCGCAGAACCGGGGTAGCCTTTATATAAATGGTTGTCCGTCCCGCAGATCCCGACGAATTTCGTTTTTACCTTTATTTCATTGTTCTTCAAGTGTTCTTCAGGAATATTCTGGATTTCCATCCGTTCTTTTGCCGTTAAAACCATTGCCTTCATATATTCAACGCTTCTTTCGAAAAAATTTCGGCCAGCAATCAGGATCTCTTTTTTATCTTCTTTTTATCCCGATTTTCTTCTCTTTTGCGGCGCATTTCTTCTCTTTTTAACATGCCATATTGAATCAGGGTATTTTTAACCACGCTTTTTGCGTCTCTGACCGCCCGCCTTGTCTGTTTAACCCGCAGCTCTAATTCTTCATCGGAGTAATGAGACAGCTGTTCCTGTGTCAGAAGTGTCTGCTGATAACTGTGCCTGACCAGATTGACTGTATACCTTCTGGCAATATCGAACCCTTGTCCGATGTTCCGCCCGCCAGGGTGCCGGCTGAATTCAACCAGGCTCGAAACCAGACCTTTACTGAAATGGTTATTCCAAAACGTGATTAATGGACCGGCAAAGAAGGAGATAATAACCGTGGCCAGGCCGATCGGACCACCAACGATCCAGCCGGCAATCATAAAGCCGATATCCTGAACGACCCGGCAAAATCGGTATTTAATGTGCAGCCTCTTTGACGCGATCGGGGCAAGTGCATCATAGGGCGCAACACCAACATTGGCCGACATATATAACGACGTTCCGAGCGTAAAAACGAGAAGCCCTGACAGCCCATTAATAATTCCAGTCAACAGTGTCGGCTGGTATTGAAAGAGCTGACGGTACACTGCCGAAAACCAATCGATCAGATAACCGGCGCCAACCATGTTCATGATTGTGCCAATCCCGATTTTCTTTCGATCCAATAAAAGAACAAGGAGAATAATAACCATATTGGCGAGCAGCTGATAGGTTCCCAGGCTCATCCCTATTTTTTCCGAAACACCGATGTTGACCGCTGTGTAAGGATCAAGTCCGACCTTTCCTTCCCTGCACAGCGTCGCGCCGAGAGCAAGTACGGCGACGCCAAATAGTGATAAGACGGATTTAAATAAAAGTTCTAACCTGCTTTGCCGGCTGTTCAGTCCAAATAGCATATAAAAAACCTCCACTGATCCCATTTCTTCATAACCTGTATATTGTGAAAAATTTCATATACTTTTTCGTCCAGATGGGAAATATCATCAAGCGTACCTGGAAGCAAGTAGTTCATATTCTACCCCAATTCGAAAACGATATCAACATGAGGCATTTTTGAGGAGACTCGCCATTCCTTACCCCTTACCTGATGAACAAGTTACAGAAACAATAGAAATCGGGCAGAATTGATTTGGTTAACAAAATAAAAAAATCTATCCCAAACAAACAGGATAGATATCCAGAGAAAACAGGAGATATTCTGAGATCATGGTTATAAAAAGGAAATAAATGCAAAAGCTCAGCGGTATATTGTATAAGAAAAACGCCGACTCTGACTGCGCCAGGTTTTGTTAATCACTTAAGAGCAGATCCGGAAGTTATGAGTAATCCGGCTCTGTCTGCCCCCCGGGTTTACCAATCGACCCGTTTTTCTTTACAGATCGCTCGTAAACCCGGCCGCATATCCCACGGCGCTGTCCCGCTCCTGTAAAAATGATCATGGGATCATCCATTGCAGGACATAAGCCTGGAGCAGCACAATCACGCCGATAATCAAAAGAAAAAAGAGACTGTGCTTGATCGTAAACAGGAACAGGCTCCCTTCCTTTCCCACCTGTCCGGTCGCGGCTGTCGCTACGGCGATCGACTGCGGAGAAATCATCTTTGCGGCGACTCCGCCGGTAGAGTTGGCAGCAACGAGAAGTGTCTGATCGACGCCCAGCTGATGTCCGGTGATTTTCTGAAGATTAGAGAACAGCGCGTTTGATGACGTGTCCGACCCGGTCAGAAATACACCCAGCCAGCCGATAACCGGAGCGAAAAACGGGAACGCCGCACCGGTTGAAGCCAGACCCAGGCCAAGCGTCGCGCTCATTCCGGAATAGTTGTCAATATAAGCGAAACCAAGCACCGACGCGATCATGACGAGTGGAAAAATCAATGATTTCAACGTCTTGCCGAGAGTCGTGAGCCATTGATTCCAGGTCAACTGAAGCAGGAATTTACTGAGGATACAGGCGACCAGGATCGACGTACCGGTTGCTGCGAGCGAATCAAATTTATAAACCGCTGGATACAGAACCGGCTGGCTGACAATTGGCGCGGCCTTAAAGACCACTCCATTTAAACCAGGGACCGGAGCAAGTACAGTGGCTCGATCCAGCAGATCTTTCAGCCAGTTTGATCCGCCCCACAGGCAGATCATGAGAACAAGCACGATAAAAGGCGACCAGGCCTGGATCACCCGGCCCAGCGGATGTTTCGGCACTTTCTCCTGAGCAGCTGCCTGTTCCGGGAATCCGCCTTGCGAACGCGAGAGTACAGCAGGCTCATCCTTAAACCGGAAAATAGTTTTCGGCTTCCAGACGCGCAAAAGGAGCGTTACGGCCACCAGACTGATAATCGAGGAGGCAACGTCGGGCAGTTCCGGGCCCATAAAGTTAGACGTGAAATATTGCACTGCAGCAAATGAAATACCGCTGACGAGGATCGCCGGCAGCACTTCAATTGTTCGCTTCCATCCGGCCATGATAAAGACGAGCCAGAACGGGACGAATATAGAGAGAAACGGTACCTGCCGACCGACCATCTGACTGATCGAATGCACATCGAGCCCGGACACCTGCGCCGCGGTCAGGATCGGGATCCCGACCCCGCCAAAAGCAACCGGCGCCGTATTAGCGATCAGGCAAAGACCCGCGGCAAAAAACGGGTTGAAGCCCAGACCGGCGAGCAGCCCCCCGGCGATCGCCACAGGTGTGCCGAACCCGGCGGTTCCTTCAAGGAAGGCGCCGAAGGAGAAAGCAATCAGCAATGCCTGAAGACGCCGGTCTTCCGTAACCGAGGAAATAGAATCACGAATCAGGTCAAAATGCCCCGAAGTGACGGTCAGGTTATACAGGAAGACTGCGGTCACAATGATCCAGCCGATCGGCCACAGTCCCTGAATGGCGCCGTAGATCGTTGCCGAGACAGCCGGAACAACCGGCATCCGGTAAATCAGGACGGCTTCAAGAACAGCAATGAGTACGGTCAGGAGTCCAGCCCAGTGCCCTTTCATCTTCTTAATTGCCAGAGCCCAGACGAAAAAGGCGATCGGCACACATGCTACAATGAACGACAGGATCATGTTTCCAAGTGGATTGTAATTTTGAACCCAGTGCATGTCTCAAAACCCCTTTTCATTAAAAAATTAGTCAGATTTATGGAAGAAGCCAGGTGTAAGCGCATTCATTATAACACGACTCCTTTTCAAATGTGAATAATTTGTGACATCGACAAGATTATTTCTGTCGACATCGTTCGTTACTTATCTGGCTGCAAGCTTAAAAGACGGGCGCTTCGTTGCCGGATCTCATCTCCCCGCGAATTCATTGTTCAAATATCGTCACCTCTCCGAAGTACAGTTGATATTTCCCAGGGGTGCCGCCATATTCGCGCGACCGACGATATTTTATGAGTATCGAGGATATTTTCCAGCGACCGCCAATGACGAATTTGACTATGTGTAAAATATTTCTCGGTGGGGAATTCAGGGAAAAAATGTAAAAATACTGGACGAAAAAGAGAAGACTCTTTATTCTAAGTGTACGCTGTTCCAGGCGAGTACATAAAAAATGGAGTCTTCTCAATGGACAGTATAAAGGATTTATTCGAAATTTGGAGGGTAAAGATCGGACTTTGACCGGGGCTCCCGTCCGTATTAAAATCGGAGTGAGTATTCTATTCTGTTCGGTCATCCGGGGAGGCGCGATAAAATGAATGGGAATGAACGGATCCGAAGGCGCTATAACAGGGTTTCGGGAATCTATGATCTGATGGACCGGATGATTAAGGAAAAATGGCGCAGAGATCTTCTTGCCAGAGTGAAGGGCCGTGTTCTTGAGGTCGGCGTCGGAACCGGAGCGAATCTTCCATTTTATCCTGAGGGCGCGGATGTCACCGGGATTGATTTTAGTCCGGGTATGCTCGGCAAGGCACAGAAAAAAGCGGAACAGGCCCGCTTCCGTGCTAATATTCATCTGGTCGAAATGGATGCTCAGGATCTGCAGTTTCCCGACCGATCGTTCGATTATATTGTCTCTACCTGTGTCTTCTGTTCCGTACCGGATCCTGTCCGGGGGCTTCGCGAGCTGGAACGCGTCTGTAAACCGGAGGGCCGGATTCTGATGCTCGAACACATGCGCAGTGATAACCCGGTCGCCGGTAAAGTGATGGATCTGCTGAATCCGCTGACAGTCCGGCTGTGGGGTGCGAACATCAACCGCAGGACAATCAGCAATATTCGTGCTGCCGGACTGAAAATTGAAGAAGATCAGCATCTTTTCGGAACGATTCTGAGAAAACTTGTTGTTCGTCCACCCGGACCCCGTAACGATGCGGCACAGGCCGGCCGCTTTAGTTAGATGAATATGTAAAACGGCACAGCACTGACATGACAGACAATAACTGAATGTAATCGAAATTAAATGAAACAGTCATTCTGAGTGATCGTTCACCAGAATGACTGTTTTCTTGTAATAATTTAGGATCAATAGTTATCTGTTAACCTTCATCTTTGCTTCAATGCTTTCTAATGACATGTCTGTAGTACTTGAGAAATTAATATCAGCGTCTCTTAATTCATTGGCATCACCAATGCCGATACTCGTTTCACCAGCACCATTAATGGCTTGAATCCCGGCAGCGGCATCTTCAATCCCAATGCATTCTTCAGGCTTCAAGTTTAGCAGTTCAGCTCCGCGAACATAAATTTCCGGATCTGGTTTCCCTTTCTTTAACTTGGACGGGTCGACAATCGTTGGAAAATACTTTGCCAGGTCCAGCTTCTCAAGAATGATCGGTGAATTTTTTGAAGCGGATGCCAAACAAATTTTGTAATTGTGAGCAACCAAGTCTTCTAAGAACGCTGGGATTCCCGGTAAAATATCAGCATCGGTCATTTTTTCGATCAGTTTTAAATAGTTATCATTTTTTTTAGCAGCGAACCGAATCTTTTCTTCTTCTGTAAAATCGTTTTCTTTATTACCCGCCCTCAAAATCATTTCCAGTGAATCCATTCGGCTGATCCCTTTAAGACCATCCGCAAGCGCTTTTGTCCATTTCACACCGAGCTCATCGGCGAGTTGGTGCCAGGCCTGGCCGTGATACTTGGAGGTTAACGTAATCACGCCATCCAAATCAAAAATAAACCCTTTAATATCTTTAAAGTTTACCAATCTATTTTCCCACTTTCATCATATTTCTTCATATTGATACTGCACGGTATAAACTTTCGACTTATTTGCCCTTAAAACGATGTCACCAAAGCCTGGGTGATTAATGGCATCCGGAAGCGTTTGTGCTTCAATCGCTATACCGTTATAGGGATGGCTTGCTTCCCATTCCTTTGATTTTCCAAACCCATCAGGATTCGCTGTGAACATCACGACACCATTTCGGTCGGAATAAACACTGACTTGTCGGTGATCTGAACGATCGCATATCACGACAGCTGGATGTTCCCTATCAGCCAATTTAAAAGCATCGTCAAATTGTGTTTTACCCGTTTCTTGCTGCAATTGCGCTAAGGCAGACTCCATGTTCACAGGCTTGAAGAAATCAAATGCTGTTTTCCTGTTCTCAAGTAAACGACCGGTCGGCAATTTTTGCACGTCGGTTTCAACGTGTTGATGGCTGTTGATTTGCAGCTCATGGTTGTTGATGGTTTTGTGGTCATTGCTTAAATTAAAGTATACATGCGTCATTGGATTGAAAAGTGTATCCGCATTACTTTGACCGTAAAACTGTATCGTCACTTTGTCATGATTATCCAGGATGTACGAGATTTTTGCCTCAATATCTCCTGGAAAACCATCCTCCTGGGCTGTGATCGTTCGACTGAATGTAACCTTGACAGCATCTTGAAGGATTTCAGTGGCAGCTTTCCAGTTCCAACTGGAAAAACCATGAGCACCGCCGTGAATTAAATTCTGACCCTCATTTACTGGAACGCAGTACTTCACGTTGTTAATCGTGAAGTCCCCACTTTTAATCCGGCCACCCACCCGGCCAATGGTATGACCCACATGATATGGATTCGTGAGATATTCTCTGACGTCATCGAATTTCAAAATCATATTGTGTAATTTATCATTTTGATCAGGGACCATAAATCCCTGCCAGGTTGCCGCATAGGACATGCAAACGACTTGCACATGGTGATCGTTTTCTAATGTATATTGTATAATTTGATGATCGGCAATCGACCCAATCTTTGTTTTGGAAATCTTCACATTACAGCCTCCCCAACCCTTCTCTTTCTTTCAGGCCTAATCGTGGGATGAACCCATCGGAATATCTGTCATCATCCAGCTCTCTGATGGATTAAGACGTCAAAGTTTCCGTCCCCAGTTCAACGTTTTGTCCGTTAATAGCAACAGTGAGCGGTTGACCGGAAACCAGCGTCAGGTGTGTTCCATCATGGCCGACAGAGACCTGTATTACACGACCGCGGAAGTTAAGCCGGAATCGATATCCATTCCACTTTTTAGGTAAAAACGGGGCAAAGTGTAATTGATCATGGCGGATACGCATGCCTGCGAAACCTTGCACAATCGCTAACCAGCTGCCTGTCATCGATGTAATATGCAGTCCGTCGGCAGTATCATGGTTGTAGTTGTCCAGGTCCAGACGAGATGTCCGCTCATACATTTCAACGGCCTTATCTTCGTAATGCAAATCGGCGGCTAAAATCGAATGAATGGAAGCTGATAAACTTGATTCATGAACAGTTAGAGGTTCATAGAAATCAAAGTTTGCTTTCTTTTGTTCAGGCGTGAAATCATCGATAAAGTACCAAATGCCCTGAAGGACGTCTCCTTGCTTGATGAATCCCGATCGCAAAATCTTATCCCAGGACCAATGCTGGTTTATGGGTAATTGATCGGCCGAAAGTTCACTGACAGGTTTTAATTCTTTATCCAGAAAACCATCGTCCTGAACAAAGATGCCAAGTTTCTTGTCTTCCGGCAGGTACATCTTGTTGATGATATCTTTCCAATGCTGCTTTTCTTTATCAGAAACGTTTAATTTGGCTGCCTGTTCGGATTCCACTTCATCCAAAATCTCGAGCGTGTATTTTAATGTCCATTTTGCCAGATAATTCGTATACCAGTTGTTGTTAACGTTGTTTTCATATTCATCAGGTCCGGTAACACCGTGAATCATGTATTGACCTTTGCGCTGTGAATAATGCACCCGATCTGCCCAGAAGCGGGAAATCTCGGTTAGAACCTTGCTGCCTTCGTTCAATACATAGGATTTATCACCGGTATAGCGGGTGTAGTTGTAAATAGCAAATGCAATATCGCCGTTTCGGTGAATTTCTTCAAAGGTAATTTCCCATTCGTTATGACATTCAATTCCGTTGAACGTCACCATGGGATACAAGGCACCTTTTAACCCTTGTTCCTTAGCATTGACATAAGCGCCATCAAGCTGCTTATAACGATACATTAACAAATGACGGGGGACTGAAGAATCAGTAACCCCTAAGTACATTGGAATAGCAAATGCTTCGGTATCCCAATAAGTGGCGCCACCGTACTTTTCACCGGTAAAACCTTTAGGGCCGATATTTAAACGATCATCTTCACCATAGTAAGTGGAGAATAATTGATACAGGTTGAAGCGGATTCCTTGCTGAGCAGCATCGTCACCGTCAATTTCAACATCGGATTTTTCCCAGCGCTGTGCCCAGACTTGTGCGTGAGCCGCAAGCAGATCAGATAACTTTTCTTCGTCAACTTTAGCCACTAATTCATGCATGGCCTGGATTAAGCTGGGTTGATCCTCGTAATCGCGTGAAGTAACGACGACAACACGTTTTTCGAAGTAAGCTGTGCCAGCCGGTGCAAGTTCCTTACTAAACTGGTTTTGAACGGCTGATGCTAATTGATCTGTCTTTTCAGGCGTCAGATTGGTTTTGTTAACCATTTCATCACCAACGATGAATCTGGGGGTACCAAAATTATTGGCTTTCGTTATCGCCATAATTTCGCCTTTGGAATCGCTTTGTGATTTATTCAATATTTCCCAGAAACGTTCGCCGTAATTAGCATCTTCATTTTTTACATTGGCATCTATTTGCGTGTTAACGGTTAATTTAAAGCTTGTTGTCCCCACATTTTCAAATTGATAAGCATCCACAAATAATTCCTTTTGTGCGGCGCTGACAAAGCGATTAATGGAAACTTTTAATTTCGAATCGCCCTTTTCAACAATAAATTCCCGTGAGAGTAGAGAACGTCTCATGTCCAGCTGCAATTTAAAGTCACTGATCCGATCAAGAGCTAAATCAATCGGTTCATTGTTAATAAAAAGATTTGTTTTGACAAAGTTTACAGCATTAATCACTTTGCCAAAGTACTTTGGATAGCCGATCTTCCACCATCCGACGCGTGTTTTGTCAGGAAACCAGACCCCCCCGATGTAAATGCCCTGCAATGTGTCGCCACTATAAGTTTCTTCAAAAAAACCCCTCATCCCCATATAGCCGTTACCCATGCTGGTCATGCTTTCCTGAAGACGTTTATTCTCTTTATCTAGTTTATGGGTCACAACTTTCCAAGGATCAATATCAAAAATCCGTTGCATTACGATTCCTCCTCGTTTGTTTATTTTGAATGCCCTTCCATGGCTTATATTAAATGCAACCGGTTGCATCGTCAAGAAAAAATTAAACGTTTTCAATGGACATTGACGAAAAAATATTTTATAAAAGCGGGTTAATTAATAGTACTCATTCACTTATTCTGCATAGGTTTCTTTAATGATTGAAACAGAGAATGCACCGACAATAAGCATAACACCTGAAAGTAAAATCATTGCAGGCATCGATGAACCGAGCGCCGGGAATAAGGCAAAGCTTGCACACGATGCAATAATTTGAGGTAAACAAATACTTCCATTGAACAGTCCGAGATACGTTCCCAGATTTTCACCAGACAAAGCATTGGTCAGGATCGTAAATGGGAATGTCATCATAGCAGCCCAGGCTATTCCGATCAAGATAAATGAAACGATTAATACCCATTGATTATGAATGAAGAATACTGAGCCAAAGCCAATTCCACCCAGCAACAGACTTAAGGCATAAACCGGTTTCCGATTATCGTTGGGCATGTGTGACAAAACAAGTGACCATAAAACGGCCGCAAATGAATACACAGCTGATAAAATACCAAACCAGTTCCCGGCGGCTTGATAAGCTGGGTTTGTTGGATCGATCGTCTGCCAGACATTCTTAGCAATGGCACCTGTGCCGTAAGTCCACAAATACTGAAAGCCTATCCAGCAGAAGAGTTGCACGACAGTAACTGTCCAGAAAACTTTTGGTGCAAGCACAAGTAATTTGAAAATGTTGCTTTCTCTATGAGTGTTTTCATCAGTAATCCCATGATAGAGTACGTACTCGGAAGGTGAATACTCTTTAACCTTGAATACCGTAATTAAGCTGCAGATAATTAAAATAATTGCTCCAGCATAAAATGAAATAACAACTGATTGCGGTACAACTCCTTTTGGTGCACTGTTTGAGATGCCAAGTACTGTTAAAACAAAAGGGAAAATACAGGCCAACACAGCGCCGCCGTTTGAAAGAAAGCTCTGAATAGAGTATGCAAACCCTTTTTGTTCCTCGTTAACCATATCGCCAACCATCATTTTGAACGGTTGCATCGCAACATTCGATGACAGATCCATAAAAAGAATCGCGACGGCCCCGAATGTCAGCGCTGTCATCGAACCGAAACCAAAACCAAAACTGCCCGAATTAGGCAACAGGCACATAACAATAACGGCAACAACGGCTCCGATGAGCAGATAAGGGATGCGGCGGCCAATTTTGGGTATCCACGTGCGGTCGGAAAAATAACCTACTAAGGGCTGTACAACTAAGCCTGCCAGCGGAGGCAAGATAAAGAAGAAACCGAGTTTAGTTGGATCTGCGCCAATCGTCTGGAAGATACGGCCCATATTTGAACTTTGCAATGAAAACGCCATTTGTACGCCCAAAAACCCAAAACTAATCATCCAAATCGTACTGACTGGGAGACTTGGCAATAGTTGTCTGGTACTTTTTACATCTGCCTTAACGGATTGTTCTTGATACATAATTTTTTCTCCTCTCCATTATCGAATAAACGTTTTAAAAATAATAAAGTTTTTAACTTGCATAATCTATTATGTAATGGCTTACAAAATAATGCAACCGTTTGCAAAAAGAAAGATTTGAAAGTTTATTTACAAAGAAATAATCGATTGTATTAAAAAGCAAACAAAAAAAGCAGCTACTTTACGGTTTAAACAAAATAACTGCACGACGAGCGCGACATATACGCTTGATTTAATTTTGTTCGATGATTTTATAGGGTACAATCGTTTTTTCGACAGGTTCATCTGAATCCTGCTCGAGTTGCTGAATAATCAACTTTGCGGCTGCCTTGCCAAGTCGCTTCGGATAAATTTGCACGGTGCTGATTTTTGGTTCAGCAAATTTAGCGAATAAAGAATCATTGAAACCCATCAACTCAATCTGCCTTTCGGGAACAATTCGCTGTACAGCTTTTTGGATTTGAAAGGCTAAAATATCATCACTCGCCAATATAGCAGAAATCTCAGGATAGCGATTCAAATATTCCTCAATGGCAGCATCAAAACGTTCAATGCTCAGTTCCAGAATATAACCATAAGAGTCATTACGACGAATGGCTTCATGAAAGCCAAGCATTCGGTCTGTTTGCACCAGTTGGTATCTGTTAGTAAATGCATAGCCTAACTGACGATGTCCTTTGCTTATCAAATATTCCGTTGCATCTAATCCGGCATTGACATTGTCATTGTCGACATAGGGAACGCTATTGGCGTTAGTATAAGGCTTCCCAATGACGGCATACCTTGCTTTTCGTTGCTGTAAATATTTCAAAATAGGATCATTTTTTATAGAATACAACAAAATAAATTGCTCAATTTTACTATTTTCAATCATTATTTTGATCGTTTGCTTCAATTCTTTTACGGTACCACCTAAAGCCAATGTCATAAAAAGATGCTTTGGGAATAGTTCCTGATTAATACCTTCAATTAGTTCAGTATAAAAGGGGTTCTGGTACAAATCATCCTTATTCACCGGGAAAACAATACCGACAGAATTATTGGCGTTGGTTGCTAGATTATGTGCATTAAAATTTGGAACATAGTTTATTTTTTTTGCAACAAGTTGCACCTTTTTTCGCGTTTCCGGGCTGATTAGTGAACTATTCCTTAAAGCGCGTGATGCCGTCGATGCAGATACACCAGCACGTATTGCCACATCCCTAATGGTTACCATCAATATTCCTCCCTGACCCATGTACTTTATTATAGCAGAAATTCATGCAACATTTGCATGGGATTCTCACAAAAAAATTCCGGGTGCATTTCCAGAGGAGTCTGAGGTTGCCAGAAAGGTGGAAGAAGCCTTTCTGGACTTCAAGGCTGTTCTGCCGCTACCGGAGGCCTGTCGCTGCTATATTCGGACGACTCATGTGAAACACCTTAATAATGATTCCGTCAGGCCCGCTATTGGCGGGATGAACGAGTACTGGATCTGGCGGGCTAAGGATCAGAAGAATGCGAAGTGGAAAGCAAATATCGCCAGTTACAGTTAATTCCTGAACATTATTTTAGCAGAGATTAAATAACACAAAATTTGGACTTGACCGTTCCTGTATTAGATAGAAGATTCAGATTACCGGACACACCTTGATGAATCAATAACAAATACCGAATAATAAACCTGAATGACAACTATGACTGAGGCCTGAATAATTCAGGATTGACTTATTAATTAACACGATTTACATTTTATGTGATGACCTATATGGAGGCTTTGAAGATGACCCAATATACAATTGATGATTTATGCCGTTTGATTGATCATACGAATTTAAGACCTGATGCTTCTAAAGAAGACATGGAGAAATTGTGCGAAGAAGCTAAAACATATCACTTCAGGATGGTTGCCATTAATCAAGTCCAAACAGCGCTTTGTGCATCCCTCCTTAAGGGTACAGACATTCATGTTGGGGCAGCAATCAGCTTTCCGCTTGGGCAAACAACTATTGCAGCTAAGCTGACTGAAACTAAGGACGCACTTGATCATGGAGCTGATGAAATTGATTATGTCATTAATATTTCAGAAATAAAGAATAAAAACTACGATTATATCAGAAGTGAAATGTCACAAATTGTGCAGCTTTGCCGCGCTCATCAAGCTATCTCTAAAGTCATTTTTGAAAACGCTTATTTATCGGCAAACGAAATTATTAAATTAGCAGAAATTGCTAAGGACGTGAGACCGGATTTCATTAAAACTTCCACGGGTTTCGGTCCAGGCGGTGCGACATTTGAGGATGTTCGTCTCATGAAACAAACAGTTGGATCGGCAGTTAAAGTAAAGGCAGCCGGGGGAATACGCGACGCACAGACTTTTATTAAAATGATAAAAAATGGGGCCGAACGAATTGGCTGCAGTGCAAGTATTCAAATTATCTCAGAATTTAAGAAACAAATGGAATCGACTGGAAAAGCATTCATTGACATTTGATTTTATCATTAGATCGATAAAAAATAAGACATGGCGTCGTTTAGATCGATTCAAATGTTTGTGGTCAGAAATCTTACATGACAACATATATGTTGTGAGCGGATTCACCATGAGTGAGAGGCTAAAAGTTCGCTCTGCGCCTGTCTCTGATTTCGGATTCAGCGTGTTCAGTTTTTTGTGGGGATCACCCATTCGCACACATTGTCTCCGTTTTTACAGATTTTGATAAGCCACTTACATATCCGTCGACAGGGAGTTTGATGTACGGACATGACCTGTCATTATAGCTTCTCATTGAAACCCTTCAGTTTTACCACAAAGTCTATAATTTAGGAGAAAGGGAAAACTGAAACAGACAATGATCGTGACTTAAGATGTTTTACAGGCTGGTTAATCAAATTTCGTCGAGGAGACTGATGAAACATGCGCTGGAGAACTCTACTGAAGTTCAACCTGTTCGGTTGTCTGTATGGGTTTCTTTTGTTCACGTTCACTTTCATGATATTCCGGCCCGTTCAGGCGGCCGCCGTTATGCACATTTCGGTTCAGGCGATCTCAAATGTATTCATCGTCGCAGCTGTACTATCCGCCGTTATTTATATGTATTTTATGTTCAGCATGGCAAGGAACCAACCGCGTGACTGGAGATCTACGCTGATCTTTTCCCTCTATTCCACACTTTGGTTTCCTTATTGGCTGCTGTTTGTTTTCATTGCGTTTCTCGTACTCCGATAAAACGTTAAAATCCGAAGTCGGGCAAAAAACCTGAAAAGTCGAGCAAAAAGCCTGAAAAGTCGAGCAAAAACTCATTAAAGTCGAGCAAAAAATCGGAGAAGAGCAAAACCGCTCCAAAGTCGGGCAAAAAGCCCAAAAAGTCGAGCAAAAAATCGGACAAGAGCAAAACCGCTCCAAAGTCGAACAAAATATCTGTTGTTCATCATTTATTCAAACTTTTCATGTGATTGTAAGCGTTGCCGAATCAAATATCTTTATAAAGATTGCTCTGAGTTTTATGATGGAGAAGGAAACGTTTTCTAATGGAGGGGATATTTATGATACAAAGGACGATTGGACCTGAAAAGAATCAAGTGTCAGCGGTTGTTCAGGGCTGCATGCGGATCTCGGAAATGTCTGAGGACGCCGTCGAACGGCTGATCGAGACCGATCTGGAAAATGGAATTACTTTTTTTGATCACGCCGATATTTACAGTGACGGCACCTGTGAAGCTCTTTTTGGCAAGGTGCTTGCGAAACGTCCTGATTTAAGAGACAAGATCACACTTCAGACGAAATGCGGCATTGTGCATGGTGATGATTACACCTACTATGATTTTTCAAAGGAGCACTTGCTTGAAACAGTCAATGCCAGTTTGAAGCGGCTTCAGACCGATCATCTCGATTATCTTCTGCTCCACCGTCCGGATGCCCTGATGGAACCGGAAGAAGTGGCCGAAGTTTTTGATGAGCTGCACACTGCCGGCAAGGTGCTGCACTTCGGTGTCAGCAACCAGAATCCGGTACAAATGGAATTGCTGAAAAAGTCGGTCCGCCAGCCGCTCGAAGCCAATCAGCTGCAGTTCAGCATTATGGCAACGAGCATGGTCGATGAGGGAATTAATGTCAATACGACATTTGACGGGGCGACCGTCCGCGACGGCGGCATTCTTGATTACTGCCGGCTGAACGATGTCACGATTCAAGCCTGGTCGCCGTTCCAGTATGGGTTCTTCGAGGGCGTCTTCCTGGACAACCCTAAATTCCCGAAACTGAATGAAAAGATTAACGAGATTGCAGGCAAATATCACGTCACCAATAACGCGATCGCCGTTGCCTGGATTCTGCGCCATCCGGCCGATATGCAGGTCATTCTTGGAACAACAAACATGAAGCGTGTTGCCGAATCAGCGGCAGGCGCCGATATTAAGCTTACCCGCCAGGAATGGTACGAAATTTATCTTGCAGCGGGGAACAAGCTTCCTTAATAAAAAAAGAGTCATATGAAACCGGCTGGAACAGATATTCTGCCGGAAACCGGTACCGGAGAAAACGTATCAAATAGAAAAAATTGCATTTATTCCGCTGAATACCTGAAGATCCGCATCATGCCTTAATACTGGCTGAAGCGGATCTTTTTTATAATGGCGCCCTGCCCGAAATAGCCGGCATACAGTGCCGTGCTGCTGTGCTTGCCTCACTCGAGCTGCTGATGTTCGTGAGTCCGCTCGAAGTGAAATCGACTAAAATCCCAGTCAGAAAACTGGCAAATAAACAAAACGGTGCTTTAAAAGACTATTTCATAATAAATTTTCCTTTGACTTCGCCCACGTCCTGGATCGTGATAAACGACGAAGGATCGACCTGATGAACAAGCGATACGAGAGACTGGAGTTCGTCACGGGTGATCACCGTATAAATAATTTGTTTTTCATTATCCGTATAGCCGCCTTTAGCTTCGGTGTATGTCAGACCATGTTTTGTATGGTTCAGGATCAGATCCCTGACTGCATCGAATTTGCTCCTGTCTATGATCATCGTTAATTGTATTTTGAATTTTCCTGTGTAGATCGTGTCAACGACCCTGGCATTGGTATATAAGCTAATCAGCGTATAGAGTGACTTTTCCACTCCAAAGAGAATCCCGGCAATCACTGTGATCATCGCGTTGAAGCTTAAGCTGACCCGGCCGAACGAAAAATTCGTTTTTCGGATTAAGACTAATGAAATCACGTCGAGGCCGCCTGTCGAAGCCCCGGACCGCAGCGTAAGCGATACCCCTGCCGCGCAGAAGATCCCGCCGAAAATCGCATTTAACAAAACATTGGATGAAAAATCGATATCGGGTATCAAATGTAGTGCCATCGAGCATGAGATGACGCTCAGAATCGTATAGCTGACAAACTTTCTTCCCAGGGCGAACCAGGCAAGAACGAGCACCGGAATATTAAACAGAAAATAAAGAATACCAACCATATTAGAAATAGATAATAACGGATAAACGTGATGAGTCATCGTTGCGATCAGCTGGGACAGGCCTCCGAAGCCGCTCGCGTACACATTTGCGGGAATCAGGAACCAATTGATACCAATCCCGTATAAAATCGATCCGATGATCACGGTCAGGATCGTAAGAAAAACGGATTTAATCATTCTCTCCCTCTTTCATAAAAATTAAATATAGTCCAGGTCGTAAGCCAGTGGTGTCTGTATCATCCGCTTAATGACTTCCGGATCCGAGGTCTGGGAAAGGACCCACATGAGTTTCGTAACAATGGCTTCTGTGTTCATGTCACCCGCTGTAATCCCCCCGGCATCGACGACACGTTTCCCAACCTCATACAGATCCATGTTCTGCCCCTCTTCAAGACACTGTGTGGTAATAATTACAGGTAAACCTTTCTGCACCAGCTTTTTTACCCCTGATACGAGATCTCTTTTCTCAAAAGGCAGGCCCCCGTTTCCGAAGCTTTCAATAATCAGTCCTTTTGTATGATCCTTAATAAAATCAAAAAAAGCGGGAGAAAGGCCCGGAAATACCTTAAGCAGGAAAACATCCGGACAAATGCCAATGTGTCTCGGCAGGGATAAAGTTTCCGGCTCCGGCTGAAAATTGATCCGTATGTCCTGATTCTCGATTGATGCAATGTACGGATAATTGACGCTTTCAAAAGCGTCATAGCTTTTTGTTCGCATTTTGATAGCACGCGTTCCCAGAATTGCCTTTCCGTCAAACACGATAAAAACACCGGGAATATCGGCCTTTTGCGCATAAATCAGAGCATCTGTAATGTTCTTCTTCGCATCTGTCCGTTTAAAACTGACAGGAACCTGGGAGCCTGTGATCACAATCGTCTTGTTCAGCCCGTGAAGCAGATAAGAAAGTGCCGAAGCGGTATACGCCATAGTATCGGTTCCGTGAGTGATGATAAAACTGTCATACTTGTCCTGATTTCCATCAATCACCCTGGCCATCCTCAGCCAGTCTTCAGGCTGCATATTCGTGCTGTCCTTATTCATCAGCACCTGGAAATCAACAGATGTGTCCTTGTTATGTTTAAAATAACGGGCGAGCTGATCGATACTCAAACCGGGAGCAAGTCCGTCCTGATGCTGTGTCGAGGCGATTGTTCCTCCAGTCGCAAGCACTAAAATTTTTTTCATTGTATTATCCTCAAATCGTGTATTTTATACTAGAATTATAGCTGTTTTCCAGTGATTTTCAATATAAAAGTTCACTTTAAGCGTACTTTAGGCTAAAATGATAAGACAGGGAGGTTGGTTCGATTGCTCAATCGTTTTATTCAGTTAAGAAAAGAGAAGAAATTAACGATCCAGAATATCGCTGATCTTTTAGGTATCGCAAAGAGTACTTATGCCAGCTACGAGACCGGCTACCGCCAGCCCCCGATTGACGCGCTGATCAAAATAGCCGATTTTTATCAAATCTCCCTTGATACACTGGTGGGCCGGCACTATACGATGGACATTCATCTTGACCGTTTGAATGACGCAGACTATCGATTATGCGTCGATAACCAACCGTTAACGGATGATGAACGTAAAGAAATCATTGCTTATCTAAAAGTCAGACGCGGTCTGTCATAATCCATGATCCCTTTTTTGGGTACCGTTTATACCAATCCATCGATATGGAAACCCATAAAATGGATTCTCCGACATGGCCTGCTGATGGGCCAGCTCATTTCCGGAAGAAGAACCGGCCACTGGACTCAAAACGGACTCATTCAGTCTGGCTGCGGAGGATGATGGAATCCGGCTGCGTGTGATTGACAGAGGTTTTGCCGGTCTTCATGCATTTGAAGACGCTGGTCGGGATTTCTTGAAGAGAATACAAAAGGATGAGTTCAACAGCTTCATACGCTAAAACGCCATGCAAAGCAGTGCGCATCATGCTTGCGGATGATCAGCCCGGTAAAGTGCTGGCCGCATTGGCGAATCCGACCCGCTGCCGACTTCCTGATACGCCGGCATCAAACCCCTTCGGCTGCGAAAATGACAATATCCCGCCAAAAAAATTAGATCCCATGAAAAATGGGATCCATACATCATCATTGCAAACCTCATGGTTCACTATCCTATAACTACAGTGCTTAAAAAATTCTGACTCAGATGCTGAAATTAAGATTATAAAGAATGACTCATTATTCCTCATCTTCTTCGGGATGCAGACTTTCCACATCGGGTACAGATGCCATTCGAAAGACAAGCCGCACCATTAGATGCCACCGTCTTTCTCTTAAAGAAGTCTTTTAAATACATAGCTGACTTTATCATAATCCATTTTCTCCTGATAGAAACGATGCGCATCCTTTCTTTGCAGGCCACTCGATAAGGCGACAGCCGCAAAATGATGAGTCGCAGCCCATTGCTGAACAAAATCCAGCAGCTTCTTTCCGTGCCCTTTTGATCGCTCCGACTCATCGGTCACAAGATCGCATACCCAGACAAACCGGCCATAGTACAACGTCGTCATCGGCATGAAACCAACAACGGAAACGATCCGTCCATCTGAGATCAATGCGAACAAATGATAGTTTTCAGTCCGGCTGGATTCATCAATCAATTCGACATACGCCGCTTCATCAAGCCATGTGCGAAGCTGATGCAAAACCGGATAGGCGCTCAGCCATTCCTCCCTGTTTCTTAATTCTTTAATCGTCTCCATCTGGATCAACGCCTTTCTTTTATTAAAGCCCCGGGTTTCGGAGCTTCGATTACTTATATTCCTCAGCCAGTTTTCTGAAGGCTTCCAGTGAGCGTCTGACTTTTTCCGTCGGGATGCAGTAAGCCATTCTGAAATAGCCCGGGCAGCCGAAGCTGTCCGCCGGAACGAGTAATAAATCATAGTTCATGGCCCGGTTACAGAAAGCGACCGCGTCGTCTTCAAGAGCTTTCGGGAACATGTAAAAGGTTCCTCCTGGCTTAACGCAGCTGAACCCAAGCCGTGTCAATTCTTCGTACAAAATGTTCATATTCGTTTCGTAGACGGACAGATCCGCCGTCATGTCGATCACTTCCGCCACGGCGAGTTGAATAATCGAGGGCGGGCAATTATGACCGATTCCCCGTGAGATCTGGCCGCACATTTTAATGATCAGTTCGGCATCTTTGCACTCCGGGTTGACGGCGACATAACCGATTCGTTCGCCCGGGAGTGACAGAGATTTGCTGAATGAATAACAGGTTATCGTTCTCGGATAAAATTTTGCGATGTACGGTGCATCCACACCTTCAAATACGATCTCCCTGTACGGTTCATCCGAGATTAAGAAAATGTCGTGCCCGAATTCTTTTTCTTTAGTCTGTAAAATTCCGGCTAATTTTTTAACTGTTTCTGTGGAATAAACAATGCCGGATGGATTGTTTGGTGTATTGATCAAAACCGCGGTTACTTCAGGCGTCAGCATTTTTTCAAATTCATTAAAATTGATTTGAAAATCAGCAGTGTTTGCCGGAACAACCTTCAAAACGGCGCCCGTCTGGTTGACATACGGAATGTATTCAGGGAAGTAAGGTGCAAAGGTGAGCACCTCGTCACCTTGAGTCGTCACGGCCCGCAGCGCATGGGCAATCGCACCGGCAGCGCCTGAAGTCATAAAAATGTGCTCTTTTTTGTAATTCAGCCCGAAACGCCTTTTCAGGGACTGAGCCACTTTCTCCCGTACCGACTCTATGCCAAGGCTCGGGCTGTATCCGTGAACAGCCACGGGATTATTGCTCGTTGCAAGTTCCACCAGTTTATCGGTAAACGCCTGCGGTACCGGTACGGACGGATTTCCGATACTGTAATCAAACACGTTCCCGTAACCGATTTCTTTCGCCCGTTCGGACCCAAATTCAGCAATTTCCCGAATGACTGACTTGTGACCGAGCATTTTCTTATATTCTTCTGGAATCATCTTTGACTTCCTCTCTCTTCTTATAATTCGTTGACAATATTTCCCGGTCTTTTACCCTCGGCAATCCGCCTGATATTGTTCCACACGAACCGGTGCATCTGCACAAAAGCCTGTTCGGTCACGCCGCCGATATGAGGGGAAAACGTGATTTTATGACGCAGCTTTTCGGGTAAGTGCAAAAGCACATTATCGGGTCGGACCGGTTCCGGCGAAAGGGTGTCCAGACCGGCCCCGGCAATTTGTCCTTCCTTCAGGGCGGCGATCAGGTCTTCCTGATTGACCACTTCTCCCCTCGCTGTGTTGATCAGGATCGCCGACTTCTTCATCAGTCGGAATCGTTCCGCATTCATGAAATGTCTCGTCTCTGCATTCGACGGCAGATGAATACTTATAATATCGCATGTCTGCAGCAGTTCATCAAGAGGCAGATAATCGGCTCCGAGACCCCGTTCCAAATCGATCGGCAGCGGGTGCCTGCTGTAATAGCTGATTTTCGATTCAAACCCCTTAAGCCGCTTTGCCGTCTCGCGGCCAATCGCGCCCATTCCGATAATCCCGACATGGCAATTCCAGAGTTCACGGATTCCTTCCAGGCTCCAGCTGCTTTTCGCTTCCAGCTGTCTCGCCTCCCGGACCATCCGGTCGCCTTCAACCAACCGGCGCAGGACCGCCAGCATCAGAAGTATCGCTTGTTCCGCCACTGCCTTGCTGTTCGCGGCCGCATTATTGCAGACATATACACCTCTTGCTTTTGCCGCCTGGATATCAATCCAGTCATAGCCGACGCCTTCGGAATGGATCAGCTTCAGATTCGGCATCGCAACGATTAAGTCCTTCGTGACCGGCTGCATCGCGTCGGCAAAAATCACATCGGCATAGCGCCCCATTTCCAGTAGTTTTTGTGTGTCAGTTTCAAAACCGGCGAATATCAATTCCCAGTCGTCTGGAATAATCGATAAATCGGAAAACCGTTCGATCCGCTCTCTCAATGTCATCAGTAATATTTTCACAAAATCTCTCCTTTTAACGAACCAGGGATCACTAAATAATACCTGGACATAATCACCCGGCCTGCTCAACAGGAAATGGATCAGGATCTGCGATTAATCAGGCGGAATCCCGGTGCGATGTATCCAAAGGGTTGAGACCGCGGTATTCTGCTCCCGAATGAACGGGGGGCGGTATCTTGCGTCCGTCTGTAAAATGGGCGCAAATGTGCCCTTAAAAACAGATGATTTCACTGGAAAAAGTTGCCCTGATCGGAAAGTTGCTCAGAATCACAGACAAGCTGCGCTGAATCCCTGTGACTGCTCTGTCACTAATGGGTCACCATATTCCCTATAGTATCATATCTGCCTTCAGTTTGTTTTTCTTTTCCAATGACTCAGTTAACTTATTAATTAACGCTGCGGGAGACGCTTTCCCCGGGGGCAGTTTAAATTTTTATCGATAGCCGTAATAAAACTGATATTCCTGAATTTAATTCCTGAAAATAGGGTAAGTGTACTATAAAGAGTTAGTCCACTATAAAAAAGACACACAATAACGAGGAATTATTTTATCGGGAGGGATCAACCATGAATGATCAGCCGAACCGTCAAAACAAAGAAGATTCGGATAAAACTGCCTTTTTAAAAGATAAGGTCACGAATCAGGTAAACCTCGCCAGGGGAAGAGTTGAAATGATGCAAGAGTCCAGGGATACATCCTCTGACCAAATGAAACAGTCAGCGAATAAGTGGGAGCAGCCTGAAGGGACTGCATCAAATATCGCCTATCAGTCCAGGAAAACGGCCGACGACATTTCGAAAGAGTCTGCCGATACAGCTACTGACGTTAAAAAAGAAACAAAAGATGCAGCCGCCCAAATCATCAACCAATCTACCGATATGGCAGCCGATGCAGCTAAGAAATCAAAGGATACAGCATCTGAGGTGACGAAAGAGTCCATGGATACGGCTGCTGATGTCCTGAATCAATCAAAAGAAACGGCCTCAGACATTGCACAGAAATCTAAGTCTACTGCGGCTCATGCAGCGAAGGAATCTTTCAATACAGCTGCAGATGTGATAAACAAATTAAAAGATACATCCATTAATGTCGTGAAAAAATCAAAAAATGTGGCCAGTAATCTCATGTCCCAGTCAAAGGAAAACCTGAGTGGTATGGAAAACTTGTCATTAAAAAAGTTATCAGACCAGGTAATCGTTATTACTGGTGCATCAAGCGGGATCGGGCTTGTTACCGCAAGAATGGCAGCTTCCCGGGGAGCTAAAGTTGTCGCTGTCGCAAGAAATGAGAATGCGCTGCAGCAATTAGTGAATGAGTTAAAAGAAAAAGGTTACTCCGCTATATGGTTAGCTGCTGATGTGGGCAAAGAAGAAGATGTAAACCGGGTTGCTGAGGCGGCGATTAAGGAATTTGGCCACTTTGACACCTGGGTGAATAACGCTGGTGTTTCAATCTTCGGAGAGGCCATGGATGTCAGCATTGAGGACATGAAGCGGATGTTCGACACGAATTTCTGGGGTGTTGTTTACGGAACACGAGCCGCTGTCAAACACTATAAAGAAAGAGGTGTTCCGGGTGCGATTGTCAATATTGGAAGCTTCTTTGGAGACAGAGGTGTTGTCGTCCAATCCACCTATGCCTCATCTAAATTTGCTTTACACGGATGGACGGAAAGTATCCGAATGGAATTAGAAAAGGAAAATGCCCCAGTCTCTGTCACTTTGATTCATCCCGGCCGAATTGATACGCCTTATAATGAACACGCCAGAAGTTACCTTAAGAAGCAGCCTGCCCATTACAAGTCAATGATTTATCCGCCTGACGCAGTAGCCGAAGCCATTCTTTACGCGGCGCAACATCCGGTCAGGGATATGTACATTGGGTCGCAGGCTAAAGCTCTGGCTATGTTCAGCTCTCTCTTCCCACGGCTGACCGATAAACTGATGGAAATAATTATGTATCCGACTCAGCACTCTGACAAGCCCTCCAATTCCCCGGAAACAAGCGGATTACATCATCCCGGCTACGGCATGCACGAAAGAGGAACGAATAAAGGCTGGATCCGCTCCGGAAGCCTGTATGTCAAAGCCCAGGAGCATCCTGCTGTTTCAAGGGCGATAGTAGCAGGACTGGGCGTCCTCGCCTGGTCCCTTCTCAAAAAGAAAAAGTAAACGAATCATTAGCCCAGGCCAAAACTAATTATTCAGGACCCTGAAGTATTTTAAGAAGTCCTGTAATTACGGACTTCCGGTGAAATAGCTATTAAAAAGTCTATACAGCAGCGCTATCCATCAAAACCACCCTCCATGATTGAACCCCCAAGTTGGACAACAAAGTCTAACTTCCGGGGTCAGTTCATCAAAAGGGTGGTTTTGCTCAGTTTCGATGCGTTTTTGCCCTGCTTCGTTTTTTTGCTCGACTTCAGGACCGTTTCACTCGATTTCGGAGCGGATTTCCCGGCTTCGATTTTTTGATCAAGCCTTATACTGAAAGTAAACGTCATGATAAGCCCTCAATTATCTTTTGCCTGTTTCAAATCTTATGCCGAAGCACTCACCGTCGGCTCCATGATGGTCAACGTATTCTCGATCGTGTTCAAATTAACCGTTGCACCAATGGGTACGGCGGCTTTGTATGTCCCGTGAGCTGAAGCGAGATGGGTCATGAGCGGTTTGCCGAGCGGTATCGCGAAACTGGTGATTAAATCCTCATAACTCGTTTGATAGGCAACAGGACATCTGGTGCATTGCCCGAAAATAATGCCGGCGCATTCATCAAATTTTCCCGCCATCTTCAACTGAAGCAAATATCGATAGACGGTGTTTATCGGTGCATGCGTTTCCTCCAAAAATAAAATTTTATTCGTTGTGTCAATCTCGAACGGTGTCCCCAAACTCCCAACGAAAGACGTCAGATTTCCACCAACAAGCGGGCCGGTCACATTACCTGTGATCCGGCTGACAAGTGGAATTCCCGGAGGATTTTCAATTCTTCGCGGGGCCGTAGTCGTGGATGTGGCCATAAAAAACTGGTCAAATTTATACCTTGGCCCGCTGGTCGCAAAATCTAATCCAAGCAAGCTGCTGAATGTTATCAGATCTGAAAACTGATACAGGACATTAAGCAAAATGGTTATGTCGCTGTACCCGCTGACAATTTTCGGGTGACTGCGGATGAAGTTATAATCAAGATAGGGAAGAATTCCGGCTACTCCGGTACCTCCTCTCGTTGAAATGATCATTTTTACATCATCATTATGAAACATATCCATAAGATCGGCGGCTCGCTCCTGATCCGTCCCCGCCAAAAACCCGGTTTGGGCATAGACGTTCTTGCCGATAATAACCTGAAACCCGAAATTTCTGAGGCCCTGGATTCCGCTGTTGATAACGTTTGTACCTAATGGGCTCCCCAGTGTCACAACACCGACCGTATCCCCCTGCCGAAGCATAGGCGGTTTGTTGGCCATAGCACTCACTCCCCAGGCAGTTGGTTCCTTCATCAGCATATGCCCGGAACCGTAATAAAGTGTAATTCCGAAGTGAACATTTCTCCGAGGGCTGATCATTGAAGGTATTTCAGAGCTGATTCAGCGTGTCCAATGATGCTTTTTGTTGTCCAATACTTGTTAAAGCCAAACTTCTGATCTTTCTTTGCACGATTTTGAACCTTGCCTGACCCAAGTTACATTTCAATGCATTCTGTTATTCATTTTCTCGCTCTGTAAGGCTATGCTGGTGATTTTGAATAATGAGTACCGGAAAATTTAGAACAATTGTAATTGAATTAAGCCCGAAGAGAGGATAATATATGAAACAAGTAATCATGTCATCTTTCATTCCAATGATTGTGATTTAATCGGCCATTCGTTTCATAAGGGTGGAATGAGCTTTCCCTGTTTTGTTAAGAAAACTTCACTCGTCTTCCGGATTTGGCTCGTATCCGATTGACCAATTGATGCATTTATTGAATTCCGGGCGTTACTGTTGAATTAATGGAGCTGACTGTTAAATTTCTCAAGCTTACTGTTGAATTATTCACTCAGCTGACCTTTAAACAAGAATACGGTATCCAATGAAACGGATATCCTGGTTCATCAAAAAGTTCTCGAAAGGAATGATCAGTTGTGAGTTTAGAGGCTTTGAACGAACGAGTAAAAAAAGATCTTTCCTGCCTCGCGTTCAGCGGGTCTGAGTGGGTGCGGCCGATAAAGTCACCAGAGGGGCATGTTTACGATGCGGTGATCGTCGGCGGCGGGCAATGCGGCTTAGGGATCGCTTTCGGCCTTTTGCTCGAACGGGTTTCAAACATTCTTGTCATCGACGAGAATCCAGAAGGCCTGGAGGGTCCCTGGGTGACCTATGCACGGATGATGACATTACGGACACCTAAAGACTTAACCCCTGTCGACCTTGGCATTCCTTCCCTGACCTTCCGCTCATGGTGGGAGGCGCAGCATGGTGAGGAAAGCTGGCAGGTGATGGATAAAATTCCACGCGGCGATTGGATGGACTATTTGCGCTGGTACAGACATATCCTCAATCTGCCGGTCATCAATGAGGTTAAGTTGAATCTGATCGAACCTCTTAAAGAAGGGATTCACCGGCTGCATATCAGCGGACCAGGTGCACCGTCCGCGACCCTGATCGCGCGTAAAGTTATCCTTGCCACCGGTATCCAGGGTGGCGGCGAATGGCACGTGCCGGCGATGATTAAGAAAAAATTGCCGCACAGTCTCTATGCCCACAGCTCTGAAATGATTACCTTCGATGAACTAAGGGGCAAAAAAATTGCTGTTCTGGGCGGCGGTGCCTCTGCTTTTGATAATGCGAATTACACGTTATCGGAAGGCGCGGCTGAGGTTCACGTCTTCGTCCGGCGCAATCATCTGCCGCGTATCAACCCGATCCGCCAGATGGAGCCTTCCGGCATGATCGCGCATTTTCATGCCCTTTCCGACGCTGATAAATATACGGTGATGGCCCACTTTTTCAAGCACAACCAGCCGCCAACCAACGACACCTTCAGACGCGCATCCTCATGGCCCGGTTTTCATCTCCACCTTGGCGCGCCATGGCTCGATGTGGAAGCTAAGGATAAGAATGCCATAATCACTACATCCGAAGGCAAGTTCAGCTTCGATTTTCTGATTATCTGTACGGGTCTCGTTACAGATCCCGCCTTGCGTCCTGAACTTAAGCTTGTTGAAAAACACATTGCTCGCTGGGGCGACCGTTATAAAGCCCCGGAAGAGGTGGCCGATCCGGTACTCGATGCCCACCCTTATCTCAGCTCCGGTTTCGCTTTCTTAAGCCGCGACCAGGAAGGCGAAAAACTCCTGCACGGACTTTTCGCGTTCAATTATTCGGCGATGATCAGCTGCGGTCTTTCAGCCTCCGCGCTTTCGGGTATGAAATACAGTATACCGAGGATTGTTCACGCGGTCGCTGATCAACTGTTTCTTGATGATCGCGAAGAAAACCTGAAAGACTATTTTTCCTATGATGAAGCTGAATTCGTCAGCGAGCCGCAGAAAGAGAGCAAAGTATGATCTGATTGACCGGATATTTTCGCTCGATCGCGGGTATATCCTGAGTACAGTCGCTATTTTTCGAGGACCGCCGATATATCCTGAGTACAGTCGCTATTTTTCGAGGACCGCCGATATATCCTGAGTACAGTCGCTATTTTTCGAGGACCACCGATATATCCTGAGTACAGTCGCTATTTTTCGAGGACCGCCGATATTGGGAGCGGTTGATATATTCCCGGCTTAACTTGCTTAGAATGTTCAGCATCGTATACTGTGTATAGGAGGGCTGATCGATGAAAGCTTTTAAAATTGTTCGCGGAGATATTACAACGATTAAAGCAGATGCGATTGTCAATGCAGCCAACACAACACTGCTCGGCGGTGGTGGTGTGGACGGGGCGATTCACCGCGCCGCGGGTCCGGAACTATTGGCAGAATGCAGGACTTTGAACGGATGCCCGACCGGCGAAGCCAAAATCACAAAAGGGTACAGGCTGCCAGCGAAGTTTGTCATTCATACCCCAGGCCCTGTCTGGCAAGGTGGCAGTCACAACGAAGCCGAATTGTTGAAAAATAGTTATGAAAACAGCCTGAGACTGGCAGAAACCTACAAGTGCCGGACAGTGGCGTTTCCTTCAATCAGTACGGGCGTCTATCATTTTCCGCTGGATCAGGCCGCCTCAATTGCTGTCAGGGCCATCCACACATTTCTTGAACAGGCGGACCATGTTGAACTCGTATTGATGGTCTGCTTTGACGACATGACAAAAAGATATTATGAAAAAGCTGAATCTGAATACCGCTCCCTGTAACTTTTTTGCGCAGAAATAATCGCGAGCAGCGGACAGTGACAAAATGATAATCTCCGGAATAGATGCGCTCTCAACTGACTCCAGAACGTTTTTTGCTCAGAGTCTTTTTTGAATTAAAAAATCCGGGAACGACTGTCTTCCCGGATAAACATTGACAGTGAATTGCTTTAGACCCCAGTCATAAAAACACGTCTTATTTTTCCTCTGCTGTTTTCAGTTCTTTTTTCATGTCTTCGATAAAGGCCAGCACTTGTTCTTCTTTTGTTGCCCATGAAGTCACAAGACGGATGGCGGAGTGGCCGGCGTCTGTTTTTGCCCAGACATAAAAAGAATAATTGCTCGAAAGCTCATCGATTAGAGAATTGGGCAAGATCGGAAAGATTTGATTCGACGGGGAGTGGGTCAGGAATTCGAATCCCGCTTCAGTGAACGCCGTGGTGAGCATTCCCGCCATATTATTGGCATGCTCGGCCAGCTCAAAAAAAAGGTTGTCCCGGAAAAGTTCGAGAAATTGGATGCCGATCAGACGCCCTTTGGCAAGAAGTGCTCCCTTCTGTTTCATCATATAACGGAAATCTTCCTTCAGAGAGTCGCGGCAGATGACTAAAGCCTCACCAATCAGTGCGCCGTTCTTGGTCCCGCCGATATAGAAGGCATCGACAAATTTCGGGATATCGGTCAATTCCAGATCATTTTCTTTCGAGCACAAAGCCGAGCCCAGTCTGGCACCGTCCATATATAAAATCAGATCGTTCCCTATGCAAAAATTGCTCAGCTGTTCCAATTCGCTCTTGCTATAGACCGAACCGATTTCGGTCGAATCAGAAATGTATACGAGTTCAGGCTTCACCATGTGTTCATCAGGATGACCCTCGAGAACTGCCTGAATGTGGGAAGGCGTGAGTTTTCCATCGGGCGTTTCGACCGTAACCACCTTGTGTCCGGTCGCTTCGATCGCACCAGTCTCATGGGTCGCAATATGTCCCGTTGTCGCTGCGATGGCCGCTTCGTGTGGCCTCAGGAAAGAAGAAATAGCGGTCAGATTAGTTTGCGTCCCGCCTGAGAGCAGATGAATGTCAACATCGGCACGCCCGATTTTCTTCTTTAACAGGTCAATCGCCTGAAGCGAATACTTGTCCTCCCCATAGCCCTCTTCCTGTTCTAAATTGGTTCTCATTAAAGCTTCCAAAATCCGGGGATGCGCCCCTTCACTGTAATCGTTCTTAAAGCTGTACATTTCTCATCCTCCATCTTTGGTCCATACATTGACTTTTTAAAAAAATCAGATTTGACGGTTCATACACTATTGATAATAGGACATTTTCAGTGAAAAGTCATCGTCAGACTTTCCTTAGTATTCAGATCAATGAAACACGATACCTTATCCAGGTGCGACCGTCGATATGTTCCGAATCTCGCTGATATTTCAGCATGACCCCCGATATTTCTGCATGACAACCGATATTTCCGCATGACAACCGATATTTTCGCTCAACTGCCGGTATGTTCCCCCGCCTGCCAATATTTTGCACGTCTCTAAAGGTGCTTCTCAACCTTCCCTTCGCAGTCCGATTTTTGCTATAATTGAACGGCACTCATTTCACACGTTTAGTAAGAGAATACAGAAAATAGAAAAAGCAGGGGGAATTATCTTGGCCGAACAGAAACTGGAAAGACGGCTGAAAAACAGACATATTCAATTAATTGCGATTGGCGGAGCTATTGGAACGGGATTATTTCTTGGATCGGGTAAAGCGATTCATCTGGCGGGCCCGTCCATTCTTTTTGCCTACCTGATCATTGGCACCGCCCTTTTTTTCGTTATGCGAGCGCTTGGCGAATTACTGCTTTCTAATTCCGAATATACATCTTTTACAGATTTCGCAAACGAATATATCGGTCCATGGGCCGGTTTTGTTACCGGGTGGACTTACTGGTTCTGCTGGATCATGACGGCCATGGCTGATATAACAGCGGTAGGAAAATACATTCAGTTCTGGTTTAACGTGCCGCAATGGGTTCCGGCTCTTCTCTGTCTCCTGATATTAATGATTTTAAACCTGCTCACGGTCAGAATGTTCGGAGAAATCGAATTTTGGTTTGCCATCATTAAAGTCATCACCATTGTCGCTCTGATTATCCTGGGTCTGATGATGATTTTATTTAGTTTCAAAACCGGTACCGGACATGTTTCTGTTCAGAACATCTGGTCTTACGGAGGGATGTTTCCTCATGGAGTATCCGGATTCTTTCTCGGATTTCAGATGGCGGTTTTCTCATTTGTCGGTATCGAACTTGTCGGTGTTACGTCCGCTGAAACGGCCGATCCGGAAAGGAATATCCCGCGGGCAATCAACAGCTTGCCTGTCCGTGTTTTGCTTTTCTACATCGGAGCCCTGTTTATGATTCTGTGTATTACCCCCTGGACAATGCTCAATCCCAATAGCAGTCCGTTTGTTAAAGTCTTTACGCTGGTCGGCGTCCCGGCGGCTGCAAGTGTTATCAATTTTGTTGTCCTGACTTCCGCAGCCTCAGCCTGCAACAGTGGTCTTTTCTCAACAAGCCGTATGTTATTCTCGCTTGGACGCGAAGGCAACGCGCCAAAAACCTTTTCAGTATTAGGTAAAAGCTCAGTCCCAAGTTCTGCACTCATTTTTTCTGCAGCAGCACTTTCTGTAGGTGTCTTATTGAACTACCTTCTGCCCGACTTTGTCTTTACACTGGTAACCAGTATAAGTGCCATCTGTTTTATCTGGGTATGGAGCATCATTCTGATTTCACATATTATTTATTTGAAAAAGCGTCCTGATCTTGCTGCAAAATCAATATTCAAGGCCCCATTTGCCCCGGCAATCAACTGGCTGATCCTTATTTTCTTCGTTTTTCTGCTTGTTTTAATCGGACTGGCCGGGGATACACGGGTTGCGCTGTTTGTCACACCCGTCTGGTTTTTGCTTCTGGCCGTTGCTTATCATTTTCGAAAATAAAGATCAGGCTCAGCCGGGCCTTCAGGCACCGGCTGAGCCTTAGTAGCTCTTACACTATTGGAAGGTAATCTTTATAACTCAAAGCGAAAAGCTTCTCCCGCCTTCTCATGATCCGATCGTTCAACCTTTTCTTTTATCATGACCAATCGTGGTTTTTTCTCCGCGATATCTGTTGTGTGACGAAATTAGATTCCCTCCCATTATTTTTTGGGGGGAATCTTTATTTAAAACCTGATTTTAAAATAACCCGCCTCATTCTCATTCAACTTTTTGCCTGGGTGCGGGTTCTCCCTGCATTAGCTGATTGCGGTCTTTATGCTGTAAATTATGCTTCTTCCGGGACAAGCTTCGGCTGCAGCACGGGTTCCTCTTTTTTGAAATCCGAAAGTTCCGTACTGTAATCTTCAGTCTTGTAGAGATGGAGAACGTTCCGGCAGAACCATTCGAAGAAAAATCCTCCGGCAAAAGGCACCGCAATGAAAACGAGCCCGATGATGATTAGATTGGCAGCAGTCCAGCCGCCCGCCATGAAATGAATGGCATTGATCGGGCCAACCAGCCCTGAGAAACCAAATCCGGCACTGATCGGCGTCCCCTTAATCTGGAAAATCGCGCCAAGCGTACCCAGCAGCGCCGCATTGAGCACGATCGGGACAATGATCCTCGGCTGCCGAACTACCGCTGCTATCATAATTTTCGGTGTGCCAAGCACGATAGAAAGCGACAGGCCGATTTTATTCACACGCAGCCCGCCGACAAACATGCCGACAGCTGCCGCAACGCAACCCAAATTGCCCGCTCCGGACGCAAGCCCGCTCATGCCGATCGCCGTAGCAATAGCAACGGTCGAGAACGGCGAGATCAGGATAACTGAGAAACTGACCGCAATTAAAATGCCCATTGGAATCGGCTGTAAAATGGAGAAGCTGTTGATCATCTTTCCCAGCCCAACCGTTACGGCATGTACGTATGGATAAAGAGCCAGCCCCAGCCCGCCGCCGATGGTGCAGACAATCAGCGGCATCACAAGCGGTTCAAACGATCCCAGCCGTCCGCCAATGAGTAGAACTAACCCGCAAGTTAAACCGATCGTCACCAATATGTTGACTAAATCGCCCATCCCGTTGATCAAAATGCCGCCGGGCGTGAAAACGAGTGCCCCGGAGCCAACCCAGGCGGCTGCGGCAACACAGACCATCGGAATCGGCTTCATTTTAAATTGGAACGCCACTGCCGCACCGATCAGAAGCGGAACCGCCAGCATGTAAATCGTTACAAGATGATACAGGATCGCAAAAACAGGCAGCTGATTCATCAACGCTTTGCTTAATTCTCCAAGCAGAGCAGAAGGGATCAACCCGGCAACAATCCCAATCGCATGACCGACCAGAACTTTGTTAACAAAAGCCTTCACCGTCAGTTTCTCTTTTCCCACTTGTAAACATCTCCTCTGTTTTCTGTTTCTCTCTTTTCTTCATCCTTATGAGTGAGTGAGGTTATTCTACCACATTCGATTTTTTGATGCAACGCGTTTATCCGATAAAGTATTTTATGTGTACTGAAATTCGGCGGTTTGTTCACTTATCTTATGCCATTCAGCCTGTCCAGGTCTGTTTGTTCGTCCGTTTTATTCAGGTCGCCAGCCCGAGAAAAACCGGCAGGCCATTTATGTAGCAGAAAAACATTCTAACTATTGGCTTGGAACGAGCCTTAGTTAAAAGAGTTGTAACCTCTGTTCAAGGCTAAAATGCCTTGAATAAGTCTGCAATGTTCCTGGAGGCTCGGCACCTGAGTACCGATGCAGTTCACTCCGTTAGAACGTGCAGGCATTTTCAAGACTGGAAAAAGGGCGTAAACCCTCTGCTGTTGTCCCATTCACTGCTGGGACGGTCCCATATAATAAAAGCAAGACACTTCCTCCTTCAACGTTTTCCGCGTGTTGTTGTTTTACAGAGGGAAAGTGGTCAATTAAAACTTAAGGAGTGAAAGTATGTTTGGTTATCCATATCCACCCGGGTATGGTTATGGTCCATACCCGGGCGCCTTTTACGGCGGATTTGCTGGTGGATTAGTCGGTGGATTTACAGGAGCGGCATTAGGCAGTCTCGCATTTCGTCCCTATCCGTTTTTCTGGTGAGAAAGATAAGTTCTTTTAATTGACACGGGAGCCTTTTCTTATCGTGATAAAAGATGTTTCAAGGACCTTGACAAAAGATGTTTCGATGGCCTTGACAAAAGATGTTCAAAGGATCTTGAAAAAAGAATGTATCAGCAACCTGATCCTTGGATAAAATTTTTTTCCTGCCTGTAAAAGCAGCGCCGATTGATCTTGTCACCATTTAGAACGAGCAGAAAAAATTGTTTTTTTATCGTTCCTGTCGTCTCTGGCTCGATACTGTCTGAATCTCTTGAAACTTAAGAGGCTGTCTCATGAGTCTGTTTTTTGGACGGTGAGACAGCCATTCTTTTATTTAGATGTTATGAAACAACCAGCATTTTCGAATTTGAACCCTGTCATTCGACTGCTTTTCCATGGGCAGCTTCTTCAGTGTTGGTTCGTTTTCATCAGTCTATTTTAGAGCATGGTCAGCCGCCGTAGTAGAACCCGGTTTCTTTCATCGTCAGCGGATCGCCTTCGCGGTGAACCCCGGCGTTAATGACTTCTCCGACATAAATATAGTGGTCGCCTTTTTCAACCTGCTCAACAACCTTGCATTCGAAAAAGCTGAGTGCATCCTTAAAGATCGGGCATCCCGTCTCTTCAGTGTAAAATTCATACCCTGCCAGTTTGCTGCCTTCTGGTTCCACTGGACGGAAAAAAGCGGTAACCACGTCTTTCTGGCCGCTTTCCAGAACATTGACACTAAATACGCCGTTTGCCGCAATTTGTTCCTGTGAACGAGTGCCTGCCTTGGCAGCGAGAGCGACCATCGGCGGTTCAAAGGAGGTCTGCGTCAGAAAGTTTCCCGCAAACGCGTTGACTCCGTTATCATCTTTAGTCCCAACCAAATACAATCCATATGTAATTCCGCGCAGGGCAGCCTTTTTTGCCTTCGGATCCATAACGCATTCCTCTTTTCCATGAATGTTATTTCACTTTCACACATCTGTCACAATTTTATTATAGGGCAGCTTTCCCCGGCGCGTCCAGCAGGAAGCCACCTGCCGGGCGAAAAACAAAAGTCCCGGCAGAAAAACGGTCCTCAGGACGATCTCCTTCAGCTCCGCCAAACGCGTTCAATTCAATTCTTCGGCCAGGACGATCTCCTTCAGCTCCGCCAAATGCGTTTAATTCAATTCCTCGGCCAGGACGATCTCCTTCAGCTCCGCCAAATACGTTCAATTCAATTCTTCGGCCAGGACGATCTCCTTCAGCTCCGCCAAATGCGTTTAATTCAATTCCTCGGCCAGGACGATCTCCTTCAGCTCCGCCAAATGCGTTCAATTCAATTCTTCGGCCAGGACGATCTCCTTCAGCTCCGCCAAATGCCCGATTTCAAAATCGACATCAATTCCCGTATGATTTTCCTTTTTCCCTGGATTGTACCAGCACGTCGCAATTCCGGCGTTCTCCCCGCCCTGAATATCGGCCGTCAACGAATCGCCGACGATCAGCACTTTATTTTTGTTACGAATCTGCAGTGCCGAAAAGACATACTTAAAAAATTCAACTTGCGGTTTCCGAAAGCCAATATCTTCTGAAACAAATAAAGCCTCAAAATCATCTTTTATGGCAGATCGATCAAACCTTCTATGCTGCGTCATCGAAATGCCATTGGTCACGATCACCAGCCGGCTGTACTTACTCAGTACGCCGCATAATTCTTCGGCCCCATCGATTAAATGTGCGCTGTCGGCAAGTGTTTTGAGATAGGTCAGGTTGAAAGCAGCCGCATCCCCTTCGATTCCCAATTCAGTAAACAGCCGACTGAAACGTTCTACCTGAAGATCCTTAATCGAAATGTCTTTTGCTTCAAACTGATTCCATAAGTTTTGATTAACGATCCGGTATGTTGCACGCGTGGTATCATCGCAGAAATACCCGAAACGTTTCATCGTTTTTTCGAGAGCAGCCGCTTCTGCTTTGTCATAATCGAACAGCGTGTTGTCCGCGTCAAAGAGAATATAGTCGTATTTTGAGATCAGCCCCATCTTTGGAACATCCTTTCGTTATTGGCATCGGGATGGCCATGGTTTCTTTCATCTCATAGAACTCGGCAAATCCCCTGAACTTTATTAAACGATTAACATTAAAATTGTGCTGTCTGGCAGTTCAGCCTGTTTTATCGGCAGTTGAGCCTCTTCTATCGGCAGTTCAGCCTATTTTATCGGCAGTTTAGCTCCTTCTATCGGCAGTTGAGCCGATTCTATCGGCAGTTGAGCTCCTTCTATCGGCAGTTGAGCCGATTCTATCGGCAGTTGAGCCGATCCTATCGGCAGTTGAGCCCGTTCTATCGGCAGTTGAGCCTCTTCTATCGGCAGTTGAGCCGGCTCTATCGGCAGTTGAGCCGGTCCTATCGGCAGTTGAGCCGGCTCTATCGGCAGTTTAACCGATTCTATCGGCAGTTGAGCTCGTCCTATCGGCAGTTGAGCTCCTTCTATCGGCAGTTTAACCGGCTCTATCGGCAGTTGAGACGCTTCTATCGGCAGTTGAGCCGTTTCTATCGGCAGTTGAGCTCCTTCTATCGGCAGTTGAGCCGTTTCTATCGGCAGTTGAGCGACTTCGTCCGGCAGTTTAACTGCTCCTATCGGCAGTTGAGCCGGCTCTATCGGCAGTTCAGCCGCTCCTATCGGCAGTTGAGCTGCTCCTATCGGCAGTTTAACTCGTCGTATCGGCAGTTGAGCTGTTTCATCGGCAGTTCAGCCGCTTCTATCGGCAGTTCAGCCGTTCCTATCGGCAGTTGAGCTGTTCCTATCGGCAGTTGAGCTGTTTCTATCGGCAGTTGAGACGCTTCTATCGGCAGTTGAGCCACTTCTATCGGCAGTTTAACCGGCTCTATCGGCAGTTGAGACGCTTCTATCGGCAGTTGAGCTGTTTCTATCGGCAGTTGAGCTCCTTCTATCGGCAGTTGAGCTGTTTCTATCGGCAGTTGAGCTCCTTCTATCGGCAGTTTAGCTCCTTCTATCGGCAGTTGAGACGCTTCTATCGGCAGTTGAGCTGCTCCTATCGGCAGTTGAGCTCCTTCTATCGGCAGTTTAACCGGCTCTATCGGCAGTTGTGCCGTTCCTATCGGCAGTTCAGCTGTTCCTATCGGCAGTTGAGCCGCTTCTATCGGCAGTTTAACCGGCTCTATCGGCAGTTGAGCTGTTTCTATCGGCAGTTGAGACGCTTCTATCGGCAGTTGAGCTCCTTCTATCGGCAGTTGAGCCGCTCCTATCGGCAGTTGAGCCGGTTCTATCGGCAGTTGAGCCGGTCCTATCGGCAGTTGAGCTCCTTCTATCGACAGTTTAACTCGTCGTATCGGCAGTTGAGCTCCTTCTATCGGCAGTTTAACCGGCTCTATCGGCAGTTGAGCTCCTTCTATCGGCAGTTGAGCCGCTTCTATCGGCAGTTGAGCTGCTTCTATCGGCAGTTTAACCGGCTCTATCGGCAGTTGTGCCGTTCCTATCGGCAGTTGAACTCGGCCTATCGGCAGTTGTGCCGTTCCTATCGGCAGTTGAGCCGCTTCTATCGGCAGTTTAACCGCTGCGTCCGGCAGTTCAGCCGCTGCGTCCGGCAGTTTTCTCTTATCTCGGCTTGTTCAATTTACAACCAATGCGCGTCGCCCCATGGCGTTATAAATTTGGATGAATTTACCTTTTTCAACTTTGACATTTTTTCCGCTTAATTCAGTGGATTCACAGTCGTTAAAATAAACCCATTTGCTGTCGGCGCCCGTGACGACGATGCAGTGTAGCGGTCTTGGTGAACTGATCCGTTTTCCTTCCGGCGTTTTCCAGAATCGTGGCGTCGGCAGTTCATGATTAATCGTAAACCAGACGAGGACAGGTTTTCCGTTTCTTATATAATCCTCGATGGCGCTGAAGTCTTCTCCATACAAAGCGAGGCCGCCGCTGCGGTAGCGATCAAGAACCTGTTTTAATGGGTTGGGATTAATCGTTATACCGTTTCCATAGGGATCGCCGATGAATCCTGTTTCAGGATCGCCCCATATTTTAATGGATCCGTCATCGTTTCTTGTCACCGGTGTAACGTCCCGCGGCATTTGGTCAACAATGGCCGTCTTGCTTACGTTCACACCATAATAGTGAAGCGCCATGGTTAAGGCAACGGCTTCACATCCGGTAGGAAGCTCCGGTCTTTGTCTGATTAAAGGGACATCTAAAAGTTTCAAAAGATCTGAGTCCTTGTTTGCAGTCATACGGTCACATCCTCTACCTCATATTTGACTCTGGTACTATTATACATGCTGGTCTTTTCATTGGGTCCAGTTATTTTGTTCAGGCTTTATTCGATAATAGAATCCTGGCTCAGTCGGCACCTGGTTTGTCGATAAATGAGAAATAAGTGAAACATCTTTCATACTTTCTTCGTACTCAAAATTGTAATTCCAGATCATGCCGGGTTGATTCACACAATCAGATCAATGTCCTATAATTTGGTTGCTGTATAATGTTGGAATGTGTGTTTTCCCTGTCCTTGCTTTTTTATGAAGAAATTAAAATTCAAAATGAATGTTTTCATTCGGGAGTGAATGTTATGACACTGCAAATACCTGATGATGTCAATTTATTTGATGAAATGGTTAAACAGGCAAAGCTGCATCCTAAAAAGGTGATTATTGAAGATACAACTCGTTCTTTTACCTACAAAAAATTCCTCATTGCTGTCACGATCATGAGTAAAAAGTTGAATGAAATCGTCAAAAATGAAAAAAGGGTCGGCATCTATCTGCCTAACGTCGTTGGACAAGTCATTGTATTGTTTTCATTGTTTAAAAACGAACAGGATCCCTGCATTTTAAATTTTACGATGGGGACGCAAAACATTATCGACTGCATTGAAACAACGGGTTTAAAGACCGTGATTACATCCAGATTATTCGTTCGGAAAGCGGATCTCGGTTATACCGTTGAAGAAATGGAAAAAGAAGTAAAAATTGTTTATCTGGAGGATTTAGCAGACGGTATTTCCCTCTTTCACAAAGTCGCCGGATTGGTGACATCAAGAGCAGCTGGTTTTAAGAAAAGAGATTCAGCGGAGATTATTCTTTTCACATCCGGAACCGAATCCAAGCCTAAGGGCGTGATTCTGACCCATCGGAACATTTATGCTAATATCAAACAAGTCTTTGCTCATATCGAAGTAAAGGAGACCGACCGAATTTTCAATCCGTTGCCGCTCTTCCATTCTTTCGGCATGACGGTTGGTTCGATCCTTCCTCTTATCGGAAATGTTAAATCGTTCCTGTACCCCTCTCCGCTCAGTTACAGAGAGATTCCAAAGGCCATTCAAAAAGATAAAAGTACAATTTTTGTTGCGACAAACACGTTTTTCGAGAATTACGCCAAATTTGCGACAAAAGAACAATTGCAGACATTAAGAATTGTTGTGGCTGGCGGAGAAAGACTGCAGAAAGACGTTAAGGAAATTTATCACACTAAATTCGGGATAAACATTTTGGAAGGTTACGGATCTACCGAAACATCACCGATTATTTCTCTGAATACACCTCGGGATTATAAAGAGGGGACGGTCGGTAAACTATTGCCGCTGATGGAAGCGAAGATCGCTAAAGTGGAAGGCGTGAAAGAAGGCGGAAATTTGCTGCTCAAAGGTCCGAATGTGATGAAAGGCTATCTCATTCATAATAAAGGATTTGTTCCGTGCGGCGAATGGTATAATACCGGAGATATCGCAGAAATTGATAAAGACGGATTTATTCGGATCATCTCCCGATTAAAGCGGTTTGCCAAAATAGCCGGCGAAATGATCTCTCTGAATAAAGTTGAGGAATTGGCATTAGAATGCTTTGGCGAGTCCGTTTTTTACGCGGTAAGCATTCCCGATACCCGAAGAGGCGAAAAAATTGTCATGTTCACGACAAGGCCCAATGTATCTCCGAGAGAATTTAAAAAGTTTATTAAGAGCAAAAAACTCTCATTATTATATTACCCGTCTCGAATCGACTATTTGCCGGAAATTCCGCTTCTCGGCAGCGGAAAACCGAATTATTGGGCCCTGGAAAACTGGGCGAAACAAGCAAAGTAAATAGGGGTCAACTTTTTGCGCTTTTTGCTCGACTTCGGGTTCGTTTTGCCCGACTGTGGAGCGGTTTTGCTCCACTCCGATTTTTTTGCTTGACTTTTTGGACTTTTTGCTCGACTTTAACGAGTTTTTGCTCGACTTTTTGGACTTTTTGCTCGACTTCGGGTTCGTTTTGCCCGACTTTTTAAGCTTTTTGCCCGACTTCGGGTCCGTTTTGCTCGACTTTTAAGGCTTTTTGCTCGACTTTAACGAGTTTTTGCTCGACTTCGGGTATAAGTGCTTTGTCATAGCGCTGTTTCTTCACATATAATCACCACCTTTCATGTTTGAAAAAAGCACCGATTCGATTAAATCAGCGCTTATGAGACTTTTCTTTTTTTATCATTCTGGCTACTGAAATTGGATTATAATGATTTTCTGGCGTCTGTCCTTTAATAGATTTCGAATACATTTTGTTGAAGTGATGAATCATTTCTTTATCCACAGTTCCATTTTTTGTTGCTATTTGTAACATCTCCAAAAGTTTAACTGTGTTATTAGTTTTCATATACTCCTCTTTAAAGCCCATCATTTCAACTCCTTAATGAATTCATACAAATCTATGTCCTTTCTTTGTAAACGCTTTGGATTCATTATATATTCCTTATATCCTTCTGAAAAGTATTCGCCAAGTGCCTCTGTGACGATATGATTATTATCATCGATAAAACCATCGTCACCTATTTCATAAAGATAGCCCTGATACTTACTGATAAAGTTATCGGACTTAAGCAAAGCTATCGGTAGATTAGTATTAGGGTTAATGTAATCTGTATCAAAATACACATCCAGTAGTGTTTTCTCTTTTAATATATTATTTACAAGCCCTTTATACTCCGGTTTTCCTATTTTCTTTAATATAATCTAAGTCACGATTTTAACCCCTGGGCCAAATAATTACGGTGGCACCAATAAGACAAATGAGTCCGCCAATGAGATCATTGATGTCGGGATTCTTTCTATCGATCCACCATCCCCAGAGAAGGCTCATCACGATAAAAATTCCTCCGTATGCGGCGTAGACTCTGCCAAAACTGGGAAAGACTTGCCAAGCTGCAATGATTCCGTATGAGAAAAGCAACAGGCCGCCGATGAGCCCAAGCCAGCCTGATGATCCTGCTCTTAACCATTGCCAAATCAGATAACCGCCGCCAATTTCAGCGCAACCTGCCATAATAAAAAGAATCATCGCCTTTACCATCATTATCACACCCTTTTTGAGGAGATGATTCAAACGCCTGCCTGGAAAAATCGACTAGAATCCATTATGCTCCCTCACCTAAAAAGAAGAATGGATAAATAAACACCGACTAACGTGACAAACAGAACAGGAATGGTGATCACAACGCCTATTTTAAAATATTGTCCCCATTTGATTTTTACACCTTTCTCTGACAGGACATGTAACCATAGCAGGGTAGCCAGTGAGCCAATCGGAGTCATCTTTGGTCCAAGATCGGCACCAACGACATTGGCATAAACCAGAGCTCGATGCATGACACCCGTGATGGAAGTAGCATCAATCGATAATGCATTAATCATGACTGTTGGCAGATTGTTCATGAGGGCGGACAGAACAGCGGAGACAAAGCCCATCATCAACGTGCCCGCAAAGAGCCCGCCTTTTGTTCCTTCTTCAATGACATTGGCTAATAACTGGATAATCCCGGCATTTCTTAATCCGTAAACAACGACATACATGCCAAGGGAGAAAAAAACAATCGCCCATGGAGCGCTTCTCAGGATTTTTCCGGTCTGAACGGAATGACTTCGACTTCCGAGAAGAAGAAAGATAAAAGCGATCGTGAGCGCAATAAAAGATACCGGAATTTTAAGCAGACTGCTAACGAAATAACCCGCAACCAATATAATCAGAACAAACCATGAGATATGAAACATACGGATATCCTTTAATGCCAAAGAAGGCTCTTTTAAATCTGAACTATCGTATTGATGCGGCCAGTCTTTTCGGAAATAAAAATACAGAACAGCAATACTCGCAATCAATGAGAAAATCGTCGGGATCATCATATGTAAGGCATATTTTCCAAATGAAATACCAAAGAAATCAGCCGAAACAATGTTCACCAGGTTGCTGACCACAAGCGGGAGCGACGTTGTATCCGCGATAAACCCGCAGGCCATCACAAACGGAAAGACACGCCGTTCATCAAATTTCAGTGCCCGGACCATGGCCAGAACGATTGGGGTCAGTATCAACGCGCCCCCATCGTTGGCAAATAAAGCAGAGATAACGGCACCCAGTATAGAGATAAAAACGAACATGCGAATCCCGTGACCCCTGGCTAACCGTGCCATGTGCAGAGCCGCCCATTCAAAAAAGCCAATATGATCGAGAATTAATGAAATAATGATAATGGCAACAAAGGACAGAGTGGCATTCCAAATAATACCGGCCACCGTCCAGACATCATTCAAATGAACGACGCCAACAAGTGATGCAAGCAATGCACCTCCGCATGCCGACCAGCCAATGGACAAATTTCTCGGCTGCCAAATGACGAGCGTCAGAGTCAATACAAATATAATAATTGCTAAAACTGCAGACATCACAACTTCCCCTTTTCCACTTGAACAACGATAAAATAAAGTCAAAATAACTTGGAGTTAAAATCCGATCTATTCTAACTCCAATATGAGGATTGGATTTTCCCCAGCCAGGGAACAACAACGAAATGACCTTCGGAATCCTTTGCTATGCGATCAATCCAGGGACGTTCCGCTTTCGCCCGTGTTCTCAGCAGTGTATTTTCTGTTCGCGTTGCCGTCAGGCTCTGGTTGACCACCCACCAGGTGGGGGTGATTCCGGCACGCTCCAGGTCTTCTGCTAATCTTTCAGACTCGAATACCGGTGTGGTTTCTGCCAGAGTCACAATGACTACCGCTGTTTCATTGGGATCCCTTAATCGCGGCAGCAGCCGTTGAACCGAAACGGGGACTTCGCCGGCTGAGTGTGCGATTTCCCGGTGATGGGCTTCTGTCGCATCCAGAAGCAGAAGTGTGTGGCCGGTTGGTGCTGTATCAATGATGACCATTTCATCATCAGCTTTTTCAACCACATTGGCAAATGCCCGAAAAACGGCGATTTCTTCGGTACAGGGCGATCGGAGGTCTTCTTTCAGACAGGCAAGACCCTCTTCATCCAGCTGATCTTTAGAACGATCCAAAACGTCTCTCCGATAGTCCTCAACCTCTTTCTTCGGATCAATCCGACTGACGGTTATTTTTCCGTTTTCCAAAGAAATTGGGGTAAAATGGCCGGCAGGATCGGTTGTTGTCAGATGCACCCTGTTCCCTTGCGCCGCGAGTTCCAAAGCTATTTTTCGGGCGATTGTCGTCTTGCCGACACCGCCTTTTCCCATCGTAAAGATAATCCGTTGTCCCTTCCTGACCAAGTCATCAATCAACATTTGAAGTTCGGGATCGTGAACTGGGTCTTCATTTTTTGAAAAAGTCTCATCCTGAACCTTTTGATCCGAAAGGGGTTCAGAGAACAGCTTTCTGAGGTTCGAAACACCTGTCATGTTAAAAGGAGCAAGAAAAATATCATAAGACGGGAGGTTTTTCAGCTCCTTGGGAAAATTGGCCAGTACCTGTTTTTCACGTTCAATAAGGGCATTTGTTAACGCATCTTCTGTATTCACGGCTTTCATTCGCCCGTTGATCAGCAGGTACTGATTCTTCATGCCCATTTTCTTTAACTCATCTGATGCCCGGGCAGCTTCTTTGATTGCCGACGTTTCCGGACGGGTCACCAGTATGAGTGTGGTTTTTAACGGATCTGTAAGTGCCTGAACGGTTTTCTGATATTGTGTTTTTTTGTCACTTAGACTGGCAAGCGGACCGAGACAGGAAGTCCCATGGGTATTTTCATTAAGAAAACCACTCCATGCCGCCGGCAGTTCCAATAGACGCAAGGTGTGCCCCGTGGGCGCCGTATCAAAGATAATATGGTCAAAAGGCTGAACAATGGACGGATTCGTCATCATCGAAGAAAAAGCGTCAAAAGCCGCGATTTCCACGGTACAGCTTCCTGACAGCTGCTCTTCCATTTGTCTCACCGCGATCTCTGGCAGCTTCCCGCGATAGGGGTGAACCACTTTTTCCCGATAATTTGCTGCTGCTTCTTCCGGATCCAGATTAGATACAAACAGTCCAGGAACTTCAGGAATCTCTTTGTGTGCCATCGTCAGCGGCATATCAAAAACATCCTGAAGATTGGACGCCGGGTCTGTACTGATCAGCAAAACCTTTTTACCACTGTCTGCGAGGGCTACTGCGGTCGCACAGGCAGAAGACGTCTTCCCGACACCTCCTTTTCCAGTAAAAAAAAGAAAGGGGGTCAGATTCATCGATTGAGGATGAAACAGGTGAGACATATCATTTTCCCTCTTTCGTTTACTTTTTCGCTATATTGAGTTTGATCTGAAACTGTTGCTTTTTTCCGATTTCATCAATCGACAGGCTCGTCCAGTCAGCCAGTTCCTGCTTGGTCGGATAAGTTCCTTTCTTAGCGACCTTCCCATCGATAATCGTTACGGGAAGGACTTCCATTCCCTCCTTTTTCAGCAGATCCTGAATAGGCTGATTTTCAGCAAAGGCTTCCGGATGACTGGTCAAGTTAAAGCGCGAAATGTTCACACCGTTTTTTCTCAAATTACGAACAGCTCCTGTGATTCGAATTAATTCCGAATTAATGCCTGGTCCGCAAACACCAGTCGGACAGCACATCGCCGGTTCAAAAATCTGAATCGTTTTCATCAAAACTCATCTCCATTTTTAATGATTCAGTGACTGCTCTTTCTCCGCAAATTGTTTGATCCGCTTTTCGATGCCATCCCGGACGCGCTGGAAGACGGCCCATTTCTCAGCTTCTGTCCCCTCTGCCCTGGCCGGATCATCGAATCCCCAATGTTCCCGGCGGACGTGTGGCGGTGTATTCGGGCACCGTTCTTCCGCATCACCGCATAGAGTAACGACCAGATAGGCTTCGTTCAACAGATTCATGTCAATCAACTTAGACTTCTGGTTTGAAATGTCGATTCCGACTTCCTGCATCGCTTTTACGGCATTGGGATTCAACCCATGGGTTTCGATGCCGGCTGAACGGACATCAAATTGATCTCCCAGGTATTTTTTTCCAAATCCTTCTGCCATCTGACTGCGGCAGGAATTACCGGTACAGAGAAAATATATGATTTTTTTGCTCATGTTCAGAGTCCTTCCGAGTCGTTTTTTATGTTCCAGACTTGCGATAAAGTCCGTATCAACCTGGTTCAGCAACATTTCGAATTCCCTTGACTGTCTGCTTTTTGATCGGGAAGGGCGTTAATGATTACTGAAACATAATCAGGAATTTGCTCATTCAAACTGTAATAAACCCAGGTTCCCTGTTTCCGTTCACGAATAACACCTGCAAGACGGAGTTTCTTCAGATGCTGACTCATCGCCGGCTGAGAAATATTTAATAAGTCAACAAGTTCACACACACACAATTCCTGATGTTTCAGATAGGAAAGGATCATCAGACGATTCTTATCACCCAGGAGCCTTAGCAGTGAAGAAATTTCGGACACACTTTCAGTTACAGCAACCATATATTCACCTCTGCTTATATATTATCGTACTTATATTATAACATACTTATTTATTATCCGGTTCAAGCAGTTTTGCCTTAACCTGGCTAATGGGTGTTTCATCAGAAGACTTCAGCTGGATGGTAACATTATCAGCGATTGAGTGATCAACGGCCTAAGCAAAAAAAAAATCTTTTTTTCCATGAACAGAAAAATAGAGAACCAGGCACTTTAAACAAAACAAGTTTGGTTCTCTACTCATCAATCGTGATCTTTCTCGACAAGTTTTTTAAGAGCTGACAGCTTATCATCCCAGTAATGTTCAAAAAAGAATAGCCAGCTTTGTATATTCATCAAGGGTTCAGGTATAAGGGTAAAACGAGTTTCACGTCCTGCTTTATGGCTTTTGACAAGGCCGGCATCCGAAAGAATGTGAAGATGCTTATTCACTGCTGTTCGGCTGATCGGGAAACATTCCGCGATTTCAGCGATTGACATGTCCTTTTCAGCAAGTAATTTCAGTATACTGCGCCGGGTTGGGTCGGAAACTGCCTGGAAAACATCGTGCTTAGGTTGTTCCGCCACATTTTAAGCCTCGATCACAGTTGGAAGCTTTTCTTTTACGATTTTTTCCCAGCCACCGTCCATCACCCCGCGTACCCTTGTGTGTGGCTGTCCAAATTCAGTGGATTTGTTTGCATCCCAGCCAGAATGAATGAGCGTAAATTCCGTTTTTCCATCTTCCAACTTTTTCAGTTCAAAAGCAAGATGCCAATCCTTTCCCCAGTCAAAACCGACACGGTATGGAGGATCCAGTTCTGTAATTTTGCAAGGTGAATCACCAAAGTTCCCTGCATGAAGTACAAATTCCTTTCCCATAACAGGTTCAAATGTATTCGGCATCCACCATGAAGCGATGCCTTCTGCTGTCGTGACGGCATTCCATACTTTCTCGATCGATGCATTGAGTACAATTGTTTTACGAATGTCCGGTAATGTCTCTTGTTTATGCAATATTTTATCCCCCAACATATTATGTAACACCTTTTGGTATCAAAATAATTATATCACCTTTTGGTGTTATATCAACCACACAGAGCTTGCGGGTAAGTCAAGTGATTGTGGGTATCTTTTTGATCGCTTTAAATACAAAATCATTTTTTGCTTTTTAGAATAAGCAGTTTTCGATTTTGTCCTAATCCGTCGAACTCTTTTTGATTCGTCAGTGTTATCGATGATTGCTGTTTTTTTAGGTTTATTTCTAATGCCGCTGCCGAACGCTCACTTGCCGCGGGCGATCCAGGAGCCTCCTCGGCAAATTGCACCTGGGGGTCTCCTTCGGCTCGCTCTCCCGCAGGCGTCTCGCATCCTCTGCGGCATGGGCTTTGCCTGTGCGACAGCTTCCTTCTGGCCAGATTGCCTATGGCAAAATAAAAATGTAATGTTTGGCAATTAAATTATGTATGTCTATTGGACATAAAGAAACCACTTGCCAACATCCCGAATTAGTTGAAGAGCTGCTCATGGCCTATGAAGAACAGAAACTAAGCGCCTTGGAGAAAAGGTGGCTCAAATTTGATGTTGTCATGGGGGATGAACTCGGCTATGTCCCCTTCTCTAAAACCGGATCAGAACTCCTGTTTCAAATCAAGGACAGAATACAAAAATGATACGGTGGTGCGGGCTTTCTCGTTCTGAGAGATCTGTAATTTATGCTTTTTGTATTTCGCTTTTTATGCATTTTAGTACCGGGTAGTGACAGTAGATTGCGGTGCCTGTTACCCACAAATGATGATGACAGAAACCTGATACCCATTTATAATTATTCTTGATGCTGTACGGACACAGAGAATACTTTACGCAACCGATGTTTGCTCTATTTAGAATTCAACATTAAAATCAAAAAAACACTAAGGGGGAATTTGACGTGAAAACATTATTTAGGAGATTTATTTCTTTATCATTAGTATTGATCTTAGTCGCTTCTGTTTCATTCGTTTCATTCAGTAACCCCGCTAAAGCTGCTACAAAATATTATTATTACGTTCATAAAACATCTAATTTGTATAGTTCAACCAAGAGTTCTAAGAAAAGGTTGAAAACCATAGCAATTAATGTGAAATTATCCACTTATTCGAGTAAAACAAGCAGAATGTATAGAGTAACCTATTCAGGAAAAACCGGTTATGTATATAAAGCTAATCTATCAACGAAGCCAACATTAGTGACTCGATATACCAAAAGAACAGCCAATCTTTATAATAATACAAGTAGTCACAAGAAAAAAATAACCTCGATTCCTATAAACACAAAATTAACGACAACAAGTGCTTTGTCAGATAAACTCTATAAAGTTAGGTATAAAGGAAAAAATGGGTACGTATACAGTGACAATCTTTCATCAACAAAAGTTAAAGTGCCACAAAAGACCACATATCATTTTGGTGATACGGCCAGGATTGGTGATCTTAAAGTCACAGTGTCTCATCCCATTAACTTGAATCCATATAATGCGTTCGAGGATGATTTCTCAGATGTCAATAACGTCGTTGAATTCAAAGTAACTGTAACTAACATTGGTAAAGAAGCCCATTATATAGACACGACTGATTTTGATCTTTATAAAAACAACATTAGCCAAGATGAATACTATCCGTTATATCATGATGAATCTATTAGCGGAAACATTCATTCAGGAGATAGTGTCAAAGGATCACTTTATTATGAAACAGATAAAAACTCTTCTTTGAAGTTGACGTTTGACAATTATCAATATGATAGCAATTTTAATAAAATAAAAGCTATAAGTTTTTACGGTAGAAATTAATTATAGACATACATGCACTTATTATGAATACAAAAGTCCCGCTTATTTTCATTTTAATTTGTTGAATTAGTCTTCAATACGTTGAATTTCAGGTAGTGACAGCCTCCATACAAAAACCCCGCTATTCCCATTGTATTTTAGAAAATAGCGGGGTTCATTATCTAACTTAATTCTTTAGGATGTTCTTCTTCCACAATCAGTTCCATCTAAAAAAACAAGCACAAACCTAAGTATTTTCCAGGAATGAATGTGTATACTATGTATAGACGATAATCAAGAAAGGTGATACAATGTCTATACAGGGTTCTGGAAACACAAAAGGAACAGGTGGACAAAGCAAGGCACAGGGGCACGAAAACAGTGGTAGAAAAGTTCTCAAAGAAAAAGCCGGAGAAAACAAGGGAGAGAAAATCATGACACTAGAATCGACTGTGCAAAAGTGGGGCAACAGTTTAGCCATCAGGATTCCGAGTGTAGTAGCTGAACAAATTGAAATTAAACAAGGATCCACAATGGAACTGAATGTTCTTGACAACCAGGAGCTGCGTTTGGTAAAGAAAAAAAGAAAACCAACGTTGCAGGAATTATTATCACAGTGCAAGCCAGAGAATCGGCATGAAGAAATTGATTTTGGTATTGTGGGAAGGGAATTGATTTAACGTATGCCGGAAACACCAGCAAGAGGAGACTTAATTTATTTAGACTTTAATCCCCAGGCAGGCCATGAACAGGCTGGACGCAGACCTGGGATTGTTTTATCACCAAAAGAGTTCAACGAGGTCACGAGATTTTTGTCGGTCTGCCCAATCACGCATACTGTCAGGGGATGGGGCTATGAAGTCCCATTGCCTGCCGGATTGGTTTTTAATGGGGTGATCTTGACCGATCAAGTGAAAAATTTAGACTGGACGGCAAGAAACGTGGAAATTAAAGGACAGGCCCCGGAAGAAGTAGTCCAGGATTGTTTGGATAAGGTGGCAACTTTCTTGCAATAGAAGAAAACGATGTGATTCGTTCACGCTGTTTCTGTTTTTAAATGTTTATATATTCTCTAAATTAGACTTTCAGAAGGGTACCTTTCCCTGCGCCGTTTGCATCTAATAAAAGAAAATGGGAGTCCGGGAATCTTTTACCGATTCTCGGCTCTTTCTGTTTATTTTTTTATTTCATCGACATACAGCACTCGACATAGCTTGGATCGTGATAGCAGATTCATATAGATGTAATCGTATTTACCCTAACTTGTTTTTTCGTATTTCCATATTTTCAAAGTCGATAATCAATTTATTTTCCAGAAAAAAATCACTGCCAATGATTCCGTCAAATCCATGCATTTCTCTAACCTCACTGAGCTGTATCGTGAAATCATTAAGACGGAACTCATCTACATCAATACCAGTCACTTTTTGTTCTATTCAGATTTCAGTTCCGCCAATTCCGTACATCTTTCGTGTAATGGCATTTTCTAAATCAAGCATCAGCCCGATTTTTTCGCATAAGTCCGTATCTAAAATGGTTGAAGAGCAATCAGTAACAAGCAGCACGTTGCTAAATGTCTTTTTCATTCATTGTATTTAATCTGAATAGAAACTAGAGGCAATGGGTCGTCCATTACAAATTTTCTACTCTTCTTTGTACCCCTATATATGGCTGCTCAATTACCTTTATTTTCTCATTATTCGTGTGAAAGATATATAATCCACGGTTTTGATTTTCCGCATGTAGTTTTTTATACGCTTTCCATGCTGCATTGCCGTTCTCAAAATCATCAATTACTGCCAGTTCATCAATGACTCTTTCCTTACCTTTTGTTTCTGATTTTAATGCTTCTACTAAGACACAACGTTCAGGAAAATGCTGGCGAACTTCAGACCATTTCATTTTAAGTCCCTCCATACAATAAGATAGGCTGCGCACTTACTTGAGCCGTAACGCAAGGCATGGCAACTACCGCTCATTTTCCTGTTCTTTTCTTTCCTTCTTCTGTTTCCGCAAAATGACGGACCATTGTTTTAATGTGACTGGCTTTCCGAAAACGCAATGCGGACCAATCTTCATCGATTGCAATTTGCCGGACCGGTTTATATCCTTCATCAGCAAGCAGCCCGGCAACTGTATCACGGCTGCAGTCCGTACCTTTGTACTTTTTCGAAGACTTTTTCGGATAACAGAGCCAAAGCAGACCATCGTCTGTAATCACTTTGACAGCTTTTCTGCCCAACGCCCTGATTTCATCATTAGATGTGCCGAAAACCTGAGCGAACGGATAACTTTCCTGATTCACTTCCTGATGGACGGGTCCTTGAAAAGCATTCAGGACAGACTTATAAGCCTGAGGCGCATGTAAAACGAGGACTGCTTCACCATGGTCTTTGAATTGAAGTTTTTTAATAACTGGATGGATGTCTGACATAACTCCTCTTCCTTTCCTATGTAAAATTGATTCAAATAAAAGGGTGGAGGGAGGTTTCGGTTTCCACCTACTCGATTTGCAGGAGAGTTGCGGTTGCGTTTTCGCTTTCATCTTCCACAGCATTTTTTATATTTTTTCCCGCTTCCGCATGGGCACGGGTCGTTACGACCGACTTTAACGGCGGCTTCTTTCTGACGTACGTCTTGCCCCTGGGGGAGGATCTCTTTTCCTTTTTGTTTCATCTCGTGATAGCGGGTTTGTAACAGTTTCACCGAGCCATGATTATTTTTCTTGAAAAAATCAACAATCTCCCGTATGCCCTTTTCTGTAAAAGCGCCCGGATCGATAATCTCATAACGGAAATGAGGGAACTTCATTTTAATAATAAAGCACGGATTTCCAGGTTTCCCTTCGATAAAAGTCAACCCCACTTCATTGCATTTACATGTCGGATTCATACAATATTGGTCGTCGACAAGAAATTCCCGGCCGTTGTAATGGAAAAGAAATTTATCCTGGTCTTTTTCGCCAAAAATCTCGACATATCCGATATTGACCCCGTCTTGAATCATCTCGCGAGTGGCTTGCATGATCTCATTCCTTTCTGTTAATTTTTCACACTGATGAATTCATGATTGTCCATGTCCTATTTCTTCTGTAGGTTTTGGATTTCTTCAGTTACTACAAACGCCAGGTCCTCATTCCCGAACAGGGATAACACATTCAATACCGTTTCATCACTGATTTCACCGGCTTCTTCTTTCGGAACCGTTAAGGCCACAGCCGCTTTTAGTATCGGATTTTTCTCCTGCGAGGGATAAGCGTGCCTGTATATTACTTCCGGATTAAGCCCATGATTCACACACCACTGGGCAAAAACAAGGGCCATCATATTTTCATCTTTTTTGTATTGCTGAACGATTTTTTCTTCGATTTCTTTTTTACCCATGCAAAATCTCCTTTTTCTTTAAATGATAGCTTAATTTAATAACGATAGCATGACTTTTGCTGGTTTTTTGAAAAACAGTATCCTGAAAAGTTACTGGAGGACCGGGATGGAAGCAAAAATATAGCTTTGGACAAATGATCATTACTTTTTTTCGATTATTAAAAGCTCACAACGAATACGAAGAGAGACCGTCTTCAGTCGTAAACGACTTGAAACAGCCTCTGTTAGATTAGTTTTTATTTAGAAAATATTGTGGGGGAATGGAGCAGTCGTTAATCCATTTGTTGCTGTTCTAGCTGCGCTTCACTGCTTTTCCCCTGACCTCATTAATTCTAATGAACAGATGTGTTGTTTTTGTCAGGCATGAAAAATATTATATCTTTTTTAAATTCATTTACGAACAAGCATGAGCAGAAATGGAAAGTCAGTGAAACATCAGTCAGGCTGCTTTATTCCCTCAGTTCCCAGGAATAATACAATCTCTGCCTTTATATTTAAAATTTAATAGTTATAACTTTCTGCTCATTACGATCTCTGGATACATTGATTTAAACTTTATTTTTATTAAGAATTTATAAATCTTCACATTTTCTTCACATTTGTTCGATACACTCGTGGAAATGAGGTAAGGAGGAGGGTGTCCTTGAAAAAGTTTCTTTTCGTCGTACTTGCAGTTTTCACACTACTCATTATTACTGCGTGCTCTGCGACTATAGAAAATAGTAACAAAGCGGCCAATAAGCAATCAGCTGCTTCAGAATCACCCAAAATGTTAAGAGGGCCAAATATTACGCTTGTTGCCGAAAAAGGTACACAAAAGTTGAGCAACGGCATTACTGTCCCGGTTTGGACATTTAATGGATCAGCTCCAGGTCCGGTAATTCGTGTAGAAAAGGGCCAAAGAGTCCGTGTCACTTTAAAGAATGAACTGCCTGCACCTGTTTCGATTCACTGGCACGGTTATCCAGTTCCTAATAAAATGGATGGTGTCCCAGGTGTGACACAAAACGCTGTGGCCCCGGGAAAAAGCTTCACTTATGCGTTTGTTGCTGATAAAGCAGGCACCTATTGGTATCACTCACACCAGAATTCAGTGAATCAGGTGGACCGAGGATTATATGGAGCCTTCATTGTCGAAGATCCTGAAGAAAAATATGATAAGGATTATACCTTAATGCTGGATGAATGGGTGACTGATCAAAATCAGATTAACAGTCAGATTAAAGCGATGACAGGCGCACAGAATAAGAATAGTGGAGACTCCGGAATGGGCAGCATGTCTGGCATGGACATGGGCGGTTCAGATCAGGGCAGCTCAAGCAGTGGCAGCAGCAATGGAATGAATATGGGTAATATGGGCAACAGCAGTTCAGATGGCGGAAACAATAACGACATGGATATGCCCGGGAATATGATGGCCGACAATATGAGCATGTATGACTTGTATACGATCAATGGAAAAAGCGCAAGTCTGGTCAAACCTCTGACGGTCAGGAAGGGTGATAAGGTTCGGCTGCGTTTCATTAATGCCGGCTATCTCCCGCACAAGATTCATATCCATGGCCACAACATTAAAGTAATCGCAACTGATGGTCAGCCCATAAACAACCCGCGGGCTGTTAAAAACCAGGTTATTTCCATCGCGCCAGGCGAACGATATGATGTCTCCTTTACTGCAGATAATCCGGGAAAATGGTATATCGAAGATCATGGAACAGCAAAGGGGACAGACGGGATGAAGGCCTTGATTGACTATGAAGGCAGCAAGGCTACAACCGATCAACCTAATGCAGGCACACAATTGCCGACTATTAATTTTGCTGACTACGGATCTGAAACAAAACCTGAGTTTACGCTGAATCAAAAATACGACGTCACATATACTATGAACCTTAATGCAGGTATGAACAATAATGGAATGATCTATACGATCAATGGGAAGACTTTCCCAAAAACAGATCCAATTAAAGTTAAAACCGGTGATCGCGTGAAGGTCAGGCTGGTCAATCGTGATCATATGAATAATCATCCGATGCATCTTCATGGCCACTTTTTCCAGGTTTTGAGCAAGAATGGTAAACCGGTCACCGGATCCCCAATCTATAAAGATACGCTGAATGTGAAACCGGGTGAAACTTATGAAGTCGCCTTCCTGGCTGACAATCCTGGTAATTGGCTGTTCCATTGCCACGATCTGCATCACGCGAACGCAGGGATGATCACTGAGGTTCAGTATAAAGATTCCCACTCAAGTTATGTTCCAAATTCTTCAAGTAACAATAAGCCAGAGTAAAAACAGCCATGTTAGAATAGATTCAAAAGTGTGGTAGAAATGGCGGGATGGAATAGCGGAATGATGGGTGGTTTTGGTATAGGAATGGGTATTATTGGGGTGCTTTTTCAGCTCGCACTCTTTATCGCCCTGATCTATCTGGTGGTTACCTTAATAAAAAAAGTGAATCACCATTCGGATGCAAACGATCAGTCAGAAGCAATCTTAAAAGAACGATTTGCCCGTGGGAAACTTACGGTAGAGGAATATACAAAAAAAAATCTTGCATAGCTGATTTTGAAAATTAATCAACACTTTTGACGAGGTAAGTTGTTAAACTTTTCCTCGTCTTTTTTCATGCTATGTATGAAATTATTCATCGACAATAAAGTCAAAACTGAACGCCCCCTGACAATTCTATAAAATCTCGAGCGAACCGGCCTTTTTCCTTTAAAAACCGATAATTCTCTTGCAGTAATGGCCGTGGTGTTATGCCTTCCTTGACAGCAGTTTCGTATGCGTTTAGCCAATATGACGTCAGGATAGTTTTACGGACACATTTTAGTTAAACTAAAGATTAACGAAAGGATGTGTCCTGTATGGGCAGCGGAAAAACAAACAAACAATTTAATGATGAATTCCGGCAGATGATCGTGGATTTCTATCAGTCACGCACTACCGCCAAAAATCTCAGCAGCGAATATGGCGTTTCCGAACCCACCATTTATAAATGGGTTTAGAAGCTTAAACCCATTCCCTTAGAAGACGGACAATCCTTTACTCCGGAGGACAACCTTCTTAAATTCAAATATTCCTGATATTTTTAATCATCAAATTTAATTAAAACAACGCTAGTGAGTTTGGCTTACTCTTTAAGCAGATTCAAAATACTATTTGGCAGCTGGTCTGCTTGACTGAGCATGCTCATCGCTGATTGCTGAAGGATATTGTTTTTTGTCAGCTCCATGACTTCTTTGGCAACATCTGCATCAGATATTCTTGATTCCGTTGAAGTGATGTTATTCGCATAGTTTTCAACGTTGCTTGCTTCGTGTTCGAGTGAACTTTGATAGCTGCCGAACTTGGCACGCTGAGCAGAGATCTTATCGATAGCGTAATCGATCAAACCAACGGATTTTTCTGCTTCTTCGACAGGATCAACAGTTACACGATCAATACCCAACTTAGCTGTTCTTGCATCGAATAACTCGATCGGGAATGTTTCTCCGGAATTTGCACCCGTTTGTAGGATGACTGAGGCCATCTTGTCATCTTCGACTGAAGACCCCGAATCATCAACAATATTTTCAGCTAATGCATCCAATTGTGTAGAAAATGTCCCGTATAAGTCAAGATAACTTCCATCTGTGGGGTCAGATAATCTTTTCAACTGGACACTGGCATCACCTGAAGTGGGCCCAACAACGTTCAATTTAATATGATTCCCAGCCAGTTCCTGAGCAACATCATCAATATCATATATGGAACGTCCATCAGCGTAAGCGTCATCCCCATCGGTTTTTGAGTCATGAACAGGTGAATCTGTAATGAGGATGAATTGTTTTGATGCATCTGATCTTAAAGGTAACGAAAGGGCTCCTTTTTCAGAATCCATAATCCCCTCAAGACCGGACTCATTCGTATCGACGCCATCGAGCATGTGGCTTCTCATCGTTTCCATATTGTCTTTAAAAACTGCTGCATCATCCGTGAAATTCCATTTGGACAACGGCTCACCTTCAGCAGTATCACTATAGGAAACCAATCCTAATTGATAATCAACGCCATTATTTTTAAGCTTGTCGACGAAACTATTTAAATTGGAAATAACATTATCGATTGTTTCGCCCATACTGCCGGAGACGTCGACCACAAAAACGATATCAGACTTGCCGTTTGTTGATGACGGAGGCGTTGCTTCAATTGGAGGGCTCAATAATTTGATCTGGTTAAATTCTGTACTCGTGGCAATATCATCGATACTGTTTTTGAGTCCATCCATTTCCTTTTGGATCATTTGCCGGTCTTCTGAGGTTAACGTCCCATTCGCAGCCTGAACAGCCAGTTCACGCATTCTTTGTAAATTCGGATTTTCAATTTTCGCTAACCCACTCTCACCTGTTTGAAGCAATGATATTCCATCTTGAATATTTCTTCGTGCTTGTTCCAGCCCGCGGATTTGCGCCTTCATTTTCTGAGAAATTGCCAGCCCGGCGGCATCGTCAGACGCATTCGTGATCCGCAATCCTGATGACAACTTTTTCAATGTTTTCTCATTTGTACGGTTATTTGCAGTCAATTGATTGCTTATAAGAAGTGCACCTATATTATGATTAATAATCATGGAAAACCGATTCCCCCATTATGATGATTGAATGACTACAAATACAAACCAAAGATTGAGATCAATGGATTCATTAATCAAATAATGCCATTCTAATTATTCAACTAATTTTTAAGAAGATCAAGATTAATTTTACCGGGGGTGCACTTTCCTCCGATTCTGGATTGCTTATGTACCGCGAATTTGATGAAAAAATCGGACTTAGTCAGCTTATTCATGAGCAGCTGAACATCAACGATTCTGTTTCTCACACACGTCATACTAATGCGGATGCGGTTATTCAAAAAATCTATCAACAGTTAGCCGGTGCCGCCAATTTGATCATCGATCAGATTGCGGTCCCGGATCGTCTTTGTCTTGTTGCTGAACGAAGTGATCAAGCAATACACGCACTTCATTTGTTGACTTTGTGCTCATCAATTGATTTCTTAATTCACTTGCTCCGTGAAAACCACGGACATAGATCTTAAAAAAGCGATGAAGCGCTGTAAACGGACGTAGCTCTAATTTTTCCGAATATTGATCATGAAGATCCAGATGCAACCTCAAGAGATCAAGCAGTTCCTTACTGCTATGATCTTTCGGCTCCTTTTCAAAGGCAAATGGATTTGTAAAAATACCACGCCCAATCATTATCCCATCGACACCATATTGTTGCGCGAGTTTCAAGCCGGTTTGACGGTCAGGGATATCGCCATTGATCGTCAAAAGTGTATCCGGTGCCACCCGATCACGAAGCTTCTTAATCTCCGGGATGAGTTCCCAATGGGCATCGACTTTGCTCATTTCCTTTCTTGTACGCAGATGAATGGAAAGATTAGAAATGTCTTGTTTTAATATGTGTGTCAGCCAGCCGTGCCATTCGTCTACATCTGTGTAACCAAGCCTTGTCTTCACACTTACGGGCAATCCCCCTGCTTTTGTTGCTTGTATTAAATCTGCTGCTACTTCGGGACGCAGGATAAGGCCGCTTCCCATCCCATTCGCTGTCACATTAGGTACCGGACAGCCCATATTGATATCCACACCGCTAAACCCTTGCTTCGCCAGACCAATACTCATCTGCCGAAAGTGTTCCGGCTTATCCCCCCATATTTGGGCAACAATCGGTTGTTCATCCTCTGTAAACGTTAAACGCCCACGCACACTATTGATTCCCTCTGGGTGACAATAACTCTCTGTGTTTGTAAACTCTGTAAAAAACACATCAGGGCTGGCTGCTGCACTCACTACATGGCGAAAAACAACATCCGTCACCTCTTCCATTGGTGCTAATGCAAAAAAAGGTCGTGGCAAATCACGCCAAAAATGATTGATCATCGTTAAATTCAAATCCTCACATTATGGGATACCTGACAAAAAATCTTTATCCCCAAAATTACTTTCTTAACACTTATAGCATGCTCAAGCACTTTAAATCAAATGACATACATTTTGACTACTATAATTTTCAAATATAACCATATCTGCATATTATGGTATCACTACACTTTATAAGGAGGATTGCTTATACATCACGATGATTTATCTCATGAAAGCGGATACCTTTACAGAAACGGTAAGTATGTTCCGATAAGACATTTTGATATAGTACTGGTTTAAGAAAAAGCTCTGGTTTTAACGCCTGGCAGCAAATAAGGCATTACCATTCTGAACCGAAACCTTTATAACGGACAATAGCAAAAAGCGCTCAATTTTAGATTAATGAAGACTATTGAGGGCTTTTATCTTTGACAAGACGAGTAGATCAAAAGTACCTGTTTCAGTTGCATTTGGTTTTTGAAAATCATTTTCCTGTCTATCATCCAATACCGATTTTAGATATTTCCGGATACTTCTTTTTACCTGGCAAATGCTCTGGCTCAACCAGGACTTTGCAAACTGCTCAAAAGTGTATTGTATTCTAATATACTTACCTGGTCACAGTTGTTCCTGGTTCGACATGAACATTAGCCTCATAAATCCTATGTTCTTTGATTAATCGTTTCTCAACTTGTGTCGAGATGTCATGGGCGTCTTTTATTGCCGAATAAGGATCGACGATAATAACAAGATCAACAACTGCATGATTACCATAATTTCTGGCTTTTATATTTCTGACTCCTTCAACTCCATTAATTGACAAAATAGTTTTTTGATAATCCTTTATCTTTTTTGCATCAAATCCGTCGGATAAGTTGTATGAAGACTCCCGGAAAATATCCCAGGCTGTTTTGCAAATAAGATAACCCACTAAAACAGCGGTTAGTGTGTCCAGCCAGGGAAGATTGAATTGCGAACCAAATATGCCAACAGATGTCCCTACGCTGACCCAGGTGTCTGAAAAGTTATCCTTTGCTGCAGCCATGACAGAAAGACTTTTTGTTTTTTCTGCCAGACTTTTGTTGTATCGATAAACGAAGTACATCACAACCGCACAAAACAACCCTGTCCAGGCAGCAATGATGTCAGGGGATTGTTCATTCCCCTGGAAAATGGAAAAAACACCATCGAACAAAACTTGTAATCCTACAGCCATCATGATAAATGAAGCAAGCATAGAGGCAATCGTTTCACTCTTCCAATGGCCATAGGGGTGATCACTATCAGCGGGTCGCTGAGATAGTCTCAGTCCGATAAGTACAGCCAGAGAGGCGACAATGTCAGTTGTATTATTTAACCCATCAGCCTTAAGTGCCTGTGAGCCTGTTGAAAACCCAACAAAAAGTTTTAAACTTGATAAGCAGAGATAAGCGATAATGCTGATGATCGCTCCCCGTTCTCCCAGTTTTAAGTTCATATATTTTTCCTGGAGCAGTTTTAACACCTTCTTCATGTCAATGCTTTCATCTTAGCAAGGCAGACACATGTGTGTCTACGGCAACCTTTGTAGGCGTTTACATCTAGTTAATCCAAACGAAAAAGTGTTGAACGAGGGAAATAGCTATCGTCGTTTTGCCGGCGATATATAAGTCAGCTTTTCTTCCGGTAGCAATTCTGCTTGAATAACTGAAACAACGACTTCTTTTCCGATTGTCCAGGGCGCTGAATCCGCCGCATCAGCTTTCGATTCTCACAGGCCAGGCTGGACTCACAGGCATTCTTAATCTGATAATCGGTGCTCCCCGGCATACTGAGCACCTGGCACACTGTTTTTGTGGAATGCTTTTCTTGCAGGTGATCAATCAAAACACACATCTCAGTGGGTGTTACTTTTTTGTGAATATGATCATAGCTTTTTTTAATATTTCGTTTTCCTCCTGAATTCGCTTCATCTCTTTCTGAAGTTTCAGATAGTCCTCCGGAGTAAAGGATTGTCCGTCTTCTAAGGGAATGGGTTTAAGCTTCTTAACCCATTTATAAATGGTAGTTTCGGATACGCCATATTCGCTGCTGAGATTTTTGGCCGTAGTGCCTGACTGATAGAGATCCACGATCATCTGCCGGAATTCATCATTTGTTTGTTTGTTTTTCCGCTGCCCATACAGGACACATCCTTTCGTTAATCTTTAGTTTAACTAAAATGTGTCCGTAAAACGATCCTAACATCACTTTGGGCTGCATATCTTGGAAACACAATGGCTAAATGTGTACTTAGTTATTATCTGAACCATGTTCATGACCCGGATATTAAGAAAATAGTAGAGTACGCACTTAACCTGAGCAAGACATTTGTTCAAAAGATTAAGAACATATTTATTCAGGATCAATTCCCACTGCCGGTTGGTTTTTCGAGTGAAGTCGTGAATATAGAAGCTCCTAGACTGTTTGTTGATGAGTTTTATCTCCACTACCTGCAATACTCAGGGAAAGCAGGAATGAGCCTTTATGGAGCAGCCATTCCTTTTGTGACAAGAAAAGATGTCAGGGACTTTTTTGTTGACTGCCTGAATGGTACGGTAAAACTGATGGTCGATGTTAATGATACACTCATGGAAAAAGGGGTACTGATGAACGCTCCGGCAATCCCGGTACCTGAAAAGGTTGATTTTGTTCATAAGCAAAATTTTCTGCATGGTTTTTTAGGAGACGTCAGGCCACTTCATGGGCTGGAAATCGCTCATCTTTACGACAATCTAAATAATGATGTAACAAGCCGAGCATTGATAGTAGGGTTCTGCCAGGTAGCGAGCTGCGACACAATCAGAAAGTATTTTGAAGGCGGAAAGAATATTAACAGTAAGCATATTAAAATGATGTCGGATAAGCTGGTTAAGGATAATCTGCCTTCGCCTTCGTTGCTCGATCACTTGGTGACGGCTTCTACGGTATCGCCCTTTTCAGATAAGCTGATGCTGTTCCATAAGATAGACATGTTCTCAATGAAAATAAGGGAGTATGCGAACGGCGCGTCGTTAAATGGCAGACGTGATGTAGGGGCACTATACGCACGATGTCTATTGGACATATCATTGTATGTCGAAGACGGAGCCAATATTATGATTGGTACGGATGGATGGAGCAGCCGCCGCTTGCAGCTGATCGGGATCGGCTGATTGCAAAGAATTAATCGGCTGGCTTTGCTGGATACGATTACTGATAAGAATACTTCAGAAGGTATGACTGCGTTGTATGAACAATACGGTATTATACCTGATCGGGTTGCCAATGTTGTGTCGGGTTGCCAATGTTGTGGCATTTGCGATTGATCAGCCTGAAGATACGAACGTTAATGAATTTACAATTGGACCAACAAGTCAACCTTGGTAATATTTGTTCAGACAATGTTATCGGCATTCAGAGCGAGTTATCGACATTCAGCGCAACTTATCAGCATTCAGACAAAGGTTAAATTAATCCGTAAGTGTATAGAGCCTTGCCCTTTCATTCGCAAAATTTTTATAGATGCGTTTTAATTTCGGGCAGTGGCAGGGACCCATTCAATAATACATACTTGACAGTCGTAGTAATACGACATACAATTGGTTTGAAAGGAGGTGAGGAGAAGAATTCCTCGCCTAAAAAAATAATTCAATATACGATTGTCGTAGTACTTCGATGAACAAAAGAGATGGTGAAAATATGAGTGGTAAATTATCAAGTGATATTTTGCGCGGACATACGGATACAATCGTTTTAGCGAGTTTGCTAGATCGCGACCGCTATGGATTTGAAATTTATAACCGAGTTTTGCAAAAAACGGAAAATTTGTATGAGTTAAAAGAAACGACGCTCTATTCCAGCTACAAACGTCTGGAAAAAAATGGATTTATTGACTCCTACTGGGGGGATGAAACGCAAGGCGGCCGTAGAAAGTATTACCACATTACTGAACGAGGCAGGGAGTTGTATCGCCAAAAACTAGAGGATTATGAGTTTACAAAAAAGATTTTGGAACGATTATTTACGGAGGAATAATTCATGGAACTAAAAGAATTTATTGATCACGCTTTTGAAAAGTATGAAGAATCACCAGAACTTATTGATTTTAAGGAAGAATTATTAACGAATCTTCAAGACCGTTTGAACAGCTTAGAAGCAACTGGCATGAAACGTTCCGAAGCTTTAAAAAAAATTGAAATAGAGTTTGCAGACATCAATAAAATCGCTGACGAAATGAGCTTAGCAAAAAAGAAAGAGGTGTTTGAAATGCGGTACATGTCATTGCGAAATTTTGTTACAAAGCCACGCGCAGTTATTTATACGATTTTAGGTGTTTTAGCTGTATTTGGATTGATTAGTGCAGGCTTGGGTTATCTTGACTCTGGTAAAATCGAAGCTTTAATGGGTGTCATGATGGTGTTCTTAGCTATTCCACTGGCGGGGTTTGTCTATATGGGATTAACGCAAGAAACGGCAACACGTCATCCCATGCGCCCATTACGCGCATCAATCTACGCCATTGCGGTATTCGTTTTCTTGTTCGGCGCCTTACAAGTGCCAATGTTGGTATTCGGCGAAGCCAAATCATTAGAAGCTGCGCTTGCGGTTTTAATTCCTTTTGCCTTACCAGGCATTGGTGTGATTGCGTTCTTAATGATTACGGAATCTGACCATCGTAAAGCTTGGGTATTAAAAGAAGCTGAAAAACAAAAAGCTTGGGCATTAAAAGAAGCTGAAAAACAAATGGAAAGGGCCAAGAGCTTTGAAACTTCAGGGAATGCGCAAACTTTTGGCATTATGACAGCAGGGCTTTGGATTTTAGCGATTGGTTCGTTTGTTTTCCTGCTCATTTTAAAACTATGGATCTACAGCTGGATCCCATTAGTTATAGCACTTGCTGCGATGATGTTTCTGCTTGCACATTATCTGAAAAAAAGTTTGTAAAGTCAGGTGGGTCTGGATGTAAGTCAATATATGTTGTAATAAAAAAATGGGAATGAGTCCGTTTGGCCACTTACAAACTATAAAATCGTTGGTAATTAGCACGTAAGCCGTTACGAGTCTATGACTCGTAACGCAAAGCTGAATCTACGCAATTTGTGTTCGGACACCATTAGCTGTTACGCCCACAAGCGTTCAGAATTTAGTCGGGCGTAGTTGACGCTGATATCAGATAAAAAAGAGGAAACTCCAAATTTTATAGGGTTTCCTCTTTTTGGTTAAACTATGGAATAGGTAAGATAAAGATTATAAATATAGCTTTTCCCATTCACTTAAATACATTTTTTCTGGTTGGTCAATCTCTTTTGGCAATCTTGTAATAAACTCTAACCTATTTCCATCAGGGTCATCAAATAAATCATTGCGTGGGCTTGGTTAAGAACAACGACAGGTTCTTTCGTACCTATTATGAAATTCATCCCTTATTTCAATTCCACGTTCTTTTAACCTGGTGCTGCCGGATGGGCTTGGCTTCCAAAACAACAAATACAGCTGCCGGACGCTCGCTTGCCGCGGGCGATCCAGGAGACCCCTCGGCAAACCGCAGTCTGCAGGGTCTCCTTCGGCTCGCTCTCCCGCAGGTGTCTCGCTTCCTTCGCGGCATGTCCAGCACGTGACATACTGTTTTTACAGGATGTTTTTCTTGCAGGTGATCAATCAACACATGCATCTCAGCAGAAGTTACTTTTTTGCGATTATGTCCATCGCTTTTTTTAAGATTTCGTTTTCCTCCTGAATACGTCTCATCTCTTTTTGAAGCTTCAGGTAATCCTCAGGAGTAAAGGATTTCCCGTCTTCTATAGGAATAGGATTGAGCTTCCTGATCCATTAATAAATGGTGGTTTCGGATACGCCATATTTGCTGCTGAGATCCTTGACCGGTGTGCCTGACTGGTAGAGTTCAACAATCATCTGCCTGAATTCACTGTTGCATTTTTTTGTTGGTTTTTCGCTGCCCATACGGGACATACCCTTTCGTTAATCCTTAGTTTAACTAAAATGTGTCCGTAAAACTATCCTAACACCAATTGTCCGTTATACCGAAATGGAGAGGCCAAAAAATCGATTAGTATGAACACCTTGATCAGATGTAGATGTATCAGCATCTGATGAACTCATTAAATATAGGTGCATGGCACTTCGATATAAATTTCGGAGTATATTTAGACAATAGGAGAATATACCTGGTTTGAACACTAGATGCATTCTCCTGTTTCTATTCGACAAATTTCGGGTGGTGACAGTCCCCATCCTCAATATTATCCTCTTAAACCGAATCTGTTTCCAGATTCATCAAAGAAACTAACAAAGGTGCCAAATTGCATTTTTACAGGCTCTCCTTCAAATTCAACCCCATTATTTTTCATGGTTTCATATGTTTTATCAATTTCCTTACATTCAAAAACAATAGATGGTTTCAATTCTTCATAATTGGGCATTGCTTTTTTGGGATATAAAACGAGAACCGTTTCCGCATCTTTGGAGGAAACTTCAATCCATCTCATCCCAGGTCCCATGCTCATATCTTTTCTGACTTCAAAACTTACTTTATTTGTCCAAAAATCGATTGCCTTATCCTGATCATCTACATAAATTGATACACTTGCGATTTTATTGATAATCATAAATTCCTCCAAAATCATTTATTAACACGGTTTATTTTATATTTTTTACTAAAGTATGTATTGTATAAATGCGACAACTCATTTACCATAGAATGGAAGCATTTCAATAAATTGTTTCGGGGTAACATCATAATACTTTTTAAAATCTCTGCTAAAATGAGAATAATCGTAGTAGCCCATATCATTCATGGCTTGCATATAATCTCTAGTGAATATCATGTTCAATCTGGCCTTGTCAAAACGAATGATTTTCTTAAGCTCAGACGGAGTAAATGAAGTAAACTCCTTCACCTTTCTTTCAAACTGCCGCTCTGAGAGATGCGCTTCTTGACTCAGTTCCTCTACTGATAAATGTTCCTTCTTGTAGATTTTGAATAACACATCCAATAACTCCTCTTCTTTCCTATATGTTATGCAATAATCATTTAAATAATCCGCGACTTCGGATGGTTCCAGATTAAATAGTTTTTCTTTATCTAATTTTTCTAATTGAAAATGATGAATGGTGCTTTTATTGACATTAGCGTCAATGCCAAATAATAAATTAGCCCCATGATTATAAGCACGAATTCCAATTATTTTTACTGGTCCTGAATTTTTCAAAGTGAATCGCTTGTTATGTGCACCAATCAAAATTTCGTTAGAAAGGTATAGATCTTCATTTTCTTTTATATATGTAAAATTCGAACCCTGAATAGATAGTATCTCAGTTAAACCCGTTGGCCATAAGTACTCAAAATGGCCATATTGATCATTGTACATTCGCTCCATAATCCAGTAGCACTTGATATACTTTTCTAATTCCTTACAGGGTTTATATTCTTTGTAAAAACTCAGAAATATCAACTCCTTTCATTTATGTTGTTAAGAGATTTTAATACATATTATTAACTCAACTTTCGGACATAGAAACGAATGAAGATAACATGATTGATGAAATTGACCTTTTAACTCTTCCGCCGTATAGCGTTTCATATCAGGATTGTCAAGAAAACGTTGCAGTGATTCCTTTAGTTCCGGGTATTCCTCGATTTCCTGTGCCAGGTTATTGGGCTTTTCATCCATGAAAGGCGTATCATGTACCTCCAAAGAGATTAGTTTTCCATCAAATAAGCCTATTGGCTTTATATTAACAACGTAGTTCTTCTCCGCAATTTCACTCCCGTTCTTGTATTTTCCACTGGGGAGCTTGTCTTTAATGGCTTTCTGCAAGTCTTAATTTCCGACGTAAAACCAATTTTCTAATTTCTTCCACCGCAATCAACACCGGTACAAAAGCTACGTAAAAGAACCAATACGAAAGTGGTACCGGGTACGTTCCGAAAATTTCGCGCATAAACGGGATATAGATTAAAGCAGCCGTTAAAGCAAGTTCAAAAACAACACCCATATTCAAAAGTTTATTGGTGAAAATCCCGATCCCGAACATCGAAGCAACTTCCGTCCGGCAGGCAAACACATTTGCGACCTGCATGATCACAATCCCCAAAAAAGTCATCGTTGCTGCTTCCCTGGAAAGGGAACTCCCATTAGCCAGTATTTGCCCCCAATGCCAGCCGCCCCGGTACAGCACCCAAAAGTATCCGGAAAGTACAGCTGCTGTGTTAATCAGCCCGAGTAAAATATACCCTCTGAAGAAAACAGGAAAATTCAAAAGCCTTTCTTTCGGTAATTTTGGCGGACGGTTCATGACCCCTGGTTCAGGGCGCTCTACACCGAGTGCCAGTGCCGGCAAGGTTTCGGTCCCGATATCAATAGCCAGAATCTGCATAACGGTAAGCGGAAGCGGAATGTTAAACAGCGAGAACAAAATATACGGAATTGCTTCCGGTGTTAAATGCGCGAAAATGTATGTGATAAATTTCCTTACATTGTCGTAAACGGCCCTTCCTTCTTCAACGGCATTCACAATGCTGGCGAAATTATCATCCGTTAATACCATCGTCGCAACATCCCTTGCGACGTCGGTGCCGGTTTTTCCCATTGCAATCCCGATATCCGCCTTTTTTAAAGCCGGAGAATCATTGACGCCGTCACCTGTAACCGCAACCACTTCCCCCATTTCTTTCAGCGCTGCCACGACTTTCATTTTATGTTCCGGCGCAACCCTCGCGAAAATGATTTCCTTATGTTTTAATTCTTTTTTCAGGTTTTCATCCGAAAGTTTATCCAGCTCACTTCCCGAAATAATACGGGGATGGTTGCTTTTGACAATGCCGATTTTTCTGGCAATGGATTCTGCTGTCAAGCCATAGTCGCCGGTAATCATAATGATTTTAATGCCGGCTTTCTGTGCTTGCCCTACTGCCTGCTCAACTTCCGGACGCGGAGGATCCATCATCGCCGTCAGCCCCACAAAAACGAGGTGATCTTCAACTTGTTCCACTGTATAAGTTTCGCCGCTTTTTTTCATTTTTTTGAAAGCCATTGCCAGCACCCTTAAACCATCGCGGGCAAACTTGTCGTTTTGGGAAAAGATGCTTTGTATATCTTCCTCATTTATTTGTTCAACTTTGCCATTTTCCTTAAGAATATGGCTGCATACCGAAACTATTTCTTTTGGTGCACCTTTTGTGAAGACATACACATCATTTTCGCCCGCATCATGGACAGTGCTCATTCTTTTTCTTCTTGAGTCAAATGGGATTTGGGAAACAAGCGGGTATTCTTCCAGTGTTTTATCTCGTGTAAGACCGGCTTTTCCCGCCAGCACGACAAGCGAGCCTTCCGTCGGGTCCCCAATAATATTCCAGTTCTGGTTCTCCCTGGAAGGTTCCACCAGCCTGCTGTTGTTGCATACAAGACCGATTTTCAACAAAGTCGCCAATTCTTCAGGAAGGTGCTGCTCATCTACTTTTTCTCCCCCTGCCATAATCTCGCCCTTTGGCTCATATCCGACACCATTAACCATATAATCCCGGGCAGGCGTCCATATCTCTTTAACGGTCATTTCATTTTCAGTTAATGTCCCGGTTTTATCCGTACAGATCACCGTTGCGCCCCCAAGCGTTTCAACACTTGAAAGCTTCTTTACGAGCGCATGCCGCTTTGCCATTCGCTGTACCCCGATTGCAAGCGCAAGTGTTACAGTCGGCAGCAGCCCCTCAGGCACGTTAGCGGTAATGATACCGATTGCAAACATAAACGTGTCCACTAAAGATCTTCCCATCATTAATCCGAGCAGGAAGAAAAAGATGCCCATTACCAGTGAGAGGTAAGCAATTACTTTTGCAACCTTCGTTAATTGCTTTTGAAGCGGGCTTTTTTCTGCTTTTATGTTTTGGGTAAGGGAAGCAATCTTCCCAAACTGGGTGTCCATGCCTGTCGCGTATACAACAGCAGTCCCCGAACCGGATGCAATCGTGGTTCCCATAAAAACAATATTCGGGGAATGCAGCAGCGTACCATCGTCTTCTTGAATGGCGTCCGCGCTTCTTCTGACAGGATTCGATTCACCGGTCAGGGCAGCGTTAATGGTCCTCATATCAAATGCCTCAATCAGCCTTGCATCTGCCGGCACATGGTCGCCCTCTTCCAAATAAATCAAATCGCCGGGCACGAGTTCCCTTGCCAGTATTTTTTCCTGATGCCCATCCCTGATGACTTTCACATAGGAAGGGAGCATTTTTTTCAAACTTTCCGTGGCCTGTTCCGCTTTAAATTCCTGCCAGAAGCTGAACACCGCATTAATCACAATGACCAGAATAATGGTCCAGCCCAACTCCGGCATGCCGCCAATAAAAGATAGAATACTGGCAATCCACAGCAATATGGCAAGCAAATGCGTGAAATTTGCGATAAATTTCGATATAAGTGGAGATTTTTTCGCCTCTTGTATTTCGTTAAATCCATAACGCTGGAGCCTGGATCTCGCTTCATCACTTGCCAATCCAATATCCGAAGTACCCAATTCTTTGGATAATTCATCGGCAGTATACTTAACGATCTCTTCATTTTTCATGATCGACCGCCCCCGTTAAGAGATTTTCTTCTTGCTTCATTATAGTCCCAATTTGAAAGACGGGATGATTAATGTTGAAAAAATTCATTAGAACAGAACGCATTATCAAAGAATTGACACATACAGGAATGGGAATTTTGCCAGCGGTTTCAATTTAGCAAATCACTTAAAATTGGGGTGGCACTATCATGAGGCTATGTTGAAATTCGGTTGCCAGAAAAATCGTCACGGCAACAATCACGAAAGGTATTGTCTTTTTGGCTGCTTCTATTAGACACTTCCGGGCTTTCGCAACCGGGTTTTGTCTTTTTGATCCGAATAAGGATCGACGATAATAACAAGATCAACAACTGCTTGATTACCATAATTTCTGGCTTTTATATTTATGACTCCTTCAACTCCATTAATTGACAAAATAGTTTTTTGATAATAGCAAGGCAGACACATTGTGTCTACAGCAACCTTTGTATGCGCTTATACCTGATTAATCCAAACGAAAAAGTGTTGAACGAGGGAAATAGCTATGATGTCGCCAGATCCGGTCTTCGTCAACGATATCGTACGCAGTTCATAGTCTGAGACGTACCAAGGCGGTTTTACGAAGCAACAGAAAATATTTAAGACTAAGTGTCTTAATTGGCTATCAAAATGAATATAAGACATTATCGGACTCTTTTGAAGAAATTTCAACTAAACTGGAAGCAGCACAATATATTCAAGATGTTCATCATGTCTTATTGGTTATCAAAATGAATATGAGATTAAATTAAATACCACAAATGCTGTATTAAGAGAAGAGGACAATGCCAGCGTTATTCCTGTTAAAAACCAAATTGAGACAGGGAAGTTTAAGTGATTCGGGCTAGTTTATCACAAAAACCAGGGAAGTGAACAAATGCAATCAGCTTTTATCGCCGGTCACGCCAGGCTCCCTGCAGGTATGGCGGCCAAAAGTATATACGAAACGTTGACAATTACAGCAGAAATTGAATTAAAATATGGTGTCATTCTTGATGTGTCCTGTACGCTGGCGACAGAGCACGGCAGAAAATTTATTACGCATCTGCTGAGAGGATACAGTTTAAATGATGGGATTGATGAGCCGCTTAAACAACTGCAAGAATTTTATTTGGGAAAAGCTTCAAATGCTTTGATTTCTGCTTTTAAAGATTTATATAAACAATATAATCTTATGATTAAAACAAAACGAGGGGAATAAAAACCCTCGTTTTCAGGGGGAAAAGGTTATATCGACATATCCATGTCTTTTGTTTCCTTCCAAATCCACGCCATAAGAATTAAAAATGCTGCAGAAGACAGGACACCTAATGTCATTACTGCACCGAAGCCGTATTGTCCTGAGAGTAAGCCGATGATTACAGGTGTAAGCATACCTCCAAAAAAGTTGCCGGCATTATAAGTCAACCCGTGGCCGGTTGACCGCATCCGCAGGGGAAAATGCTCTGCGGTATAGGTTGCATTGATGCTCCAGACACCTCCTGGCCCGAAAAATCCAACGATCACGGCGCCAATATAAAGCAGGATATTATTATGAAGCATAACAAATAATGGCGCACCAAGCATAGATCCTAAGGCAGAAATGGTGATCGTCCAGCGTCTTCCAATTTTATCGGAAAAGTATCCAAATGCGATGCTGCCAACTACTGCTGAAAGATTTAAAAGAATGGTGACAATGCTGATCATTGCTATTGTAAAGTGGTGTTCCACTTTTAAAAAGGTTGGATACCAGGAACAAATGGAATAGAACAAAACTAAGAATCCTGCATTAACCATAATGGAATGAATGGTGTTCCAAAGCTGCTTTCCAACGAATAAATTTAAAAGCGGAACTTTTTCGATTCCACGCCGGTCAGTTTCTTCCTTAACCCAGATCTTTGTTTCTTTTAAAGTGAGCATTGTATAAATTCCCAACAAAATCGGCGGAATTGCGGCAAAGAAAAACAGTTCGCGCCAGCTACCGGTCGAATAGATGCTCCAATACAGAAGACTCGCCAGGATTCCGCCGGCAGGAAATCCGATTTCAAGTAAGCCGGAAGCGAAGCCCCTCTTGTTATGTGGCACTGATTCCATGAGGAGCGGTACCCCGACAGAATACATGGAACCCATCCCCAGGCCAAATAGAAAACGGATACCGTATAAGAACGCGAATGTCGGGGAGAATCCGGAAATAAATTGGAAAATGCCGTACCAAATCATAGAAGTGATCAACGGAATCCGACGCCCCCATTTATCTGCTACCATGCCGACCATTGCACCACCAATGAGTCTTGCGAGTACAGTGACGGATGTCACGGTTCCCAGTATGGCTGCTGTGACATTAAATTCTTTCATAATATCGACTGCAATATATGTGAGCATTAAATAATCAAATGCATCAAAAATCCATGCTAAAGTAACAATCGTTAAAATATTTTTTTGCATCCGATTCATTTTTTGGCTTTTTTTCTCAGGCACATGTTGAACAGGAAAATTCATGTTTAGCGTACCTCCCGGAAATTTTAATTTTTTATAACAGGGGCTGGGATAATTCATTAAGCAAAAACTATACGGATGCTAAAAAGAGATATTCAAATTTATGCAAACGCTTACACCCATTCTGTGAAATCAACAAATTGAGAAGGGATCAGACGGCAAATATAAACCGTCTGATTTTTGACATTATGAATTTGAATGAGCATTTTGTTCAAACGGCCAGGCTGGTAATGCTTTAGATAAAGGTTTATCTGTCCGGTAACCCAATACGTATTCTGCCTGCATAATTGTATGAATTTCCCTTGTGCCTTCGTAAATGACAGGGGCTTTTGAGTTTCTAAGATAGCGTTCCACCGGATATTCATTCGAGTAGCCATATGCACCGTGGATCTGTACAGCATCGTTAGCCGCTTCATTCGCAAAATCACAGGCCTGCCATTTTGCCAGTGAAGTTTCCCTTGTATTGCGTTTGCCCTTGTTTTTCAGTTCGCCGGCACGGAAGACAAGCAGGCGGCTCATTTGATAGCCGGCCTCCATTTTCGCGATCATTTGCTGGACAAGTTGATGCCTGCCGATTTCGCTGCCGAATGTTTTACGCTCATGGCAGTATTTGACACTGGCTTCGATGCAGGCCATGATCAAGCCGCAGGCGCCTGCTGCAACCGTAAACCGGCCATTATCGAGCGCTGACATTGCAATTTTGAAACCTTCTCCTTCTTCGCCAAGCAGGTTTTCTTTCGGCACCTTCACGTGATCGAAAAACAGTTCCCCTGTATTGCCGGCCCGGATCCCGAGTTTACCTTTGATTGCTTTTGAAGAAAAGCCCGGCATGGTGCGCTCAACAATAAATGCGGAAATGCCATGGTGCTTTCTCGCTTTGTCTGTGTACGCAAATACGATAAAATGGTCCGCCACATCGCAAAGGGAGATCCATGTTTTTTGCCCGTTTAAAATATAATGATCGCCTTCTTTTACCGCGGTTGTGCCGAGGCCTGCCACATCCGACCCGGCACCCGGTTCAGTGAGGCCGAATGCGCCGACTTTTTCGCCTTTTGCCTGTGGAACCAGATATTTTTGCTTCTGTGTTTCCGAACCCCATTGCAGCAGTGTCAAGCTGTTTAAGCCGGTATGAACGCTGACCGCCGTACGAAACGCTGTATCGCCCCTTTCCAGTTCCTCGCATACTATGGCTAAGGCGTTATAGTCCATGCCGCTTCCGCCGTATGTTTCCGGAATGCAGACGCCCATCAGGCCAAGTTCTGCCAATTTTTTTAAAATATATGTTTCAAAATGGTGGTTTCTGTCCCACTCTCCGATGTAAGGCATAATCTCTTTGTTTACAAAACTTCTCACTGTCTTTCTCAACAACTCTTGTTCTTCTGTCAGTTGAAAATTCATGAGGTCAGCCTCCTAAATCATAAGTTTTATGATCACGAATCCCTAATTGTTGCAAGATTTCTTCTTCGTGTTCTCCTGGCATGGGTGGATGTTTTTCATAACGGACAGGGGTTTTTGATAATTTTAAGGGGCTGCCAACAAGCCTGATCTCCCCGGCAGCAGGGTGCACCATCGTTATCAACATGTCTCTTGCTTTTAGTTGCGGATCGTCCGCCAGGTCTTGCAAATTTTGAATCGGCCCGCATGGAATCTGGCGTGTTTGACATGCTTTCAGCCAAAAAGTGGTTGTTTTCGTTTGAAAAACGTTTTGTAATATGGAGACCAGCCGGCCAAGATTTTCAATTCTTCCCGGATTGGTTGAAAAGTTTTCATCCTCCGCGAGTTTCTGCAATTGAAGAACTTCACACAACTGTTTGAACTGGCGGTCGTTTCCAACAGCAATTGCAATTTCCCCGTCCAAAGTTTGAAACGTTTGGTATGGTGCAATATTCGGATGCTGGTTCCCGAGCCTTTGCGGGATATTGCCGGACATCAGAAAATTACTGGCAACATTCACAAGCGCACTCACGGCCGTGTCAAACAGGGACAGGTCGATTTTTTGCCCTTCGCCCGTATGCATTCTTGCCATAAGCCCAGCCTGAATCCCTATACAGGCATATAAGCCAGTTAGGACATCCGTGATGGCAACACCTGTTTTCAGCGGCGGTCCGTTTTTATCCCCGGTGATGCTCATCAGCCCGCACATCGCCTGGATGATAAAGTCATAGCCAGGCAAATCTTTGTACGGACCCGTTTCCCCAAACCCCGTGATTGAACAGTAAACGATTCCGGGATTTAACTTGCTGAGTGTTTCATACCCGATGCCGAGCCGTTCCATTGTGCCGGTTTTAAAATTGTGAATGACGACATCACATTCTTTAACCAGCCTGTAAATCATTTCTCTGCCTTTGTCACTTTTCAGATCAATCGTGATGCTCTTTTTATTTCGGTTCGTACAAATATAGTAAGCGCTTACTTTTTTCTGGAACGGCGGCCCCCAGGTACGCGTTTCATCACTTCCGCCCGGCGCTTCCACCTTAATGACTTCCGCACCCAAATCTCCAAGGATCATTGTGCAATACGGCCCGGCAAGCACGCGGGTTAGATCAAGAACTTTTATCCCTTCCAGTGCAGATGGCAAAACCTCATCTCCCTTCCGAAAAAAATATAAAAGCCAATAATTTCCATTCCCTGTATATGCCTAAACAGGGATAAAAATTACTGGCTTTTTTCTGCCGGCCGCTTATCTGGCGGGATAAGCAAGCAGAATAAACAGTGGTTTGATAAGCAACTCAATGTCTTTAGCATTGTTAACCGAATTCTGGAATGGAATTTCGCACAAAGCTTCAAGACGGTTTGTGGTAATCATCATAATCAATTTTCTCATGTTTGTAAATGGTTTTTTTTGAGTATTTTTGTTGTCAGGTGATTTAACGCTATGTGTAAAATACGGTGGGGAATTCAGGGAAAAAATGTAAAAATATTGGACGAAAAGAGAAGACTCTTTATTCTAAATGTACGCTGTTCAAGGCGAGTACATAAAGAACGGAGTCTTCTCAATGGACAGCATAAAGGATTTATTCGAAATTTGGAGGGGTAAAGAGAATCTCCCTGATTTTGGGCAGGAAGCGATTCGGTACATGTATCAATTGGATGTGCCAGACTGTAGAGAAAATGTTTTCTATGTTGGACCGTGTGGTCGTAGAGAAAAAACAAGCTCAGGGATAGGGCGTGATAACTATATAGATGATCGGACGATTGGCCCGGTTCAACTTTAAAAAAGGGAACTCCAAATTTTTACAGGGTTTCCTCTTTTGGTTAAATATGGAAAATAGGTATGATAAGACTATAAATATAGCTTCTCCCATTCACTCAAATACATTTTTTCTGGTTGGTCAATTTCTTTTGGCAATCTTGTAATAAACTCTAACCTATTTCCATCAGGGTCATCAAAATAAATCATTGCGTGGGCCTGGTTGGGAACAACAACAGGTTCTTTCGTACCTATATGAAATTCATCCCTTATTTCAATTCCACGTTCTTTTAACCAGGACTTTGCTTTCTTCATATCTTCAACTTCTACATAAAATGCTATGTGCCTTATTGAAGCGTGATAGGGAATCTCTGATTGAGAACCCTCCCATAAACCTATCCAACTTTTTCCTTCTTCAATCCAAAAAAATGCTACTTTATTATATCTTTTATATAGTTTAAGACCTATTTTTTGGTAAAACTCTATTGATTTTTCTAAATTACTTACTGGTAAATGTGCCTCATACAAGCCTTTTATTATTTGAAAGCCCTCCTTTTTTGAAAAATTTAACTTCAAAAAAATCATATACCTTACTTGTAATTTTGACAACGACAGTGCCTTAACTGGGTAAGTCAAGTGGTTGTGTGTATCTTTTTGATCCCCTTTCATTTTTTGTTTTTAAAAGCCATTTCTGATTATTCACGAACCTTCATTCAGCAGGTCATCCAGGCACTCGATCATCTGCCCAGAAAGGTTCTGAACTACCGCACACCAGCCGAGTCCTTTAAGAAGGAACTCAAGAAATTAGCCCGTTAAGGCGGCACTACCAACCGAGGAGGAAACTCCCCGCACTGGATTTAGTAAGTGGCTAATTTATTCTTGCAATTTAGGATGCGTATTTTCTTTATGTGTCCTTCCACTTTTTCCGGACTATTTATCGATCAACACAACACGGGATTTATCAACTGTTTCAGCCGGCGGATCAAATGATCGAAAGCCGATCTTCGCTTTATCGTTCCCAGTCACCTTTTCTACGGCTTTAAGGATTATGTGAGCGTAGTGCTCATAAAGCCATTCTTTCGTAAAACCGTTGGGACAAGTCACAATGAATAACTCACCATTGTAAGTCGCCGTTGTCTCATTGAACCACGTCCTGTACTCTACGGGTTTGATTGTCCCCGCAATTATTTTGAGCGCTTTGTTCCACATTCCCATCTGTTCGCACATGTTCATCATCCCTTCAACACTAGAGTATAAATGCGGATTGCCTGGCAATTCAACTGACTCTTTGCATCAAATTAAAACCATTACTTTTACTTTGAAAGAAGACAGGAAAAATGACAATGTTGTCTTGCAGGTAAGTCATGCATTCACCTGTTCAAGTTGATGCCTGAATCTTAAGATAAACGGATATCCGCCACATTGTTTTTCTGATTCAATTTTTTGCCAAAGGCGAAAAAGAAATCACCTGCTTCTTAAGCCGCCTTCACGCCAAGATACCTCTCTGCTATGGTATTCAGCTGATCCGCAATAAGCGGGAACTTCTGGTTTAAATCCAGTGTCCGAACACAGATCCTGTTTCCGCTCATTTGATATTCGTTCCCCGGAAAGATATCCTCATCCGTCTGCGCATAAAGCAGCATGCCGGAAACCTCATGCGGCTGATCTTTTAACTCTGCTTCTTTGTTCTTCACATACGTGAATATCTGATACAGATTGGCAGAGTGAAGCGTCCGCTTGTTAAACTGCACTTGCATGGTCTTGTTATAGTATTTTGCATCAATGATCAGGGTCTTCTCCTGAAAATGCAGCATGATGTCGGATTGCATAATCGGTAGGAACTCTTTTTCACCATTGTCCAGCTGCCACGGAATTTGAGATGCATTTGCCGTGATCTGCGGAAATTCACGCCTGTAATATTCCAGAATGAACTTCTCATACAGATGGCTCATTCTCTGCTCATCAAGAAAATCCATGAGTTTTGTGCTTCCGTCCGATTGTGTCTGCAGCAGCCCTTTTACCACCAGATAGCAAATGGTTATCAGCATCCGGTAGGTCTGATTATTCCGTTTATACTGAATATCCCAGTTAATGTGATGAAGATCCAGTTCTTCCACATCACTGAAATACATCATCAGCTTTCGAAGCTCCTTCTTCCTTGCTTTGGTAATATCAGAATGCAGAAGCAGCATGATCGTTGATTTGATAATCCGATTCATGTATGAGTTAACGGAAAATTCATCATAGGTGCAGATCATCTGCTTTTTCAGAATCGTCCGGTTCTTAATGGAATCAGCAATTTCCAGTTTCCCGCGAAGAGCTGCTCGGCTTTCTGTCTGCGGAATATACTCTCTCCCGAGACCGCGTTTGACCTGCACAGCTATTCCTCTCGATAAAATAGCCGCACACAACTCAGCTGTATTATCGAATTCTTCCGTTGCGATATTTTTATATCCCTGCTCGTTCAATACCTGAAATGCATAGGACAGCATGTAGTAAATGTTTTGAATAGCTATCACTTGATGGCACTCCTCAAATTGGCAGTCCAATCTCTGACTCTCGTCGGCTCATCAAACCAATATTCCTTCAAAAGGGGAATCAATTCATACTCAACGATTCCTGACAGTACTTTGTCATCGACCGTTTCCGGTGTGAGATTACAGAAATAGCTGTGCCCGATACAAAATCCTTCTCCAAGTGACTCATCATCTGCGATTGCCTTGTTCAGGCTTTCGACACACGTAATTAACCGGCCAAACTTGACATTGTCAAGACTTACTCTGTATGTTTTGAATCCTTCGGTTTTAAACCCGGGCTTCAGTTCAATAAAGGCAAAACGTCTGCGCAGAGCGTAGTCCAACATGGCAAGGCTGCGGTCAGCAGTATTCATCATGCCAATGATGTAAACATTTTTCGGAACCGAGAATTTTTCATCCGAGTACAACAGCTGCAGTTCGATGCCGCGTTTATCGTTCTCGATCAGCATGAACAGCTCCCCGAAAATCTTGTTCAGGTTTCCGCGATTGATCTCATCAATGATGAAGAAGTAATCGTTATCACTGTCGATTTCCGCTTTTTTGCAGAAGTTATAAAATTCGCCTTTCCGGAGTTCGAAGCCAGTCACCGTCGGACGAAATCCCATAATGAAATCTTCATAAGAATAGCTCTGGTGGAACTGCACCATCATGACTCTGTCAATGTCCTTCACTCCCATGATGGCATAAGCCAGACGCTTGGCAACGAAGGTCTTTCCGACACCCGGAGCTCCCTGTAAGATGATATTTTTCTTGATCTTCAGGACGGACACAATATTGTCATAGGTCTCCTCATCCATATAGACATCATCAAGGAAATCATCCACAGAATACGGCGGATAGACAACCGCCTTATCCTCGTCTTCGTCCAGAACATTGTCATCAAACAGGTCTTTTATCTGCTGAACTATTTCTCCGTAAGGAGTGATGTCCATCAAAATTTTCTGAGGCGTTTGATGTTCAATCGTCCAAACACCCTTGTTCGTCCATTTCACGTGCCGAACATTGTTATATCCATCCGTCCGGTCGGCGTCGTATTCATAATCGGATTTAACAACGCCTCTTCCAAGGATCTGATTCATTTCCTTCTTCACGAAAACGATATCACCGGGCTTAATGTCATGTACAAATTGCCATGCAGCGTGGGCGGAGTTCTTGTAGGAACTAATATCCCCGTAGACTTCCTTCATTTTCTGCTTCATTTCATCTTTGGAATCAAACGTACCAAGATCACCGATCTCGCCCCATCCGAGGAGCATGATTCCCTTCTTGTAACATTCGTCCCACTTCTCAGCACCTTGCCTGGGAGTATAAATCCAATAGCGAACGGTATCTACATCACTGTCAGCCAAAGCATCCGAATCACCGCTTCGCTTGGATATACTTTCCGTGTATGCATTCCTGAATAAGTCCGATGCCATCTCATCAGTGATATCCACGGTCTTTCCGGCTTCTGTCAGTGTCCAGACGCCATGAATGCTCTTATCGATGTATCCACCGACAACAAGATCATTTCTTGCGAAGGCGACCTCATTCTCGAACTTGTTTACATTCGTTTTGCCTCTGGTTACGCTGATTTCCTCCTGCGTCAGATGCTCATTCTCAACAATCTTCTCCCTAACCTCTGCCGGAGTGCCACTCCCGCCAAGATCCCGCAGAGCCTGAATAATCGGTCTTGTCCAGCGGATGTGCGCCGCATTCGATTTTCCGCTCTTCTTACCCGTCCTGGCTTCCCTCCGCTCCTGATTCACCTTTTCCGAAACAATCCACGCATAATAAGAGAGTTCCGGGAATATCTTATAGTCATAATTTCCTGTATCGAGAGCGGCTTTGCATAACTGAATAATTTCGAGGTATTGCTCTGCCGACGGGACCTTATCAAGATGTGGCTTAACCTTTGCCACAAAATCTGCAGGCATATTCTGAGGATCAGACATATACCAGCGGTTTCTGGAATCGAGATTCACGAAAGCAAATGGCCGAATCCAAAAAAGCCCCATCGTGATATTCCAGCGAATGCCCTGTTGCTTAAGGACAGCGTTATAAGTAGTGATAAAAGACTGACGATCAGAATCCGACCCGTTTTCTGCGAACGAGAGGGCAGACTCGAATAGGCTCCAGAGATGATCTATATCGTGTTCCCCCCGGTCTTCCTGAAACCAGTAGAACGTAGCTCTCAGATTGTTCAAGACAGGAATTCCATCGAACGCGACTGGAATTGCCGCATTTACTTCAAATTCCGAAGCGATGCCCTTGATGATGGCGATTCGGTTAGCATTGCTGATACGCTTGTTAAACAACCCATACACCGTAAAAGGATCCATGTCTTTTGGATTGCTATCGCTTTCCAGCTTAGGAAGCTTGATTCCGATATTTTTATAGACCGTTCTGATTTTCTCAATCAGTGCATCCCGATTATCCTTATAAGGCAGCAGCTTCGTGGCAAGCTCCATATAGAAATCTATCCACGCATAATTGGTATTATCTCTTTCTGCGTTCATCAATTAGTCCTCCTTTTTGCCATTCGAAGCGGACTCCTCGGCTACCATGGAAAGTGGTGCTTCATAATCCGAATTTACCAGGTAGACGCCCCAAATAAAATACATTAAACAATAAATCACTCGATTCTTCAAATGAGCACCACCTAAAAAACGGCGAAATTATTAACTAACTGCCAGCTGTTTGATTGTACGAGAACAAGAACAGTGGACCAGTTTTCACTTATATTCTCAGGCATACTGGGAAAATGAAAATAGAATATAATTGTAACGACCCTTCTCAACTAGATCCAACTACAAAACGGGAACGTTGGAAAGAAAAATATTTAGTACTGCCTAAAAAAAGAAAGGCAACTAGGTTTCATCATGAAGTCTAGACCTCATTTAACTGGACAGTAATGCAGAACGGGTCTGTACCCACAAATTCACATTGACAATGGGTTTGTTCATTCGGGACAGCCAACCAGAGGCATTTCCGAAGATCCGCCCAAGGCATTTGAGTATGGTCAATGAATCTGTGGACGCCAGATTCATCGGGGTTAAATCCAATTGAAAACGAAGGGCAATCGAGCGAAGGCAGGCCAGCCAATAATTGATCATACCCAGGAACCAGCAGTTCCAACGAAAAAGCGTTGAATTATCCGCCGCTACGTCATTCTCATGCGGAAGGCTCACGACTTTTTCAAAACAACTCGCTTCATAACGTTTATAAGGAATTAGGATATCAGGGAGCTCATGATGGATCTTATGGCAGTTCTCACACTGAAGCCGCCGAATAATGATGGTTTTCTGTAATCCCGTATCCTGTATGTATTTTCTTGGCCGACTACCAATCACCTTCAAGGACCCTCCGCAACAAGGACAAGGAGCCATTCAGAGGGTTATCAATGAGCCGATAATCTGATATAATAATCATACGTTTCTTGGGGGACATCTCTCGTGTAAGTAGGATTACACGATAAGGAGATGTCCTTTTTCCTTTCCTGGAATAATTGCCAGATATAATGCCTATGGACATTATATCTGGCAATTATTGGACAGGCAATACCGTCAATTTTTGATAAAATCAGATAGCATTAACAGAATGCTCCTAACTTTTATTCTGAAAGAAAGTCATTAGATAGGTATCAACTTCGACAAAAGTTAAATAAGCGTCAAATAATCCCCGCCTACAAAAAGGGTGGGGATCGATGTATTATTCACTTGTAGGCAATTTGCATTCTGAAGGAATAGAATCAGACCAGGGCAGAAGCTCATCCAATGCTTCTTCCGTCTGTTTCTCAAGATTTGGCAGTTGCTCAAATAAATAGGTAAGTAAGATACTTGAAAGGAATTAATCCATTCTCTTTGGCCGTTTCTACGATGCTATAATTTTCGGCTAAGACGGAATTGTTCTTCAAACCATTTCAGCTTCTGCTCTAGTTCGGCGTTTTGTTTTTCCAGCGATTCGCATTTTTGAAGAAGGTCTTCAATTGTTTGGGTAAGTGCAGCCGTTTTCGTTTCCATAAGTCTATTATAAAGGATCACGCCATCCCTGTCTCTCTTTTTTTCAATCTAATCCAGCCAGATCAGTATACGCTCGGTCACTTCCCGGTGGGCCTGGCTTTGTGTGATCGACAGGCCATCTAGTAGCCAGTTAAATTGACGTCGGTCAATTTTTAAAGACGGAGATGTATCATTGGCCATTGGCCATTGAAAAGTCCCTTTCTCCAGTCGCTTGTAATAAAGCCAGAATCCATTGTACTCCCAATGGAGTATTTTCAGCTTGTCCCGTTTTCGATTGCAGAAGACAAACAAGCACGAGGAGAACGGATCAAGATGGAAGCCTTCCTGAACCAGAATGGATAAACCGTCAATAGTATTTTGCGCAGGTCCGTAGGCCCTTTAGCCAGATACGTTCCCAAAATTTAATTCCCGAATCATAAGACCCGCAGCACCCGAACGACATTAGCCAGTAGATCTGGATTAAATCCCGGGTAAACCTCAATCTTCGCAGCCCCCAGCTAAATCAGTAAGGGATTTTGTTGGGCCTGATCTGCCAAAGTTCCTGTAATTCTGCTCGTGTCATCGATCATCCTCCCCATCAATTGATAAGAGCATTATCGCATGACCGAGTTCATCGTGAGAAGGTGTCTATTATTTGATGCTTACTGAATTTTTTCCTTGTTAATATTATTCTAATATCTACATGGTTGAAAGCTCCTAACTTTTATTCTGAAAGAAAGTCATTAGATAGGTATCAACTGCGACAAAAGTTAACATAACTTCAAGTGCAATGGGTTTGTATGTATTCCATAACACGTTATTTATAATAGTTGTATTAGATAACGTGTCTATAACAGACAGAATATACAAAATGATTGACAACTCATAAACTCTTTTCCTCAAATTTAACCGTGTCAATATCACTATTGAGATCTTTCTAGCCGTTTCAGTTTTATTTACAGCAGAGTAACCTAATATTTTATCAATTAAATAAATTATTTTATTACCGAAGTATGACATTGAAACTGCCGCTACTAGAGAAGAAATGTAAATAACTGACGATTCATATTTAATATGATCACTACGCAAAACATCGTAATGTTGGAGCAGAATTATAATACCTTTTAATGCAACATTGAGAAGCCCCCAAACTAGAATCACAGATAGGGATATTAAAGCAAATGAAAGTCCAATAGTTACTATAAAATAAATTATACCTAAAACCCAACTCGCAAAAATGTCATAGACTTTAATTATCCGATAATTCTTCAAAGGTCTGGTATAAATTGATATAGAAGAAATGCCAATAATCAAGGATAGAGGCAAAAGAAAAACAATTTTACCATGGATAGATATAGCAAATAGAATTATTGCTATTATAAGAAAACTTGTTCCTAATAACACATGATGTTTTACATCTACTTGATTACTTTTCATTCCTGATAACTCCCAAAGGATTTTATACCTACAATTAGTGAACTTTTAGTTTACTATATATTTTATTTTATCTATGTTTTTAATTTCTTCATTAACTGAACTACTCAGGGATTCTAAATTCTTAAACCTCGACTCCAATTCAGCCAAAGACTTTTGCATATTAATCATATCTGAAGCAACTATATCGTTTACAGAATCAATCCTTGAAATGGGTTGTAAAGACACCAAATTAGTTTCTACTTTATAGTTGTGTAGCACATACTTCCAAAGCGGAATGTGTTTTGGACTGTTCTGATAGTACTCTTCTTTTAGTCTTTCCTTTTGTTGTTCATTTAGCATTCCCCAAATAGTATTAAATACAAATTCTGCAGACTCATTAGGTACGTATACACCGTTTCGTTCTAAAAGCTGTGCCTCATGAGTAAATACTCTATATTTTAAATTTCCAACAATACCCAATAAACTGCCGAGTTGTTTTTCTATTCGGCTATTCTTTATATATTGGTAAAATCCTAACGATAGAAAAAGAAGAACAATAAGAATGAAAATTAATTGATTATCCATTTTCAATAAGATCATTTATAATACCAAGAATTTTTTCATTGTTTGTTTGTCTTGTATAGGTAACGCTAATTCCCTTTTTATGCGACATATCATCAACATCTTCCAAGCCTGTTTGACTTTCATATCCATTGATGTAACATACAGACCAAGTACTCACAAAGGTCAATCTGGTGAGAATGGTGAGAAGAATAAAAAAAGTCCTAAATTGCAAGAATAAATTAGCCACCTAGTAAATCCAGTGGGGAGAGTTTCCTCCCCGGTTGGTAGTGCCGCCTCAACAGGCTAATTTCTTGAGTTCCTTCTCAAAGGACTCGGCCGGTGTGCGGTGTTCAGAATCTTTCTGGGCAGATGATCGAGCGCCTGTATGACCTGCTGAATGAAGGTTCGTGAATCATCAGAAATGGCTCTGCCCTTAGGGATAAAACGTCGGATCATCTCATTATGGCGCTCGTTTGTTCCACGCTCCCAGGAGGAATATGGATGCGTGTAGTACACCCTTGTCATCTGGTCCTTTAAGGCGTTGACGAGTCCTGCAAATTCACTGCCGTTATCCGCCGTGATAGTTCTGAACACCCGATTAAATAAGCAGCCGTAGTCTTGTTTCAACTGTTTCAAAGCATAGCTCACAGAGTCAGGATCCTTTCCGTCGATTTTCGTTGATATGGTGAAGCGTGTCTTCCGTTCGACCAGGGTCAACAGAACGTCATCTTCCCGGGACTTCTTACCAACAACGGTATCGATCTCCCAATGGCCGAACTGACGGCGTTTCTGAATACTCGCCGGACGATTAGCGATACTCTCACCAAGATGCAGGTCGATATTTTTCACTTTCAGGATGCCCAGGTCAATGTAGTGATAAAGGGTTCAGGTACAGACCCTGACTTTGTATCGCCAGTCTGGATGATGCTTTGCCTGATCGCAGACAGCATCCGGGAACCACTTATCGCGCAGGATCTTGTCTTCGGCGCAGGTAATGAATTCAGATGCTTCAGCCAGCTTTAATCGACGCCCGCAGGCTCGCCTGTGTTTCTCGTAAACCTCCTGACCGGTTTCCGGGAAGTACCCCCTGAACGGCTTGTGATTCGGCTCGATTTGCGTCGTCGTCCCACGACGGAGCTCATTGAGCACCGTTTGATGGGTACAGCCAATTTGGTGGCCAATCGCCCGTGAGGAATATCCCAGATTGTGCAATGTCTGGATCTGTCCACGTTGAAACTCGGTTAGGTGTGTAAACTACGCTTAGTGCAAGCCATCATAAATTCGCCTTTCATTATGATTTCGACGTTTTATGATACACCGGATTTTTATGATGGTATTCTACTCCTGTTTCAGGTGGCTAATTTGATTTTACAACTAGCCAAATAAAAAAAGATGGTAGTCCGAGAATTTATTACCGATTCTCGGATCCCCATCTATCTTTTATTTTTTTCAAGCGACACACAACATTCGACGTGGCTCGAGAGGATAGAATGAATGTCATTTGAGTATGTCTCTGTTCTCGGAAACATATCCACGACACTTTTTACACCATCGGTAGACGGGAACATATCCATTACACTTCATAATTAAACTTAATGTGATCTTCCACAGAAGTTGGAACTTGTTGCTTTATATTTTATTTCGTGAAAGTATTAAGCTTCAATATATAAAACATCAATAATCTTTCCAATGCTCCATTGGCTTTATTTCAAGAATATCTAAAGGTGGTATTTGTATGTGGTTTTTAATCAGAAGTATATTTTCACTCGGTTCACCAAAAGCAGTATCATATGCCTTCGTCAAATAATTCAAAACCTTATCCTTATCGCTTTGATCGTCATCACTATCATAGACAACTTCTTCACCACTTACCTTGGCCGTTATCTCATAAGAATCATGCGTCGACATCCACTCCTGGGACAATTTCAATCCGAGAAGATTGTCGATATCCATTAAAATTTCTGGTCTACGATGAACTTGTCCGCCATAAGGGTCTCTCTCCCACACCGATAAGAATCCACAATTAGTGTAATCAAAATAAAACTTTCTTCCTATAGACCAACGATTATAAGCCTCTGTGTCTTGTCTTGGGCAAGCTCCGAAAGTAATATCAAATGCTTTTCCGCAATATGTCAGTATTCTCTCATCCAATTCGATATAAATATCGTGCTTTTCCAAGAAGTCTCTTAGCTCAGAGTCATGGCACAAATAAGCTTGTTTTAGATCTAATATTCCATGTTTCCGAAAGGATGCACATCCGTTAGCACTTGTTGTGATATGAAAGTAGACAAATTCAAAATCTTTGTAGCTCTGAGGAAGACATCCATGAGTGTTGATTACATCTGCCACAAGACAATCTGTATACTTATAATCACGCTCGTGACCAAGGTATTGTTCCCATACTGGAATTGGTACACCTGTGAGATTGGTCAATGTCCGTTGTGCATATTCAGTTGTACGAATATCGTAAATCATATTAGGTATAATCATCTATTTTCCTCCATTTCCTCATCCTGTATTTGTCAACTGAATAATCCCCCACATAGTCATTGAAATTTCCCCCACCTTGCTTATTACTTTTGCAAGGGAATAGGATAGAGATTATCCAATTTGTTGCTGCTCCAGCCATGCTTTTGTTTCTTTCATTCGATATGAGTTGCCGTTCATATTAACGAGATACGCCTGATGAGTCAATCGATCGATCATGGCTGCAGTCATGACCGGATCTTGAAAAATTTCTCCCCATCGTTCAAACGATAAATTTGTCGTGATGATCGTTGACCTTTGGCTGGCTCGAAGCGAAAGATGGGTAAATAACAGTTCAGCTCCTTCTTTGTCAAATGAAATGTAACCCATTTCATCCAAGATAACCAAATCATATTTTTCAAAACGTCTTTGAAAGACGCGAAGCGTCCGTTCTGATCGACACTCTTTTATATGATTAATGAGTAGGGGAACCGTCGTAAACCAAACGTTTTTCCCTTCCTCGCAGGCTTTGATTCCAAGTCCAATTGCTGTATGGGTTCTCCCGGTTCCCGGATTGCCAGCTAAAATTAGATTCCTTCCTTCCTGAATAAATTGAAGGGTTTTTAATTGTTTGTATTTCTTTTGGGCATCCTCCGGTAAGTCATTGAGAGACAGATCCTCGAGATATTTTTTATATGGAAATTTGGCGCGTCGAATACGATTAGCCTGTGCAGTCTGCCTTCGGGCATCCCATTCCTTTTGCAGGAGTTCAGCCAAAAAGGTTTCATAATTGATGTCACGGATCATCGCATCTTTAATCTGTTCTTGAAAGCTATTACGAATGGTCGGTAATTTCATATCCTTACAATACTGATAGATCATCTCGCTTACATTGTTTGCCTTGTTCATATGCATACCCCCTGCTTTCCAACCCCTTCATCCCTTACCAATGGCAACCTCTATCATTTGATCTACTGTCTTATCAGTTTGATTATGAACAGCTTTACTAGGATTCATCATAATTGCAGTAAGAAAATTTCCGCCTTTTGCCCAACGCTTTTCTAAAAAGTATCGTCGGTTACCATTCTCATTGAATACGGCAACTTCTGGAATGTTATTGTATGAGCCAGTTTTTAATATTAATTGATTTGTTCTTGCCAATTCTTCATACCACATCTTTAAGTACCCCGTTTTATATAAATTTATAATTAGCCCTTGTATTTTTTGAAACAAAGGGTTTTATTATATCCACAATAGAAAATCCCCACCGGGTCAGAGAAGCATCCTCTGTCAAAACGCTGTCATTTAAGCAGTTTGGACAAAACAAAACTACAAAGAGCATAACCGTGGAATAAGTCACGCTAAACATAAGGTCAGGTGAGTTGAGCCGATGCAGAAAATCAACATAGCAATCGCCAGGCAAGGTCTTTTCTGCTGTTTTTAGACCGGATTGCAAGACTCAGAGAAGTGGGAACGGCTTCTTGCGGTAACGGTTCGGATGGAGTTTCGATTGGTTACGGACAATGGTGCTTATCATGATGTAGGTGGGCGAAGCGACCTGCGCTTTAATCTTTAAGTAAATGATAAGTTGAAGAAATTCAGGTATGAAACAGCAGCATCATCGGGGTGCCCAGCTTTGCACTAAAAGTGAAGAAATACCACTTCCTCTGTCCTAGAATCCCAACATTCTAGAGACAGGGGTGGGTATTTTCATAGTCAGTAACCCGCATTACCTAAAAGTATATATATATGGGCGGCCATTCTTGGATTCTGAAACGACCCAAATCATCATTTTGAAACTAGTTCACTCACCAATCGAATCACTACATATTGGATGCCTGTAACTTTGCCTGTTCCAAGACATCCTCCACAGCCTTTGGTTCCTTGTTTGGCGGGTAACCATGTTTGCGCAAAACCTTCTTGATGGCCAGACGCATCTTGGCCTGGGCTTGCCTCTTTTTATCCCAATCTACAGTTCGGTTTTCTTTCACAGCTTTCGTTAAGTCTTTGGCAATCTTGATTAAAATATCGTCTTCCATTAATTTCTTGATATCCGGATCAGCCCCGAGTACATCAAAGAAGGCTTTTTCTTCATAGGAAAGACCAAGCTGTTCCCCTTCTTGGATGGCTTCTTCCAGCTCTTCTTTAAACTTAATAAGTTCTTCAAAGACTTCATAAACATCCATGTGATCATTTCGGTTATGATACCGATCCAGAATCAGTTCAAACTTTTCCGAGAAACTTTTGGTCACCATCATATTGGTTTTCTTGACGTTCTCAAGTTTTTCCTTCATGACGCGCATTAAAATATTGGTTGCGATGTTTTTCTGCGGCATTGCCCGCAGTTTGGCAATATTGTGCTCATTCAGCAGGTCAAAACTTTCCGATGAAGTCGCTTCCGTCAACACCATGACTTGGTCTCCGAGAATCGCTTCTTCCAGCATTATAGAAATCCGTTCATTCACTTCTTTTAAATCCGGTACATCGACACGGGTTGTTTTCATGACAAACGAGCGAACGGCGATAAAGTAAGAGATTTCCTGTTTTTGCTCTCCTGTACATAACCCTGTGCAAATTTTATACACATCTTTTAATTTCTTCGTCTCCGCCATAAACATGGACTTTCTTTTTTCCGTTCCCTGGACAAACTCGGCGCCGTCCCGAATCGTTTCATAGCGTTTTTTATCGCTGTCCCCGAAAAACCAGTAGTAATCGAAAGTATAGAACATTTTCCGCAGCACTTCCAGGATGTTCAAGGCAATTTTATGTGCTTCCTCATTTTCCTGAACCTTATCCTGGTCGCGCCTTGTATACGTTTTGAGCGCTTCCATTAAGTTCCGTTTCAAGCCGATATAATCTACAATCAAGCCGCCTGTTTTGCCGGGATAAACACGGTTCACCCTGGCAATCGCCTGCATGAGGTTATGAGCTTTCATCGGTTTATCCACATACATGGTATCGAGCGCCGGGACATCAAATCCGGTCAGCCACATGTCCACAACAATGACGATTTTCAGCGGGCTGTTTACATCTTTGAATTCCTTTTCCAGCTCTTTCCGATGCTGTTTATTGCCGATCAGCTTCGCCATTTCTTCCGGGTCCTGGTTGTTCTGCGTCATGACCATCTTCACTTTGCCTTCAAAGTCCGGCTGCTGCCGTAAAATTTCCTGGTACATCGCATAGGCGGTTTTCCGGGAATAAGCCACTATCATTGCTTTACCGGCAACCAGATTTTTGCGATCTTCATAGTGACTGAGGATGTCTTTAATAACCTGATGAATCCTGTCTTTATCGCCAATGATTTGTTCCATGCGGCTCAATTGTTTTTGACTTTGTTCAACTGTATAGTCCTCTACGCCTTCATTCACTTGCATTTTCCAGTATTCACGGTCGATCTCACTCATTTTCGATTCATCGAGTTTGACTTTGGCAAGCCGGGATTCGTAATAAATTTTGACCGTTGCACCGTCCTGGACTGCCTGCGTCATGTCATAAATATCAATGATGTCGCCGAACAACCCTGTCGTGGATTTATCCGTAGTTTCGATCGGTGTCCCGGTAAAAGCAATGTAGGTTGCATTCGGCAAAGCCTCGCGCAAGTATTTGGCAAAACCGTACTTCTCTTCCCCGGTTTCAATATCATACGTTGCATCCACGCCGTACTGAGTGCGGTGAGCTTCATCCACCATCACGATAATATTTTGCCGTTCCGATAAAAGCCCGGTTTCTTCCTCAAACTTCTGGATGGTGGAAAAAATAATCCCGCCCGTCTGCCGGTTGGCAAGCAAATCTTTAATATGGCTGCGGCTTTCAGCTTGAATTGGGGTTTGCCGTAAAAAGTCGCTTGCGCCGCTAAATGTACCGGCTAACTGGCCGTCCAAATCATTCCGGTCGGTAATGACCACAATGGTTGGGTTTTTTAATGCTTCGCTTTTGACAAGGTTTCCGGCTAAAAACACCATGGAATAGCTCTTTCCACTTCCCTGTGTATGCCAAATGACCCCGGCACGACCGTCCGTTCCAATTGCTTTAATGGTGGAGAGAAGCGCTTTTTTCATGCCGTAATACTGGTGGTAGGCCGCCATGATTTTCGCTTCGCCTGTAAACAGTGTGAAGTTGCGGATGACATCAAGCAAACGCCCTTTGTTAAAAAGTCCATACATGAGCGTATCAAGCTGGCGATTTTCGAGTACTTCATCGTAAAGGTCAATCTTTTTCCAGGCAGAAAAACGGTCAAACGGTGCAGTGATCGTCCCGGCCTGGGCATTGACGCCGTCCGAGATCATGAGAAACGCATTATAATAGAACAAAGTCGGGATGTGGACGTTCATGTAATTTTTCAGCTGCTTATAGGCATCCTCAATCCCGACTTTCTCGCGCGATGTGCTCTTCAGCTCCATGACAATGAGCGGCATGCCGTTGATGTACACCACAACATCCGGAATTTTCTTCGCATCTTTCTCAACGACTTCGAGCTGGTTGACGACAAGAAAATCGTTGTTTTCAGGGGTATCCCAGTCTACAAGGCTAACACGGTGATACACCGTTTCTCCATTTACAAATTCAGGAATCTCAATCGTTTCAGTCAGGAATTTATGAAACACTCGGTTGTTCGTCAGTACATCATTCGTATCAAAATGGCGGATTTTGCGGATTGCCTGGCGGAGCACTTCGGAAGTCACTTCCGGATTCAGCTTTTGCAGCGTGGCTTCCAGGCGGCCGAACAGCAGCACTTCCTTTTCATCGCGTTCGAGGAGGCTTGCGTGCAGGTACCCATAGCCCAGCTCCTGCAAGTACTCAATCACCGCTTTCTCTAATTCACCTTCTCTAAACATGGTCCCACCTCCTCTTCCGCTTCCCCAACACGAATCTCACCGGACATGAGTTTGGGGAGAAGGGTGTCTCTTAAATTTGTTAAATACAAATTTTCAAGAATTTTTTTCTGAATTTCACCTAACATAGGACTAATCACTTTATGAAAAGCCTGCAATTTACTTCTATTTGGAATAACAATTCTGTATCTTGATATTTGATCCCAACCGGTTCTAGGCATTCGAGTTCCTGTAGAAGTGCTTGTTGTATATTCAATAAATTTGTCTTGAATAAGATGTAACAATAAATATTCTTTTTCAAACTCATTGTTAGGTTTAAATACTAAAATATCAGTGGAACATACTCCCTCAATTGCTGTAATACCCACCTTTTTGAAATACGGACGTAGCTTTCCGAACAAAATATCTCCCTTGTTAAACCAATTCTTATTCCCAGATACTTTTTCACTGCTTTCCCATCTACCAAGAGCAATATTTCTTTGTGGCATGTGCTCAAGGCCAATATAATTGAAATTTTTTGTAGTTCTATCCAAATTAATCTTTTTGTTATCCAAAAAACAAATTTCCCTTAAATATCCTACATTCCACCCCTCAGGTATCATCCCCAATTCACTTTCCACAAACTTCCCGCCACTTGACTTATACGGTTCGCCGTTTTCATTTGGAAACTCAAAATCGACAAACCAGTGTTTGAAGATGGATTGGGCTAAGTCTTCTAATGTTTCATTAATGATATTATTATTTTGTATTTTTTCATCAATTTTAAATAATGTATGAGAAATTTTCTTCTGTTCCTTAAAACTTGGCACCATTATAACTAAGTCTTTTATATTTTTTAAACTAATTGTTTTTTGTGTTGATCCTGTAACAAACTGTTCAATCTGTTCTTTAACCATTGGGCTTATAAGGCTATAATATAAAAATTTACTACTAATTTTGGGTTTTGAAGAGATACAAACGGTATTTTGTCCTAAGCAAAATTTCTCGTCTTTGTAAATATACGAAGTAATTCCATAAGAACCAACTCTACTAAATATTAGTTCACCTTTTTGAGGAATATGCTTATTAGTAAATTCTTCAAAAACCTTTTCACTCACATATGCTGGATTTTCAATTTTTAAAAATCCTTCTTTTAAATCTTTTACTCTTATCATTGGAACTCCATTATGAAGATATTTAGGAGATTTATGTAGTGAATCATAAATCTCTGAAACATCTTTCAGCTTCGTGGCAATCCAATTTTCTGGGTGTAACTTATCACTAAATTTCATACCCAATCCCCCTCAACTGCTTCCGAATCTCCTCTTCCAGCTCCTTCGACTTCGCAAACTGTTCCGCCAGTTCTGCTGTCAGCCGTTCCATCTTTTCTTCAAACGGTTCACCATCATCCTCGGCTTCTTTAATGCCAACGTAACGGCCGGGGGTGAGGATGTAGTCGTTTTGTTGGATATCCTCGAAGCTGGCTTGTTTGCAAAAGCCCTGGATGTCTTCGTACCTGGTTTCGTTTTGCCAGTTGATGTACGTGTCGGCGATTTTGCGGATGTCCTCTGTTGTCAAGTCGCGCAGGCGGCGGCTGACCATGGTGCCAAGTTTACGGCCGTCAATAAACAAGGTTTTGCCCGGGTGTTTTTTCTTGCGGTTCAGTACCCAGACGGAAACTGGGATGCCGGTTGTATAGAACAATTTATCCGGCAACGCAATGATCGCATCCACCAAGTCGGCAGAAATGATATTTTTGCGAATTTCACCTTCATTTGATGTATTCGTGGACAAAGAGCCGTTTGCCAGGACAACCGCAGCTTTCGCGTTCTGCCCCATTTTATCAATCATATGTGATAACCAGGCGTAGTTGGCGTTCCCGGCTGGCGGTGTGCCGAATTTCCAACGCGGGTCATCAACAAGTTGCGGCTGCCCCCAGTCGCTGTCATTGAACGGCGGATTGGCGAGGATGTAGTCTGCTTTTAAGGCCGGGTGCAGGTCTTCATGGAACGTATCTGCATTTTTCGCACCAAGATTGTTTTCAATACCACGGATGGCAAGATTCATTTTTGCCAGTTTCCAAGTTGTTGGGTTGGATTCCTGTCCGTATACCGAAATATCAAATTTATTGCCGGAATGTTCCTCAACAAACTTTAAAGACTGCACAAACATGCCGCCACTCCCGCAGCACGGGTCATATACATAACCCTTATATGGCTGGATCATTTCAACAAGCAGTGAAACGACGGATTTCGGCGTGTAGAATTCGCCCCCACCCTTTCCTTCTTTTTGTGCAAATTGGCCGAGAAAATATTCGTAAACGCGGCCAAGCACATCCTTTTCACGCGCGATGCTGCCGCCGACGTCAATGTTCGAGAATAAGTCGATGATTTCTCCGAGAATACGTTTGTCAAGTTCCGGACGCGAGTAGTTTTTCGGGAGCACCCCTTTTAAACTGTCATTTTCTTTTTCAATCGCATCGAGAGCGTTATCGACAATATGCCCGATTTCCGGCAGTTTTGCCCGCTCTGCAATATAGCTCCAGCGTGCTTCAGCCGGCACCCAGAAAATCCCTTCTGCCATGTAAGCATCACGGTCCTCAGCAAAGTCGGGATTCAGTTTCATTAATTCTTCCCATTTTTCGTGGAACGTATCCGATACATATTTTAAAAAGATTAAGCCTAATACAACATGCTTATATTCAGCGGCATCCATATTGTTGCGCAGTTTGTCCGCCGCAGACCATAACTTTTCTTCAAAACCGATTGTTGCCATGAATCGTAACTCCCTCAATTACCGTAGTTTTAGCCTTATTATAACAGAAACGCAGGCCCTAACATGAGACACTACAACATTTTAGAATTTTTCTCTTGACATTTCTCCTTGAACAGCCCGGTGCATGGTTTCACTCCGGGACAGGCACCAGGCTGTTCAAAATAAAACACTCATAAGATTGGGCCTGAAAGACTGGCACCAGCAGTATGAGCGTATGCACGTAAATTATGGAACTGCCCGTATACGGAACCGTAAGTACGGTGATGGGAGAGGTCGGAAACAGAAGGTTTCCTCCTACTCGATTTTCATTCAATAAAATTCAATACAAAACCAATATCCTTTCGGTTCTTTTTTCCTTACTCTTTTCTCCATTATTCTTGCTATTACAGGCTTCCTTCAATAGTTTATTCAGATCGGTTTCGGATGTAGACACGCTTGACCGGTTGGGGCTTATACGTACCCCTCTTTCAATTTTCGAACCAAATAAGGGTAGTATTAACTAGCCTTCTAGTTATTCCGTGGTTACTCCGTCAATTCCCGAAGCCACATGATTCATCTGAACACGAGGGCAAGCTTTTTAGAAGTTTTGCGGGCTAACCCAGTTGTTCAATTTGTAATGATTTACGTCACGGTTCTGGAGGGGTTGTTTAGGTGTTATCATTACTCGGTGCCTCCGCCTTTCTTTCGGCTTCCAGCCTATCCGCCGGTAAGAAGCCATTTTTCGATGTATTCTACTTTCGACGCAATGACTACAGCTCCTAATTTTTCTGGAATGATTAGGGTTCAATCCTTCATTTCAGCTAATAACTGGAATTATTAGGAGACATACTTTCGGTCTCTTATTGAATAGCTATATTTTGGTTAGGAAATGTTTATATTTGGGTTACATGGGATGAAATAGGAGCTTCTGAAAAAAAAACACCCCTAAGGTATTAGTTATTAATTTTTACAGTTCCTTCTCCCCTTCTTGTCCTTTTATTTTTTCTTCATTGATTGCCTTATTGTGGATCCATAGAAACTGCCTTGCTAATTCTTCGTTTCTGGATACCTCTAAAAACTCGGGATAATGCTCATTTATTTTCAAATTACCACAGACGTTTTTGATAGCCTTTACTATAATATTGGGATCAACAACTTTTTTAACGGCCTCATAATTGTCTCTACTAAAACTTGATTTCTTTACACCAAATTCTCCAAAAGCAGTAGGGGTATAAACATTAAGAAAATTAAACACAAAGGTCTTATCAATTCTTATTTTCCGTGTAATTGTGTCTTTTGCTTCCCCTGGTTTACCATATTCGTTCCATATTGATAATATAGAAGGAAGGTTCTCTAATTTATCAATTTCAAAACTTTCCATGCTACCCAATTCCGATGAAATTCTTTCAGCTAAAATGCTCGCTAAACCTGCATACTCTTCGTTAGAGAAGCCTTGAGGATTTGGATGTCCTTCTGTATCTCTCGCAAACCAACGGAAACATTCAACAGCGAAAGTCAGGGAATCTGCATACATAATGATATCTTTTGCTAACCCAATCTGTTTCTCTCTATTTTTCAAGTTTTCTATACAATCACCAATAAATATGGCTGCTTGCCCAAAAGCGTTTTGGGAACGAAAAAGTTGTTCTGGATTTGGAAATTTCCTTCCTAATCTTGCCACGGAAACTGCTAACACTTTTGACTGAAGTGGTGAAAAATTTCCACTCAATCGCCTTAATTTTGAAATGAATGTTTCCGCATTTCTATCAGTAATAACTCCTTCAATTTTACTTACAATATCATCTATAGAATGATGCTCACTAAATTTTAAAAGATTATTAATTACTAAATCAGAGACATCTTTCTTAGTTATTGCATAGGTAAAATATCTTTGAAAATAGTGAGGCGAACATATTCGTTGCTTTATTGACCATTCCTGTTCCCACTCTCTACCATAAGTGACATTTCTAAAAATATTATTTAGCTTAGGAAAAAGATAACACAGTAAGTCTTTAATTTGCTCCATTTCCTCATGAGTAAACTCTTTTAAAGCTCCTTCGATTCGCTCTTTTCTTCTCTCCTTTTCCTTTAGGTCGCGATCGTAACCATAACCACTTGTTGCATCATTCAAAAAAAGACCTTTATTATCTCTGATTAGAGCATAAACTTCTGGCAAGAGAACCCTAATTCCTTCAACCAACATTAAATCAACAACATTAGCTTCGTCTTTTAATAAAGGCAAAGAAAACAAAAGGATATTCGAATATAACTTCACTTGTCTAGGTGTCTTCAAATGTGTTTCTAAACCTTTAGAGAAATTACTCTCAAATTGCCTAACATCCTCCTCTGTTAATTCAATATTTGAGAAGTTTAATACTTGATTAATTTCATTAAAACAAAAGTTTCTTAAATCTTCACTATCTACTGAAGGAAGTTGCAAAGGTACTTGAATTATTTTCTCTAAAAATGAATTCCCCGCCCCCATAGCATCGGTTCCGTATCTTTCCTGTAATGCTAAGGAAACTACATGTTTATCGAATGCTAAAACATAGGCTGTATATTTAAAGTCTGCTGTAAGTTTCACTAATCTGAACACAGCATGTATTTCGTCTTTTTCAAGTCTATCAATATCATCTATAAGTATTACTACTCTTTTTTTCTCTTCTTCTAAGAGTTTTTCAATACGTTCTCTTAATTCTTCAATATCTGCTCCTGAAAAAAATGATTTCACACCATCTGCAACTTCCCTTTTACCAAAAAAGGAAGCAAATGGTTTACCATATTTATCTATAAAATCACCTATCCTTTCTTTTCCAGTTTCAATAGACCTGTCAATTGCTGTAGCTAAATCGTTGAAAAAATTGATGAGCATCTGGTCTTCGTCACCAAATCTCCAAGGATTAAATCTCAAACAAACAACTTGTTCTTCTTTTCCGAGTTCACTCTCTATAAAGTTTAATACAGAGGTTTTTCCTTCTCCCCAAGCACCATAAATTCCTATCACAATACTACTTGGATCATTTCTTTTTGAAATAACATTGGCAACCCTCTGTGCAAATGGGAAACGATTAAATTGGTCAAGAGTTGGGTCACAAATTGGAGCATCCGATGAATAGTTTTGATGTTTCATTCACGCATTCCTTCTTTCCCGATACAATACTTGTCAATGATTAACCAGCTAACACTAACCTCCTGATTTACCAAACCTGTAACTTGTAAAAGACCGGAAACAGCAAAAATTGGTAGTGAGTATTCTCTGCAAATGTCCTGGTTCGCCACTGAGCCTATCTAACTTCCTACTGAGCCAGTAACGACCTTTTTATAGCAGGGAAACCGAGGTTTTGACAGGAAGATAATAATATGACAAATAGGAGCAAGAAATTTTTATTAACTGATGTGAAAGTGTTGTTACTTGCTCCTCAGTGTATTTTGTTCCATTTTTTTATTTCTCATAGCATCCTTTTGTTAAAAAACCCCAGACATAGATCTCTTACAAAACAAAGAGGTGCCTATTTGCTTCTCTATTTTATGGGCAGGTGTTTTTCAAGCACCTCAATAGTTGCCTTGATACTTCTTAAAAGGCCAATCATTACCTCTTTAATTTCAGTTGTAGTTGTATATTTGCCAACACCAAAAGTGACTAATCCTCTTGATTTTGAGATACCAGAGTCTATCTGATAGGGGGGGTAATTATGGGCAATATCGTTCCTCATACGTATTCCATGTTTATAGTCATCAGAGTATTTTACTTTGATTAAATCTCTATATAAAGAGCGGTTTACCTCTTTCAATTTAAAAATTGCATTGTTAAAACTTATTTGATCTCTTGGATTGTCTTCATTGAGTTCAAAGCCAAACAGTTTAAACAACAAATGACCAATAGTTTCATATACCGTAGAAGATTGCAAAAAGAATACATCAACAAAATATATGAAGTTAATAAAGTTACTGTAATGCTTTTCTTCAAAATGAGGGTAATATTGAACTGATTGACCTTGTTTACCTGGAGAAATATACCATTCCTCATCAGGGATGCCCCTATAATAGTAATACATTGCATAACCAAAATTGCGGTCTACCGAAAGCAATCTATTTTCTAAGACTCCTTCCCAATGTTGCCTGTCCCAATTGTCTAAGTCAAGAAGGCGATTGTCTTCTTTTTGAAACATTCCTTTTGGAAGCTCAAAATCTTTCAAGGGACTTTCTCTCGTAGTTTCTCTAAGGTCAACATTAGCTATGTCTTCAAAGGGGATAATATTTATTTTCATGAAATCACCTCTCCTTTATCATAAAGGAAAAAACAACTTTTTCCATCATAATCCTGTTCTACTAAAACCGTCTTTTTGATCGTCTCTTTTTCGGAAACCGAACAAGGTATGATGGTTCCGCTTCTTCCCCAGTTCTTTCTCCCTTCCTATTTCAGCAAACTACTTATCTGCCTTATCAATTGCTCATTTTTAGTGTCAATCTTGTTTTCGTAGTAACAGGTAGAGTTGTAATTCTTCTTCGCTTTGGGATATCTGACATTTCTCCTTACTGCTTCGATTAACTTCTTGTCGATTATTCCACTGTAAAAAAGTCAGTTCCCGCCCCCATGCTTACCCCCCCCAAGGCTGCAACCACATTTTAATGACCGCTGGCAATATTAAAAGGTTGGTTCCGAAATAGAAAGAAAAGATTGGTGAACTGACAGAATGAACTGGTTGGAAACTACATGAAAAAGACTGAGAATAGCCCGGTTCCAACAGTGGATCTCCTAATGATAAAAATTGAAAATCCCATGAACCTTAGTAGGGAAAGGGATTTGAGCCTATTGAGCAAAAGAAAAACTGAACATTTGATCCAGCCTGAGTTTGTCTTCCTATTGAACTAGGTTTTGAATAAGGTCCTGAATTAAATTACCTGAATGACACCGGATTGCATGGAGAACATCGAAGGTGCTATGATCGAATAAAAAAGTGATGAACGAAATGTTCAAAAACAGGGGAATCCTAAATTTACCCTTGGCAAACCCTGGGTTATCAAATGCAAGTAGAAAACTTAAGAGAGATAACGACTTTTAAAACATTTGAGACAGATACAAGCAGGTTCTTTTGAAATTTGCACTTGATTTAAAAAGGTAAGTTAAATATGAGATTTCAGAAAAGTGAATATCACTTTCTTTTTTTTACCAGGAATAGTGTAGAACCAACAAATATTAAGAAAAATTTTATAGACTTATACATGAGAAATACAAATACAAACATTTAGTAACTGTACTGTGCCGGTGACATACTTGACAAAGTATAGGGTTATATTTTACAAAAATACGGACGTTTTTTGATCCCAGCTAAACTAGCTGTATTGAACTGAATATTAACATGACTCGGACACATTTTGATCCCTGCGCTTTATCTTATCCCCCATTTGATTTATAAAAAGATATGCACAATTTCCGAATAACAATTGAAGAGTTTTCGTAACCTAAAACAATTTGGGGATAAGATGTGAAAAACAAACTTGAAAAGAGTCATAGAATAACCTTTTCTCTTCTCCTTCAAATATCTGATCCAAATATCACAAAACCCGTCCCAATTTTTTCTCTACTATGTACCCACCAAATAAACTTTTCCCAAATCATCCCCCTCAAACCCGCATTCCACCGTTTGCTTCAAAATAAAGTTTTCCGCCAAGTTAACAAATGTCTGATTTGCAAGTAAGCTTGAAATACCGATCGCGAGCAGACACCCCATTTTCAACGATTTTTGATTCAAAAATGGCCATTTTCTCCCTTGTTTTTCGCATTTAAAATAATATTTTCCTAAATAGAGAGAAAAGAGAAGTTGAGAAAATGCAGAATTATCAAAGTTTATACAAAAAAGCCCTGATTCCGGAAAGGTTTATTTTCACAAAACCAGGGCTGGATCGGAAATCTTTATTTTGGGTGCTACACAATCCTTGACATCAAGACGACACACTCCACGTGCATCGTTTGCGGGAACATATCGACCGGCTGAACTTTTTTGACTTCGAAGCCGCCTGCAACGAGGAGTTTCAGGTCACGGGCGAGCGTTGATGGGTTACAGGAGACATAGACGATCCGCTTCGGCTTCATGGCGATCATCGTGTTGATCAGCGAGGCTTCGCATCCCTTGCGCGGCGGATCGACGACGATAACATCCGGTTTGATCCCCTCATCCCGCCATTTTGGAATCACGTCTTCCGCCTTGCCCGCTTCGAAATGGGCATTGGTAATTTTATTTAGCTCGGTGTTTTTTCGGGCGTCCTCAATAGCTTCGGGAACGATTTCCACGCCGTACACTTGTTTTGCTTTCCGGGCGAGAAATAGCGAGATCGTGCCGATTCCACAGTAGGCATCAATGACCGTTTCTTCGCCCGTTAATTGAGCATATTCAAGAGCTTTTCCGTAAAGCATTTCTGTCTGAACAGGGTTGACCTGGAAAAAGGAACGCGCCGAGATGGAAAACGTCACGTCGCCGATCTGGTCATAAATTACGTCCCGCCCCCAGAGTGTTTTCGTCTCATCTCCGAATATGGCATTTGTTCTTTTTGTATTGACATTCTGAACGATTGATTTGATCTGCGGATAAGTTTCCGTCAACTCTTTGATAAACGCTTTACGAAAGGGCAGATCCGCGGTTCTTGTCACGAAGACGACCATGACTTCGCCGGTTTTTGATCCGATCCGGGCCATAATATGGCGAAGGACGCCGCGGTTATGGACTTCATCATAAGGTGTGACGCCTTTTTCTTCGGCGATCCGCCTTGCCTTCTGAACCACTTCGTCGATGACAGGGTCCGTGATGATGCAGTGGTCCATATCAACAATGTCATGGCTGCGTTTTTTGTAAAAGCCGAAGGCAAAGTGTCCGTTCTGCCAGGCGACCGGTACCTGAATCTTATTTCGGTATCGCCATGGATCGTCCATACCCAGTGTTTCGCTCACTGGAATACCGATCAATCCGCCGATCCGTTCGAGAGCGTTTTTAACGATATCCCGTTTATAGGCGAGCTGTCCGGCGGCGCTGATATGCTGGATATGGCAGCCGCCGCACTCATCATAAAAGGGGCATGGAGCATCGACCCGATCTTTACTTATCTGGGTAAATTCGAGGATCCGGGCATAGCCATAGCCCTTCTTTGTCTTCAGTACCTGTACTTTGGCTTTTTCGCCTGGAAGGCCTCCTGGAATAAAAAGCGTATAGCCTTCGATTTTGGCAACACCCGACCCGCCTTGAGTCAGATCGGTAAAAGTCACTTCAACTTGATCGTTCCTGGTAACGGGTATGGGTTCAGCCATTTTATCTTTCTCCTTTATGATCGTTCGTGATTATTTATATTTAATAGGAAACGTTGTTGTTAGAGCCCTGTTCACATTGGATCCTGGATGACTTATTCCGGGTTGGTTCTGGTTTTCGGGCCTGGTTTATTTGGACCACATTCGGAGCCATTTTTTTCAGGATTCGGAGTAACTTTTTCTGAATTCGGAGTAACTTTTTCAGGTTCGGAGCAACGCAACGATTTTGGTTGACCTTTGGTTCAATTGGGTTGAACTTTTACCCGGTCTGGTTGAAACCCCGATCTATTCTGTCGAGCTTTTCCCTGCTGCTCTATGGAAAAGTTCTTTATCTCTGTGATTTTGCACCCATCGATAACAAAAATATAAAAAAAGCGCCCTCTGTTCAGTAGTTCGGGCACTCGCGGCTGATGCCGGGGCCTTCAGGAGTTTCGGCCGGCATCATTTTCGTTCAACAACTTTGTCCTCGGCTGCTGCCTGCTTAACGTCCCTGATTTTTCTCGGGACCATCAAGTGCAGGTGCTGATAAAGGTTGACAATCTCGCCGGGAAGATCGCCCCCGTATTCACCGTCGAGGTTCAGCTGCATTTTTTCGCTTGATTCGATCTTGATGCGGCTCGCCTGGGCGTATATGACCTTTGGATCTTTCATATGCTCGCCCCGTGTCGCAAGAGAAGCAAGCCGGATGAATTCGGCGAGGTTGGTTGCCTTGAGTATGATTAAATCAAACATACCATCATTGAGCTTCGCTTCCGGAGCAAGCCTTTCAAATCCGCCGACGGAATTTGTGTTGGAGACGAGAAAAAGCATAATATCGCCGGAGAACGTCCGGTCGTCATAATCAATTTTGACTGGAATCGGTCTGAGCGAGGGGAGCATTTCCATCCCTTTTATGTAATAAGCCATCTGCCCGAGCATCGTTTTCAGTTTACTCGGGACATCATAGGTCAGCTCCGTCAGTTTGCCGCCGCCAGCCATGTTAATGAAATAACGATCATTGACCTTCCCGATGTCGATGGGGATCTCGTCTCCGTCGCAAAGGACGTCGCACGCCTTGACGATATCGCGGGGAATATTGACCGCCCTGGCAAAATCATTGGTTGTTCCGAGTGGCAGGACGCCGAGCTTCGGACGATAATCCATCTCGGCCAGTCCGTTAACCACTTCGTTAATAGTCCCGTCGCCGCCGGCTGCGACAACAAGGTCGAACTTCCTTGTTACCGCCCGGCGCGCGCCTTTTGTGGCATCTCCTTTTCCTTTTGTTGCATAAGCGGATGCTTCATAACCCGCACTCTCCAGGCGATCCAGAATGTAGGCAATATTCTTTCTGGCCATTTCCCGCCCGGATGTCGGATTATATATAATCCGTGCTTTTTTCATATTTTATCACCTAATCTCTAAATAAAAACCGCCCAGGCGGTAAATCATGGATAAAGTGAAACTTCCATCATTGGGGTTTTTCGGGCGTACAGGATGTGTTCGTGCAGACGTTGCGACAGGACGCCCGAGTTTTTAGCCTGCTTCCTCCTGCACTGATGGTTCATTTCGCCCATCGGACTTTACGCGCAGTTAATTGTCCGCCTGTCTTCTTTGGATTCTCAGAATCCTGAAGGTGAGGGACTTACTGCCCGTTAAGGCGGGATAAAAAGGGACAGCGGGCAAAAGTCAGCAGCTGACCAGAGGAAATAGCAGACCCATTTCCACATTCTTTTTCGATGTCAGGAAGTGTATCGTATCTCTGATTGTTTTTCCGATGATCGATAAGCGGTTAAAAGAGCCGCATACCGTGTACTCTTTGTTCTTTCCGATCTTTTCAGTTTAATTTTATTATATTGTAAACGATTTATAAAAGCAAAGGATCGCGAATCAGCATTCCGTGTCTATTTATTGAAAAGTTGCTGGTTTGAATATGTCGGCGATACCCCAGATATATCGGCGGTCGCACAAATCTATCGGCCGTGCCCGGTGTTTAAAGAAATCCATAGTCCGAGAAAAAATCTCCCTCAGGTGGTTACGTAACTTGCAGAAAAACACGAAACCTTTTACAGCCTTTCCTTTCCTGTTCAGAAATAGACTTTTCGTATGAGAATTTCCGACCATTTGAAACAGAAAAGTAAAATACAGGCGATTAATTGCGTTTTTTCCAGACTCCCGGTTTCTTTGCATACAATCATATAATGTAATCGGACGAACGTTCTTTCTTTGAAAATCCTTCTGCATGAGCAGTTGGATTATTTTTTTGTTTACTGACCCATAAAATGATTGATTGATTGAAAAACAAGTCCTGATCACGGGATTCAATCATCTGAGTACAGGTTATACGAAACCCCCTGAAATTGTATGTTATTTGTCCAGTTTCAGGGGGTTGATTCATGAGCTCAATTGGGTTAGCCCGTCATTTTTTGATAAACGGCATTTTTTATTTCAGCGGCTTGAGCATTTTTTCAAACGATTCATCTACCGTTTTCGGGGGAGATTCGGTGAGCGTGCTGACGATGAAAATGGCCAGCGTGCTCAGGATAAACCCGGGTATGATTTCATAAAGCGCATTCGACAGTCCGGCATTGAGCCAGATGATGACGGTCAGGCCTCCGGTGATCATCCCCGCAAGAGCCCCCCATTTATTCATCCGTCGCCAGTAGAGGCTGATTAGAATGACAGGACCGAAGGACGCACCGAAACCCGCCCATGCGTGACTGACCAGCGAGAGAATAGTCTGGTTTGGCACATAGGCCATAACAAGAGCGCAGAGCGCAACAACAAGCACGGAGAGCCGGCTGATCAGAACCAGTTCCCTGTTCGAGGCCGAGCGTCTGAAGAATGTCTTGTAGAAATCCTGGGTTACCGCGCTTGCCGTGACAAGCAGCTGCGACGAGATGGTACTCATGATGGCGGCGAGCATAGCGGCAAGAATAAAGCCAGTAATCAGCGGATGAAAAAGAACGGTTGCCAGCACGACAAAAATGGTTTCCGGATTAGCGAGCCGGCCGCCGTGATGCAGGATATACGAGATACCGATCAGGCCGGACAATGACGCGCCGAGCAGCGTGATGATCATCCAGCCGATGCCGATCCTGCGCGCATTCTTCAGCTCTTTTGGAGACTTAATCGCCATAAAGCGGACGATAATGTGCGGCTGACCAAAATAGCCAAGACCCCAGGCAAGAAGCGACAAAATGCCGAGAAATGATGTTCCTTTGAACAGATCAAGAAGTGCCGGATTGACGCTGTGCAGGTCATCGATCATCGGCCGGTAGCCGCCGACACTCGTAAAGGCAACAATCGGTACAAGAATAAGAGCGACAAACATAATCGTTCCCTGTACGAAGTCGGTAAAACTGACTGCCAGAAACCCTCCGACCAGGGTATAAATAATGACAACACCTGCAGTGATAAAGAGGCCGAGACGATAGTCAAGATGGAACGCACTTTGAAAAAGTGTCCCTCCGGAGACCATGCCGGATGATGTGTAAAAGACGAAAAAAATAAAGATAACGAGGCCGGAAACGAGGCGTAGAATGCTTTTCCCGTCCTCAAACCGATTTTCAAGATAATCCGGAATCGTGATTGAATCATTGGCGACTTCGGTGTACGTCCGGAGCCGCGGCGCAAGGAAGAGGTAGTTCAGATAGGCACCGATCGTCAGGCCGATCGGTAACCATAAGTTCGATATTCCCGAGGCGAACATCGCACCCGGAAGGCCCATGACGAGCCAGCCGCTCATGTCCGAAGCACCGGCCGAAAGCGCGGTAACCATGGGGCCAAGTTCTCTACCGCCAAGCATGTAATCAGACAGAGTATGTGTTCTTCTATAAGACCAAAAACCGATCAGTAGCATGGCGATCAGATAAATGGCGATGGCAACAGCTGTTTCGATTTTCAATGATCTTTACGCTCCCTCCCCGTGTTCTCTATTCTTTGACGTTTGCACGGACAAAACGTCATATGCAAAATCATCCCATAACAGGGAATGATCAGTCAAGTCTTTTTCGAAAGAGTGCACGTATGGATCAACAGTTCAAGGACACGAGACGCTTCAGTCGATACACCTCAGTTCCATTTCAACTGATTCTGATCACTGCATCGGATCGTTATATATGCTCGTCTGTGTGTATCCGAAATCCTATTTTGAAAAAAGTCCTCTGAATGCAAACGAAACATTCTGCGGCCGCTCAGCCAGACGGCGCATATAATAGCCGAACCAGTCGCTCCCGAAAGGAACATAGATCCGCATCCTGTAGCCTTCTTTTACGAGCTCGTGCCACAGCGGCCGGCGCATTCCGTAAAGCATCTGAAACTCAAACTGATCGCGCGGAATCTGATGCTCCTGAATGAAGTCTTTGACTTTCTCAATTATCCGGTGGTCGTGTGTGGCAATCGCCGTAAAGCTGCCGTTCAATAGATGGGTCTGAACCATTTTGAGATAATTCTCATCAATATCCTTTTTATTCTGACAGGCAACATCAGACGATTCTTTATAAGCACCCTTGACGATCCGCAGCGAAACGCCTTTCAGATTTCTGACGTCGTCCAGAGAACGGAACAGATAGGCCTGGATAACGGTCCCGACGTTATCATACGTCCGGCGCAGTTCTTTTAAAATATCAATCGTTGTCTGGCAATGGGCAGAGTCTTCCATATCGATCCGGACAAAGCGATCGCAGGCCTTCGCTTTGTCGAGAATCTTCCGCACATTGTCCATGCAGAAGGTCCGGTCAATATCCAGCCCCAGTTGTGTCAGCTTGATCGACAGGCCGCTTTTTACATCAGCCCCGGCGATCGCTTCAAGCGTCCGGACACAATAGTCGGTCGCTTGCCCGGCTTCTTCCCGGGTAGACACGAATTCGCCCAAATGATCCAGAGTCGCTTCAATTCCATCTTTGTTGAGCTCACGGACGGTCTCGATCGCCGAGTCGATCGTCGAGCCGGCAACCACTTTTGAAGCCCCAAAATTGAGCCCCCACTTTCTGGCCGCCTTGTTCAGCGGTTGGCTGTTGGCCAGCATCATGAAAAAGTTTCTCGATACCGTTTCAATCATGATTCAGTTTCCTTTCCTTTTCGTTTTTCGATCTGTTCCTGTAAACCATTAGCAGGATTTTTTGCGGTTGATGTCCAGGATGGATAAAAAATGGATCAGATTGCTTCGGAGACCGATTTAGCCTGCATATGCAGCAGAAGATAGTCCGGCCCCCCGGCCTTCGAATCAGTTCCGGACATATTGAAACCGCCGAATGGCTGGCTGCCGACAATCGCAGCCGTGCATCCGCGATTGAAGTAGAGATTACCGACATGAAAATCTTCCCGCGCTGCCTCTAGATGCTCGCGATTATTGGAGATGACGGCGCCGGTCAGTCCGTACTGGGTGTTATTCGCGATCTCCAGTGCTTCTTCAAAAGTTTTCGCTCCGGCAAAGGACACGACTGGACCGAAAACTTCTTCCTGCATCAGACGGGCATCCGGCTTCAGGTCGGCGATAACGGTCGGGCGGATAAAATAACCTTTTGAATGGTCGGATGACCCTCCGGCGACCAGTTTTCCTTCTTCTTTACCGATCTCGATATAACCGGTAATTTTGGCGAATGCCTGCCCGTCGATAACCGGACCCATGTCATTAGCCGGGTTGACCGGATCGCCGACTGTCAGCTCATGAGTCAGCTGGATCACACGATTCAGCACTTCATCATAAACATCCTCGAGGACAACGGCACGTGAGCACGCCGAGCACTTCTGGCCGGAGAAACCGAAAGCTGAATGGACGATCGATTGCGCTGCAAGTTCGATGTCGGCGTCTTTATCCACGACAATCGTGTCTTTTCCGCCCATCTCGGCGATGACCCGTTTCAGCCAGATCTGGCCGTCATGAACTTTGGCCGCCCGCTCATAGATCCGTGTTCCAACATCGCGCGATCCGGTGAAGGAAACAAACCGGGTGCGCGGATGATCGACAAGAAAGTCGCCGATCACGCTGCCGCTTCCGGGCAGATAATTCAGGACGCCCTTCGGCAGGCCTGCCTCCTCCAGCGTTTGGACAAATTTTGCGGCGATGATTGGCGTGTTCGATGCTGGTTTAAGGACGACCGTATTGCCGCTGACAAGAGCGGCAACCGTTGTCCCGGCCATGATGGCAAACGGGAAATTCCACGGCGGAATGACGATCCCGACACCGAGCGGAATATACTGGTAACGATTGATTTCCCACAGAGTGCCATGCATCGGGACCCCGTCTTTCAGGTCGAGCATCTGCCGCGCGTAATATTCCATAAAATCGATCGCTTCCGCCGTGTCGGCGTCGGCTTCTTTCCACGGTTTGCCGGCTTCGAGAACCATCAGGGCGGAAAACTCATGTTTCCTGCGGCGAACGATAGCGGCTGTCCGCAGGAAAAGATCGGCGCGGACTTCAGGTTTGACTTTGCGCCACGATTGAAAGGCGAGATCTGCCTCTCTGATCGCCTGCTCCGCCAGTTCCTGATCGGCTTTGGAAACCAGACCAACTGTTTCCATTTTATTGGCCGGATTTATCGAGGTGATCTTATCGGCCGCCATGACACGCTTGCCGCCGATGATTAACGGATAGTCTTTTCCAAGCTCCGCTCTCGCCTTTTGCAGTGCGGACTCAAAGGCACGCTTATTGGCTTCGATCGAAAAATCGGTGAGTGACTCGTGCGTGTATTCTGACATGATTTACCCCCTAATTGTCTACTTAGCTATTCTATTTTTAATCAAGCATTTTTTGTGCCAACTATTCCGGACATTGGACTCCAGCCGGTCAGACGCGATTTTTTACTTATCCAGGTGCCTGAATTCATGTATCGGCTGCGTAAAGATAGCACCCCTGCCACTAAAAAATGTGTAAAGGGATTTAACACAAGTGTCATGAAGATCGATAACCTTTGCATATGTGTAAATGGAGAGGGGGAAAAAACCGTATGTTTGCGGATATTTCACTTTCTTCTCTGGCTCTTTCCTGCGATGGAATGCCAGGGATGGATAAGATGAAGGCTGTACCTGCGGACGGGACGCTTCGTCACCTGGAACACTTTTCCGGTCATAAAGATCTTGTGCTTGTCGATAAAAATGGGACTCCTACAGGCTGGATCCCTTTTCAGAAACTGGCAGATGTTTTGCTTAGCGAGTGGAAAAAGATTTCGGCATATTATGAAACGCTGCTTGAGTGCATTGACGACGCGGTTACAGTCGTCAATGGGGAGGGCCATATTGCAGGATGGAATCCGGGCGCGGAAAAACTTTACCAGTATGAAGAGCGCAAGGCAGAGGATCGGCCGATCACGTACTTTTTCAAGGAAGACTCCCTTGTACTGATGTCGGTACTGAAAGACGGAACGAAAGTGAAAAGAAAATATAACCAGCCGGCAGAAGATGTGCACGTGCTGATTAACGCGCGCCCGATTATTCTCGGCGGCAGGATCATCGGCGGTATTTCGCTTGAGCGAAACATCAGTGACATCGTCAAACTCAATGAAGAGCTTTCCTCGACAACGGCCTATATACAGCACCTGGAAAGTAAGCTGGAAAACGGAAAAGAGGCGGGCCCCTTTCATAAAATTAAAGGGAGAAGCCCTGCCCTCCGATCGGCAATCAAGCTGTCCGAGAAGGTGGCCGGGACGGATGCTTCCGTACTCATCACCGGAGAAAGCGGAGTCGGCAAAGAATTGTTTGCCCAGGCGATTCATCAGGCAGGCAGCCGTTCGTCATATCCGTTCGTTGCCGTAAACTGCGGGGCCATCCCCGCAGCGCTGTTTGAAAGCGAGTTATTCGGCTATGAGCGCGGGGCTTTTACGGGTGCCTTACGAGGAGGAAAGAAAGGCAGAATCGACGCGGCAAAAGGCGGGACGCTATTTTTAGATGAAATCGGCGAAATGCCGCTGGAACTTCAGGTTAAATTATTGAGGGTGCTCCAGGATAAGCAGTTTTACCGCGTAGGCGGAAACGAGCCGATTCCGATCGATACGAGAATCATCGCAGCGACTAACCGCAGTCTGGAAGCGATGATTGCGGCAGGCCGGTTCAGGGCCGACCTTTATTATCGATTAAATGTCGTGGCGATTAAAATTCCTCCGCTGCGAGAACGGATAGAAGATATTCCTGAACTGACGCAGATCTGCATGAAATCATTCGCGGTCAAATACAGGAAGCCTGTTCCCCGGCTCGATCCGGAGGTGATGGTCCGTTTCATGCAAAATCCATGGCCCGGCAACATTCGTGAACTGCGCAATACGGTAGAACGGCTGATTATCCTTGCCGAGGGCGACGTGATCACGAAAGATTTACTTCCAGATGGTTTATTTGAGGGGTCCGAATCCCGGCAAACAAAGCGTGAAGCTGACATCAGACCGGCATCGATTCAGGAAGCGACCGAAAAGGAAAAAATCAGGCGGGCACTGCAAATCACATTCGGCAATAAATCCGCCGCGGCGAGAATGCTGGGCATATCCCGGGTCACTTTTTACAATCGGATGAGAAAATATTTCCCTGATGAGGGGAAGCACTTCTCCGGGGAAAAATAGCAGCTGAATAAATTTTTGGCCCGGGACAAAATCCAGCTCTCAGTTGCCAGACCCGGCGGCAACCTGTATAAAAAGTACCCTGCAAAAGCAGGCTTATTTTCAGTCTGTTTTTGCAGGGTACCGTTTCTTTCTGTTTATCTGTTTTTTACAGTTTGTTAATTTCATCGAGAATGATTTTGTTAACCATTTTCGGGTTTGCTTTCCCGTGCGACTGCTTCATGACCTGGCCGACAAGGAAACCGAGCGCGCGGTCCTTGCCGTTTTTGTAGTCGATCATCGATTGTTTGTTGGCTTCAAGAACCGGAGCCATCATTTCCCGGAGCGCGCCTTCGTCGGAGATCTGAACGAGGCCTTTCGCCTTGACGATTTCTTCAGGGTCTCCGCCTTCCAGAATTAAGGTCTTAAACACTTTCTTTGCGATCTTGCTGGAAATTGTGCCTTTTTCAATCAGCTGAACGAGTTTTGCCAGCGCCTCAGGGGTTAAAGGTACTTCATCGATTGTCTTGTAGTTGCTGTTCAGATAAGCGGAAACGTCCCCCATCAGCCAGTTCGCTACAAGTTTCGGATCGGCTCCACTGCTGATCGCACTTTCAAAGAAGTCAGACATCGTCTTTGCCTGTGTCAGAACCATGGCATCGTATTCCGGAAGACCGAGTTCTTCGACGTAGCGCTTCTTGCGGGCATCTGGAAGTTCCGGAATCTCTGCCTTAATCCGGTCGATCCAGTCCTGATCGATCTTCAGTTTAATGATATCTGGCTCCGGGAAGTAGCGGTAGTCGTCGGATCCTTCCTTGCCGCGCATCAGTGTCGTTGTCTTTGTGGCATCGCTGTAGCGGCGGGTTTCCTGTTCGATTTTGCCGCCGGAGAGCAGGATTTTTTCCTGGCGCTTTTCTTCGTAAGCGAGGCCTTTTTCTACGAAAGTGAACGAGTTCAGGTTCTTCAGCTCCGTCTTCGTGCCAAATTCTTTCTGCCCGTAAGGACGGATTGAGATGTTGGCATCGCAGCGAAGGGAACCTTCTTCCATCTTCACGTCCGAAACATCAATATATTGCATGATCGCCTTTAATTTTTCGAGATAAGCGTAGGCTTCCTGAGGCGAGCGCATGTCCGCCTCGGAAACAATCTCGATCAGCGGCGTACCGACGCGGTTGAAGTCGACAAGTGAACCCGTTCCGTTTTCAAGGTGATTCAGCTTGCCGGCGTCTTCCTCCAAATGAAGACGGTGTACGCCGATTCTCTTCTTTACGCCGTCCACTTCAATTTCAATATAGCCGTTTCTTCCGATTGGCTGATCAAATTGAGAGATTTGATAGGCTTTCGGATTATCCGGATAAAAGTAGTTTTTACGGTCAAACTTCGTATCCCGGGAAATCTCGCAGTTCAGAGCCAGAGCCGCCTTCATGGCATAGTCGACGGCCGTTCGGTTCAGAACAGGCAGAACACCGGGATGCCCGAGGCAGATCGGGCAGGTATGAGTATTCGGCGGCGCACCGAATTCATTGGCGCATCCGCAGAAGATTTTCGTCTTCGTTTTGAGTTCAACATGGACTTCGAGGCCGATAATCGTTTCAAAGTTGCTCATTTTTCATCCACCTCTTTCATTAACGGTGTCAGGTGAAAATGCGATGCCTGTTCGTATGCGTAGGCCGCACGATAAAGGGTCTCTTCGCCGAAAGGCTTGCCGATGATCTGCAGGCCGACCGGCATTCCGTCTGCGAGTCCGCATGGCAGGCTGATCGCCGGAACACCGGCAAGGTTGACCGGGATCGTCAGTAAATCGTTGGCGTACATCGTCAGAGGGTCATCCACTTTTTCGCCGATTTTGAACGCCGTCGTTGGCGTTGTCGGCCCGACAATGACATCGTGATTTTCAAGAACCTGTTCAAAATCCCGTTTAATCAGCGTACGGACCTGCTGCGCTTTTTTATAGTAGGCATCGTAATAACCTGAACTTAATGCAAACGTTCCGAGCATGATCCGGCGCTTGACTTCATTGCCGAAGCCCTCGCTTCTTGACTTCTTATACATCTCGATCAAATCATCGGATTCGGCGCGGACGCCGTAACGGACACCGTCAAAACGGGCCAGGTTCGCGGACGCTTCCGAAGAAGCAATGATATAATACGCGGGAACGGCGTATTTCGAGTGCGGCAGCGAGACCTCGTCGATTTCGGCGCCAAGAGTTTCAAGCTGCCTGATCGCTTCTTTAATTTTATCCTTGACAGCTTCGTCGACGCCTTCTCCGAGGTATTCCCGGGGTACGGCAACGCGTAACCCTTTTATCTCGCCTGTCAGTGCATCGGAGTAACGGGGTACGCCGACGTCGGCGCTGGTCGAATCGTGGCGATCGAGGCCGGAGATCGTCTCCAGAAGATAGGCATTATCTTCAACCGTTCTTGTAATCGGGCCGACCTGATCTAGCGAAGAAGCAAAGGCAACAAGGCCGTAGCGTGACACGCGTCCGTATGTCGGCTTCATGCCGACCACTCCGCAGAAGGCAGATGGCTGGCGGATTGAGCCGCCCGTGTCTGATCCGAGAGAAAACAGCACTTCTCCGGCTGCCACCGCCGCAGCGGCGCCGCCACTCGATCCGCCGGGTACCCGGTTCAGATCCCACGGATTTTTCGTGATCGCGAATCCCGAGTTTTCTGTCGAAGATCCCATGGCAAATTCATCCATGTTCAGTTTGCCGATCATGATCCCTTTTTGCTCTTTGATTTTTTTAATCACCGTTGCATCATATAACGGATCGTAATTTTCAAGAATATGGCTGGCGCATGTCGTACGCAGGCCCTTCGTTACAATGTTGTCCTTGATCCCGATCGGCATACCGTAAATCAGTGTATCCCCGGCGGCTTCGTTTTCATCGATCGACCGGGCATCTTTCCTGGCCTCGTCCTCATTCAGCGTAAGAAAAGCCTTTACCTGGTCATCGACTTCATTAATGCGCCTGAATGCTTCATCAACGAGATCGGATGCCTTGATTTCCTTCTTGTGTATCTTCTCTTTCAGACGCACAAGACCCTCTTCAAATAGTGGCATCTCCGTAATCCTCCTTCACTTTCGATCATTATGCTTCCATTATCTGCGGCACTTTGACTTGTCCGTCTTCCTGGACAGGCGCGTTCTTCAGTGCTTCCTCACGCGGCAGAGACGGCTCGACCACATCGTCGCGCATAACATTGTACATATCCAGTACGTGCGTGGTCGGTTCGACGCCTTCCGTATCGAGCTCGTTCAGCTGTTCGGCAAATCCGATAATATCGTCCAGCTGGGTCGTAAACGTCTTGATTTCTTCATCGGTAAACGACAGTCTGGCGAGATGGGCGACATATTTTACTTGTTCCTCGTTGATTCTGCTCATGACAGTCACCTCCGTGTTGATCATTCAGGGTCCGTTTTCTCTATCATTAATCTTTTATTCGAACATGCTTTTATAAGCATACTTTCCCACAATGCTTTTATCATAACAAACTCTATTGACTCTATGCAATGAAAGCCGGGAAAAATATGAAAAGAACACGTCTTCTTAAAAACGCGTCCTCTTTTTACGGATAAAGTTTCCATCTGTCAATGATGGAAGATCGTAACATACGGATCATTCATATCAGGGGTCCGCTCAATCAGAGCTTCCTGTACGTCTCCCGATGTTATATAGATGTGGACCGGAACATCCCGGGAAAACCCGAATCTTGTATTGACGATTGACGTAACGTAGTTTGTAAAACTAAGCACTTCCGTATCGTCGAAAAATTTAATATTGATATTGATGGTCAGATCGCTTAAATTTTTATTCTCGTAGTAGGCTTTGCCGATTACACCGACAAAATCCGGATAATAGTTCTGAACGTCGGATTTAAACCGATTGAACTTATCCAGATCAGCCTTATAGTGACTCGATGCCGTATCAGACGGGAAGAGGACGTTGGCTTGATCCAGATAGTCCCACTTCTGAATGTTTGCTGAACCGGCTGCGATTTCGGTTTTCGCAAAAAATGATCCCGGAACAAGAGAATCAGGAGGAGAAGTAATGTATAAAGTCAGAAAAATGGGGACATTCCCCAGCCCTCTGACACTGCGGACGCGTTGAACAACGCTCTGCGCTTTGGTCAATCCCCATCTCTTAACAGCAGGGATATCCAGATTTTCTACAATCGGATGAAGCATCCCTTTGCTGTCTGCAATACGTTCCGTGTATACGGAATTCAGAGAAACAGCGAGTGACACACCGCCAAGTTCGTATTTTCCATTTCCCGCCTTTTTCAGATAGTCCTGTTCAAGAACATAGTTTAAATATTTCGGGCTGTTTTGCGCCTTTTGTACAATTGTTTTTCCCTTGCCGAGCGGTGGATTCAATCCCGGAGGCGTTCCTTTGCTTTTGTTTTTCTCCTGCCCCTCGCGGTAAAGCATTCCATTAATATCTGATTCCTGTAAATACTGTCCGCTCTGAAAAACATATTGATCGGGCTTGTACACACTTTTTGACATCTCCATCAGCCCGGTTTCCATCTGATCGACGTCGACACGATTACTGACACCATAATTGATATATCCGCGCATCGGATCATTAGCCATCGGGCGGAGGGTTTGATAGTCCTTGCTGTTTGAGGTGGGAATCAGTTTAGCCGTTTCTGTGCCGCCATTGTTCTTTTTTACGACATTCTGCGCCGAGCCGCCATTAAATGAACAGCCACTGACTGCCAGCTGAAGGCACAGGATCATAAGTGCAGCTGCTCCCAATCTTTTTCTTCTCAATCTGCAGACACCTTCTTTATCATTCATTGAGCGCATTAAGAAAACGCTCTTCATCCCAGATCTCGACTTGAAGATCCTGCGCTTTTTTCAGTTTCGAACCTGCAGCCTCTCCCGCGACGACGATATCTGTATGAGCACTGACACTTCCAGTTACATTGCCGCCTCTTTTTTCGATCTCGCTCTTTGCTTCCGATCGGGACATTTGTTCGAGTTTCCCCGTCAGGACAACGGTTTTCCCATTAAAAGGAGAATCGCTGTTTACCGTTTCGCGAGGGTCCGGACCGAGATAGCGCATATTCAGACCGGCTGCTTTTAACTCTTCGATAAGCGAGACGACTTCCGGTTTGGAAAAATAGGTCCGGAGCGAGTCGGCCATCTTTTCGCCGACTTCATCAACGGCCAGCAGTTCATCCTTCGAAGCGGATGATAACTGGTCCATGGTTTTAAATGCCTGGGCCAGAATCCGGGCTGCTTTGGAGCCGATATAGCGTATCCCGAGTCCGAATAAAAGCCGCTCCAGCGAGTTTCCTCTGGACTGTTCAATCGCCCCGAGCAGGTTGCGCACCGACTTGTCGCCCATTCTCTCCATAGAGATTAAGTCTTCGTAGTTGAGATGGTACAAATCCGCCACGTCGTGGATCAGGTGTTTCCGGAACAGCTGGGTGACTACTTTCTCACCCAGTCCGTCTATATTCATTGCATTTCTTGAGACAAAATGGATTAAGCCTTCCCGGATCTGGGCCGGGCACTTCGGATTAATGCACCGAAGTGCCACCTCTTCTTCAAGCCTGACAAGGGCGCTGCCGCATTCCGGACAATGAGTCGGCATGGCAAACGCCTGCTCCCTGCCGGTCCGTTCTTTGGTCAGTACGTTGACGACTTCCGGGATGATGTCTCCGGCCTTTCTGATCACCACCCGGTCGCCAATCCGTAAATCTTTCTCCCGAATTAAGTCTTCGTTATGAAGAGTCGCTCTTTTGACCGTGGTTCCCGCAACAACTACCGGCGTGAGTACAGCAGTCGGCGTCACTACCCCCGTCCGGCCGACACTCACTTCAATCGCTTCAAGCGTCGAGACCACTTCTTCGGCCGGAAATTTATAGGCAATCATCCAGCGCGGGGATTTCACGGTGTGTCCAAGCTGCTCCTGCTGGGCGAGCGAATCAACTTTTATCACGATGCCATCAATCCCGTAAGGAAGCGAATCCCGCTTTTCTGTGTACTCCCTGATGTAATCGAAAACTTCCTGCATCGACCGGCAGCGGCGCGATTCCGGATTGATTGGAAGACCGAGCGAGCGGATATATTCAAGCAGTCCGAAATGTGTTTTAACCTTTTCCCTGTCGAATTTGCCGGCACTATAAAGAAAAACAGAAAGCCCTCTTGCGGCTGTAATTTTCGGATCCAGCTGTCGGAGTGAACCGGCCGCCGCGTTGCGCGGATTGGCGAACAGCATCTCGCCCTTCTCCTGCCGTTCCCGGTTCAATCGCTCAAATGATTTTTTCGGCATGTAGGCTTCACCACGGACTTCAATATCCGCCGGTTCCTGAAGGGTCAGCGGCAGGGACCTTACCGTCCGTAAATTATTCGTAATGTCTTCGCCTGTTGTGCCGTCGCCCCGCGTCGCTCCAAGGACAAACCGGCCTTTTTCATACGTCAGCGAAACGGCCAGTCCGTCAATTTTCAGCTCGCAAACATAAGTCACGTCATCACCGACGGTCTGGCGAACGCGACGATCAAAATCAAGGAGTTCCTGCTCATTAAATACATCAGCAAGACTCAGCATCGGGATATCATGCGTCACTTTGGTAAAGGCCTTAAGCGGCTCACCGCCGACACGCTGAGTCGGTGAGTCCGGAGTCACAAGTTCCGGATGTTCCGCCTCAATCGCGAGAAGTTCCTGCATCAGGCGATCATATTCACTGTCGGGAACGCTCGGATTATCCTCGACATAATATTCGTAACTGTATTGATTCAGCTGCTTGCGCAGAGCTCGGACGCGTGCCAGCAGATTTTCGTCCATTATGTGTTTCTCCTTTTAAAGATAAAAATTGATCTGTTTTATTTTGCCTTTTCAATCGGGGCAAATGCACCGAGAAGCCGTCTCAGCCCAATCGGTTTCGGGAAGGCGATGTCGAGTTCGACATTGTCTCCGCTGCCTTTAATGCTGACTACTGTGCCCTGGCCCCATTTCTTGTGCAGTACTTTGTCTCCGGTATGCCATTCTTCGTCTCCACTGTCCCTTTTCCGAAGCATGGGCGCCGGCCGGGTGTAGAGCGAAGAGACGCGCCGTCCGAACGGAGAACTCTGGGCCGAAGGAGACGCGAACCGTTTTTCACGCCTTTCCGGTGCTTCCTTATCAAGAAGTTCGTCCGGTATCTCTTTTATGAACCGGGAGACGGGATTCATCGTCGTGCTTCCGAACAATGTGCGGACCTGCGCCGATGTGAGGAACAGGCGCTGCTTCGCCCGTGTAATACCGACGTAAGCGAGACGCCGCTCTTCCTCCATCTCATTCTCATCATCCAGAGAGCGCAGATGCGGGAATATCCCTTCCTCCATTCCGACCAGAAAGACGATCGGAAATTCCAGCCCTTTAGCGGAATGGAGAGTCATCAGCGTTACCGAGTCGCTCGCTGCATCTTCCTCCTCGTCAGCGTCAATGTCGGCATCCAGTGCAAGTTCTGTCAGAAAACTGATCAGCGATTTATCATCATGCGTTGCTTCAAACTCTTTTGTCACCGACAAAAGTTCTTCCAGGTTTTCAAGACGGCTTTCGGCTTCGAGCGTTCTCTCCGACTTCAGCATGTCCCGGTAGCCGGTCTTGTCCAGTACCTCTTCAACCAGGTCGGTGACAGACAGAAATTCCTGCATTTTTGACCAGTTCATGATTTTCCCGGCAAATTCGGCCATCTTCTTTGCGGATCGTGCGGAAACACTCGTCTGTTCGATCTCGCCAATCGCCTGCATCAGAGACAGATCCTGCCCAATCGCGTAATCGGCCAGTTTGTCCATCGATGAGGCGCCGATCCCCCGTTTGGGTTCGTTGATTACGCGGGCGAGACTGATGTCGTCATCGGGATTGGCGATTAGCCTCAGATAGGACAAGATATCCTTGATTTCTTTACGGTCGTAGAAACGAATACTTCCAATCATCCGGTACGGAATATTAGATTTGACCAGTGTCTCCTCAATCAGACGGGACTGGGCGTTTGTCCGGTACAGGACCGCCATATCCGAGTACCGGAACCCGTCCCTGAACAGCTCTGACATTTTCCCGGCAACATAATAGCCTTCTTCATGCTCCGTACCCGCCTGATAATAGGCGATCTTCTGTCCGTCATCATTTTCCGTCCACAGACTCTTCGGCTTGCGGTTGCGATTGTTTTCAATCACATGATTCGCAGCATCAAGAATTTTTTTTGTTGACCGGTAGTTCTGCTCGAGCTTAATCACCGTGGCATCCGGATAATCTTCTTCGAAAGAAAGGATGTTATGAATATCGGCGCCCCGCCAGCCGTAGATCGACTGGTCCGAATCCCCGACAACACAAAGATTTTTGAAACGATCAGCCAGCATATGAACGAGCAGATACTGCGACCGGTTCGTATCCTGATATTCGTCCACATGGATATATTGAAACTTTTTCTGATAATAAGAAAGTGCATCGGGTACACGCTGAAAAAGGTGAACCGTTGTCATGATTAAATCATCGAAGTCCAGCGACTGATTCTTAAGCAGACGCTTCTCATATTCCGCGTAGACATCCGAAACGACTTCATCAAACGGTCCCTCAGCCGTCCGGGCAAAATCGGCCGCAGTCTTCAATTCGTTCTTTGCCGAGCTGATCTTTCCCAGAATGCTCCGCGGCGTAAATTTTTTCGAATCGAAATTCAAATCTTTCAGTATATGTTTGATAACGGATAACTGATCGGTTGTATCCAGAATGGAAAAGTTGCGGCTGATGCCAAGCCGGTCGATGTCGCGTCTTAAAATGCGCACGCACATCGAATGAAAAGTGGACACCCAGACTTCATCCACAAGCGGCCCGGCAAGTTTCGTGAGCCGCTCTTTCATTTCTTTCGCTGCTTTATTTGTAAACGTGATCGCCAGAATATTCCATGGCGCCACGTCTCTTTCGATCATCAGGTAGGCCATTCGGTGAGTCAGTACGCGCGTCTTGCCGCTCCCCGCTCCGGCCATTATAAGGAGCGGTCCTTCGCGATGCTTCACCGCCTTCAGTTGTTCCGGATTCAGCCCCTCAAGCAGCTGCTGAGACATTTGATTCATGATACCACATCCTAATTCAATTATATCCGTAAACTATTTCTCTTCATTCAGCCTGTCAAGGGTCATCTGATAGCCGTCATTACCGAAATTGATACAGCGCTTGACTCTCGAAATCGTTGCCGTACTTGCACCGGTTTCTTCCTCAATACGATGGTACGTGTGTCCCGCCATCAGCATTCTTGCGACTTCAAGCCGCTGGGACAGTGACTGGATTTCGCCCATCGTGCACAAATCGTCGAAAAAGCGGTAACACTCTTCGCGATCTTTTAATGTCAGGATGGCGTCAAACAGCTGATCCAGGGCTTTGCCTCTCAATTTATCAATTTGCAACCCTGTCCACTCCCTTCCCTGTCAGTCATACCGCTATTGACTAATCACTTTTTTCATTCATTTATGATCATCGATATAAAAAGCGTCCGGCAAGCCGGCGTTACGGACAGATTTTTGACTGTCCCGCGTCTTGCCGAAACGCGCAGGATCGGCAGGATCCGATCCATTCTTTCTTATTATGAAAACCGCTTCACATTGACCGAAATATCAGCCAGCCGGGTTTTTGATTTTAAGTTGCACCGTTCCTCAGATTCGGTAAGTATCCTTTTTATATTAATGGTTCGCTCGGGACCATAACTTTTCTGTGCATGACGTCGACAATTCCCTCAGGGGTAATCCGGATATACGGAAGATGCAGGGATGAGAGAAAAAGCAGGCTGAAAAAGGGATCGCCCGTATGATAACCTTTTTCCCTGAGGTCGTCTTCAAAGCGGCCGGCCGCTTTGATGAGCTGTTCCATCGGCAAATCGGACATCCAGCCGAGTACCGGAAGTGCGAGTTCTGCCGCGACTTCGCCGTTTTCCATGATAAACAGGCCACCTTTACGTTCTTTCAGCCGTTCAAAGGCCGCGATCATGTCCTGCTTGCTTTTCCCAATCAGCAAGATGTCTCCTGTCGTCGAGAAGCTGCCGGCAAATCCCGACAGTTCGCCGGCAAACCCGCGCAGGTAGCTGTTGATGATCCACCTGCCCTTTTGATCAACAAGGGTCAGATAAAGTACATCATCAGGGAGCCCCGAGCCGTGCTCAGCGCTTATCTCAAACGGTTTGGTAATCACATCATTGATCATATCCAGTCCAATGGACGTTTTTGCTGCGAGATGATCTGCAGTCAGCGAGAAATCAAGTGTCAGGCCGCTCAGCTCGTCTGCAAGATCAAAAGAGGAAAAGTAATCATACACTGGCACGCCCTCTCTGAGCACCCACTGTCCCTTTGCCAGAACGGAGACGGGGCGGGGATCATCGGTGGAACTAAGAAAATTGATGTTGGCAATCCGTCCGGGAGCTATATGTCCGATTCGATCGTTCATATTGTAGTGGGCAGCGACATGGCTTGAGGCCATCATATAGGCGTCTTCCGGCTGAACGCCCTGCTCAAGCGCGATCCGGATCAAGTGATCACAGACACCCTCTTTCAGAAAAACGGGCGTCGCCCCGTCGAGTGTCATGTACACATGTTCGTAACTGTGCACATGCCTTTTGACCATCTCCCTGAGTATATCGGGTAAATCAGGCCGTATCGATGAATAGCGCAGCGATACAGTATAGCCGAGCTTCAGTCTCATGATCGCCTCATCAGCGGTCATCGCCTCGTGATCGCAATCGGCTCCAAAAAGCTTCAGCTCGGTCAGCGTTCGCTCCGAAGCTCCCGGGAGATGGGATTCAATCGGCTTCCGGAGCTGTTTGGTCTCACGCATCCATTCAAGAATCTGATTGTCACCGCGGACAACCTGGGGCCAGCCGGTCAGTTCGCCGCCCTGAACAACGAGCGGATGGTTCAGCCAGCGCTGAATCCGTTCGTTATTAAATGGAGATTCGAAGACAGCCGACTGCGGATCGTAGCGGCACCACCAGTAAAAACTCGTCGGCAGCTGATCCAGTTTGTCGATCAGCCTGAACGCTTCGTCATCACTTAAACTTCTGAAAAAGACCCCATTGTCACAGATCATCCCCGTTGTCCCGGATCGTGCAGCATACTCGGCAAACGACTGCGGATGATAAAGCTGACTCGGATGGACATGCGGTTCAATGTAGCCCGGCACGAGAGTATAGCCTGAACAATCCACTTTTTCCGTCCCAGCACTCCATATCTCAGGTAACTGATCTCCAACGTAAACAATCCGGTCATCATCGATCCAGATGTTCGCTTTTTCCCACGATTTCAGATACGTATTCAAGTACCGGGCTCCGATCAGAACCCTGGTCGGTGCCTCCGTTCCGCGAAGAATCGCCGCCTGTTTTCTCAGTTGGTCAATCGTCCAATATCGCTCTTGTATCACCGCTCACCCCTTTTTGCTCTTCACCAAAAATGAGTACAGCTATGTCCTGCAGGCTGGGCGGTCTGGTTTCTATACGTGCAGCCTGAACTGGGCCGCGCCCTGCACATGCGTCGGAACGTTTTTTATAGTCGCGCGCTAATCCATGAAAGTGTTTCTTTTACCATATTACATCAATTAAGCGATCCGATAAAGCTAAAAAACAAGGAGCTTTTGGCAATAGAAGGTTTAAAAAAGTTTGTTAACCGTTTTAGCCCGAATCAAAATCACTTATAATGGTTCATAAGTATCCATACGGACACGCTCTGATGGATAAAACACAAGATGAAGAGTAAAGGAAGTGGCTGATTGAACATTTTGTGGGACTTTGACGGAACAATCTTTGATACCTACCCCGTTTATACCAAAATAATGAAACAGATCATTGAGCGAGATATTCCCGAAGAGGTCATTTATGACCGGCTGAAAATTTCATTTGGAGAAGCCTTTCAGTCCTTTGCTTTCACAGAAGCGCAGGAAAAGCTCTTTATCGCCAAAGCCGGACAAGTGTCCGCCGGTGACTTCAAACCCTATGAAGGTGTGGAAGGGGTTTTAGCAGCGGCAAATCTTAATGTGATCATGACTCATAATCATCGGGAGTTCGTTCTGAATGCGCTGAGGCATCACGGTCTGGAAAACTATTTTATTGATATGGTCACGAGCGAGGACGGCTTCCCGCGAAAACCTGATCCGGCGTCATATGAATATCTGAACAGACGCTATTCGATCAACCTCGCCATCGGCGACCGGCTGATTGATATAATTCCTGCAGAGAAAATCGGAATCAAAACCTGCCTTTTCCAAAACCGGGAACGAGGAGCAGACTTTTATCTCAATCATTATCGGGACTTTTTTGATGCGGTTCATCTTGAATAACTTCCATCAGTGGATCATCTTACTGCCCGTTAAAGCAGGATAGGCTCAGAACCTTACCTGATCAGGCTCGTTTCACCCGGAAAAGAATAGATGAATTGATGGGAGCAATAGTACTGAAAATATCTAACCCCTCGACGGACATCGAGGGGCTGATTGGTAAATAAGCTCTGAACACGGCAGTTTCCCGGATTTAATTACCGGCCGTTTCCTTATGTCCGGCCAGCGTCTGATCAATATAACCCTTAATCAGATCGGCTGATGCGTTAAACGATTGCTGCTCTTTATCGTTCAGGTTAAGATGGATAATTTCTTCAATACCATTGCGGCTGAGCACAACCGGTACCCCGATTGACAGATCGGTACGTCCGTATTCACCGTCCAGGATAGCTGAAGCCGCCGTAATGTTACGGGCGTCATTCAGAATGGATTTGGCGAAGAAAGCGAGCTCGTTGCCGATACCAAATTGAGTGTTGCCTTTACGTTTATGGATTTCCCAGCCAAAATGTCTCGCCGTCTGTTCTACCTGTTCACGGTCTATTTTTCCGAAACGCTCCCTGTTTTCGGCTTCGTACTCGTCAAACGGCTTTCCGCCAACGCTGACGTGCGACCATGCGGCAAACTGAGAGTCGCCGTGCTCGCCGATCATATAGGCACTGATACTGCGCGGGTCGATGCCGCCGATCACTTCGGAAATCTGCCTTCTGAGCCTCATACTGTCAAGCGCCGTACCGGTCCCGATTACCTGTTTTCTCGGCAGTCCCGATAATGTATAGAACAGGTATGTAATAATGTCGCAGGGGTTTGTCGCGATAACGTAGATCCCCCTGAACCCTGCTTCCTTAAGTTTAGGCACGATATCATAGGCAATCGCAGCCGACCCTTTCAAAAGCTCAAGCCGTGAACTGCTGATCACCTTTTTACGCTCGGTAACAGCCACCAGGATTACATCGCATTCGGCCAGTTTTTCGAGCGGGACAGCCTCGACACGTGTTCTGGACGATGTGAGTTCAATGCTGTCTGCGAAGTCCCAGGCTTCGCCTTTTGCACGTTCAGTATCAATATCATTAATATAAAGTTCGTCGGCGATGTTATTATGGACAATCGCTGAAGCAGCCGCTTTACCGACGTTACCTATCCCGACAATTCCGACTTTTCTAATTGATTTGCTCACTTCAATCCTCTCCCCTGATCTATGCATTCGGTCCCATTATAATATACCATCTCTATCTTTCGATCAATAGAATTTCCGGTTTTATACAGGTCGCCAGCCTGGAAGCTCGGCATTTTAATGCCGATGTAGTTCACGGGCCTCAGATTCTCAACCGGATTCTATCTGCAGCCTTTCTGTCAACTCTGGTCCGGCAAAGAATTCGATTGGCCGGTATTTAAATAGCAAAAAAAAAGGCTCCGGTTATCGGAACCCTGTCTCAGGCATGTGTCCCGCCTCGTGTCCTGTCAAACCCGGGGGCGGAACCCTAAAAGATCGTCTTAGTCTGGGGAAAAATAAAAAATGAAACAGTGACACATCCTGCATGTAAAAAATTTGCGGGTGACGGGTTGGTTCAGTCAATCAACCATCCGTGCCGTTGCGATCGCAGAAACCAAACTGCGATCAGTTGTGTGTAAACTGTGCCTCTTCTGTCGACCCTTTCAGAGCAACAGTAGAAGACTGACCACCGCTGACAATGGTCGAAACCAGGTCAAAGTAGCCGGTACCAACCTCACGCTGATGGCGTGTCGCCGTGTAGCCTTCCTTCTCGCTGGCAAATTCAGCCTGCTGCAGCTCGGAATAGGCAGCCATGCCGCGGGATTTATACCCGTTTGCAAGATGGAACATGCTGTAATTGAGGGCATGGAATCCAGCCAGTGTGACGAATTGGAATCTGTAGCCCATGTCTGACAGCATTTCCTGAAAGCCTGCAATCGCTTTTTCGTCGAGTTTCTTTCTCCAGTTGAATGATGGTGAGCAGTTGTAGGCAAGCAGTTTATCTGGATACTTTTCATGAATGGATTCGGCGAATTTACGTGCCTCTTCGACATTCGGCTCGGCCGTCTCGCACCAGATGAGGTCAGCATATGGTGCATATGCGATTCCGCGGGCAATGGCCTGATCGATGCCGGCCTTTGTCCGGAAAAATCCTTCGGGCGTCCGTTCACCGGTGATAAACGGTGCGTCATACGGATCGATATCGCTTGTGAGCAGATTTGCCGCATTGGCGTCCGTTCTGCCGACGATAATCGTCGGGACGCCCATTGCGTCAGCGGCGAGGCGGGCCGAAATCAGGTTTCTGATCGCAGTCCGGGTCGGCAGAAGGACCTTGCCGCCCATGTGCCCGCATTTTTTTTCGGATGATAACTGGTCTTCAAAGTGAACGCCCGCCGCACCGGCTTCAATCATGCTTTTCATGATTTCAAACACGTTGAGCTGGCCGCCGAATCCGGATTCGGCATCTGCTACGATGGGAGCGAACCAATCCTTCTCGTGATTGCCCTCAACAGAGTCAATCTGATCTGCGCGCTGGAAGGCGTGATTAATGCTGCGGACCACTTCGGGAACGCTGTTTGCAGGGTACAAACCCTGATCCGGGTACATCTGTCCGGCAAGGTTGGCATCGGCCGCTACCTGCCAGCCGCTTAAGTAAATTGCCTTCAGACCCGCTTTCACTTGCTGCACCGCCTGATTTCCTGTCAGAGCTCCCAATGCGTTTATATACTTCTCACTGTTAAGCAGCTTCCACAGTTTTTCTGCACCACGGCGTGCAAGCGTATATTCAATATCGATCGAGCCGCGCAGTTTGATGACATCCTCAGCTGAGTACGGACGCTTAATCCCCTTCCACCTTGGACTTTTCCATGATTCTTCCAGCTTTTTCACTCTTGCATCGGTCATTTTTTTCTCCCCTTTATGACAATAATTTTTTGTCCCATACCTTCAGACAGCGCTTTCATTTACATGAGGAATAAATCATAGAAGTTCATATCCAGGTCCCGTTAGAAAATCGGCGAATTCATCGCTCAGTGTCAGTTCGTCAAAGAGCCGGCCTGCTTCCTGAAACTTGCCTGATGCATAAATGACTTCTCCGAATTGTTGCTTTAAAATCTGCATTTCTTCTTCTTTCATTTGTTTGTAAATCTCGACTGTCACTTTCCGACCATCATCAAGTATGCCTTTCGGGTGACGGATCCATTGCCATAGCTGTGCCCGCGAGATTTCGGCCGTTGCCGCGTCCTCCATTAAGTGATTAATAGGCGCGGCGCCGTTTCCTCTGAGCCAGGACGCTATGTACTGAATCCCGACAGAGATATTTTCGCGAACGCCCGACTCAGTTATTTTCCCGGATGGCACAGCAAGAAGATCGTCCGCAGTAACTTGAACATTTTCCAGCTTCTTCTTGTCTATTTGATTCGGTTCAGGCATTTCGCGATTAAAAACGGTCAACGCAACAGGAACAAGTCCGGGATGAGCGACCCAGGTGCCGTCATGTCCGTCTTTTGCTTCACGCTGTTTATCGGCTTCGACTTTTGCAAAAGCCTCTTTGTTCAGGCTTTCGTTCCCTTTAACCGGGATCTGAGCCGCCATCCCCCCGATTGCCGGCGCCTTACGTCGGTGGCAAGTCTTGATCGCAAGCAGAGAATAAGCTCTCATAAACGGTACGGTCATGGTTACCACCGACCGGTCGGGAAGAAACACGTTTTGCTGATTTCTGAACTTCTTGATGTAACTGAAGATGTAATCCCATCGTCCGCAGTTGAGGCCCGCCGAATGATCCCGCAGTTCATAGAGTATTTCATCCATTTCAAATGCAGCCGGAATCGTCTCAAGCAGAACGGTTGCCCTGATCGTTCCATTCGGAATGCCGACGTATTCTTCTGCATACCGGAACACATCGTTCCAAAGCCGCGCTTCCAGATGGCTTTCCATCTTCGGCAGATAAAAATACGCAGACGTGCCGTCCTTCAGCAATTGCTTTACATTATGGAAAAAATAGAGACCAAAATCGAACAATGAGCCGGAGATCGGTACATCATTGACGAGAACATTTTTCTCAATCATATGCCAGCCGCGCGGTCTCACCATCAGTACGGCAGTTTCATTCTTCAGATCGTAATGCTTGCCGTTGCTGTTCACGAAAGAAATGGTTTTACGGACCGCATCCCGGAGATTGATCTGGGCCTGAATGACATTGTCCCATGAAGGCGACATCGCATCTTCCAGATCAGCCATGAAGCACTTCGCCCCCGAATTCAAGGCGTTAATCACCATCTTTCGGTCGGAAGCCGGTCCAGTGATCTCCACCCGCCGATCCTTGAGATCCTCAGGAAGTGGGGCTATCCGCCAGTTTCCCTCCCTGATGCTCTTTGTTTCCTTCAGGAAATTCGGCCGCTCACCTTTGTCAAACTCTTTTTGTCTTGCTTTCCTTCTGTCCAGCAGTTCCACTCTCCGTTTTCCGAACGTGCTTTCCAGCTGTTCAATAAACTGAAGCGCCTCTTTTGTCAGAATCGCATCATACCCCGGACGCATCGGACCGGTGACTTTGATTCCGGCTGTCTGAGTAGCCATAAAAATGTTCCCTCCTCTACTGTTATATTACAGTCTTAAAAACTGTAAATCTATTATATAACAGTGGTTTTCGATTGTGAACCCATTTTTTGAAATCATTGACCAATAACTTTCGACATGAAGTGCCATTTGTCGGATGACTGGACGTTGTTCAGTGATTGTTCACCTGTCGCTGTGATATGAAGTATTTCCATTATATTTCTTCTCCCTGACAAGCATTAATATAAAAACGTTTACAAAAAACCGGCCGTAAGAAAAAATAACCCGAAACCGAATGGATCCAGGTTTAGGGTTTAGAGTCAACAGCAATAACGAGTACATAGCCAACCTCCCCACGCTGGTATGATCCAGATCGGGTCATGCGGGTCAGGAGACTTTATCCGGTCTCCTTCTCAGCCCATCGTCTTCAGGCACCCCTGTGAATAAGTACTTTGTTATACTTTGTTTAATTAACATCTTCATTATAAAACTTTTATTGCAAAACTCAAACAATAAGCCCGGGCAGATGGATTCAGACTTAATGGGTATAAATTGATACTCCCTTACGATTTGTTCGGCCTGCGCAATTCCGCTGCATTTTTTAATCAATCACTAATCGTGCGAAAAAAGCTGCCTCACCTCAGGGCAAGACAGCTTTTCTGTTTCTGTTTCAGTGTTATTTCTGAGCTTCCGCTTCCAATGCGCGGTGGCCGATGTCTCTCCGGAAGAAGACGGCATCAGTCTGAATGGTTTCAAGGTCGCGGTTGACAGCTTCGCGGGCTTCTTTCAGATTCTCACCCAGTCTGGCTACGAGAAGCACCCGTCCCCCGTTTGTCAGCCAATCTGTCCCCGATTTCTTCGTCCCGGCATGAAACAGCAGGGCGTCCGCGGGCAGTGAAGATAAATTCCCGATTTTTTCGCCTTTTTTATAACTGCCCGGATATCCCCTTGATGCGAGAACAGTACCGATCGCAGCCTGGTCCGACCAGGTAAGCTCCGGTTCAGCGCCGTCCATGACCTGCAGAATCACTTCAGCGAGGTCGGATTCGAGGCGCGGGAGAACGACCTGAGTCTCTGGATCGCCGAAACGGCAGTTGAACTCAATAACTTTCGGGCCGGTGCTGGTCAGCATCAGTCCGGCATAAAGCACGCCGGTGAATGGGCAGCCTTCACGAGCGAGTCCCATTACGGCCGGTTTCAGGATCGTGCGGATGGCCTCATCAACAACGGACTGAGGAATCTGCGGAACCGGCGAGTAGGCGCCCATACCGCCCGTGTTTGGACCCTTATCTCCTTCACAGGCACGCTTATGATCCTGGGCTATCGCAAGAGGAACGACCGTTTCCCCGTTCACGAGAGCCATCAGTGAAAACTCCTCGCCTTCGAGGAACTCTTCAATAACAACACGGGATCCGGCTTCGGAAAACTTTTTATCCTTCATCAATGTTTTCAGACCCTGTTCGGCTTCTTCCATTGTCATCGCGACAATGACTCCCTTGCCGGCGGCGAGCCCGTCCGCTTTTAAAACGATCGGGGCTCCGACTTTCTGCAGATAGTCGCTCGCCGACTGATAGTCCGTGAAGGTCCGGTAGTGCGATGTTGGAATCTCGTACTTCTCCATCAGCTTTTTGGCAAAGGATTTGCTTCCTTCAATGCGTGCCGCGGCTTTTGATGGACCGAACACGTTCAGTCCTTTTTCCGTAAAATAATCAGCAATTCCGGCAACAAGCGGCTGTTCCGGACCGACAACGGTCAGATCAACATCGTGGCCCTTCGCAAAATCAGCCAGCCGTTCAAAATCCGTTACTTCAATCGCCGCGCACTCCGCCACACCAGCTATCCCGTCACTTCCCGGTGCACAATAAAGCTTGTCCACTAAAGGACTCCGGGCGAGTTTCCAGGCCATGGCGTGCTCGCGGCCGCCGCCGCCCACAATTAAGATTTTCATGATCCGACCCCTTTCGAGATGTCACATTATCGCTTATCATACATGTAAATATTGCCGCTCATCGTCCCGGCATACAGGCACTGCCGTTAATCTGTACGTGGCGAGCCGCCCAGATCGCTTAAGTCAAGTTTTATTAAGCATGACAACGGAACAGCGTTCAGATAATGCTCAGTGTTTAAAATGGCGCATGCCGGTGAAGACCATGGCGATGTTGTATTTGTTCGCCATATCGATCGATTCCTGATCACGGATCGATCCGCCAGGCTGGATAATTGCAGTGATTCCTGCTTTTGCCGCGGCTTCGACCGTATCGCCCATCGGGAAGAAGGCGTCCGATGAAAGGACGGCTCCCTTTGATTTATCTCCAGCTTCATCGAGAGCTATTTTTGCAGCACCGACGCGGTTGGTCTGTCCGCCGCCCATGCCGATCATCCGTCCGTCGCGGACAAGGGCGATGGCATTGGATTTGACATGTTTGACAATAGTCCACGCAAAAGCAAGATCACTCATTTCTTTTTCTGTCGGTTTCCGATTCGTTACGACTTTCAGGTTGTTTTTCACATCCCGGTAGCCTTTCGTATCCAGATCCTGAACCAAGATTCCGCCTCGAACCGACGTATACTGTGTGAAGTCACGGTTGTCGTCCGTCATTTTCACCGTCAGCAGGCGGATATTTTTCTTTTTCTCAAGAATAGCGAGCGCTTCTTCTGAATATGCCGGGGCAATGACGATCTCCAGAAAAATGCTGTGCAGTTTCTCGGCAAGCGCCTGATCCACTTCACGATTGAGCGCGACAATCCCTCCGAAAATGGAAACCGGATCGACCTCATAAGCTTTATCATAAGCTTCATTGACCGTCTTCCCTGTTCCGATTCCGCATGGATTCATGTGTTTTACAGCCACTGCGGCAGGTTCGCTGAATTCTTTGATAATGCCAAGGGCCGCATCAGCGTCGCGAATGTTGTTATAGGAAAGTTCTTTCCCGTGAAGCTGTTTTGCTGCAGCAATCGTTGCTTCGTTTTTGATCGGTTCGCTGTAAAAAGCGGCCTTTTGATGCGGGTTTTCGCCGTATCGGAGTGATTGTTTCTTTTCATAAGTGATGGTTAGTTTTTCGGGGAATTCTTCACCGGTCTTCCTGGTAAAGAATTCGGCAATCAGTGCGTCATAAGCGGCTGTGTGTCTGAAGACCTTAGCAGCCAGTTTCTGCCTTAACTCAAACGGGACTTCGGCGTTTTCATCGAGACTTTGAGCAACCAGCCCGTAATCGGCGGGATCGCAGACAACGGTTACGCTCTGATGATTCTTTGCCGCAGAGCGGAGCATGCTCGGTCCGCCGATATCGATGTTTTCAACAGCTTCCTCATAAGCGACGTCAGGCTTTGAGATCGTTTCTTTAAAAGGATAGAGATTAACGATGACAAAATCGATCGGCTGGATATTGTGCTCGCGGATTGCGTCCATGTGCGACTTTTTATCGCGGACGGCCAAAAGTCCGCCGTGAATCGCTGGATGCAGCGTCTTTACACGACCGTCGAGGATTTCCGGAAATCCGGTTACATCGCTGACCGAAGCGACAGGAATACCTGCTGATTCGATTGCCTTTTTAGTTCCGCCTGTTGAAATAATTTCGATACCTGCATCAACTAATTTTTGTACAAAATCAATGAGTCCTGTTTTATCTGAAACACTTACTAAGGCACGCTTTGCCACTGTAATACTTCCTTTCCTCACCTGGAGAGTAATTTTGCGATTGTTTTCGGATAAAGTTCGTGTTCCGTCTCGTGAATGCGCTCCGTCAGAGATTCGATTGTATCGGAGTCTTCTATCGGCACCGCCGCCTGAGCTATAATCGGGCCGGTATCCATCCCTTCATCAACATAATGAACCGTCACGCCGGTAATTTTGACGCCCTTACGGAATGCCTGGCCAATAGCATCGAGCCCTTTAAAAGACGGGAGAAGTGAAGGATGAAGATTAATGATCCGATGCGGATAGGCTTCAAGCAGCGTCTTACCGAGAATCCTCATATATCCGGCAAGAACAATAAATTCGATCTCCTTGCTGCGGCAGGTTTCTATTATTTTTTCCTCAAAAGCACTCTTTGTCGGGAAATCCTTGCGCCTGATCACGAGCGTGTCCACATCCCATGTCCCTGCCCGTTCAATGACATGAGCATCCGGCTGGTCGCAGACCATTAATTCTACAGTCGCCGGAATCTCACCTCGATCAACAGCTTCCATGATCGCCTGAAAATTGGTCCCGCTGCCTGACGCAAAAACAGCTATTTTATGCTTCATCTAAGTTCACCAACGTCAATCCTGTTTTTTCCGTAACCTGTCCGATGACATAGGGAGTCTCGCCCAGCTTGCGAAGCTTATCGACGGCAGCAGCCGTTTCTTCCGGAGAAACGGCAAGGACCATTCCGATACCCATATTAAAGGTGCGGAACATATCATCCGGATCAAGGCCACCCAGCTTCTTCAGCCAGCGAAAAACAGGCGGGAGCGTCCAGGCGGATGCGTCAATTTGTGGGCCCAGCCCCAGGGGGAACATCCGCGGAACGTTTTCATAGAAACCGCCACCGGTGATGTTCGCGATTCCCTTGATATTGATCTCTTTTAACAGGCCGAGAACAGTCCTGACATAAATGCGTGTCGGTTTAAGTAGTTCATCGGCAATCGTTAAGTTTCGATCAGGTTCATAAGCATCGGCGTAGGTCAGCCCGGAGTCGGCTATGATTTTACGAACTAGAGAGTAGCCGTTACTGTGAATGCCGTTTGATGCGAGACCGATCAGCCGGTCTCCCGGTTTGATGGTCCTGCCGGTAATTCGTTTCGACTTTTCAACAACCCCAACAGAAAAGCCGGCAATGTCATAATCTTCGCCCTGGTACATTCCCGGCATTTCCGCGGTTTCGCCGCCGATTAGTGCGCAACCGGCCATCTCGCAGCCATCGGCAATCCCTTTGACAATGGCTTCTGCTTTCTCCGGCTTCAAAGATCCGCAGGCGAGGTAATCCAGAAAGTAAAGCGGCTCAGCGCCCTGTGTCACGATGTCGTTGACACACATCGCAACGGCGTCGATTCCGACCGTATCGTGACGGCCGCAGGCAAAAGCGACCATCAGTTTCGTCCCGACGCCGTCCGTGCCGGATACGAGTACAGGTTCCTTAAGATTCATTTTGGAAAGGTCGATCGCGCCTCCGAAACCGCCAAGCCCGCCGATCACTTCAGGACGGAACGTGCGCCTGACGTGTTTCTTAATCCGATTGACCGTATCATAGCCGGCTTCGATATTGACGCCGGCTTTCTTATAGGCATCTGCCATCATTTGTCCTCCTAAAATCCAGCAATATCCACCTGATCCTGTTCTTTTTATCTATTGGCCCTCTCCTTGCTGCAAGAGACCGGTTTTCAGACAAGAAGCTCTTTTTCATGCGGCAGTACAGTATCCGGATAGATTTTCGTCGGATAATTGCCCGTAAAGCAGGCCATGCACTGTCCGCAGTTTTTCATTGCCGGATTCCGCCCGATCGCTTCTTTCATGCCTTCCACGCTCAGGAAAACGAGCGAATCGGCGCCTATTTTTTCCCGGATTTCTTCTACTGAGTGCGTGGCAGCAATCAATTCGGAAGATGTCGATGTGTCGATGCCGTAGAAGCAGGGATTCTTGATCGGCGGCGCGCTGATCCGGACATGAACCTCAGTTGCTCCCGCATCTCTCAGCATTCTGACAATGCGGCTGCTCGTTGTCCCGCGGACAATCGAATCATCAACCATGACCACTCGCTTGCCCTCAATAATTGCCCGAACCGGCGACAGTTTCATTTTGACCCCTTGTTCACGGAGTTCCTGTGACGGTTGAATAAACGTCCGTCCCACATAACGGTTTTTAATCATTCCAAGTTCATAAGGGATTCCTGTCGCTTCGGCGTAGCCGATCGCGGCGGAAATACTTGAGTCCGGCACACCGGTCACCACATCCGCATCAACAGGCGCTTCCTGGGCAAGCATCCGCCCGAGGTTCTTCCGGGCGGCATGTACGTTAATGCCCTGAATATTGCTGTCCGGTCTGGAGAAGTAGATATATTCCATGCTGCAGATCGCAGGCTCGGTATGGTTTGTAAAAAATTCCGAATGCAGTCCCTCATTATCGATGATCAGGATTTCGCCCGGATGAACATCCCGGACATACGTGGCACCGATCAGATCAAAAGCACAAGTTTCCGATGCGACTACCCACGATTCTCCTAATTTCCCAAGTGACAGTGGCCGCAGGCCGTGAGGATCGAGTGCGGCGATTAATTGATGCTCTGTAAGCATGGCCAGCGCATAGGCTCCATTGATCACGGACAGGGCATGTTTGACACTTTCGATAAAATTGTCCGCGAAATCGCGCTTAATCAAATGAGCAATGACCTCTGTATCGGAAGTTGTCTGAAAAATGCTTCCGCGCTCCTCCAGTTCCCCTTTAAGTTTATGGGCATTGACCAGGTTCCCGTTATGGGCAATAGAGAGCGAGTCTTTTTGCGAGCGAAAGACGAGCGGCTGGACATTGGCAAAACTATTTCCGCCTGAAGTCGAGTAGCGGACGTGTCCGATTGCCGCATGTCCCTCCAGCCTTTGCAGATTCTCATGATCGAACACATCGTTGACCAGGCCCTGGCCTTTATGGTCCAAAATACGTTTCCCGTCGGTTACAGCAATCCCGGCCCCTTCCTGGCCGCGGTGCTGCAGGCTGTGCAGGCCGTAATAAGTTAATTGTGCCGCTTTTTCATGTCCCCAGATACCAAATACGCCGCATTCTTCTTTTAGTTCTCTGTCGTCATAAAACATGACAGGGCTCCTCTCCACGCTTTTTCAAGTTCCGGCCGATTCAGGGTTACAGTGACATCAGAAAAGGATAATCTCAGGTCCACTCCGCGTGTGACGCGGCCGATAAACATGGCATCTTCCACGACGGATTCGAAAGCTTTCATCATCTGTTCAGGAACAGAAACAACAAACCGCGACTGGGTTTCGGCAAATAATTCTTCGACCGGATCGCTTTCAAACTGCAGATCGCAGGCAAAAGGTGTACCAAAAACCGATTCGGCCAGAGCACACGCGAGGCCGCCCTCGGAAAGATCATGAGCGGAAGACACATAGCCCGCTTTAATCGCTTCAAGCAGCTGTGACTGGCGGCGTTTTTCAACAGACAGGTCAAGAGCCGGTGCTTTTCCACTGGCCCTGCCTTCCGTCAGCATCTGAATGGCGCTGCCTCCGAACTCCGGAGTCGGCCGGCCGATCACATACACCGCGTCCCCTTCATTTTTAAATGGAACCGTAACGACGTGATCCAGATTTTCGATCAGGCCGACCATCCCGACCACCGGTGTCGGATCAATCGCTCCCTGATCTGTTTCATTGTAGAGAGAAACGTTACCGCTGATCACAGGTGTCTCGAGAGTCTTGCAGGCTTCGGACATTCCCTTCGCAGACTCCTCAATCTGCCAGAATACTTCCGGTTTCTCCGGGCTGCCGAAATTCAGGCAGTCAGTGATGGCAAGCGGGAGTCCGCCTGAGCAGACAATGTTTCGTGCCGCCTCAGCCACAGCAATCCTGCCGCCTTCTTTCGGGTCGAGTGCTAAATATTTTGCGTTACAGTCCGTCGTCATGGCGAGCCCTTTCTTTGTTCCCCGGACACGGACAACCGCCGCATCCGATCCCGGTGCGACTATCGTGTTGGTCTGGACCATATAATCATACTGACTCGTTACCCATTCCTTTGAAGCAAGCGAAGGCTGTGACAGAAGACGTTTAACCGTTCCCGCATAATCCGTGATTTGCGGTACCCAGTCTGGTGCTGATTGATTCTTGATATAAGATTCCGGTACTTTGGACGGCATATGACGAACCGGTGCTGCGGCAAGCGCATCCGACGGCACTTCTGCAACAATTTCACCTCTATGTTCGAGGCGAAGCACTTCTTCTTCAATAACTTCTCCGACAGCAACCGCGTGCAGCCCCCAGCGGGCAAAAATAGCCTTGATTTCTTCTTCGCTGCCTTTTTTAATAACAATCAGCATCCGCTCCTGGGATTCCGATAACATCATTTCATACGGAGTCATATTCGTCTCCCGCTGCGGGATCCGATCGAGATTCATATGGATGCCGACTCCGGCCTTAGCCGCCATTTCACTGGCAGAAGACACAAGACCTGCCGCACCCATGTCCTGGATTCCGACGAGAGCCTCATGTTTCGTCAGTTCGAGGCAGGCTTCTACGAGCAGCTTTTCCATGAACGGATCACCGACCTGAACGGCCGATCGTTTCTCATCCGATTTTTCCGAGATTTCTTCAGAAGCAAAAGTGGCTCCATTAATTCCGTCACGGCCCGTACTTGCACCGACGTACATTACCGTGTTGCCGATACCGCGTGCCTGGCCGACCTGAATGTCTTCATGGTTCATGATGCCGACACACATCGCGTTGACCAGCGGATTGCCATTGTAGCAGGTGTCAAACTGCAATTCCCCTCCGACCGTCGGGATGCCGATGCAGTTGCCGTATCCGGCAATCCCGCTGACAACTTCTTCGAACAAATAACGGACACGCGGGTTCTTCAAATCCCCGAAACGGAGCGAATCAAGCAGGGCAACCGGGCGGGCGCCCATCGAAAAAACGTCGCGGATGATTCCGCCGACACCTGTCGCCGCACCCTGATATGGCTCGATCGCCGACGGATGATTATGGCTTTCAATCTTGAAAACGACAGCCTGATTATCGCCGATATCGACAATTCCGGCACCTTCGCCCGGGCCCTGAAGGACGTGCTTACCTTCCGTCGGGAAATTTTTCAGCACAGGTTTCGATGTTTTATAGCTGCAGTGTTCAGACCACATAACTGAGAACAGGCCGGTTTCGGTATAGTTCGGCTTTCTGCCGAGCAGTTTCTTTACCTTCCTGTACTCCTCTTCAGTCAGGCCCATGTCCCGATAGACTTTCTCCCGTTCAATCTGTTCCGGTGACGGTTCAAGATGTGTAAGCGGCATGAGCGGATTCCCTCCAATGGTTTAAAATTGATTGAAACAGGCGAAGGCCGTCGCTGCTTTCGAGCAGGGCATCCGCTGCACGTTCAGGGTGAGGCATCATGCCAAGCACGTTGCCGGCGCGATTAACGATTCCGGCGATATTCGCCTTTGAGCCGTTCGGATTCTCGCCGTCATAGGTGAAAACAATCTGTCCGCCCGTTTTCAGCATATGAAGCGTCTCGTCATCACAGTAGTAGTTTCCTTCCCCATGAGCGATCGGGATACGGATGATTTCATTCTTTTTATATAATGAAGTGAAAAGCGTGTTATTATTTTCCACTTTCAGATTAACCGTTTTACAAATAAATTTGAGTTTCTTATTCTTCAGCATCGCGCCAGGCAGCAGTCCGGCCTCAAGCAGAATCTGAAATCCGTTGCACACGCCGAGAACCGGTTTTCCTTCCCTCGCGGCCTGAATGACAGCCGGCATAATCCCGGCGAAACGGGCGATCGCACCTGAGCGGAGATAGTCTCCATATGAGAAACCGCCCGGAATCATGACCGCGTCAAATCCATCAAGAGAAGTTTCCGCATGCCAGACATATTCCACTTCTTCGCCCAGTCCGTCTTTAATGGCATAGTACATATCCTGATCGCAGTTCGATCCGGGAAAGACAATGACCGCCGTTTTCACGAGTGTACCTCCTCATCAATTTCATAGCGATAGTTCTCAATGACCGTATTGGCCAGCAGTTTATCGCACAGGGCCTCGATCTGTTGATTAATATCCGCCGAATCTTCCATCTCAAGTTCGATATATTTGCCGATGCGGACGTTTTTCACGTTCTGATAATCCATATTATGCAGCGACTGCATTACGGCCTGTCCCTGGGGGTCGAGCACACTCTCTTTTAAAGTGATATATACCTTGACTTTTCTCATTGAACAGCCTCCAGACGGTTAAACAGTTTTTCATACGTTTCCGGAAGATCGGCAATATTCCGGCGGAAGACGTCTTTATCCAGTTTCTCATGAGTCTTAATATCCCAAAGACGGCATGTATCCGGCGAAATCTCATCGGCAAGCACAATTTCCCCGGTTGATTTCAGTTTTCCGAATTCCAGTTTGAAATCAACAAGCAGGATACCGGCATCGGCAAAAAGAGTCTGCAGCACATCATTGACACGGCTCGCCTGGCGGCGGATTTCCGCCAGCTCCTCTTCTGTTGCCAGCTTCATCGCAAGGGCATGATCGCTGTTAATCATCGGGTCACCGAGTTCATCGCTTTTATAGTAAAATTCGATGATCGTCCGGCCGAGAGATACCCCTTCATCGAGGCCGAGCCGTTTTGCAAGGCTGCCTGCGACCACATTACGGACCACAACTTCAATCGGAACGATGTCCACAGCTTTGACGAGCTGTTCTGTATCGGAAATCTTTTCGATGAAATGTGTCGGAATGTTCTTCTCCTGAAGGACATGAAAAATTTTCGTGCATATCGCGTTATTCAGCTTGCCCTTCCCGGGAAAAACAGCTTTCTTCTTTCCATTAAAAGCAGTCGCATCGTTCTTATACTCGACTCGCAGAACATTCGGATCGTCTGTTGTAAACATTTTCTTTGCTTTTCCTTCATAAAGCAGCTCGCTCATTAATACCTGCTCCTTTTAGCGATGTTCAAAAAAGTCCGGGAAAAATGGCTGCGCATAGTCCAGTGGTTCTTTTCCGCTTTTTGAACAGGCTTTTTAATTTTAGTTTCAATCATTCAGGCCGAGACGTTCAAAAATAAAATCAACATTTTTCAGATGGTAGGTTTCATCAAAACAGCTGTCAATTTCGTCTTGCGTGAGTCTGTCAGTGATCCGTGCATCCTGTTCAACGATTTCTTTGAAAGGCGTCTGTGTTTCCCATGATTTCATCGCGTTCGGCTGAACAATATCGTAAGCTTCTTCCCGGCTCAGGCCTTTTTCGATCAGCGCGAGCAGAACATGCTGGGAGAAAATCAACCCGAATGTCCGCTTCATGTTACGGCGCATATTCTCCGGATAAACAGTCAGCTGCTCCAGGATATTGCTGAAGCGGTGCAGCATGTAATCGAGACCGATTGTTGCGTCCGGTAAAATAATCCGTTCCGCAGATGAATGGGAGATATCGCGTTCGTGCCAGAGGGGTACATTTTCATAGGCCGCCAGCATATGGCCGCGAATAACCCGCGCAAGGCCACACATATTCTCGGAGCCGATCGGATTGCGCTTATGCGGCATCGCTGAAGACCCCTTCTGGCCCTTAGCAAAATGTTCTTCCACTTCACGGATCTCCGAGCGCTGCAGTCCGCGGATTTCTACCGCGAATTTCTCAATTGACGTCGCGATCAGCGCGAGCGTTGCCAGGTAATGGGCATGGCGGTCACGCTGGAGAACCTGGGTCGAAATCGGTGATGCTTTCAGTCCGAGTTGTTCGCACACGTACTTTTCCACTCTCGGATCGATATTGGCATACGTACCGACCGCTCCGGACAGCTTACCGACACGAATATCTTCCGCTGCCTCTTTAAATCGTTCGAGATTGCGTTTCATTTCTTCATACCAGAGTGCCATGACCAGTCCGAAGGTTGTCGGCTCGGCATGGACCCCATGAGTCCTGCCCATCATGATCGTGTTTTTGTATTTCTTTGCTTTTTCCCGGATCACGGCAATAAAATGCTCAATGTCTTTCAGCAAAATAGCGTTGCATTGTTTCAGCAGGTAAGACTGAGCGGTATCGACAACGTCTGTCGATGTCAGACCATAGTGGACCCACTTCTTTTCATCGCCGAGAGATTCTGAAACCGTCCTTGTAAAGGCGACAACATCGTGCCGTGTTTCCTGCTCGATTTCATGAATTCTCTCAACTGTGAACGACGCGTTTTTCTTTAACTTCTCAACGTCTTCTTTCGGAATTTCACCGAGTTCGGACCACCCTTCGCAAGCGAGGATCTCCACCTCAAGCCACGCATTATATTTATTCTCCTCGCTCCAGATAGAGCCCATTTCCGGTCTCGTATACCGATCAATCATGAATTCCGACCCACTTCCTGTTCAATTTTCCATATTCCTAATCTCTCTGCCCGATCAATAGCTTCCTGAACCGTTTCACCGAGGATCGTTAAATGTCCCATTTTACGCCCGGTTCTTGCTTCTGCCTTGCCATAAAGATGAAGATGAGCGTCTGAAAGCAAGGAAACTTTATCCAGAACCGGCTGTACATGTTCTCCGAGAATATTGATCATAATCACGGGTTTCAGGAGAGCCGTGCTGCCGAGCGGTAAACCGCAGATTGCGCGGATATGCTGCTCAAACTGGGACGTTTCGCAGGCGTTGATCGAAAAGTGTCCGGAATTATGGGGACGTGGTGCCGTTTCGTTCACATACACCCTTCCGTCCTTACCAACGAACATTTCAACGGCAAGTGTCCCGACCAGCTGCAGAGCTTCCGCCAGACGCATGGCGTATGTTCTCGCCTCTTCCTGAAGGCTGTCCGTGATCCGTGCCGGCACAAGTGTGTGATGTAAAATATTATGGCGATGAATATTTTCAGCAACAGGAAATACGGATGTTTCTCCCGTTGTGCCGCGGACAACAATCACAGAAATTTCCTTTTCAAAAGGCAGCCACTTTTCCAGTTCAAACGGCGTTTTTCCAACGTACGGGAGCGCCTCCTGCAAGTCCTCTTCTGACTTCAGAACATATTGCCCTTTGCCGTCATAACCGCCTTCCGTTGTTTTCAGAACGGATGGAAAGCCGATTTCGGCAATCGCTGTCTTCAGCTCCTGCTCATTGCGGACAGGGAGATACGGAACGACCGGCAGACCTGCCTCTTTGATAGCCGCTTTTTCATTCAGTCTGTCTTTCGTGATTTCGAGCAGGTGGCCGCCCTGCGGGAGATAGCTGTTTTCCTGAAGATAATCGACCGTTTGCACATCGACATTTTCAAATTCATAGGTTACAACATCCGCACATTCTGCGAGCCTCTTTGCGGCTTCGGCATCATCGTAATCCGCGACAATCGCGACATCTGCGACCTGGGCACAGGAACAATCTTCCGTCGGATCAAGAACCGCGATCCTGTAGCCCATTTCCTTTGCTGCTATCGCCATCATTCTTCCCAGCTGTCCGCCGCCCAGAATACCGATCGTTTTGCCTGGCAAAATGGTTTTCTGCTTCAACTCAAATCACTTTCCTTTACTTTCTGTTCCAAAGACTGGCGATAATTGTCAAGTCTGTTTTTCAATGAATCATCGAATGTCGCCAAAATCTGTGCGGCCAGGAGACCTGCATTCGTCGCTCCGGCCGTTCCGATTGCCACCGTTGCGACAGGAATCCCCCCTGGCATCTGGACAATTGATAAAAGTGAGTCGATACCGTGAAGCGCTCTTGATTGAACCGGAACTCCAATCACGGGGAGCGTCGTTTTTGCCGCGATCATTCCAGGCAAATGGGCCGCTCCTCCTGCACCGGCAATAATCACCTTAATCCCGCGTTCTCTGGCGGTTTCGGCGTAGCGGAACATTAAATCCGGTGTCCGGTGTGCCGATACCACTTTTTTCTCATACGGGATATTCATACTGTCCAGTATGTCGCAGGCGTTCTTCATCGTTTCCCAGTCCGATTGACTCCCCATAACCACACCGACTGTTGCAGTACTCACGATTTGACTTCCTCCCTGAAATCGGTATTTCAAAAAGTCCGGGTAAAATTGCTGACGAATTTCGCTGCTTCTCACGTATTTAAGGCATACGTTTCGATGCTCGAAAACTATTGATTGAACTTCCCGGCCCTTTTTGTCCTCCCTTTTGAACATCATCTGGAAATATCCAGACATAAAAAAGCCCAGAACAGCTGTTTCTCCGAACAAAGGAAAACAAACCGTCTGGCTCACAAACCGCTACAAAACGGTTCATTCTGACGTGTTGATTTTTCCTTCATAGTCCGGCAATTTCCGGTCGCCGGGTAGAAACAGATGGGCCATATTCCCAAAAATATATGAGGGTTCAAAATACTATTTAAGGGGCTGTAATCAGCCGTTCATGCTCAATTGACACTCTCATCATATCAGCATTGTTCCGAATGTGTCAACCGAATATCGAACGTTTTATGATTAGAAAGATGTCATTGTTCGCTTTTTGCCTTATTTAAACGTCCTTCTAAGACGCAATGACTCCCAATGCATTCAGGCCCCGTTTTTCCTTCCCTGAAAATCGGACGCTCGACACGCTTTACAGGAGTATATCCTTCCTTTCTCATTCGTTCGATACAGCTGTCGATCGTTTCATTTTCACCGACAGTAAATGTCTTCTTCAGAGGCCGTGCATCCTTATTGCTCGCCGTCCGTTTTTTGCTATTCTTCATATTAAACCTCGGAGTTGCTAAATTTTTTCTTTTCTTATTATGAAAAAAGAGCGAAAGATCAGCTTTCGCTCCTGCCTGCAGTCCGCCACCCGGCGGTGATTATCAACATCGAATTAATGAAAATGCGCATAAAACGCCAATGCAACAAATCCTAAAGCAATAATCAGCAATCCAGCGGCACTCATCGCCATATGTATGAGATAACTGGGTATATTATCGAGGATCTTTCCCTCAATCGTCATGGCAATGCTGGCCGAATTATCTTTTCCTTTCTCATGTTCGGCGTGGCTAAGCAGGCGTTGCCCGCTTTCCCGCAGTTTCCTGTTGAACCTGTAGCTTAAGAACAGCAGGTACAGCCCTGCGACCCATAAAAGGATCGCCAAAGATAAAGGAATCATCACGAATCACGTCCCTCAAGTGAATGATTAAAATCCATTGACAGAGCACGTATTTCATTGGATTATCCCTTATCTTGACTCTTCTGTTCCTTTTTTATACAGATCACCAGCACGGTAATCCCGGCAATTTATTGCCGGGATGAATCAGCGTCTCGGGCAACCTGTTTTTTCGTTTCATTTTCACACATTCCAACAGGGAAAAAACCTCCCCTTCAGAGAGAAGGAGAGGTTCTGAATCATCTGTTTAGCCGTAAAGTGCCCAGAAGAAGATAATGAATACAACGAAAAGCCCGTAAACAATCGGATGAATTTCTTTCCACCTTTTCGCCGCGATCATCGTGATCGTGTAAGCGACGAAGCCAAGAGCGATCCCGTTCGAAATGCTGTAGGTCAGCGGCATGCCGAGTACTGTCAGGAATGCCGGAACCGCAATTTCGAATTTATCCCATGGAATCTGCTTCAGTGCGCTTGCCATCAATACGCCGACAATAATCAGTGCCGGAGCCGTGACCTGACTTGTAACCACTGAGAGCAGCGGCGAGAACAGCAGGCCGAACAGGAACAAAATGCCGGTTACAACAGCTGTAAATCCGGAACGGCCACCGACCGCTATCCCCGTCGATGATTCAATGTACGCCGAAGTTGGTGAAGTACCAAAAATAGAGCCGACGAGCATAGATGTTGAATCGGCGAGCAGAGCCTGCCCGACTCTCGGCATCTTATTGTTTTTAATGAATCCTGCCTGTTCGGCAAGTCCAATCAGTGTTCCGGCCGTATCGAAAAATGTGACCAGCAGGAATGTCAGAACAACAACGGCAAGCTGCACGGTATTGATATCGGAAACATGAGTAAGCGCGACGCCAAACGTTGGTGCAAGGCTCGGCGCTGTCGAGAGAACCTGCGACGGCAGCGGAATCAGTCCGAAAATCATACCGACAATGGACGTCAGTACCATTCCGATAAAGATTGATCCGGGAATCTTTCTGACCATCAAAACTATCGTCACTAAAAGACCGAAAATGGTCAGCCAGGTTGTTCCGCTTGTCAGTCTGGCAAAAGACACAAGCGTATCTTTATTGCCGACGATCAGGCCGCCTTCCTTTAATCCGATAAAAGCGATAAACAGGCCGATCCCGGCAGCCATGGCCAGTTTCAGGCTTTGAGGAATCGCGTTAATGATCATTTCGCGGATTTTTAATACAGTGATAATAAAGAAAATCACGGAAGCGATGAAAACGCCGGCGAGCGCCGTTTGCCACGGAATCTTCATACCAATGACCACCGAAAAGGCAAAGAAGGCATTGACCCCCATGCCCGGTGCGATGGCGATCGGATATTTTGCGACAATTCCCATGATCAGGCAGCCGAGGGCACTGGACAGTGCCGTCGCTGTAAAAATCGCGCCCTTATCCATGCCTGAGTTTCCAAGCACGATCGGGTTTACAAACAATATGTAAGCCATCGAAATAAAAGTGGTCAGGCCGGCCAGCATTTCACGACCCATTGTCGTCTTCAACTCTGAGAATTGAAAATAACGTGATAACCAATTATCGTTCACAGTAATCCTCCTTTTTAACTAACCAGGCACCCATTCATCAATTATTTTTTCCCGAAAAATGAATAAAAATAAGATTTCTCAGTCATTTCATGTGAAAAAAGGTTATCTGAAAAACAAAAAACGCTTCAAACCGGTTGAAGCATAACAATAACAGTCGCTCGCGATGTTGATTCATCTCGCCAATACATCGCCGGGTTTTCTCAACTGGCGACCTGTATAAAAAATAAATAAGCACGTTGGCTTCGGAAAAAATTTTCAATGAACGGGTTCCAGCGAAAAAAATCTGCAAATTTATTATAGCAACGGCTAATACCATAGTCAAACAAAACGCGAACAATACTTATCTATATATATTCATTGTTCGGAAATGGAAAATATCTTTATATTAATTTTGATAATACTTATTCCCTTCAACATACCTCTAAATAATTCTTTATCTGAATCGCCAAGTAAAGATCACATCTTGTCTTGAACGATGATAAATTATTATCTAATATCTGCGCGATTCTGCTGATTTGATAGTTGATCGTATTACGGTGAACAAAAAGTTCCTTTGCGGTTTGATTAATGCTGCAATTGTTATTCAAATAACACTCTAATGTCTGTAAGTATTTTGTATTGTTGAGTTCGTCATATTTTTCCAGTTGATATAATTTTTCGTTTTTATAGTCTCTCAGAGCTTCTAAATCGTTCATTGGAAGAAGGAGTTTTAAAAAGTCCAGTTTATTATACAGAGATATTGGGCCCTTAATGACCATTTTCTTGATTAGTTCTAACACTTTCGTCGCTTGAGTATAACTGTTTTTGACATTAAAGATTGTAGATTGATTCGCTCCAATCCCAGCGATCAAGTTCTGATATACATAGGAAAGATCATGAAATAGTCGATTTATAATCGCAAAAATATGATCTTCTGTATTATTGATAAAGACAATAATGAGCTTTTCATCTAACAAAAATGAAATATAAGAATAATTTTCCTTAACAAGACTGTTTTCCATTCTCTTTTTTATATTAAGTAAAGTATTTTCATCACTATCTAGCATTTGAATCGCTGCGATGCAGTAATTATCGTTTGCAGCATGGCCATAACGATCTAATATTGTGATATAGTCATCGAAATGATTTTGATCAAAAATTGCGCCTTTAATGGCTTTTGTTAATTCCGTTTCTTTCTTTTCAGATTGAAGTAATTCATACGTAAAGATCCGGATTACATCAGCTAAATAAATGTGCCAGGGAACAGAAAATAAAGGGAAGTGATATTCATTACAATAAGCGATCATTTCAGGGGTGATGTTTTTGATAAAAGGCCCTATATTTACAATCATGCCACTTGCATTGTTTTTCACATTTTGTTTGATCAGATTGAAGAGGTCTTCCTCTTCCTTCAATCCAACGCCCGTTGTAAAAGTCAATTCATTGCCATGTAGAAAATCGGACATATCCAAACTTTCGACCGTATGGATCCATCTCACTAGATTATCCAGTCCTTGTTCACCCGCAAGAAGAGTCAATTCATGGCTGTCTTTCACTTTCATATAAAGTTGTCGAACAGAATTGGCCATAACGAGCTCCCCCTTTTAAGAATTATACCAGTAAGAGCAAACCTGAGAAAAGTAGCAAAATGTTAGTCAAAGCCATAAAGAAATTTTGCTTTATTTTGTGAAACAAGTAATTACCCGTAAAAATACCGATGGTGATCGGGATCATCGATAGGAGACATAGAAGCAAGATATGCCCATTGACTTGTCCTGAAAACGCTTGTTGTCCAAACAAAAACATGTTCAAAATAGACCAGACAGAAGCCATCGTTGCTCTGAATTCTGTTTTATCTTTAAATACAATGGCAGCATAAATAACGAGTAATGCGCCTCCAGAAATGATTAACCCATGGATCACACCGGCCATAAGCAATAACATGAGCAACAATAGTTTTGGAAGGTGTAATGTCTTTTTGATACATAAGTTCTTTACAGCAATGATGATAATTAGTATAGCATATGAAAAAATTAAGAAATGAATCGGTATTTTACTATAGATCATTAATCCTGCCATAATACCAATAAACATAAGTAAGATGATTTTAATCAATTCTCGTTTATTAATATCGTTATAATTTCTTATCGCAATCCACATGCAGCTGATCATTGCAATAAAATTCAACAGGATCTTCGATAACGAGACGCCGATGACCTGGATTGAGAGCGGCATGGCGATTAATGTCCCGGCAAATCCAGTAATCGTTTGGATGGCGTTTGAATAAAAAATGATTAGGAATAACTGAATGAGTTTCACGGGTCTTCGTTCCTTGTCTTTTTACTTATGTACTTAAAAAATGTTATTTGGCTATTTTCTAAAACAAAACAACCAAATAACATGGATTGATTTTTTATTTAATAAGCGTTTTATTCTTTACATCGTTCCAAGCCAGAGACTGATACATGTCGTACAACATTTCATCCGTCACTTCGACTGGATTATTATAGAGATTAGGGTGCCGGCTTAATTTAACAAGTTGATGAATTTGATCTTCCGTTAACTGATATTTCTTTAGATCTACGATTAAATTCATGTCTTTTTTAAGTTGATAGATTTTATCAGCCATGTCATCCACTGAATGAAATCCTGCTTTTCGAGCAAAATCCATTAAGCGGCCATTCTCTGCTTTCTTGTTCATTCTGGTAAAATAATCTAATGTTATCCCGCAAGCTTCACCATGAGGAATGTCAAATAGGTTCGTTAATGGAAAAGAGCAGGCATGCGACGCCGCAGTTTTTGGCAGGGTAAAGGCGAGACCTGCCGTTAAACTGGCTTCACACATTTTCTCTCTTGCTTCCAAATTTTCTGGTTCCTTATAGGCTGTATAGAGATATTTGAACACGAGTTGTGCTGCATGAATGGCTAATGCATCGCAGATTGGCTGGTGTCCTTTACTCCAGTATCCTTCCAGAGCGTGGGCCAGTGTATCAATTCCAACACAGGCAGTAACTTCCGGCGACATGGTCATCGTTAACTCTGGATCAATGAGTGCTATAGTTGGATAGAAATTATCCGAATTAATCGGTCCTTTATACCCTGTTTCATAGTTTGTCAGAACCGATACACACGTCACTTCAGAACCTGTTCCAGCTGTTGTTGGGACGGCGATAAGGGGCAAATGTTCTTTTGGCAGCGGCAAACCTGTCCCGTGGTACTTTGTAATGTCATCTTCGCTTAAGCAGATGGTTGCCGCCGCCTTGGCACAATCCATCGAGCTCCCTCCACCTAAAGCAATAACAAAATCACAATTATATTGTTTAATAACATTGGAACATTCCATCACATTTTTTACCGAAGGGTTAGGCATTACATCGCCATACACATGGTTGATAATGCCGTTGGATTGTTTAATCATCGTTTTTACTAAGGCACTGTCTTTAAAATGATGACCACATACAATGATCCCATTTTTCTTTCCAAGTTCCCTGGCGATCATGCCTAATTCTTTTATTCTTCCATTGCCAAATCGAATATCTACAGGTTGACTGTAGTTCCACATGATAAACACCTCACACACTTCTATTTTTAGTTTTCTCTGATTTAAATTTAACTTTTTTGTATTTTACCTTTCAGCTTGACTTGATAATAAACGAACAGGATGACTAACCAACCGATTCCACCAAAGACAGAAATTCTCGTTAACGGCGACGTGATAATCGCAATCATAGCTGTCATCAAGATAAGAAGTGCAATTATTGGTATCGTTGGCCACAGTTTAATAGGATAATGCAGTGTTTTGTTCTGTTGATTGGCTTTTCGTCTAAATAATAATTCACTAATTAAGATCACGCCCCACGTCCATAGCGAAGCGAAAGCTGACGCACTTGTAATCCATACATAGACATTATCAGGAGCTAAATAAGTAATGAGGATGCCAATTGAGATCATTGCAGCCGTAATCCAGACGGCAACATGGGGAACATCATTTCGATTGAGTTTGGTAAATTTGCTGGAATAGTAACCTTTTTTAGCCATCCCAAAAAGCATGCGACTTCCGCCATAAACGCCTGTATTACACGATGAAAAGGCAGATAAAATGATGATTAAATTAACCAATCCCGCCGCAAACGGAATGCCAATTTTTGTAAACATCAAAACGTAAGGACTGGCATTTTTCTCTAAAATATATGTCCAGGGAAAAGCACAAAGCATAATGAAGATGGAGCCTATATAAAACAGAGAAATTCTGAATGCGACCGTTTGGAATGATTTTTTTAATGTAACCCTTGGATTATGTGATTCTCCTGCTTCAACCGCCAGTGTTTCAATTCCGCTATAGACTTGAACGACGAGTGAAATCGTGGCTAACACACCTAAGATCCCATTTGGTAAAAATCCGCCATTTGACCAAAGATTCGTTAACCCAACAGCCTGTCCATGGTTAAATACGCCGGTTAAGATGATAAGAGCACCAAATGCCATAAATACAGTGATCGCCATGACCTTCAATATAGCAAACCAATATTCCAGTTCACCAAATATTTTTACGGTAAGAAGATTTGATAGTGTAAAAAGCACTAAAGCAATGATTCCCGGGATCCATGCTGGAAAGCTCGGGTACCAATATTGAATGAGATTTCCGATTGCAGCGAGTTCGGACATGACGGTCGCGACCCAATAAAACCACCACATCCCTGAAGTTAAGAACCCTATTCGATTCCCCATATACTCTCCGGCAAAATGACTGAATGAACCGGAAATCGGATTTTCCATTGTCATTTCACCTAAACACCTTGTAACGATTGCCGCCAATATCCCGCAAAATACAAAACTAATTAAAACACCCGGACCTGCCAGCTTAACCGCTGTTGCAGATCCATAAAACAAACCAACTCCAATAACGCCTCCAAGGGCGAGCATTTGAATGTGCCGTTTTGATAAACTTCGATCAAGTTCCTTTTCACGGTTAGTCTCTTCAACCCATGTATCTTCCATCTTAGCCTGCATTTTCGTTACCCCCTTCTATAAGGTAGCTCCATATTAAAGCAAATAGTTTTGATCAACCCAAGTCAGTACGTCATCTAAAATGGGCAAATTTTCTAATAACTCTTCTTTCGTTATGATGAGGGGTGGACAAATATTGATGTTGTTTTCACGTCCGAAGGTTGAAAAACCTTTTTCTTTTAACTTGCCCATGATGGTTGACATAATGTTGTTAGGTACACCATACGGGACGAGGGGTTCACGTGTCGCTTTGTCCTTAACGAGTTCAAGTGCTGAGAAGAGTCCTATATATCTGACATCACCCACACATGAATGTTTTTCTTTCATTTCTTCTAAAAATTCTCCCAAGTATTTACCTACTTCATTAACATGATCTAAAATGTTATGTTCATAGTAATAGTTGACTGAAGCGACACCAGCTGCACAGGCTAAAGTATGGCCGCTATAAGTTAAGCCGCATTGGAGAACATGGTCTTCAAAATATTTGGAGATCTTTTTACTTACGATAACACCGCCAAGTTGAACATAGCCGCACGTCACGCCTTTTGCAAAAGTAATTAAATCGGGTTCAATGCCCCAATGCTGGAAAGCAAACATTTTCCCAGTTCGACCAAACCCAGCCATCACCTCATCACAAATCATCAAGATACCGTACTTATCACATAGCTTTCTGATACCTTGTAAGTAACCATTCGGAGGAATGATGACTCCATTTGCACCTGTAATACTTTCTAGTAAAATGGCTGCGATAGAATTAGGTCCTTCATAAATAATTTGTTCTTCTAACTGGTGAAGATAGTAATTCGTCGCTTCTTCTTCATCCGCAAATTTGATTCTATCATGATAGATATACGGATCGAAAAATTTAATAAAACCGGGTGCTGCTGGATGTTCGACTGCAAATCGTCTGGGATCACCTGAAGCGTTCGCTGCCCCTAATGACGCTCCATGATACGATCTATATCTACTTAAAATTTTACTTCTACCCGAAAACATACGAGCCATTTTAATCGCATTTTCATTTGCATCGGCTCCGCCATTTGTAAAGAAAACTCGTGAATAATTCTCGCCTACGATGTCAACTAACATTTTTGCTAATTTTGCTTTGGGTTCGGTCGCATAAGCCGGTGCCATAAACGCCATTTTATCGACTTGCTCATGGATTGCATTGATAATTTTTTTGTTGTTGTGACCCAGGTTCGTACACACCAACAATGAACTCATGTCGGTATATCGTTTTCCTTCGTAATCCCAGAAATAAATGCCATCTGCTTTTTCAATAGCTAAAGCCTTGTTCCCTTGTTTTGACCAGGAATGCATGACATAATCTTTATCTAAATCTTGAATTTCTTCACCCGTTAATACTTGATCCGCTTTTAAAACATCAACCATGTTATTCCCCTCCAATTGGCTTCTTAATTTTCTGTATTTTAGATTTACACGATTGCTCATGCATTGGATTCTTGCTATACAAACCATTATATATTTTTCGAATTTTACTACAATGAGATTACAGCTTAAGAATTTTTGTGCTTCAGCACATAGGATCATGCCGTTGTCAAACGTTTTAGAAAGGATTAAGTCGTTAACCGCTTGCAGGATATCCGCTGTACTCTCGATAGAACAAGGCACGTTGCCCGGACCGACACCGATCGCTGGTTTTCCGGAGCTGTAAGCTGATCTCACCATACCAGCTCCACCTGTTGCGAGAATCAGCGATACGCCCAGGTGATGCACCAGTCTCTGTGTTGCCCCCAGTGCCGCTTGCGCATGAGCAACCGGCGTATCAATTTTTTTCCTGAGCGATTCGGATTGATTTAATACCCGCTCTTCTGTAGCCATCGCACATCCTATGTTTGGGGAACGATTTAGTCGTGGATGTTCAGAGAAAACTATGTGACGTTTGAGTTTAACGCTTTAAGTTCTTCTAAAAAAAGGCAAAATAAAAGAAGAGAGTAATCCTCTCCTCTTTTTAGCTGAACCCTGACAGGTGCTCGAGTTGCTCTCAAGGAGCGCTCTATCCCCCTGTCAGGTAAGAGCATTAACAGCATTAACAGCTTTAACAATATTCAGGAAATCATTCATTTACACAAATTAATTTACATTCCCTTAAAGTCGGGCAAAAAGCCCAAAAAGTCGAGCAAAAAAATCGAAGTCGGGCAAAACAATCCCGAAGTCGGGCAAAAAGACTGAAAAGCCGAGCAAAAACTCATTAAAGTCGAGCAAAAAATCGAAGTCGGGCAAAACCGCTCCAAAGTCGAGCAAAAAAATCAAAGTCGAGCATTTAACCCCAAATCCTTGTCCAGCACCTGTGACTAAAGCTGCTTTCTCAACCATGCGATGATCTCCCATTTTTTACAATTGATCATAATGAATTGGATCATACTATCCTGAAAACGAACTATCGTCAGATCATTCCTGATGACACAATACTGTTATCAGGATGTTCATTTGGATTTCCAAGCCTTCTCAAGTGCCGAACGATTATCCAGGATCAACTTGTTTAGATCCGTGTTGTAAAGGGAATCCGGCACGTTTTGAGAGAAAATTTCAAGAACACAAGGACCTCGGTAGCCTGCTTCGTAAACTGCGTGTAATAGCTCACCAGCAGGAATCGCGCCCGTACCGATACTGCGACGGTCGGCATTTGACCTTGGGGTTCGCCAGTCACTGACCTGAAGTAAGAAAATTTTCTCTGGTGATGAATGCATTCCTCGAATGAGATGAGCATCCTGCCATAGGTTCCATAAATCAAGGCATATACCGACATTATCCCGATTAATCTCTTGAACAAGATTCAGAGCCTGCTTGTATGTCCAAATGGCCGTTTCCTGATTGAGCAACGTTGGATTAAGGGGTTCAAGGGCAATCTTGACACCATAGTCATCTGCAATACTGGAAAGTTCTTGATGATATTTGATGACTTGCTGGATCGCTTCGACCATATTGCCTTTCGGTGCAGGCCCTGTATTGGTGACGAACACGGCACCGGGTGCATAGGGCGCAAGTCGTTCAATCGACTGACGAAAAATTTTAATACGATCCTCTATTCTTTCTGGATGAGGCTGACCCATACTTGGCACCGCTGTTCGTACTTGTGGCTGAACAGAACTCACCTTCAGACCCGAATTCCTTAAGAGTTCTAACTGGCTGGTCATACGATCAGGGTCGAGTTTGATTTCACATAACTCAATCGTGTCAACCCCGAGTCTGGCATAGTTCTCAATATCTTGTTCAAAGGACCTGGGCTGGGTCGTGAACTCACTAACACCATATGAAAAAGGGAAAGTTGATGGAATCATCCCGCTCCTCCTTCGTTATTTAGTTAGAAAATGAATAAAAACCCCAGCCATGAATCATGACTAAAGGCTGACCGCTTCCTTGCTCTTCATAATAAATCTTAGTACCGTCATTTGTTTTTATAAACGGCATTGACTCATCTTCCTTTTTAAATATGTACTTTAATTGTCAACAGCTTCAATTCCGCGTTCTACATTTCATATAGACTTCTACCCAACCCCATGATTTCTAAACATTGAAGAGGTATAGTCCAACTAAGATGAGTTTACAGACTAATGAAGACTTGACCAGCAATCGGACTGCTGGTCAACAACAGCGTCCCACCATGCAAGTCAATAATTTTCTTTGCTTCTATGATGAAAAAAAATGAAACAAGCCGAACCCGTCGTTTTCCCGCTTCAGGAAAGCGACGGGGTTTTTAAATTAATCAAATGTAAACCCCAGATAAAACGTTTTCATTTAAAGTTCACAATTATTTTAACAAATGGTGACTTTGCTTGGAAGTCATTGTAAGTAAAGCGCTTTTATACTAACATTTATGTGAAATATTTCACAGGTTATACTCCATGAGAAGCCTGAGAAATTTCTGAGGAGGATGCATGATGGCAATTAAAGAACAGGCATTAAATCAATCCGAAACAATTGAAAAAATGATCGATCGACTGGTTGCGAATGCGAAAGAAGCATTGGATGCGTTCGGACCTCTCGATCAGGAAAAAATCGATGAAATTGTCAGGCAAATGGCTCTGGCCGGACTGGATCAGCACATGAGGCTGGCCAAAATGGCCGTAGAGGAAACCAAACGCGGTGTTTATGAAGACAAGATCATCAAAAATATTTTTGCAACCGAATACATTTACCACAGCATAAAAAAAGATAAAACCGTCGGGATTATTTCTGCTGACCCTTATGCAGAAGTCGTTAAAATTGCAGAACCGGTTGGCGTCATTGCCGGCGTGACACCGGTCACAAACCCAACTTCGACAACCATGTTCAAGTCGCTGATTTCGATAAAAACGAAAAACCCGATTATTTTTGCCTTCCATCCGTCTGCCCAGAAATCAAGTAGCGCCGCCGCTCAGGTGCTACTTGACGCGGCCGTCCGTGCTGGCGCTCCGAAACACTGCATTCAGTGGATTAAAACGCCTTCACTGGAAGCAACCCAAAGGCTCATGCATCATCCAGGAGTTTCGCTGATTCTGGCAACCGGCGGGTCGGGGATGGTTAAAGCGGCCTACAGTTCCGGAAAACCAGCCATTGGTGTTGGACCGGGTAACGTCCCTTGTTATATTGAAAAGTCAGCGGATCTTCTTCAGGCGGTAAACGATCTGATTCTTTCTAAAACCTTTGACAACGGCATGATCTGTGCTTCTGAACAGGCCGTCATTATTGATAAGGAAATCTTCGATCGGGTCAAGCGGGAAATGGAAGCGAACAGATGCTATTTTCTCAATCAGGATGAAAAGAAAAAGGTGGAAAAACTGGTCATCGATGAGCGAAAATGCGCGGTCAATCCGAACATCGTTGGAAAACCCGCTTCATTTATTGCCCGCCTTGCCGGTATAACCGTCCCGGACGATACGAAAATTCTCGTAGCGGAGTTAAAGAGTGTCGGACCGGAAGAGCCGCTTTCAAGAGAGAAACTAAGTCCTGTACTCGCTTGCTATACTGCTCATTCAACTGAAGAAGGCTTCCAGCGTGCCGAAGAAATGATTGCTTTCGGAGGAAATGGCCACTCCGCCGTCATTCACTCAAATAACCCGGATGTACTGGATGCTTTTGCTAAACGGATGAAGGTTGGCCGAATCATTGTAAACGCCCCGTCATCACAGGGCGGGATTGGTGATATTTACAATCACTTTATTCCGTCACTGACTCTGGGTTGCGGGACTTACGGAGGCAATTCGGTTTCGACAAACGTTGGGACCGCCAACCTGATCAACATTAAAACGATGGCGAACAGAAGAAATAACATGCAGTGGTTTAAAATTCCACCCAAGATTTATTTTGAGAAAAACGCCACAAAGTATCTGTCGCAAATGCCGGATATTTCCCGTGCCTTCATTGTCACCGACCCCGGTATGGTTAAATTCGGGTACGTAGACCGGGTCCTTTACTTTTTGCGGCAAAGACGAAATCCGATTCACTATGAAATTTTTTCCGATGTCGAACCTGATCCGTCCGTTGCAACGGTCATGAAAGGAACAGAAATGATGCGGAAGTTCGAGCCGGATGTCATCATCGCTTTAGGCGGAGGTTCGGCAATGGACGCAGCAAAGGGCATGTGGCTTTTTTATGAAAGCCCGGAAACCGACTTTTTCGGCATGAAACAGAAGTTTATGGATATCCGAAAACGCGTCTTTAAGTTCCCGACGCTCGGAAGAAAAGCCAAGTTTGTTGCTATTCCGACCACCTCGGGTACCGGCTCGGAAGTGACCTCCTTTTCGGTTATTACAGACAAGGAAAATGATATGAAATATCCGCTTGCGGACTATGCCCTGACGCCGAACGTCGCCATTGTTGATCCCGAGTTTGTCATGACCGTGCCTCCCCGCGTCGTTGCGGATACAGGACTTGACGTGCTCACTCACGCGATCGAAGCTTACGTGTCAAATATGGCCAGCGATTTTACCGACGGTCTTGCGATCAAGGCGATACAGCTCGTTTTTGAATACTTGCCGAGATCCTATAAAAGTGAGAATGACAAAGTAGCACGGGAAAAGATGCATAACGCGTCGACGCTTGCCGGTATGGCATTTTCCAATGCCTTTCTTGGCATTAATCACAGTCTCGCACACAAACTGGGCGCTGAGTTCCATCTCCCGCATGGACGGTGCTGCGCGGTTCTTTTGCCACATGTCATCCGCTATAACGCCAAAAAGCCGACTAAATTTGTCGCGTTTCCGAAGTACCGCCACTTCATCGCCGATCAACGCTATGCAGAAATTGCCCGGATCATCGGTGTTCCCGGAAAAACGACCGCTGAAGGCGTAGAGAATCTCGTTCAGGCGATTAAAAATCTGGCGGCAGAGTTGAATGTTCCGATGAGCCTTGAAGCCAATGGGATCAGTGAGGAAGCGCTTGAAAAAGTCATTGACAAGCTTTCAGATCGAGCCTTTGAAGATCAATGTACGACGGCAAACCCCAAACTGCCGCTTGTCAGCGAACTTGCGGACATTTATCGCCAGGCTTTGAAAGGGATTTAAAGTGAATAATTCATTTTTCAAAGGTGCGTATCCTTCGTTAGAAACAGGATGCGCGCTTTTTTTATTTGACATACTTTTTCCGTCCTCATTGCCGTTTCCTGGCCGGATCGGCCTTTTTAATGCGATCGTTTGTTCTGTATTTAGTCCTATTTGTTCTGTCTCTCGTTAAAAAAAGCTGGTATAATTTAATCAAGATGTGGAGGTGAATCGATATGGCAAGCGAACTTCAAATGGTGATGCAGGCGCTTAAAGAACTGGACAGCGGGGTTAAATCTCTCAATCAGAAGATGGACACGTTCGAGAAAAGAATGGACCATTTTGAAAAAAGAATGGATAACTTTGAAAAAAGAATGGATAACCTTGAAAAGAGAATGGACAAGTTCGAAAAGAGAATGGACAACTTTGATCAAAGACTGGACAACATAGAGAAAAAACTGGATCACACAGAGAAAAGTTTTAAGTCTGAGATCGTCTCGCTTAAGAAGGACATGGAAGACAGGCACTTTGATATTCTTGATAAGATTGATTTGTTGCGTGATGACGCCTATCAGACGAAGCAGGAAGTTCAACGCATGAAGCGGAAAATAAGGTCGTAATCGGTACGGTTTTTTTAAATCCGCGATGACTCATTGATTCCATCTTCACTTTTCCGAAAAAAGAAAGTCAGCAATATTAAGACCAAATCTCCATTTTTAAACTCAGGGCTGTGATGCTCCAATAACAGAGCGAAGGCTAAAATAGAGCCTGTTCTGGCCAACCTTTACTCAAGTAAACATTCTTCATCGTTCACCAATCCTCTCAGACTCAGTGAAAGCATGTCCAGAAACAGCTCGATAAACGGATTCAGGTTTTCCATTGTTGCTCGCGGATGACGTTTCAGATAACCGAGGACCAGGGTCTCATAATAGTTGATGTGAGACTGAATCACTGCCTGAAGTACGTTTTTATCAACGTTTTCTTTCAGATCAAGTCTGTTCACCATTTTAGAAAAGTATTCAGAACTCAGTGATTTCATGTCGGCATACCATTCAATCATCCGCTCTGCCAATGGTTCAGGCGGATGAGTGACCGCTTCAACAATGAGACGATAGATATCCGGATGCTCCTTCATAAACTGGAGTTCTTTTTCAGAATAAACCCTGAGATCCCTGATCAGATGACTCGTTACGGGCCAGTTCTCATAATCCAGTTCCTTCAGAGTAAAGTTAATCGCATGACGGACACATGCCTCATAAAGATTCTCTTTGGATCCGAAGTAATGAAAGATCAGTCCCTTAGAAGTGTTAGCGAGCTGTGCCACGTGATTAGTCGAAGCCTGCTCGAAGCCCTTTTCGGCAAATTCACGGATTGCCGCGTTCAGAATCGTCTCTTCTTTTGATAAGACCATTTATACTTTCAAATCCTTTCTTCTGTAAAACCAAAACGTCAACAGAGCGGCGACAATCAATACTGCAAAATCAGTCATTTCGTATTTCCATTCAATACCATTCTTGAACACGTTGCCCGGAAGCGCAGCCTCCAGGGGAGAGAAATAAACAAGAAAATCATAATCGTTCTTGAGTTTGCCCACGATCCCCAGAATAAATGTCAGGAAAACGAGACCGAGTGACAATGACGTCGCTGATTTACTCGATGACAGCCAGGATGAGAACAGAAAGCCCACACTAAGAAACGTCAGACCCATGACCCAACCGGTAAATCCTAACAGTGAAAAGTCTTTCAACAAGCCCGAAACGGATGCGCCGGATTCCTTGAACATCAGGCAGGCAATAAATGAGACCACCATCGTAGCAAGCCAATACACGGTATAAATGAAAGCGTTCGATAACATCTTCGAGAATACAATGGATAATCGGGAAATCGGCTGGGCGTACAAATAACTGATTGTTCCATCCGACTCTTCTCTCGCTAACGCATTCAAACCAAGCATTGCAGCAAAGATGCCGGTCGCAATCATCACATATTGAAACTCATAGCCGAAATAGCCTTCAATGGTGGTCAGTGCCGCCATGTCTGAAAGATTAAACGCCTTTAACATCTCTTTCGGCATCGATTTCAAGTCCATCTGCTGCAGCCCCATTTCTTTCATCGACGGAAACAGGGCCACAAGGCCAAGCGTCAGTACAGCTACAACAATGATCCAGATGAGCAGACTTTTGGTGTGTGTTTTTAATTCCATTTTAAACAGGGTCATGATCTTGCCTCCCCGGTTGCATACATCGACATAAATTGTTCTTCCAAATCCCTGTTTTCAACCGTTACGTCATCCAGCCGGGGCGCAAAAGATGCCAGAACCGAAAAAAGCTGCTGCAAATCCTTTTCATAAAGGAAACGCGCTTCCTGCTCTGTTTGTGTGATGCACTTTGCGCCGATCGCTTTCATTTCATCGATTGGAAGTGAACGCCCTCTTAAAAGAATGATTTTCACTTTTTGCCGGCTTTTCGTCAGGTCTTCGACTCCGACCAGCTCGCCTTGCTTAATAAAAGCAACTTTGGAGCAATAATCCTCCACTTCCTTAAGATTATGGCTACTCAAAAAAATCGTCACACCTTCTTGCTGTTTCTCCTTCATGAGATGGAACAAACGGGCGTGCATCAGGGGATCGAGTCCATTTGTCGGTTCATCCAGGATCAGAAGCTGCGGATGATGAATCATGGCACAAATAACTGCGATTTTTTTCTTGTTCCCGAGCGACAGCTCACCGAACTTCTTTTTTCGATCCACTTGAAAAAGTTCGCAGTAATTGTCCAGTTCTTTTTGATCTTCCTTCAAATGATGGAATTCAAGTGTATAACGGAATAAGTCCTGAACAGTCAGCTGTGAATAAAAACGGACATCGCCCGGAACGTAGCCGATTTTTTTCTTCACCTCGACATCATGTTCCGGAAGTTCCTGGCCAAATAGTTTTATACTTCCTCCGTTATGCTTAATAAAATTCAGAATCATGTTCATCGTTGTTGACTTGCCAGCACCGTTTGGTCCGATGAAACCGTAAAACTCTCCTTTATCAATCGTTAAAGACAAATCTTTAACCGCAGCAAATTTGCCATAATATTTACTGATATGGCTCAATTCTATGACCGCCATAACAGGCCACCCCTTTTCAGGATCTTTTGACCACTCGGTCAACATAACTATAACATCTGTTGACCGCATGGTCAATTTTCATAATAATTCTTGCTTTTTTTGTTCGTTTTTCTTACATAAAAGTGTTGGTTCGCTATCTAAGTGGTATGATTTATTTATCAGTAAATATAGACTTTTTTGTTTATCTATAAAGGAGGAAGCATTAAAATGGCCATCTCTGCAGCAACAGACTTGATTCTTAAAGCGAAAGAAAAGAAGGGACTGACATTTGCACAAATTGCTGAAGCGGCGGGCTGTTCCGAGGTTTACTGTACGGCCGCCATTTACGGACAGCAAACGTTAAATGAACAACAGGCAAAAGCTGTTACCGATTTACTTGAGCTTTCTTCAGAGGTGGAAACGAAACTGAAAACGATACCCTTCCGTGGAACCAATTTTTCAATGCCGCCAACCGATCCGACAATTTATCGTCTTTATGAACTTGTTCTTGTATATGGTGATGCCATTAAAGCACTAATTCATGAGAAATTCGGGGACGGAATTATGAGCGCAATCGATTTTAAAATGGATCTTGATAAGGAGGAAAATCCGCATGGTGACCGTGTCGTCATTACCCTGAACGGGAAATTTCTTCAGTATAAAACATTTTAATGTTCTCAAGACAGACTAAAAATGCAATATTTCTGACCATAAAGCCGCTTTCTATCCGTTTATGTGATTTCAGAAATCTGGCCGGATCAGCCGTTCCTCTCCTGCAACAAAAATTTTCTTATTTGCACATAACCCCGCCTGCGGGTGACATACTATGATTGTTTTTTAAAGGAGGGAATAAATAAATGGCGAAACCAAAGCCGGACGACCGTTCCGATAACCAGGAACGAATTGAAAATATCATCGGCCATACGCTTCAGAACATGGATGAGGCAAACGATTATGTGAAAGCTCACGGTGAAGAAATGAGCGAAGAAGAAAAGCAGCAAATCAGGGAAAAAAATCAGCGCCGTGAGCAAAGTATTGAAGGTTTACGCGAAGAAATCAAAGATGAAGCCGCTTATCAGAAATCGCACTGATAAACCATTCATCTGCATTTTTCCCGCTGGTACTCCCGGGTAACGAGGATACCATACGAAAACAGCAGGGCTGGGAGCACATTCGCTCCCGGCCCTTTGCATGTTTCATTAATTTTAAAAGATAACTCGAGAATATGAATAGCCGTTAAGTAATTATTTCTCAAAATATCTGAGATGATTAAATAAATTTTGTCATCAGATACTCGTCAACGAATTGATCGCCCTCTCTGATCGCTTCCTTATCTTCACCAAAAATATAAAAACCCATTTTTTATAGGCCTGGATTGCCCCTTCGTTATCTGTCATTACCATAAGATAAAATTTTCTCACGGTACCTTCACTTTTGCAGATATCAATGAGTTTCTGAATCATTTTTTTAGCGATTTTTTGTCCCCTGTATTCAGGTTTGACATAGACAGACTTAAGCGTTGCCCGGTGTCTCAGTTTCGGCAGAGTTTCCTTTTGAAGCGTTACGATTCCGACCAGTTTGTCGCCGTCGAAAGCGCCGATCGTCATCGAATCATCGTCAGATAAATGATCTTTATACTCAGAAACGGGGGTTGTCCGCCTCGTACCCGTAATCAGACGCAAAGGCTTTTGGATTGTTTTTTAAAGCTTCCAGCAGCAGTTCTCTATAAATCCTGGCATGCTCTTCGGTTAAAAGTTCCAATCTGATCATGGGAATAAAGCCTCCTGTATGAAGGATATACCGTGTCACACTTTGGTGATAACATAGGTTTATTCTGTTCCTTATGAACACATTTTATAGACCAGGAGGTGTTTCGAGAAATGAAAATCCCGGGAATAAAAGAAAAGGATGGCTTCGATCCCAGATTCAACAGTGACTGGCCGAAATTTAAGTTAATCGACGATTTGACGCAGTCTTACCTCACCGTAAAAAGTAAAAAAAGAACCTCTATGATGTGAACTCCAAAAGTTGAATTTTGTCATCCAACTTTAGTAGGTCAGTTCAGTTAAAGGTTCTTTTTTCAATCCTGTTCATTCGTATAGTTCTCTTTTAAAACAATTAGTTCAGACCAAGCGTCTGCGATGTCGATGCATGGACTTTCCGGAAAAGCTCCGGGTTTTCCGCCAGCGGTACGCCATAAGAAGGAATCATTTCTTTTATTTTTGGTTCCCAGGCTTTCATCTGTTGCGGGAAGCATCTCTTTAATACATCAAGCATCACGTATACAGCAGTAGAAGCGCCAGGGGAGGCACCGAGCAATGCAGCGATCGAGCCGTCAGTGCTGCAAATGACTTCCGTACCAAATTGAAGGGTTCCTTTACCTCCTGAAGCCGTATCTTTAATCACTTGTACCCGTTGCCCTGCTACCACGATATCCCAGTCTTTGCTTTTGGCGCCCGGGACAAACGCCTGCAGCTCTTTAATACGCTTTTCTTTCGATAACAGCAGTTGCTGGATCAAGTATTTGATCAAAGGAACGTTTTTTGCACCTGCAGCGAGCATCGTGATGACATTGTTCAGCTTTACGGAACCTATCAAGTCAAAATTTGAACCCGTTTTTAAAAACTTCGGTGAGAAGCCGGCAAATGGTCCAAACAGCAATGTTTTTTTGTGGTTGATATATCGTGTATCCAGATGTGGAACAGACATTGGAGGAGCACCGATCTTCGCTTTTCCATATACTTTTGCATGATGACGTGCGATCACTTCCGGGTTTTTGCATACCATAAACAGACCGCTGACCGGGAACCCGCCAATATGTTTTGACTCAGGAATCCCGGTTTTTTGCAGCAAAGGCAAACTGCCGCCTCCGCCACCGATAAAGACAAAATCTGCCGTATGGTATTCCAGTTTATTATGGTCGATATCATGCACTTTTACTTCCCATGCGCCGCCCTTAGTGCGTTTAATATCCTTAACAAGATGCTTATAATTCACCTCGACATGGTTACTCTTTAAGTGCTCAAACAGCATCCGTGTCAAAGCACCAAAGTTGACATCTGTTCCGTCATCGTTTTTTGTTGCCGCAATGGGTTCATTCGATGTCCGGCCTTCCATGATCAGCGGAATCCATTGCTTCAGTTTTTCAGTGTCGTCGGAAAAATCCATTCCTTTAAACAGAGGATTTTTTGACAGCGTTTCAAAACGTTTTTTCAGAAATGCTACATTTTCTCTCCCCTGTACTAAACTCATGTGAGGGATCGGCCTGATAAATTCCTGCGGGTGACGAATCAGATGGTTGTTTACAAGATAAGACCAAAACTGTCTTGAAAGTTGGAACTGTTCGTTAATTTTTATCGCTTTGCCGATATCTATAGACCCGTCAGCCTTTTCGGGAGTATAGTTAAGCTCGCAAAGTGCAGAATGACCTGTACCTGCATTATTCCATTCATTAGAGCTTTCTTCTCCGGGTTTTGCGAGTTTCTCAAACACTTTGATTTTCCAATCTGGTGCTAGCGCTTTCAATAATGTACCTAAGGTCGCGCCCATGATTCCGGCACCAATCAGGATCACATCTGTTTTTTTCTGTATGCTGCCCATTTTAACCTTCCTCATCCCTTGTATTTGTAAAAAGAGCAGGAGCACCTGCTTACATATCACAGATAGCAAGGCACCAGTCAGAAATATACTGTCCGAATGATAACCCCATAGTCTATTATAATTATTTATTGACTAAAATATCTACTAAATACTATCTGATATCTGTAAATTATTTGCTGGTAAGAAGCCCGGTTATTAGTCAGGATGGTGTATAAGGGAAGCTCCCGGAAAAAAATCCTGTAACGATCCATTGTGATTTATTTTTTGCTGCTGATTATGGCTCAGAAAATGACTTGCTGAGAACAATTTGGATTGATGCTGTAAGCTGACTGAGCTCAAATTATCCAGGCAAAAGTTAACAGAAACACTTGAGGACTTTAGTAATCGACCTCCTTTGCAGCTCTCTGGCTAAATGAACTGTAAGCTTGACTGATTGCGTATCAGCTTAACAGGGAGAACGTAGTGTTCTTTAAGCTCCGACTGTTCGTCCGTCACCCTTTTTAACAGCAATTCGACGAGTAACTCCGCCATATCGTTAATTGGCTGAGCAATCGTGGTTAACTCAGGATGGTACTTTTGTATAAATTGTGTGCCATCATAGCCGATCACCTTTAAATCTTGCGGTACACGGATACCTAGTTCTTTAGCCTGCCGTAAAACGATTAGCGCAGTCAGATCATCCGAGCAAAAAATGCCGTCAATCTGCTCGGTGCTTAAGATCTGTCTAATCATCAGGGCTTTAACGCTGGAGGGCGTAGCTGAAGCGATGACTTTTTCATGAGCCTCAAGCTGCAACTTCTTAATGGTATCGAGGTAACCGACTCGCCTCTTGTCTGTAGGACTATTTGGCGTATGGCTGCTGGCAAAAAAATAAATCTTTCGGGCGCCGCTTTGATAAAGTTCCTGAGTAGCCAATACGCCACCCGCATAGTTATCGGAGCTCACAATCGGAATCGTGCTCGACAAATAACGGTCAAACGAGATAATTGGCAGGCCGACTTTTTCATACTCTTTGATACCCAGGTTATGTGCGCCGGCAATGATGCCATCTACTTGATTCGCAATAAGCATATTCAAGTACACACGCTCTTTTTCCTTATTATCCGCACTATTGCACAGTATCGTTTTATAACCGAGCTTAAATAGTTTATTCTCTATTTTTTCGACAAGCTCCCCAAAAAAGGGATTGCTAACAGAAGAAAAAATAACACCAATTAATTGGGTCTTTTTCCCGTGCAGCGAGCGGGCAATGGAGTTAGGCTGATAATTGAGCCTTTTCATTGCTTGAAACACCTTATTCTTTGTTTCTTCGCTGAGATAACCATGATTATTAATTACACGAGATACGGTTGTCGGAGACACGCCGGCTTCTCTTGCAACATCAATGAGTTTAGGTCTCAACATAATTTATCCTTTTCGTTTAATAGATTCCAATAATCACAATTATAATCCAAATAGCCGTTTGTCTCCAAAGAAATCTGCGTCTGGTGATCATAAGGGAAAAAACGGGCTGTCAGTACTTTTCGGCCGTGATTGACATAAATTTCAGCAACAGAATTGTCGATAAATATATCGAGATTTATTTTGCCATTTGCGGAAATGGTTGTGGTTCTTGTCGTCCCGTATTCTTCGGCAAATGAAACTCCGGAATGCCCCCGATCCAGTGTAAGTTTACCCGCTTCAAAATCAAATAGAAGATCAAGAGAATTCAAACCGTCGTCAGCTAAAGCCAATCTGCCGCTGCCCTTGCCACTTAGTTCAATATTAAGCTCATACGCCTGATCACAGTCACGCATGATCGATGTTAACTGATTGGCCAATTGGCCCCGGCGCTGAATATGTTTTGTACGAAGCGAAGCTGTCTCTTTAACCGGATTTTGATAGAGCTTGCGGTCTCTGATCGTGAGTTCCCGCACCAGGCTTAAGCAATGGGCCCAACCGTACTGATCAGTCGGGTAATCAATTTCCGGAAGGCCGATCCAGCTTACGGCCAATGCCCGGCCATCCGGAGCATTTAATGCCTGTGTGGCATAAACATCAAAGCCATCATCCAGATTGTGTATCGTCTGTTCTGAACGAAATAACGTATGATCGGGATCAAAATGGTTTCCGATAAGATAAACATTGGGATATATATTCTGATAATCAAGAACCTTTTTATTTAACCCTTGCGGACAAAAAATAAGGACAGGCAAACCATCAACAAAAACAAGATTTGGACACTCGATCATAAAGCCTAATGATGGGTTAGCAAATGCTAATGGTCCCAAAAATGTCCAATCGCTTAAATTCGCTGATTTGAAGAGTAGAATATTACCCTCAAGTTGCTTGTTCTGAGCTCCAATAAGGGCGTAGTACGTCCCATTGTAGCGGATAACCTGAGGGTCTCTGAAATGATCCGTATAATTTTTGGGTTGTGAAGCGATCAATGGGGTGTTTATCTTTTCAATGTGCAGGTCTTTGTTCATCCAGGCTCCTAACTGATAAGGATGTCTTTTCCAATTCTTATCGCGAACGTTTCCGGTATACATAATAAATAGCCTGTCACCGACCGGAAGTGCGGAACCTGAATAGCAGCCGTAACTGTCGAATTCATTGTCTGGAACCATTGCCAGCCCTTCATCATGCCAATGGGTCAAATCTTCTGAAGTAAGATGATACCAGGCTTTCAGTCCATGAACCGGGCCCATTGGATAATATTGATAAAACAGATGCCATTTATTATTGTAGTAAGAAAATCCATTAGGATCGTTCAGCAATCCACTTTTTGGCTGGATATGCACGGCCATTCTCCAGGGGGAGTGCTGGACTTTATTTAGTAAATCCTCTTTTTCTTGTTGTGTCCAATCCGAGAATCTCTTATATCTTTTTGCTCTGCTCCATTCCATTATTAAGAACCTCCACTCGCTGGGAAAGCGCTGTCTCGAATGTTAATTTACTCTAATTCTACAATTATGTCAATCGTATGCAATTTATATAATCAATGAATGCCCCTTATTTTAATAATTTATTTAAACTTTGTGACGTACGATTGACATACCGAAAAATAAGGGTATATTAATAGTAAAGCGCTTGCAAAAACACGAAACTATTTTTGAAAGGGTGTACAAAATGAACCATATAAAAGTTGCTCAAGATGTACTGACTGGTCTCGGCGGCAAGGAAAATATTCAGGCAGCTGCACACTGTGCTACGAGACTTCGTCTTGTAATCAAGGATGAGTCAAAGATAAATCAAACAGCGCTGGATGAACACCCCGATGTTAAAGGGACATTCAAGACAAATGGCCAGTTTCAAATCATTATTGGCCCCGGAGATGTTGATAAAGTTTACGATGAGCTTATTAAATTAGCAGGTTTGCCGGATATGACTAAAGAAGATGTCAATCAAGCGTCTAACGGTCCTAAAGGAAATATATTTATGCAATTTCTCAAAGTTTTATCGGATATTTTTGTCCCGATAATTCCGGCTCTGGTAGCAGGCGGCCTGCTCATGGCTCTCAATAATGTGCTGACCGCGGAACATCTTTTTACCGCCAAATCAATTGTCGAAATTTATCCGGGGCTTAAGGATGTTGCCGGCTTTATTAATACGATGTCTGCAGCTCCGTTTATCTTTTTGCCGATATTGATCGGTTTTTCAGCCACAAAACGGTTTGGCGGGAATCCTTATTTAGGCGCAGCCATGGGGATGATTATGGTTCACCCCGCGCTCACTAACGGATACGCGGTAGCAGAAGCAGCGGCTTCCGGAAAACTTGCTTACTGGAATATTTTCGGCCTGCACGTTGCACAAGCCGGCTACCAGGGTTCGGTTTTGCCTGTTCTTGTTGTATCTTTTATTCTGGCTAAACTGGAAGTATTCTTTCACAAACGTATTTCAAAAGCTTTTGATTTTACATTTACACCGATGCTTGCCATTATTATTACCGGTTTTTTAACCTTCCTCTTTGTCGGACCTGTCATGCGTTATGTCAGTGACGGATTGACAAACGGGATTATGTTGCTGTACAACACGACAGGACCTGTTGGCACGCTTGTTTTCGGCTTCTTTTATTCTGCAATTGTTATTACCGGATTGCATCAAAGTTTTCCTGCGATTGAGACGCAGTTGCTTGCGAATATAGCAAAAACCGGCGGCTCGTTCGTATTCCCGATTGCTTCAATGGCTAACATTGCTCAAGGCGCAGCGTGTCTTGCAGTATTCTTTATCACGAAAAATCAAAAACAGAAGAGTCTTGCTTCTTCTTCAAGTATTTCGGCCTTGCTGGGTATCACTGAACCCGCCATTTTTGGTATTAACTTGAAATTAAAATACCCATTTGTTTGTGCCATGATTGGCTCAGGTATTGCCTCGATATTCATTGGTTTGTTTCATGTCCTGGCTGTTTCTATGGGGCCAGCAAGTGTTATTGGATTTATCTGTATCCGGTCACAATCGATCGGCGCATTTGTCTTAAGTGGATTAGTCAGCTTCATCATCGCTTTTTCCGCCACATTTATTTACGGAAAACGTGTCATGGTAACAGAGACCGCAGCAGAAGGCAGCCATCCGCAAGTATCGACCAAAGAAGATATTGAATCAGTGGCAGAAGGTACTCAGGTTCTTGATGAAATCGTTTATGCGCCTGTATCCGGTGACCCAATCAGTCTTAAAGAAGTGAATGATAAGGTATTCTCTTCTGAATTTATGGGAAGAGGTGCCGCCGTCATTCCGGAAAACGGAGACGTTTATGCGCCGTGCGATGGTCTGGTGACCGTGGCGTACCCGACACACCATGCCTATGGAATTAAAACAGATGGTGGTGCAGAAGTTTTGATTCACATCGGTATTGATACGGTCAACTTAAACGGTGAACATTTTGAAAGCTTCGTTAAGAAGGATCAGCGGGTACGTAAAGGCGATAAATTATGTCATTTTGACCTAAATAAGATTAAAGCGCTTGGTTACGATCCAGCGGTCATCACGGTCATTACGAACACTGCAGAGTATGCTTCGGTTGAACGAATTACGCATAAACATGTTGCGCCGGCGAGTCCGTTAATTGCTCTAACTTCAAAGTAAAAGACAATGCTTCTATCAAATGTTGTCTTAATTTTATCCACGTATAAGCTGAACAACATGTGGTGGTGCGAGACTACTGCGGGCTCTGGATGAAAGAATCAATTCTCACAGGGTCAATGTCGTCGAGCAAAGCCTTGCAGACCCTGACTCACTAAAGAATATGAAAATTATAAGAAGAAGTTTATTAAATTAGGATTATGCTTATCAAATTATAGCCTAATTGGAAAAAATTTAGATAAGGTTGATCAAATATTTGACATTGACTTTAACAAACAATCAAATTAACCATTATTTCAGAACTTCTAACTAGTTAAATTCATATACATGGTTATAAATTGTTAAAGGAAATATTAAAATCAAATCATGGATTAGTTATGGTTTCCCATCATTGGGGGGCAATGGCCTATTCCATGCTAGCAATGATAATGAAAAATCGGTCCGATTACACATTTGTTCTTGCGGACTACATTGTTGAATGGTATAAAAAGTTAATTGATGCCTTTTTACACGTCTAACGATCCATCTGTTATTCCATATAAATGTTAGATAGGGGATTTTTTTGTTATAGCGATAAATGAAGGCGTTTGAATTAAATCAATATTAAATGATATGGTATTTTTCACTTTACCTTCCCACGAAACATTGTTATCACTAAGAATAAATACTATTCTATTTTTTTGAGTTCTCGCATCATCTTCAAAGGTTTTACTGATCTCATCAGAACTGATAATCTTCGAAAAGATGATATTTTTTCAAGATATTAGAAAACGTACTAAGAAACAATATAACAAATTAGAATTATGTAGAGTGGTATTATAAGTATCAAGTGATGCGAGAATTGATTTAGGGAGAATATAAACTATTATGTTTAGAATATATGGAGATTTGTTTTCAATTTCGTCATTTAAAAGGCTGGTAATCTCAGCATCTCTTACAGAATTCGGTAATTGGTTGGTGGTTCTTGCAGTGTAAGCGTCAAATAATAGACACCTTCTCACGATGAACTCGGTCATGCGATAATGCTCTTATCAATTGATGGGGAGGATGATCGATGACACGAGCAGAATTACAGGAACTTTGGCAGAAACGAATGAA
>NZ_SEMD01000006.1 GCF_004153165.1 Sporolactobacillus sp. THM7-4 | reverse complement strand
ATTTTCCTGTTGGAGAACGTTTCACAGTTACAGATTTAATTTTATCGGGGATCTGTTGGCCTGTTTTAAATTGAACAAGACCTGACTTGGGCAACTTAATGTAATGAGAGGCGATTGGCTTTATGTTATGATGAACACACTACCCTCATTATCATCTAATTAAAAAAAACAGGTCAAACACAGGAACGGTCGCCCGAGACGTCGGATCTAACGCCAGGAGCAAAAGTGGAAGGATTGAATAAAACCACAGGTTCATTGATTGCCGTGGATTATTTCAACGACCGGAAGACGCTTAATCGAAATAAATTTGTCATTGGTACCTCCGGGGTTGGGAAGACTACTTATCTAATGCCGTTGTTAGCCGCAACTTTTATTCAGCAGAGATGTTCAGGAGGACATCAGCTCTTGTTGATGATCCAGGTACTTTTGAGAAATTCGATTCGGAATGTAGCCTATTCGTTTTAGTAATATATTTTCAATAACCCAACACTTCCGGGTGATGTACTCATATTCTGAATAGGTCTGTGATAAAAGGGTCTTGCCAATTTCTGAACCTTGATTATTTGCTAGGTGGCCTATCCTTCTGGCGTCATACGTCTTCTGACGCTGTTTTCTCGCAAACGAGAGTAGGTATAGCAGATCCAGAGTTTTGAGTCTCAGCAGCTCCGCTGTGGTGTGAAAGGTCGTTCGCCACTGGAACGCCCCCCCCGTTCGATCCTCTGTCTGATTCATTGATGCTATAATGTTTGCAGCACTTTCAACCGTCATCCCCTTCGACTGAATAAGGTCTTTTAGCCGTCTCAGATTCACCAAGTCTCGTTCTACGAATGCGACTTCCGTTCGTCCCCTTGGTAAAGGTATAATCATTCTTCTCAAGCTGAATACACCATTTACGCAGCGTACTTTCGGCTATTTGGAGAATATCAGCCACTTCTTTAGTCCAAAATGCATTCTCTTGTTTCAACCCGTTCCCTCCGTTCCGTACCCGTTCGAATCTCTTGGTATAATAACAATAACAGATAAGAGAGCCTAATGATGCTTAGGTTGGCGACATAGCCACGGTACAAACAAAAGTGGGATTCAAGAAAGTTAAAATTGTAGAACGTGTCCATTGGGACGTTACCTTCAGCCATGAACCTAAATTAAAAAAAGTGGTCAAAATTAAGAGGGAAAAACCTGATGTGAAAGATTAAAGATACATCTGCTCCTTCCAATAATTAAATTACTTTTTTAGCGAATCATTGAGCAACTTGATAGATGTTGTTACAGTGTTTTGTCTATCCAACATTTGATAGAAATATTTCAAAGACTGTGCCTCTAACTTTTCATAGGTCTGATAATTAAAAGTGTCTCTGTCTACTCTCCCTTTTTTACCGTAGTAAAAATAATCTGCGTTAATATCATTATATCTTTTTTTATATAAGTTGATGGTAGATTTATCATAGTAAGTAAAAAAATCACCTTTGAAAGGAATACTTCCAGTATTTATATTAATATGGTTGTCAGCATAGTCTCGACTAATTGTATATTTAACAATACCCCATGCCTGCTTTTTATGGATGGAGTTTTCTGGGATTAGCATATTATCGTCTACCCGTGTATAAGTTGTTTGTGGTAGATTTTTGTAATACGGCATTGGAAGAATACTCATCTTAAAGTTTTGAAATGTGTCATCCCAATTCGTCTTACTTAATCTATCCTCTAGATCCACTAAATAAGAAACCTTTAAGGCAACCTTCCCTCTATTGAATTCCTCATCAGAAGCATCATCAAGACCATATTTTTGATAAATAGTTGTGAAGAATTGAAGATTATCTTTCCATGCCTTGGTGTCGTAGAACTTCCCATCTTTACCTTCTGCTTTAATACCTAATGGTAAGGACAATATCTTGTAGTCTTCGAAAAATCCAATCTTCTGTCCGGGTCCTAATGATATTGGATATATCTTTCTTGGATTATTTTCACTTTTTTGTTTAATGGAATTTCCTATGTTTTCTATATCATTCCAACTCAGTGGTTTTGAAGGGACCTCAAGCTTTATATTTTTAAATAAACTGTCATTTATCATCAAAAATGATGTACTAAATCTAGGAGCCAACGAATAAATTTTACCTCCACCAATTTGTTTTGAAATATCTATAACTGGTTGATATAAGTGGTTTAAGTCAAGATGATCCCTTTGTATGTAACTATCCATAGATTGAACTTTTTTCTCTTTAATTAAATCAGGAATATAATTAGAGGGGACACCGACTATTAGATCAAAATTGTTTGTCTCGGATGCTAAACTCTTTTTTATAACACTCCACAAGTCAGGCACCTTTTTTGTGTCATCAACAATGTAATTTAAATCTATTGTCACATTTTGCTTGTTTTCAATATCTTGAGCGTAGTTACTATAACCATTTAATTCAGACTTAAATAACACACCTATTCTTATTGTTTTGTGATTATTATTTGTGCATCCCGAAGAAATTGTGAAGCAGAGTTCTATCAAAAATAGCCCGATTAGAAGCCTTATAGTTTTCTGATACATGTCCAGCCCTCCTCTATGACACTGCTTCATTTTAAAAATGACAATTTTATCCTAGAGATAAAATTGTCATTCTTAATTTTGAGATTAAACTATCAGGATCACGATTTAATAGGAAAAGTAACCATGTGCCTTTTGAGGAGTATCTGTGCTGTATGCATTTCTTAAATAAGCATTGTGGTATCCAGTTGGACCATCCACTCGAACCGTGTATCCCGAATGCTGTCCATATAGTGAGGTCGATTTATAAACAGGATCAGTCCCCCATGCATTATCCCTTATTTGGTATTTTACACCCGTAGGATCTCCTGAATAAACTGCACTCTGAGTAGTAGTAAAATGAGCCGTTCCATCTAAGTTAAAAGTTGTTGGGTTACTACCGCCTAAATATACACCATAGCTAAAATTACTACTACTGTAATAAACCGAAGCCGCATGCGCTTGAATGGCAGAGACAAATAACAGGGCAACGATCACCGCAACAGAGAGAAAGGGAACAGAAAGTCGTTTAGCTACCATTATACCTACCTCTTTTATTTGGATTAATAGCATTGTAACTTATATAAGCAATATTTGTCATTGTTAACACATAAATACTTATTTACATTACATAATTTATCTTATAGTTACAGTTATTTGCACAAATCTACATTATTAATCCGTCTTTGTCTATTTCATCTACCTAGATGGAGGCCTAGTTTTTCAAGGACATCTGTCATAAAATAAGCTTAACTCTGACGCTCTGTTTTGTATTCTGAACCAAATATAATTAGGAGGAGGATATATGATCAATAATAATAAGAAAAATATCAAACTATTTTTACTACTAATTATATCGATTCTAATTATTACCTGGTACTTTATATTTAACTACGAGAGAGATTATGGCTTTTTTACCAGTTCATTAGAGATTATTGTTAATATAGTGTTTTACAATGTAATTGTGTATCTATTGTCAAAGCACATTAAAATAAGTAATATATTCCATATTGTTATGTTCATTCTATTTCAAGTATACCTTTGGTTTTTGTATCTGATAACTGTTTATATCAGTATTGGCTTTGCAGTATTCGCGGGGTATCAACATCAATTCAGAGGCAGTTTTCATATTCCGTTATATTCCGTTAATATTATACCTTTTCGATCTATTATCCATACATTTATCAGTCCCCCTTCATTGGCAACATATGTACAAGTTTTTGGGAATATTGTGCTTTTTGCACCACTATGCTTTTTTTTATTATATTTCCATGCGCTTTCAGTTAAGAAAACACTATTATTAGTTGCATGCTCTTCAATATCAATTGAAGTCATTCAGCTAGTTCAGAACTTCTTTTTGTCAACTTATATTTATGGTGTTAATAGGTCCTCTGATATTGATGATGTAATATTAAATACATGCGGTTCTCTAATTGGAATATTAGTGTACAAATTTGCTAGCCTTGTAAAATTTCGCTGGTTTAATTAACTGAACTCATCGTTTTGGATATAGTTTAAATGCAAAAAGCCCCTGTTTCCACGACAGGAGCTTTCTCATAGCATCAAGGGTTTTTAAGCGTTATATTATGATCTCCGACATTCCGAAGGACAATATAATTTGGATTGACAAAATGAAAGGTAATCCGATATTGCATTGTTGGTGAGGCTTCAAACACAAACTGGTGCCCTTTCATTTTCTGAACTCTTAATGACTTGGGATAGGGACGACCTTTGACTAAAACCTTTATTGCATCATCTACAGTTTCTTGAACATCAGGTGGAAGCTTTTTGTAGGCTCTTTTGAAACGATTAGAGTCATTTTTAATCTAGTGTTCTCAAGTATCAATTTAATGTTGATTTATTTTTTAGCTATTGCTTTTTATAAATATATTTTAATTGGAAGGGATAAGATGTAACCGTCAAGTAGTTTTGAACACTTTTTGCTAATTAATTTTGAACACTTTTCTCTTTGTGTATTTGTCAACTGAAAAATCCCCCACATAGTCATTGAAATTTCCCCCACCTTGCTTATTACTTTTGCAGGGGAACAGGGTAGAGATTATCCAATTTGTTGCTGCTCCAGCCATGCTTTTGTTTCTTTCATTCGATATGAGTTGCCGTTCATATTAACGAGATACGCCTGGTGAGTCAATCGATCGATCATGGCTGCAGTCATGACCGGATCTTGAAAGATTTCTCCCCATCGTTCAAACGATAAATTTGTCGTGATGATCGTTGACCTTTGTCCGGCTCGAAGCGAAAGATGGGTAAATAACAGTTCAGCTCCTTCTTTGTCAAATGAAATGTAGCCCATTTCATCCAAAATAACCAAATCATATTTTTCAAAACGTCTTTGAAAGGCGCGAAGCGTCCGTTCTGATCGACACTCTTTCATATGATTAATGAGTAGGGGAACCGTCGTAAACCAAACGTTTTTCCCTTCCTCGCAGGCTTTGATTCCAAGTCCAATTGCTGTATGGGTTTTCCCGGTTCCCGGATTGCCAGCTAAAATTAGATTCCTTCCTTCCTGAATAAATTGAAGGGTTTTTAATTGTTTGTATTTCTTTTGGGCATCCTCCGGTAAGTCATTGAGAGACAGATCCTCGAGATATTTTTTATATGGAAATTTGGCGCGTCGAATACGATTAGCCTGTGCAGTCTGCCTTCGGGCATCCCATTCCTTTTGCAGGAGTTCAGCCAAAAAGGTTTCATAATTGATGTCACGGATCATCGCATCTTTAATCTGTTCTTGAAAGCTATTACGAATGGTCGGTAATTTCATATCCTTACAATACTGATAGATCATCTCGCTTACGTTGTTTACCCTTGTTCATATGCATACCCCCCTGCTTTCCAACCCCTTCCGTGTTGAACAATTCGTCATAAAGTTTAAGATGCCTCTCGGCCTGACTAACGATTGTTTTTGTCTCCTCTGATGTGAGTGAAGGAGCCTCTTTGGACATTCGGTTTTTTGCACAGATGGCTTTAATTTTATCGGTGGTCACATGATTCGGACCGATTTGCCTGAGTTCCTGAATGCTCTGCTCGATCTCCGGAAGTGTGGCATTTTCTTTTAAGTAGTGAATCAGTTCTATAAAATCACGCTCATGACTGATATAATGAGTGGTATAAATTTTTTTGATTTTGGGATCAGCCTGTTGCAGTGCTGTGCTACCAGCTAATGCACCAGGCTTTTTCCTTAGGGTTTCCAGGTAGTGTTCAATCTTGAGACCCCATTCATGACAACCTGTCAGCGTTCGATGCTCGGCAACTTTTTGTTCCTGATAAAAACAGTGAATCCGATTCGTATATATTTTAACCTGAACCTGTTCGCCCACCAGATGATCCGGAACAGAATAGTGGTTTTGGTCAATAACAACCGTGGCATACTTGTCCACACGCAATGTAGCGTATCGAGCGGCTTCAAAGGGCTCAGGCAGATGAAGGAAAAAGGGACGTTCGGTCTCCAGCCTGAATGCAGGCGTCTGATCGTTATAGGACCATTCCTTTTGATTTAATCGCATGCACACCTGATACAAATAGCGGGTGGCCTCCTCGAGGTTTTCAAAAGAGTCTTGAAAGGCAAACGCTTTTCTCCGAATAAGATCCACACTCCGCTCAACATGTCCTTTCTCATTTCCGCGCCTGGTATTGCAGAAACGAAAGGCGAATCCATAATAGATGGAAAGCTTGGGCAGACCGTCAGTAGGTTCTTTCTCAGTCGGTCCGACAAAGCGTTTCACCGCGACACGCATATTGTCATAAACCATGGTGTGATCAACACCGCCCACTTCCTTAAAGAATATCACATGCGCTTCTTGAAAACATTCTGTTTTTTGTTTTGAAAACAGGTAAGCCATGCGAAAATTCCCATAAGCAGAAGTGAAAACAGCCATTTGAAAAGTTCTCCATTTTTATGTAAGCCTCCTTCGTTTTTTTTCTCAAAGGATCGAACGGTTCGAAGAGCCGTACTATAACTGATTGGAACGCCTCCTGCCTGTAGCGATTCGTAAATGTCCATCGGTTTCTTTTGTTGCTTACGGAGTCCCTGCGTTCGTTTATTCTCATTTTCCTTAAGATGTTCGCGAATCATTTGTTCAATCTCATCAGTTACGACTCGCTTCTTTCGGTTATTTACGAGATATTTTGGTGTCTCAACTAACTCCTGAATTAATTCACCTCGATCGACTTCATAATCTGTTTCTTGCAATTGCTTCAATTTCTTCTCGTAGTCATTGATGTATTTACGAATGGTTTTTCGATCAACCCTTGTTTCTCTCGTAATCTCCCTTTGGGAACGCCCCTCTCTCAAATACATTAATAAGATGTCTTGTTTCTGCTTCAATACGATCATCATCCCAGTCTCCCCACAAATATGAAATCATTTACCTGTGGGTTTATTATAATAGAGTGGGGGACTTTTCAGTGATTATCCTGGGGTACTTTTAGATTACTATATACAAAACTAAATATCGGTAATTTTATTACAACAATACAGTCAATGAAACAATTACAAAATTCTATAAATCATACTTCATTTTTGATTGCAGATATTTTAGAGAGCAGTTTATATGTTAAGGATTTCTTTGAGTTTTTAGATTATGATATTGATAACCACAAAGTTCAATCGAATTTATTAGCTAATGCCATAGATGATCCAAGAATATTTTCTACTGATATCACCTTCAAAAATTTATATTACAAGTATCCTATGAGTGATCGTTTTGCTTTAAAAGACGTATCTCTTAATATTAAAAAGAAAGAAAAAGTTGCAATCGTTGGGGATAATGGATCAGGGAAAGTACGCTAATAAAAATATTAGTAGGGCTTTATCTGCTTCATCTCGGCAATAAATTGCCGGGTTTTCTCGGGCTGGCGACCTGTATAAAAAAACGGAACAGGATATCCTGTTCCGTTTTTTTTTCTATATCATTATATTATTTTTATATTATTTTTCACATAAAAAAAGAGGTCCCAAACGTGCCGTTGCTCAGCCGAAGCTTTGAAACCCGCTCTTGCGCAGGTGGGTGCCCTGTCTCACAGTTTGCTGGTCCCTTGCGCGGGCATGCGCTCCGTGTGAAAACTCCGGACTCCCGATCAAAAAATGTTCGGTCAAAACATATCGACTTTCGACTAACACTTCAGGACTCTCTTTTTTATCTGAGACAATCATATCACGACTGGTCGTGAAATTTCAAGCCGTGTACATTAAAGTTTTTAATGGAATATTTTACTTTAAAAGACTTGCGACATCCAGATGAAGTTCTTCCAGCTGTGCCTGGCTGACTTCGGATGGCGCATGAGTCAGCAGATCCGACGCGCTGGCCGTCTTCGGAAAAGCAATGGTATCGCGCAGGCTTGACCGTCCGGCAAGCAGCATGACAATCCGGTCGATTCCCAGAGCGATTCCTCCATGCGGCGGAGTGCCGTACTCAAAGGCATCCATCAAGAAGCCGAACTGTTCTCTTGCTCTCTTCTCACTGAAGCCAAGTACTTCGAACATTCTTTCCTGCAACTCAGGACTGCAGATTCTCTCGGAACCGCTGCCGAGTTCGTAGCCGTTAAGGACCATGTCGTAAGACTGGGCGCGGACGCTCTCCGGATCGCTCTTAATATGATCCAGGTCTTCCATAACCGGCATGGTAAATGGATGATGCTCGGCCACATAACGGTGTTCTTCCTCACTGTAAGCAAGCAGCGGGAATTCTGTAACCCAGAGGAAATTAAACGCTGATTCGTCAATGAGTTTGAGTCTTTTCCCCAGATGCAGTCTGAGTGCGCCGAGGCTTTCGGCAACAATTTTCTTGTTGTCTGCAACAAACAGCAGCAAATCTCCCGGTTCGGCGTCAGTCCTTTCGACAATTCTTGCGGTCAGTGCCTGATCAAAGAATTTCGCGATCGGCCCTTTCATCCCGCCTTCTTCAACTTTAAGCCAGGCCAGGCCTTTTGCTCCATGAGGCGTCACCACGGCCCGAAGATCCTCATCCACCTGTTTGCGGGAAAATTCCGCTGCTTTACCTTTTACATTAATCGCCTTGACCTGGCCGCCTTTTTCCTGAACTTCTTTGAACACTTTGAGTGTGCTGTCGGCAGCAATATCAGTCAAATCAATCAGTGTCATACCGAAGCGCGTATCCGGCTTGTCACTGCCGTAGAGCGCCATCGCATCCGCATAGGTCAGTCTTTTGAACGGACGGGGAATCTCAATACCCCTGACCTCTTTCATCAAGGTGACCAGCATTTCTTCAATCAGCGCCATAAATGGCTCGGCCTCGAAGAAGGACATTTCAATATCTACCTGAGTAAATTCAGGCTGGCGATCGGCCCTCAGATCCTCGTCACGAAAACAACGGGCAATCTGATAATACTTTTCAATACCGGAAGCCATCAATAACTGTTTGAAAAGCTGCGGCGACTGCGGCAGCGCATAAAATTCGCCCGGGTGGACACGACTCGGCACAAGATAATCGCGTGCTCCTTCAGGTGTACTCTTTGTCAGGATCGGTGTCTCCATATCCATAAAACCGTGTTCATCAAGGAAACGCCTCAGTGTATGCGTCACTTTATTGCGCATCTTGAATGTTTCCAGCATTTCCGGGCGTCTCAGATCAAGATATCTGTATTTCAGGCGAACATCCTCAGATGCCTCGATCCCGTCCTCAATTGGAAAAGGCGGAGTTTTTGATTTATTCAGCACGTTAATTTCACTGATCATGACTTCAAGAGTGCCCGTTTTGATTTTTTCGTTCACTGCTTCAGGATCGCGTTTGATTACTTTACCGGTAACGCTGACACAATATTCACTGCGTACCTTGTCCGCCTTGTTCCATGCTTCCTGTGACACTTTCGGATTAAAAACAATCTGGACGATACCCGAGCGGTCACGAAGATCAATAAAAATAACGCCGCCCAAATCCCTTCTTTTCTGTACCCATCCGGCCAGAACAACCGTTTTGCCGACCGACTCTTCTGTTAACTCGCCACAATTCGCGTTTCGATACATACTTGATTCACACCCCATCATTTAATCTTTGATTTTAAATAATCAGCCAGTGCTGAAAAAGCAATTTCTTCCTGTGAACCATCAGCCATGTTTTTGACATTGGCAGCATCGCCGGCCAGTTCTTCATCGCCAATCACAACCACAAACTTTGCGTGATCTCTGTCTGCCTGCCTGAACTGAGCTTTCACTTTTCGATCCATGTAGTCTTTGTCCGCGCTCAGTCCCGCTTCACGGAGTTTGTGCAATAATACGGGCGTTTTTTGTCTTGCTTTTTCACCAATTGCTGTAATAAAACAGTCAAGAGATGCTTCATTATTCAAGGAGATGCCTTCTGCTTCAAGAGCGAGCAGCAGTCTCTCTATGCTCAGCGCGAAACCGACACCTGGCGTTTCCGGTCCGCCGAGTTCGCTGACCAAACCGTTGTAGCGTCCGCCTCCGGTCAATGTCGATATCGCACCCTTGCTTGATCCCATAATTTCGAAAGTTGTGTGGTTATAGTAATCCAGCCCTCTGACAAGCGTTGGATCGAGTTCGTAGGCGATTCCCATTTCATCAAGAATCGCTTTTACTTTCTCAAAATAATCCCGTGAATCTTCTGTCAGAAAATCTATAATTGACGGCGCGGTTGCCATCAGCGGGTGATCGTGATCTTTTTTGCAGTCCAGAATCCGGAGAGGATTCTTTTCCAGACGGTTTCGGCAATCCTCACAGAATTCATTGATTGATGGTTTGAAATGATCGATCAATGCCCTCCTGTGGGCCGCCCGGCTCTCCGGATCGCCAAGACTGTTCAGAACGAGCTTCAGCTTCTTAAGACCAATCGTTCGATAAAAGGTCATGGCCAGGGCTATAACTTCCGCGTCAATCGACGGATCCTTTGAACCGAGCGCTTCCACTCCGAACTGGGTAAATTGACGGGTTCTCCCGGACTGCGGCCTTTCATAGCGGAACATCGGTCCTATGTAATAAAGTTTGACTGGCTGATCAGGGAGACCGAATAACTTGTGTTCGACGTAAGCGCGAACGACAGACGCTGTTCCTTCCGGTCTCAGGGTCAGATCCCGGCCGCCTCTGTCTTTAAAATTATACATTTCTTTCTGTACGATATCGGTTGTATCGCCGACACCCCTTTGAAATAAATGGGTCGACTCAAATAAAGGTGTTCGGATCTCTTTATAGTTGAACAGCGCACAGACTTTTCTGGCTGTTTCTTCAATTCTTTGCCAGATACTTGAATCTTCCGGCAGAACATCGTAAGTTCCGCGAGGTATTTGAATAAACAAACCTGTTTCCTCCTTCGTCCTGTTTCTGTTTTCGGCGAAAATAAAAAACTATGGAATAAAAAAGCCCCTGTCCGCCAAAACATGTGACGAACAAGGGACGAATGAACATTCGCGGTGCCACCCTTGAATTGAAGCATGACGAATCACACTTCCTCTCATCCGGTTAACGCCCGGTTCACGTTTTTTCCTACTTGCAGCTGCATGAATGGTCGCTGGCATGTCCGGATGAATTCCGTCCTTTACAGCGGCAGAGTGTTGATTCTCAATCAGGCCGTTCAGAAAAACGCCTCAGAAGTGTCCGCTCATCAGCAACCCACGCCGGGCGCGCTCTCAGCCTTCGGCGCGCCTTCTCTTTGGCAGCTGACTGATGAGATCTCTTCATCACTGGCTTTGTCCCTTTATACTACGAATGATAAAGCAAAATGTCAAGGTTTAGCGAAAGATAACAGGGAAAAAATTGCTAAAGTAAGAACGGATTACTCATCACTGTTCCTGCTCTCAATGATCAAAGTAACCGGACCGTCATTAATCAGAGAAACCGACATCATAGCGCCAAAAATGCCTGTCGAAACTTCAAGCCCGCTTCTTCTCAGTCTTTCGTTGAATGCTTCGTACAGGGGTTCAGCTTCTTCAGGCCGGGCCGCGTCCATAAAACTCGGCCGTCTGCCATGCGTCGTATCTCCATACAACGTAAACTGCGACACAGACAAAATCGCTCCACCTTCATCGATCACAGACCGGTTCATCTTTCCATTCTGATCCTCAAATATTCGCAAATGGGCTATCTTATCGGCTACATAGGCGATGTCTTCAAGTGTATCACCCTTTTTAATCCCGACAAGCAGCATTAATCCGTGGCTGATGCTGCCGACCATTTTTCCATCCACTTCGACGCTCGACTTTTTCACTCTCTGTAAAACAACTCTCAATTGGACTCATCCTTTAAAACAAAGATTGTTGCTGTCTTCAGCTTCCCGCTCCGGGCGTTAAACCGGTACGCCTCTATTTTATTGCATGACCCGCCGTACTGAATAGATGTCAGGAAGACGCTTGATTTTATCGACAACCCGGTGGAGATGGCTGACATTCGTGATTGCGATTGTAATATGGATAGAAGCAACTTTGTTCTTCTCGGCACGGCCGGATACCGCATTAATTGCTGTGTGCGTATCCGATACGCACTGCAGGACTTCGTTCAGGAACCCGTTTCGGTCAAAACCGGTTACTTCGATATCCACATTGTACTCCTTGGATTTTTCCTCGTTGTTCTCCCATTCAACTTCCATCAGGCGCTCTTTCGATTCCTCGGTTTGGATATTCGGGCAGTCCACCCGGTGGATGGTCACGCCCCTGCCCCTCGTAACATAACCGATAATCGCATCACCGGGAACCGGATTACAGCAGCGGGCAAGCCGGATCAGTAAATTGTCGATACCCTTAACCCGAACTCCTGAAGATGTTTTTCTGTGGTTCGAGTTATTTTTTGTATCCGGAAACTGTTTTAAGACTTCCTGTTCATCAGACTCTTTTGTCTTCTTTTCATCCTCTGTCAGTCTGGAAACGACCTGTTTCGCAGGGATCCCATTATAACCGACCGCGGCAAACAATTCATTGGCATGAGAAAAATTGTACTTTCTGACAACATTGGCAATATTCTCATCAGTCAGCGTGTCTTTCAGACTGATTCCCTGGCTTCTCAGCTCTTTCTCAATCAGTTCTTTTCCGTTCGCTACATTTTCTTCACGCTGCTGGCGCTTGAACCATTGCCTGATTTTATTTTTGACTGCTGAACTTTTCGCAATCTTCAACCAGTCGCGACTTGGCCCATAGGAGTGTTTAGACGTTATCACCTCAACGATGTCACCGGTTTTCAGCTTATAATCCAGCGGAACCATCTTGCCGTTGACTCTCGCCCCGACTGTCTTATTGCCGATTTCTGTATGAATCCGATAGGCAAAGTCGATCGGAACCGATCCGACAGGGAGTTCGATGACATCCCCTTTCGGAGTAAAAACAAACACAGTATCAGAGAAGAGATCCATTTTCAGCGATTCCATGAATTCCTTTGCATCATCTGTCTCATTCTGCCATTCGAGAATTTCACGAAACCACGTCAGCTTGTCTTCAAATTTATTATTAATATTTTTTGCTTTGCCTTCTTTATAGGCCCAGTGAGCGGCAATACCATATTCAGCGACATCATGCATTTCTTCTGTCCGAATCTGAACCTCAAGCGGATCGCCCTTAGGCCCGATCACAGTCGTATGCAGCGACTGGTACATATTCGCCTTGGGCATGGCAATGTAGTCCTTGAAACGGCCGGGCATCGGTTTCCAGTGTGTGTGTATAATTCCAAGTATGGCATAACAGTCCTTGATGCTTTTGACAATAATCCGTACCGCAAATAAATCATAAATTTCATTAAATTGTTTGTGTTGATTGACCATTTTCCGATATATGCTGTAAATATGTTTCGGGCGACCGGAAATTTCGGCCGGAATGTTCACCGATTGAACATATTCCTTTAAATCTTCGACAACCTGGGCGATATAGGCTTCCCGCTCGTTACGTTTTTGTTTCATCAGATTGACAATTTTATAGTATTGCTGCGGTTTCAGATAGCGCAGCGAAATATCTTCAAGTTCCCACTTAATAGCGGAGATACCGAGGCGGTTAGCCAGAGGCGCGAAAATTTCAAGCGTTTCATTCGCCTTTTGGATCTGCTTTTCTTTTGACATAAATTTCAGCGTTCGCATATTGTGCAGACGATCAGCCAGCTTGACAATCACGCATCTGAGATCACGGGCCATGGCGACGAACATTTTCCGGTGATTTTCCGCCTGCTGATCCTCTTTGGATGTATACTCAAAATGCCTCAGTTTGGTAACTCCGTCAACAAGCGTCGCCACATTATCGCCAAACTTTTCACGGATATCATCGAGCGTCACAGGGGTATCTTCGACAACATCATGGAGAAATCCGCTGATAATTGTCGTTACATCCATTTTCAGGCGTACCAGTATGCCGGCTACCTCAACCGGATGATTAATGTAAGGTTCGCCGGATTTCCTGATTTGACCGTTGTGCGCTTTATATGCAAATTCATAGGCCTCCCTTATCGACTCCATATCTTTTTTGTCCAGATAAGTGGATGCCTCTTTCATTAATTCTTCCATTGTCATGTTCCCATCACCTTATGCGATGCCCCATTCTAATGATTGTATTAGTCTTATTATCAGAGAAAATAAATCTATTGTAAAGTTTTTCACAATTATCGTAATCCTGTCCGGCTCTACGGTATCTTTTCCGTTTTTCGGCCCATTTTAAAGTATTAAGGAAATTCGTTTGTACCATTTTCGCATTTTTTTATGTGCAAAAAAGAGTGCCCCCCGAAATTGGGCACTCTCTTCACTGCTGTTAATAGCGAATCAGCGACAACACACTGTAATCGGCCAGCCTGTCGCGGCCGCTCAGTTCGGTCAGCTCAATCAGGAAAGCAACACCGGCCACAATGCCGCCCAGCTGCTTAACCAGTTTGATCGTCGCTTCAATCGTTCCGCCGGTTGCCAGCAGATCGTCGGTGACAAGCACTTTTTGCCCTGGTTTTATCGAATCTTTATGAATACAAAGTTCATCAAGACCGTATTCTTTTTCATAAGAGACAGTCACAACCTCACGGGGCAATTTACCAGGTTTTCTGACCGGCACAAAACCAATATTCATCGCATAAGCAAGAGGGCCTCCGATCACGAATCCCCGCGCTTCCGGCCCGACTACTACGTCTGCATTTTTACTTCTGCCAAATTCAGCCATCTCATCGATCGCCGATTTATAAACAGGTCCAACTTGCAGAAGTGATGTTATGTCTCTGAAATTGATTCCCTCAGTCGGGAAATCCTGTACTGATTGAATATATTTCTTATAATCCATGAATAGTCCCCTCCGGCTCTGCTGCCGCATGTTTATCAAACCACGCTTTAAGTGAAGTAAGCGATGAGTAACAAAAAAGTTCTTCCATTTCGAGCTGGCTTTTTGCTCTCTGATACGTTGCCGAACTTGTTAGCGGTGCCTTTGTCGGCTTTTGGTTAACCGTCAAAATGTCCTCTTCTATTTTAACAAAATCAAGATCAAAAAACACCTGAGTCATGAAATAGATACTTGATGAAGACCAGCCTTTATATCCGGCTACCTGTTTGACCATAGCAGACAGTTTAAAGGATTGTTTCTGCAGGATCAGGGCATAATACCATTTGAAATGGTTTCTCGTCGGAAATGAAGAAAAATAATGATCCCGCGGATGATAAAATACGGCGTAAATTCGGTGAACGGCCGGGCTGTTCCTCAAAAGCTCCGACAACTGTTCCTCACGGTCCGGCAGATCAAGCAGGACCAGACATGGCTTATCAATGACGAGTCCTTGCCTGTATCGAACCGTCTGTATCGAAATCTGCATCTGATCCGCACTGTCAGGTTGAAAAGAGACAACAGCGGTCTGGTCCGGCCCCAGCCGGTCAATCTTTTCATCAAGCTGCTGTTCCGACCGCCAGTCAAACAACTGAAGACCGTCGACGGCCATATCCTCAATCATAAACTGGGGCTTTCTGAATCCATTCCATTCGTTGATACCCCACCTGCCGATCACGCTTATACGGTCAATCGGTGAAATCATTTCTTTCTTTTTGCCAAGCCCGAATCCGATACCATCCAGTTCCTTCTTTTCCCCTTTGAAAGTCAGCTTCAGATGGTCGTTTTTTCTTCCCACACAGCTTAACCTGGAAAGAGCGACGCCGCTCATCTGAAACATCGGACGGGGGTTCCCCGTACCAAAGGGTTCCAGTAAGGCAAGTTGATCGATTTGTTCTGTCGTTATCTGATCAGGCGTGCATTGGCCGTCAACTTCAACAAGAGGAACGAGATCCTGCTCATTCAATTCCCGGGCGGCCGCCTGATTAAAATCATCTCTGAAGGCAGTGATCTCATCCGCACGCAACGTAAGTCCGGCTGCCATTTTGTGGCCGCCGAACTGAATTAAATGGACCCTGGAAGCCGTCAGACCCTGATAAATGTTAAAACCCTCGATACTTCTTCCGGATCCCCTCGCAAGTCCTGCCTGCTTATCGATACTCAATATGATCGTCGGCCGGTAATATTTTTCCACGATACGGGAAGCAACAATACCGATCACGCCCTGGTGCCATTTTTCTCCGGCTATGACCAGTGCCGTGTATCCCTGTTCATACAAAATGCCGGCCTGCTTATCAGCCTCATTAAATATCGAATCAACCAATGATTTTCGGGACTGATTGAGTTCTTCAAGTTCTTCAGCCAGAAGCGCCGATTCATTCTCGTCATCGGAGAGCAAAAGGCGCAGCGCAGAATCCGCATCACTCATTCTTCCGGCCGCGTTTAACCTGGGCGCTATTTGAAAACCGATTGTATCACTGTCAGCCGGTCCGGTACACCCGGCCTTTGCTTTCAAAGCAGTGATTCCGGTGTACGTTCCGGCGTTGATCGTCCTCAGTCCTTTCAGGGCTATCAGCCTGTTTTCATCCTGCAGCGGAACAAGATCCGCAATCGTCCCAATCGCAGCCAGAGCCGTCCAGTCCCCGACTCCCGCGTCCGGGCACAGTGCCTGAACGAGTTTCAGAGCAATCCCCGCACCTGAAAGACCCTTGAACGGATAGTCACAGCCCGGCTGCTTCGGGTTCAGGATTGTCATCGCATCCGGAAGAACTGCCGGAGGTTCATGGTGATCGGTAACAATATAATCGACTCCCAGTCGCCTCGCCGCCTCTGCCGGATCTAAAGCGGCAATGCCGGAATCGACAGTGATAATCAGCCTGACTCCATCCTTTGCAGCTCTTTCCACCGCAGGAACGTTTGGTCCATAACCGTCTTTAAATCGATTGGGAATATAGCTGTCTACGTTTGCTCCCATTTCTTTCAATGCACGAACAATAAGCGCGGTCGAGGTCACTCCGTCTGCATCATAATCCCCGAAAATGCGGATCGGCTCATGATTTTCAACGGCATGCCTGATCCGGACCAGCGCTTCTCTCATCCCGAGCATGTCCAGCGGATCGTGAAATTCCGCCTTGTCAGTATGTAAAAAAACATCAGCCTTTTCCGGATCTTCAATCCCGCGAAGAATCAGTAAACGGGCCGTCAACGGAGAAATGTTTAATTCTGCAGACAGTCTGCTCACTTTCTCCCCGTCAGCGCGGTTCAAAATCCAGCGGCTGTTCGGTTTCAGCATCCGCCTGTTTTCCCTCTTTCTTTCAGTTATTTTTTTCTGTATCTTTTAGTTACATATCGTATCCGCGGCTGATCGGCTGATCGAATGTTATCTTTTTAATAAAGAGTGGTGCCTTGATGATCGGGTCTCTTTTTCCTCAGTTACAGTCTCCCCGGCAGAACGATCTGGTTGCCTGGCACCCGTCACTTCAAATCGGTGCAACTGCCGTTGCAGATTCCTGATTTCACGGTTCTGCTGATGAATCCTTTTAAAAGCAAATGAACTGATCAGCAGAGCGCCAAGCAAAACCGAACCGATAATGACGAGAATCAACGGCAGCCTGACCTGTCCAAGTAAGAAACTGAAGGTTACATTATCGACGTTTGCGATCGAAAAAAGAACAATGAGCAATGTAAATATTAATCCCAAAAGGATTCCCCATTGTTTGTTCATTTCCTGTGGCTCCTTTTCGTTTCTTCTTTACTTTTTAACATGAGACAAATCTCAGATTCATCCTTCAGTCTGGACCGTACGTTTTTTCTTTCTTCCGGCTATATATCGCGCCTTCATGACAGCCCACAACGGACAAGCAATGCATACGGAAGAATAAACACCGCAAATGAGACCGACAAATAAAGCGATCGTAAAGGTACGGATCGATTCGCTGCCGAAAATCAAAAGAAAAATAACGGGGAAGAGAACAGTCAGTACCGTATTAATTGATCGGGTCAACGTTTCACGGATACTCAGGTTAACAATCTGCCCGAGCTCTTCAAATGTAGTCAGTCGTTTGCGGCTCAGCTTGATATTCTCTCTGACACGGTCAAACGTGACGATGGTATCATTGATCGAGTAGCCGATAATCGTCAGGACTGCAGAGATAAACAGGATATTGACCTCAATGTGCAGAAGGCTGAACACCGAGATAATAAAGAAGGCGTCATGGATTAAAGCAATAACTGCCGTCAGTCCCTGAAGAAATTCAAACCGGACCCAGACATAGATAATGATGAAAATCGAAGCAATAATAACGGCAAAAAAGGCATTTTTTGCAAGATCCCGACCGACTTGCGGCGAAACGGTGCTGACGTTAGGTTCAATGCCGTACTTGCTTTGAATAGCGCTCTTGACTTTGGCAATTTCCTGATGAGTCAGTTCCTTATTAATGCGGACCGTCGCAATATTTCGGTGGTTTCCCGAAAGCACCGGCTGCTCCGGCTGATAGCCCAAATCCTTAAACGTATTTGTCACCTGGGTAATGTTCAGCGGCCTGTCTGCCTGCAAATCAACACGGGTACCGCTCGAGAAGTCAATACCCAGATTCAGATGGAAAATGGACAGCGAAATGATTCCGGCCAGAGTAATAACCAGGGAAAAGGTAAAAAAAACATTTCTGAATTTTATAAAGTCAAAGTGATCGTAGAACCTGTTATAATGTTTGTAATCCATATTTACATTACTTTTCAAGAATATCACTCCTCCTGACGCCAAACAGGCCCGGCCTGTTGTTTAACGCCTTACTCCGAACCCAGAGTCCGAGCAGTAAACGGGCTCCGTAAATCGATGTAATAAAGGTAATGATGTTACTGATCAGCAGCATCACGGCAAACCCTTTAACCGCACTGTCCCCGAAAATAAACAACACAGCAGCAGCGATAATGGTTGTCAGGTTGGCGTCCACGACAGTCGGCAAAGCGCGCTGATTTCCCGCTTTATAGGCCGAGAGAATAGACTTTCCGCTGCGGATTTCATCTTTTATTCGTTCAAGAGTGATAATGTTCGCATCCACCGCCATTCCAATTCCAAGAATCAGAGCCGCGATACCCGGAAGTGTCAGTACCGCCTGCAGCCCGACAAAGACGGCCATAACGATGTAGACATAGAAAATAAGGGTAATGTCTGCTATCAAACCGCCGAAACGGTAGAACAGGAGCATGAAAATAAAGATAGCCGCAATACCGATGGCACCGGCGAACAGAGTCTGCTGCATCGAATTTTGCCCGTATTGAGCACCAACCGATGTCGAGTAAATTTCGTCCATCTTAACAGGAAGCGATCCGGAATTCAGCAGATCTTTCAAATTCGTTGCTTCCTGTACGGTAAAGTTTCCTGTTATCTGGACATCATTCGTATTCAGCACATTGTTCACGCTGGGCGCTGATATAAATTTGTGATTCGACTGAGCGGCTTCTTTCCGGTATGAATCGCCTTTCCCATAATCCATCCAGATGACCAGAACATTATTCGGAGCTTCGGCAAGTATCTTTCTGGTTACATCGGCGAACTTTGCCGAGTCCTTCAGGCGCAGCGTGACAAGCGGACGATTCATATCATCAAAAGCAACCCTGGCTTTTCCAGGCTGGAGGTCGCTTCCGTCCAGCATCAGTTTGTCCTTATAATCTCGAAACGTCAGATTGGCTGTCGTCGACAAAAGTTCGCGCGCCCTTTTCTGATCTTTTACCCCCGGAAGCTGGACACGAATCCGGTTTCCGTTTTCAATTGCGATGTTCGGCTCACTGACGCCAAGGACATTAATACGCTTATTAATCGACGCGACCGCATTGCTCATCGTCTCGCTGTCGATCTTCTGTCCCGCTTTCAGCGGCTTAACCTGGTAAAGTACTTCAAAACCGCCTTTTAAATCAAGACCCAATTTCACACTATGTATAATGGGCATGGTTACAAAACTAAGTATTATTGCAGAAATAATCAAAATCGCAAAAAAGGAGAATACGTGTCCTTTTTTCACCATAGTCCTTTACTTACTCCCTTCTCTTTCCCTGGTATCCGGCAACCCGATTCCGGTTACATGTCCTCATTTTAATTTTTCCTGTCACTCCAAATACAGATTAAGCTCACACAACAGAAAGGAACAGAACCTATTTGAAAAGTGAGTCGTCTATCTCGAGCTTACTGTCTTTGAACATATCCATACGTAATTTATTTAAATAATCGTTGACGGTAAACGCCATGACGCAAGCCACTACCTCATGTATTCGCTCAGGCTTGTCCCCTTTTTTCCCTTCTATCGATTCTTTTACAAATTTCCAGAAATCATCCATCGTCAGATGGTCAAGTCCAAGCAGATGAAATTCATCCAATTTGCTTTGTAAAAAAGGTTCGATCAGATTTCGCCACTTTTCCATATCGTCCTTTACATCGCCCATGTCGATTCCTCCCATAGTGTCTATCATAGCATAATTGGCAGATAATACGAAATACAAATGAAGACCGTATCAATAACCCGTACAGGGATTTCAGACAATCAACAACGGAGGATGAAAAACAACAGGCTTGTCATGCCTGGCCTTATCTCCTGCATATAATTCAACATGCGCGTGCGGCGTTCTTTATTTCAGCGCTGCAATTCGGCAGAAAGGCGGGCAACCAATGACACGACAATCATTTTTGAAAGGTTCATTTATCCTGATGGTGGCCGGGTTGTTCACGCGAATACTGGGTATGGTAAACGGCATGGTTCTCGCCCGGGTCATCGGCGATGATGGTGTCGGTCTGTATAATATGGCTTTTCCGGCACTGATCCTTGCTGTGACTCTGACCGAGCTTGGTCTTCCTGTCGCCATCTCCAAGCTTGTCGCCGAAGCCGATACACTGAACAATAAAAGGAAAATAAGGGTGATTCTCTCCCTTTCGCTTGCTATTGTTGGCTTTATCAGCCTCGTGCTGACGATCTCCATGCTGGTCCTTGTACCACCGGCCGCAAGGTTTTTATTTCCAGACACAAGAGTTGTCTATCCGCTTCTTGCGATTACCCCGGTGATCCCGATTGTTGCCGTGAGCTCAGTGCTGCGCGGTTATTTTCAGGGAATCCGGAACATGAAGCCTTATGCTTACTCCGGAATTATCGAACAGATCGTCCGTATCTCTTTAGTCGCAACGCTGACCAATATGCTCATGCCGTACGGCGTCCAATATGCGGCAGCCGGCGCAATGATTGCGGGTTCAGCCGGGGAGTGTGCTTCTCTCCTGTACATGCTGCGCGCATTTAAAAAGGAATCCAGAGTCAGGCTGAAAGGCAAAATTCGTCAATCTGTCCACCGGAGCAGAAATACATTGCGTCAGCTTCTCGGTATCGGTCTTCCGACTATGGGCAGCCGGATGATCGGGTCACTTGGCAATTTTTTTGAGCCAATCATTGTCTCACATGGCATGCTGCTGGCCGGATATTCTATTCAGGACTCAACCGCTCTATACGGACAGCTTACCGGTTTTGCCCTTACCATACTGCTTCTTCCAAGTTTTATCACTCATGCTCTCCATGTCTCTCTCGTTCCGGCGGTCAGTGAGGCCTACGCCAAAAAAGATTACGGTATGATCCACTTTCGCCTCAATCAGGCATTGCGTATCGCAATGCTGACCGGGGGACTTTCGGTTGTCGTTACTTATTCCTTCGCCAGACCGCTGATGACGTTGATTTATGATTCACCCGCTTCCGCTACATACGTATGCATCATGGCCCCCTTTTTTCTGGTCTTCTATTTTCAGGCGCCAATGCATGCCGTTCTTCAGGCTCTCGACCTCGCCAAAGCGGCTATGATGAATACATTGATCAGCGCTATAGTGAAAATTATGACCTTATTCCTTCTGACCAGCCGTCCTGAATTCGGGATAAAAGGTGCGGCGCTTGCCATCTGTGTCAATGTCGTTCTTGTCACTATGCTTCACACTGCAGTGATTATCAAAACCATTGGTTTCTCCCTGATTATCAAAGATTACCTGCGAACAGCGATCCTGATTGCTTTCTCAGGATTACTGGCTCATATACTGATCAGCAGGGCTTTGATCGGGTGGGAACTCCTCCCAAGAACACTGGCTCTGATCGCGATCATTTCGTTCTTTTATATACTGCTCGCTCTTTTTCTTGGCATGATTCAAAGAGAGCAGCTTAGCCAGATTCCCTTCTTCGGGAGATGGATTGCTTAGCTTTTTGTTTTTCTGTTTTTTAAATCCATGTAAAAATTACCTGAGTCATCAATGGTCAGATAATTGACCTGCCTGATGTCCCGATAGCCGAACTTACGAAGCTCCTGTCTCAGCCATAAAGGCGTTCGCCCGATGTGTTTTAAATTATCTCCGCGTACCTTTCCTCTTTCAATCAAAGGCAGCCCCATCTTTGAAGGAGGCCTGACCATCGAAAACGGCTGTTCTGCTTTATGATCCAGTGGCCGTAAAAGGTTACAGGGGTTCTTTACGGACAGTGATGAAGCCGTCGTTTCCATTTTCCCGCGAACGGTTCTGAATACAAGCGTTCGGACGCGGTAGATGATAATGAGCAGCAGCAGCGGAATAATAAATAGAGCAAGAGGTTCTTCAGGCCTGATCACCGCAAAAAAAGAAAGTTCAGCGGCTGTCAGGACGAGGAGAAACTCTGAAAAAGTCCGTTCAACCATCTTAGCACTCATCAACTCCCCGAAACCCGCCAGCAATAATAAAATCAGAAGAAGTGTTCTGGCAGCTGCTGTACCCATTCTTATCCTCCCTTTCATTGAGTTTCCTGCTCTTAGTATGAACCGAACGGACTATTTCATGAATGACGGTCAGCTTTACCAATAGAACGTTCAGACACCACGCTTCTCTTATCATAAACCGGAACTCGTCCGAATAGAGATGGAGGGAGAACACGATTTTCAATCATATTCCGGAGGTGAAAATATGGCGCGGAACTGGATGACCGCTGTCTCTTATGGAATGGCCGCATCATTCGTCATTGTCCTGGCATCTGCTTTCCTGCTTGCTTCATTGCTGCGATTTACATCATATGCTGAAACCAGTGGAACGGTACTTCCGATCATCATTTCCATTGTTGCTTTATTTATCGGTGGCATTTTTTCAGGATCCAGGCTGAAAGAAAGGGGCCTTCTCATTGGAGCAATGACCGGCCTTTTTTACTGTCTCTTCAGTCTGTTTTTTCAACTTTTCGGACTGGATCGCGTGCCTGGGGCGATGCAGTATGTTTTCTACATCGTAAACATTGTTTCATCTGCTTTTGGCGGAGTCGTCGGTGTCAATCTTTTCTCGGGAAAGCGCTAAAAAGACAGCGGCTCCCCTTCCAGGGACGCTGTCTTTTTAAATCAGTCCAGAATGAACATTCAGTTAATCAATAATCAGAACCATCCGTGCCTTAACAAACGGGCACTTTTTTTTATTTTTCCGCTTTTTCTGCAGATTCGGCTTTGACTTCCTTCTTTGATTCATCCTTCTCGTGATCGCCGTGTGATCCTGCCTTTTTCAAAATGGCGCGAACCGCACTCCGCTCGAAAGTCAGTTTGCTTCCGCCGCACCTCAGGACCACATTTTGATCATCAAGTGAATCCACGGTCCCCTGCAGACCGCCAATAGTGATAATCTTATCCCCTCTCGACAGCGATGACTGCATGGTTTTCGTTTCTTTTGCCCTTTTTTGCTGCGGACGAATGAGCAAAAAGTAAAAAATACCAATGAAGATAATTAATGGTATTAATGTTCCGCCTAAGTTACCCATAGTGAGCCTCCCTTTGTGTTCTAAAAGTTTTTCGCATCTGGTTTATTAAACCCGTACGATTCAAAAAATCGTTCTCTGAAATCAAGAAGACGGTCTTCCTGAATCGCCGATCGGACACGCTGCATTAATTTTATCAAAAAATAAAGGTTATGGTAAGATGTTAATCGAAATCCGAAAGTTTCATTTGCTTTTACCAAATGCCTGATATAGGCTCGTGAATAATTCCGGCAGACAGAACAGTCACAGTGCTCATCGATCGGACGAAAGTCGTGGGCATACTTTGCATTACGGATAACCAGTCGGCCATGTTCCGTCATGCACGTCCCGTTACGCGCAATCCGCGTTGGGAGAACGCAGTCAAACATGTCGACCCCGCGGATCACACCATCGATTAATGAATCCGGAGACCCGACTCCCATGAGATATCTTGGCTTGCCAGTCGGAAGAAGCGGAGTTGTCCATTCAAGCATTTCGTTCATCGTTTCCTTAGGCTCGCCGACGGAGAGTCCTCCGATCCCGTATCCGGGAAAATCAAGAGAGGTCAGATCCATTGCAGATTGCCTGCGCAGTTCTTTATAGTTTCCACCCTGAACAATTCCAAAAAGTGACTGTCTCTCAGGATTTTTGTTAGCCGACAGACATCGCTGTGCCCAGCGGCTTGTCCGTTCAGTCGAAGCTTTCATGTAGTCATACTCGCATGGATAAGGCGGACATTCGTCAAAAGCCATCATGATATCCGAACCGAGCGCATTTTGAATGGCGATCGATTTTTCCGGGGTCAGAAACAGCTTCTCACCATTCAAATGATTCCGGAAATGAACACCCTCTTCTGTAATATCTCTTAATTTACTGAGACTGAACACCTGGAAACCCCCGGAATCCGTCAGAATCCCCTGATCCCAGTTCATAAACTGATGAAGACCGCCCGCTTCTTCAACGATTTCCTCCCCTGGCCTGAGCCAGAGATGATACGTATTACTGAGAATGACTCCGGCGCCGATTTCTTTCAACTCACGCGGACTCATTGTTTTAACGGTAGCCAGGGTCCCTACAGGCATAAACATAGGTGTTTCGAATGTTCCATGTGGTGTGTGAAGTCTTCCCAGCCTGGCTCCGGTATGTTTTTCGGTCTTGATTAATTCATAAGTGACAGCAGCGCTCATTTAGCTCTTAATTCCTTCCTCGATGAACATGGCATCGCCGAAACTGAAGAAACGATATTTCTCCTTTACAGCCTCTCTATATGCCTTTAAAACAAAATCCCTTCCGGCAAAAGCACTGACAAGCATAATCAGAGTCGACTTTGGCAGATGAAAATTCGTAATCATCCCGTCAATCGCCCTGTATTGATAGCCCGGATAGATAAATATATCCGTCCAGCCGGAGGCTTCACGAAATTCCCCGTCAAATTTTGCCGTAATGGTCTCCAGGGTCCGGATGACAGTTGTCCCGCAGGCAATCACTCTTTTGCCTTCTTTTCTGGCCCTCGTTAAAGTTTCGGCTGCGTCTTTTGTCATTTGATAAAATTCTGCATGCATTTTATGCTCTTCTATTTTGTCCACTTTAACCGGTCTGAATGTTCCCAAACCGACGTGGAGAGTAATAAATACAATATGAATACCTTTCGCTTCAATCCGGCTGAGCAGTTCTTTCGTAAAATGCAGGCCGGCGGTCGGTGCGGCAGCCGAGCCGCGATGTTTCGCATAGACTGTCTGATAGAGGTTCGGATCATCGAGCTGTTTTTTTATATAGGGCGGAAGCGGCATTTTCCCCAGTTCTTCCAGAACCTCATAAAAAATGCCTTCATAGTGAAAGGTCACAATCCGGCGGCCTTCATCGAGTTCTTTATCGCAAACGGCTTCGAGCTTTCCTTCGCCGAACTGAATATGTACCCCTTCGTGTACCCGTTTTGCCGGTTTTACCAGGCACTCCCACGAATCCCCTTCTGTCTGTTTCAGAAGAAGCAGTTCAATTTTTGCACCTGTTTCTTCTTTATAACCGATCAGACGTGCCGGAAGAACTTTTGTATCGTTAAGAACAAGACAGTCCCCGGGATTCAGGTAATCCATAATTTCACTGAAATGATGATGATAAATCGTATCTTTATTCGGATTAATCACCATCAATCTGGAAGCCGCACGGTCTTTGAGCGGCGTCTGTGCAATCAATTCTTCAGGTAATTCATAATCAAATTCTGATACATCCAATGTATATAACGCCTCTTTCACTAAAAAGGGAGTTCAAACCCGCCGGCCCGCTACCCGATTTTTTCTTCAGGGGGAGGGTCAGCCCGGCTCCCGGATAAATTCTTTTTAACGAAAATGACTGATCAGATAAAAAATCAGCGACAAAACAATACTGATGACAAGACAAGTCACAACCGGAAACATAAACGTTACATTTCCTTTTTTGATAAAAATATCACCTGGAAGACGCCCGACCAGCGGCCAGCACAATCCAATAAAAAAAAGAATGATCCCAATGACCATGATTATTTTACCAAAATCGCCCATTGTTTAATCTTCCTGTCTTATATTGAAGTGTTTATAAGCATGTTCCGTCACAATACGGCCACGCGGGGTTCTCTGTATATATCCGATCTGAAGCAGATAGGGCTCATGAACGTCTTCAATCGTATGACGTTCCTCGCCGATCGCCGCAGCAATCGTATCCAATCCGACCGGGCCTCCGCCGAATTTCTCAATGATTCCCTTCAATAATTGATGATCTACACGATCCAGACCCGCTTCATCGACCTGAAGGCGTTCAAGGCCGGTTCGTGCGACCGTTTTATCGATGCGGCCATCCATTTCAACCTGAGCAAAATCTCTTATTCTTTTTAATAATCGGTTTGCAATACGGGGTGTCCCCCGCGACCGCCGGGCAATCTCGAGACAAGCCTCCTGATCGATCGACGTTCCGAGTACCGAAGCCGTTCTCTTTACAATCAGTGAAAGCTCATCCGGACTGTAAAATTGGAGCCGGCTGATGACACCGAATCGATCACGGAGCGGCGGTGATAGATAGCCCGCCCTTGTCGTCGCTCCTACAAGCGTAAACGGTGGAAGATTCAGGCGCACCGAATGAGCCGTGTCGTCTTTCCCCAGTACGATATCGAGAAAAAAGTCTTCCATCGCAGGATAGAGAACTTCTTCCACATTTCGGCTTAAGCGATGAATTTCGTCGATAAAAAGCACATCGCAAGGCTCAAGCGAAGAGAGTACGGCGGCCAGATCTCCCGGCCTCTCAAGTGCCGGGCCGGATGTGGTTCGGATATTGACACCCATTTCAGTAGCGATAATCATCGCTAAAGTGGTCTTTCCAAGTCCGGGTGGCCCGTAAAGCAGAACATGATCCAGAGGTTCACTTCGTTCCCTGGCAGCCTGAATAAAAATCTTCAGATTCTCCTTGATCGGGTTTTGTCCGATATAATGGTCCAAATCTGCTGGCCGAATCGAGTGATCCAGTCCCTGGTCTTCGAGGGTTGATTCACTCGAAAGCAGACGATCCTCTTCCATCTGTTCTTCCCCTCCCGTTTATCTCTTTGTCATCAGGCGAAGTGCTTCTTTGACAAAACGTTCCGCGGACATTTCTTCTTTTTCCAGAACGGGGACGACCTGTCTGATTTCCCTGTCTGAGTAGCCGAGCATTTTCAATGCTTCGACAGCTTCAGACAGGGCTGCAGGTTCATTTCCATACGCCCTCTCCCGGCTCAAAGAGGTGTAAGGTACCGCAAAATCATGCATTTTTCCCTTTAAGTCAAGTATAATTTGTCCGGCTGTTTTCTTTCCGATCCCGGGAAATTGAGTCAGATAGCGATGATCTTCAGCCTCAATGGCCTGAATAATCTGTTCAGGCTGTCCTGTTGCCAGAATGGCCAGTGCGTTCTTCGGACCAATTCCTGAAACTGACAGCAGCCGGACAAAGAGCTCACGTTCCTCACGTGTTTGAAAACCATACAAAATTATCGCGTCTTCCCGAACATACTGATAGAGATACACTGTCGTCTCACAATGGATCTGTGACTGATAGCTGAACGGATTCGCGCAGATGATCCGATAGCCGATCCCGCCCTGTTCGATAACAATGCCTCCGCTTGACAGGTAGGTTAAAACCCCTCTTATATAGTCAAACACAATACTTTCTCCTCATCCAGAAACGCTCGGATCCATAGACCATTTCTTTTTTTCATCTAACATCATATCACAATTATGACGCAAATCACAAAATACCAGGGAAATGAAAAGGACATCCATAAGGAATGCCCCATAATTTCCAACGCCCGGAAAAATAAGTTTGGTATTGCCTGACATTTACAGATCAGGCTTCCTCAAGATTACTGTAAACATCTTGAACATCATCATTATTTTCGAGTGCTTCCATTAACGCCTGCATCTTTTCCAGATCTTTGCCGGCTAATGATGTCTTCGTTTTTGGAATCATGGCCACTTCGGCCCGGTCAATTTCGTAACCTTTATCTTCAAGTGCTTTCTTTACCTCTTCCAAAGAATCCGGAGCCGCCGTAATGATAAATTCACCCTCTTCCGTTCTCAGATCATCCGCACCGGCGTCAATGGCATCCATCATCACCTGATCTTCATCCGTATCCTCTGTTGTTTCAATTTCAATAATCCCTTGCCTGTCAAACAGAAAAGCAACGCTTCCGCTTTCGCCGAGATTACCGCCGCTTTTGCTGAAAGCATGGCGGATTTCCGAGGCAGAACGGTTTCTGTTATCTGTCAACACGTCAACCATGACCGCAACGCCGCCCGGACCATACCCCTCGTACGTGATTTCCTCATAAGAGACACCATCAAGATTTCCTGTTGCTTTTTTTATTGCCCGGGAAATATTATCGTTTGGCATGTTCGCAGCCTTTGCCTTCTCAATCGCGTGACGCAGGCCGGCATTCATATCCGGATCCCCACCGCCGCGCCTTGCTTCAAGAAAAATATCCTTGGATAATTTCATGAAAATTTTTCCGCGAATCGCGTCCTGAGCATTTTTTTTATGTTGTATATTATTCCACTTTGAATGTCCTGACATTCTGAATGACTCCTCTCATTGTTGCTGTTTCAAAATGTTTTAAAAAACCGCCTTCTTAAGGCCAGACGGCAGCCTGCCTCCTTACCCCCTGCACTAACCAAACTCATTTCCGTTCTCATTATACCTATTTTTTACTTTTAAAAAAAGAGCAAGGATTTCTCCCTGCTCTTAACTGAAATGGTGAACCATTATTTTGAGTTATTCTGGAACGGTCGTTTGATGGCATTCGACAAATCGTCGATGATTCCCGTTATGTCAGAACGAACTTCGCGTGTTCCGGCACCTGCATTAACATTCGTTTCGACATTAGTAATCCTTCGCACCAGTTTGATGTCCGATGAAACATAGACGTCTCTGTTGCCTGTCAACGGCCGAACGGCAGAACGAACGTCCTGATCAACGTTTGTCTTTTTTACACCTTTTGCCAGGTCCAGACCAATCAGAACCCTTCCTGGTGTGACAACGACATGTGTCCGATCGACACCGGCTACACGATTCGCACGATCGGCAATTCTTTTGGCCAGCGATCGGTTGGTACGCATCCCGTTGTTTACATTGTCATTACGTACCGTACCGGGATTTCTGTAATCTGTAGCCTGTCTGTTTGTATAATCCGGATTGTAGCGGTCGTCTGTTCGATAAGTGACATTTCGCGGCGCATTCGGATTATTATTGTATGCCCCCCGGTCTGCATTACAGCCGGTTAATACACCGCTTAACGCCAGTGCAGTACCCAGTGTTAATATTGTCTTTTTCAATGATAAAACCCCCTTTCACCTATAACATGTGTGGCGGAGGAGGTTTTTACGCTTATGAAATTTTTCCGAAAAAAAGCCAATTCATGGAAGATGAAAATCAAACCATTTTCCAGATTATTGTTATTTGTTCCTCTTCGGAACGTACAGGTCCTGAGCCATTACAGGCTTATTTCTTTCCTCCGGGGTGAGCAGCGGGTTCCTGCGGCTGATATAACGGGGCAGACGCCGATTGCATCCCGGAGTAAGGAACCGGTTGCGGCGGCTGGTTTCCGCCGTAATAAGTGCCGACCGTAGGTTGAGTAAATGGTGAATAAGGATATGGCTGATCGCCCCCGCACCCGCATGGATTCTGCGGAATTTTCAAATAAGGCTGCGGGTAGCCTCCTATGGACGACGGCATGACCGGTGCCGTCGGTACGGATGTTTCGGGTTGATACTGCATCGGCATCTCATACGGCTCGCCCGCGGTATCTGAGTATGGATAATTCGTATTCCCTTCTGGTGCGATCCACGGTGTTGACGATGCGCCGGGATAAGTCTGCGCCCCCCAGACACTTTCCGGTACGTAAGGCTGATCCATTTGTATCGACCCCTGTGACAAAAAAGGATAATGACCAGGTACATAATCAGCAGGCTTCGCCTGTTTACCCGGTGTTTCATAATCAGGCGATTCCATTAAACCTGGTGCAGATGACGGCAGCGGACCCGATGAAAATTCCGGCAAACCGCCTGTCACAGGATAGGGGCTTTCTTTCGGATAAAAAACATGAGAAAAATCTGTTTCAGGGGCAGCAAGTTCTCCCTCCATGCCCGAGTCCTTCATTTCTGGATTGACAGCCGGCTTGGCTCCGTCGACAGGCGATTTTGGCATATTTTGCATCACTCCGCCGACGGGTGCCTGCGGTATGTTTGGCATCGCTCCGGTAACGGGTGCTTGAGGCATATTTTGCATCACTCCGCCGACAGGTGCTTTTGGTATATTTGGCATCGCTCCGGTAACGGGCGCCTGCGGCATATTTTGCATCACTCCGCCGACGGGTGCTTTCGGTATATTGGGCATCGCTCCGCCAACGGGCGCCTGCGGCATATTTTGCATCACTCCGCCGACGGGCGCCTGCGGCATATTTTGCATCACTCCGCCGACGGGTGCCTGCGGCATATTTTGCATCACTCCGCCGACGGGTGCCTGCGGCATGTTTTGCATCACTCCACCAACGGGCGCTTTCGGCATGCTTTGCATCACTCCACCAACGGGCGCTTTCGGCATGTTTTGCATCACTCCACCGATGGGCGCTTTCGGTATGTTTGGCGTCACTTTGACAACAGGTGCTTTTGGCATATTTTGCATCGCTTCGCCGACAGGTGCTTTCGGTGTGTTTGGCGCCACTTTGACAACAGGTGCTTTTGGCATATTTTGCATTGCTTCGCCAACGGGCGCTTTCGGTATATTTGGCATCGCTCCGCCAATCGGTTTATTCGCAGGCGGCGTTTCAGGCGAAACAGCGTTCGGAACAGGACTCTTTTCTTTCTTCGGTTGCATAATCGGGGGTTTTGCTTTTTTTTCAGAACGCACGGCCTGTTCTATTTTCTTCAACGGTTTTTTCCCAATAGCGACTTTCACTTTCATCCCATGTACCAGCTGCGATTCGGTCAGCCCGGCGTTCATTTTTTTGAATTCTTCAATGGTCATGCCGTGTTTCCTGGCTATTTCCTCCATTGTATCGCCTTTCTGTACAACATATATTTTCACGGTTTCCATCCCTCCTAAAAAGTCACTCTATATATATGGCCCTTTTGGGCGTTTTGCCACATATTCATTAATAAAGGGAAGGGAACAGGGTTAAACGTTACGAGAAACCGTGCTGCATGGACAATACAAAAAAATGGATTATAATTATGATTAATCACTTTCTTGGAGCTGTTACCTATGAATCAGGCAAGAGGCAAACGAAAGTCCGGAAAAGAAAGGCGGAAACAGGTGCTGAATCTTCTTCAGCAGACCCCGGAACCTGTCACTGGCAGTGAGCTGGCCGATCGGATGCAGGTCAGCCGCCAGGTGATTGTACAAGATATTTCCCTTCTCAGAGCGAAAGAGTATCCCATCGTAGCGACATCACAAGGTTACCTGTACCTGAGACAGGCGAAACCTGAAATAAAAACGCGTATCATTGCCTGTCGTCATACGCTGAAACAAACAGAACATGAGCTGAATTTAATTGTTGACTGTGGTGTGACCGTAGTGGACGTCACTGTTGAGCACCCTGTTTATGGAGAGATCACCGGTTCGCTGATGATTAAAAATCGAATGGATGTCAAACGGTTTATGGAAAAACTCAGCCAGACAGGTGCTTCACTGCTCTCCTCGCTGACGGATGGTGTACATCTTCACAAGCTGGAATCCGTATCCGCTGACCGACTGAACGCGGCCGAACAGGCTCTGAAAAAGTCCGGCTATTTATTATTATAGCCGGATCCGTCGTTTTTTTACGCATGACAGGAAACGAATATCGGATTGTGCGCTCCACATTCCAGACGAAAACAGCTGGTGCCCGGACCATACTGTTTCGACAGCCGTTCCCCGCACTCTCAGCAGCCGGACATTCAATCCGTGTACTCAAACTCAAAATCCATGACTCTTACCGTATCCCCATCCTTGACGCCTTTCTCTCTCAGCGCTTCGTCAACGCCCATGCTTCGAAGCTGTCTGGCAAAGCGTCTGACTGCCTCATCATGGTGAAAGTTAGTCATTTTGAATAACAACTCCACTTTCGGGCCTGATACATTGAATGTCCCGTCGTCATCGCGTGTAATGACAAACGGCTCCTCTTCGCTCTCCAGTTGGTAGACCTTATTTTCCTTCTTTTCCTCAGCCTCTTCGAGAGGAAACAGGGGAGTCTTTTCAATCAGTTCAAATACTTTGTTCAATAATGCATCAAGACCCGACCGGGTAATCGAAGAAATCGGATATACAGGTACATCATGTCCGATTTTGTTTTTAAATTCCTCAAGATTTTTATCGGCACCGGGCAGATCCATCTTGCTGGCGGCGACAACCTGAGGCCTTTCAAGCAAACGCCATTGATAGGTTTTTAATTCCTCATTGATTTTTGTGTAATCCTCATAAGGGTTGCGCCCTTCGCTTCCTGACATATCAACGACGTGAATAATCACTCGCGTTCGTTCGATGTGCCTGAGAAACTGGTAGCCCAGACCCGCCCCCTGACTTGCCCCCTCGATCAGACCGGGCAGATCGGCCACAACGAAACTTCTGCCTTCATCAAGTGCGACGACCCCTAAATTAGGAACGAGCGTGGTGAAATGATAAGCCGCTATTTTCGGCTTTGCCGACGTAACCGCGGCAAGAAGTGTTGATTTACCGACACTTGGGAAACCAACTATACCTGCATCGGCAAGCAGCTTCAACTCCAGCTGTACTTCACGTTCTTCGCCGGGCTCTCCGTTTTCTGATATGTAAGGGGCCGGATTCGCCGGTGTCGAAAACCGGGTATTTCCCCGTCCTCCGCGGCCTCCTTTCGCGATAACGGCTTTCTGACCGTTTTCCGTTAAATCTGCAATCACTTCGTTGGTCCTGACGTCCCGAACAACAGTTCCCGGGGGTACCTGGACCGTCAACGGGCTCGCGTTCTTCCCATGCTGATTCTTTGTCCGGCCGTTTTCACCTTTCTGACCTTTGAAATGGCGCTTGTAACGGAAATCCATTAACGTCCTTAACCCTTCATTAACTTCGAAGACGACATCCGCACCTTTTCCTCCATCTCCGCCAGCCGGCCCTCCGTCAGGCACATACTTCTCTCTTCTGAAAGCGACCATTCCATTTCCGCCGTCGCCGCCTTTGACATAAACTTTTACTTGATCGACAAACATACGACCCACCTCATTTTTCCATTGATCCTATTCTTTGTTATGTAGTGTTTAACCCGCATCAAGGATTGATTCAGTATCAGACCTTCCAATCTTTTTTCTGCCTGATCAGGCTGATTGAGTTCACCGGCATATGTCATCCGAATGTTAAGAGCCGATCCTGAAGTTTCAAAAGAGACCAGCATCTCGTTATTTACTGTTTCCGTTGCCTGTTTCTCTAAAAGCGGGAAGAAAGATGAGAAAAATTCGAACAGCATCTGATCGTACGAAGAAAAATCACTCTCAGAACCCGAAACTTCAATTGTCAGATCAAAAGGGCTTGCCGACCATCTATATGTTGTCAGATAAAAACAGCACTTCGGTATATTCAAATTAGACAGTCTGGACTGATGGCGCAATCTTTCCGTTATTTGATCGATAATCATCATTGCTTTTTCAGGCTGCTTTATGGAAAGATACCCTTTAATAAGCTGAAGATCGTTTAATAAAATATGCCTCGCCGAACCAATCAGTTGAACACCTTTTTTTTTGTCAAACATTACAAGCCCACGCTCCTAATTGATCATGCCTTGATCATTAGTATATCAGAAACAGTCGGGACCGGATCTGTACAGCTTTCGCCAGATGACAAAACCAGGGATTGCAAGGTTTTTCTCAGGCTGGCGATCGATACAAAAAGACGGCTGATGCTTCTTTGCCTGGCAAAGAAGCATCAGCCGTCTGTTAGTAATAAGACAAGTTCTGCTTTTGATCAAGCTCAAGCTTCTTTCAAAGCTTCAACTGGATAAACACTGACTTTTTTACGTTTGTGGCCGAACTTTTCAAACTTAACAACACCGTCGGCTGTCGCAAACAAAGTGTCGTCTCCACCGCGACCGACATTCGTTCCCGGGTAAATCTTTGTTCCGCGCTGGCGATAGAGAATAGAGCCGCACGTTACATGCTGGCCGTCTGCTCTTTTAGCACCGAGACGTTTCGCAATGGAATCACGACCGTTCTTCGTGCTTCCGACACCTTTCTTTGAAGAAAAGTATTGAAGATCAAGTTTCAACATGATCCGTACCTCCTTTATCAATAATTTTTATATATTGCCCGTAGGACTTTTCAATGGTTTGCATGGATACAAGCATCGCTTCAAGGATCAACTGAGCTTTCTCCAGACTACCCGTACCCGTGTTCTTCGGACAGCTGCATTCAAGGTAACCGCCCTGATCTGACTGTCGGACATTCATTTTAATGCCAGCCAGGACTTCGACGGCATTCAGGGCGCCAAAAGACACAGCAGAAACGCCGGCACAGACAAGATCATACCCATAGGGTCCGCTGTCTGCATGTCCTGTCATTTTAAAATGAGAGATCCGTCCATCCGAATCACGATCCACAGTCAGGGAAATCACTGCTGATCACCCTTACGCATTGATCTTTTCAATAGTAACCTTTGTAAACGGCTGACGATGCCCCTGTTTGCGGCGATAATTCTTTCTTTTTTTGAACTTGAAGACAACAATTTTCTTGCCACGTCCCTGTTCAGCGACCTTAGCTGTCACACTGGCGCCTTCAACTGTCGGCGTACCGACTTTGACCTGATCTCCGCCAATGAACAGCACTTTGTCAAATGTAACCGTATCGCCGGCTTCAGCTGAAAGCTTTTCGACAACGATCGACTGGCCCTCTTCAACCTTTAATTGCTTTCCACCTGTTTCAATAATTGCATACATACGATGCACCTCCTTCAGATACTCAGACTCGCCAAAACAAGGCAGCCCCTGAGGCTTTCAAGCGTCTGAAAAACTGCATTTACGTCTGTTTATCCGTTCCCCGGACAGACCACCCGTACTGCAGACAGACCCTTTTTTACCTTTTTTGTGCGGTTGGAGCGAGATGCTCCTTTGATGTCGGTCCAAAAACACTGACAGACGTATCGTATCATAGACTGTCAGGGGTTGTCAACGTTTTTTTCGAGACTCAATGACTCTGTCTCTGAGACCGTAACGCCTTTTTTTTCTTGTCATTTCAACAAGCCCCAGTTTTGTATAGCCGAAAAGTTTCACGACAGACGGATCATTTTTCACGGCTTCCTCCAGTTGGCGGAGTACCTGCTCTTTGTCCTGATTGTCATTCAGATGAAGAAAGTCGATAATAATCATACCGCCGATTTCTCTCAGCCTCAGCTGTCGGGCGATTTCAGACGCCGCCTGACAATTCATTTCAAGAGCCTGCGTTTCCCAATCTTTTTGCAACGCTGCGGAGCCGGAATTGACGTCGATCGCCGTGAGTGCTTCGGTATAATCGATGACAAGAGAAGCGCCTGATGGAAGTGCGACCGAGGCGTTCATCGCCTGATGATACACCTTGTCCAGATCATGGAGGGCAAAAAGATTTTCCGCAGACTCGTATACCCATTTCACGCTTTCGGGCAGCCCGTCTCGTTCAATCGGCGTATTCAAATAGATCGTCCACGATTCGGCGGCAGGGTTCTCATTCAGGATACTTCCGATAAAAGTCAGCTGCCTGTCAATCAGTCCCGGTTCCCGCATTTTCCTCGCTTTTTCTTCAAAGCACTGCCAGCGCCGTTTCAATTTATTCCATTCGTCAAAAAGCTGCCTGACTGTCATTTGGCCTCCAAGCGTGCGGACAATTGCTCCTTCAGGAGGCTGGACCCATTTTGAGACCCGTTTTCTGAAACTGTTCCTCAGGTCTTCGCTGATCTTATGAGAAACGGCCGTATAACCGCTAAAAGGAAGGTAGATTATTCCGCTGCCGATGATCTGGATCTGTTCCGTCAGTTCAGGGACCTTGCCATTCCTTGCCTCTTTCTCGATTTGGACAATCCGCAGATCACCGGTCTTTAAATCGTTATGTGCCAAAGATTTATGATGTGGCAGGAATCCGCTCTTCCCGTGACCGAGGCTTATAAACCATCCTGCCTGGGAAATGCGGCTGCTCGACACCCTTCCAAGATAAAGTTCGCCCGCGCCAATATCATTTGCAGGCGACTGAAAATAAAAAGAGACGACCTGATCATTCTGAAGAAGAGCGGCACGGATCCCCGCCTGCTCCTTATCGATAACCAGTGTTAATTCTTTGCCCGGCACACTTTTCCGCCCCTTCCTTCAGCTCACTTTATCGAAAAACAATCTCCCGTGGATGCAACAGCTGACCGGTTATTCCGAAAGGCTCCTGCAGTCTTCAACATTTTTTCCTCTCAGCTTCCCGCTGAAATAAGCGGAAATCAGTAATCGATCATGAATCATTTTTCCCTTTCTTCCTTCAATCAGGATCCAATGATCTGTATTTTTATAAAACCGTAAAAAAACAGCGGGAACCGGCATGTCCGGCTGCACGACTATTTTTTTAACTCTTTGTCCCAATTTTTCGCGCTGCATCAAGGCGAGTAGAAACTGGAGGAATCGATAAGACAGAGCTTTTTTTTCTTTATAAAGTGAAAATAGAATAAAGCAGCACATGATCCATAAGTTTACCGAAAAAGGGAAAAATCGAAAAACAATGAGACAAAACATTGCCAGCATGATGATTGAAAAAAACAGCATCTTATCGTATGCCACTTTATAAGGAAAACTTTTCTCCAAATAGACATGCAGCAATCTGCCGCCGTCAAGAGGCCATATCGGTAGCAGATTAAAAAACAATAAGGCAAAATTCTGATTTAGAAACATCTGGTGCTGGGCCAGACTCCAGAAATGTGTTTCAATCAGGAGCCAGGAAAGTGCAGGAAGCCATACATGCTGAAAAGGACCAGCTAAAAGAACCAGAGTTTCCTCGGTAAAAGGATGTGCTTCATCCGGATCTATTTTTGCAACCCCGCCAAATGGCAGCAGTTCAATCTCCGTTATCGTCCATCCGAACCAATAAGCAGTCAGAACGTGCCCACACTCATGGACAAAAACAATAAAAAAAGCAATGGCTGTTTCCCAAAAATGACCGGTCAGGACACCTGCCGCAATCACGATCCAGAACAGCGGATGAATTTTTATTCTTGATGCAAAAAGGTTAATCAAACGACATCACCTGGATCGGATCGATAAATTTCTCCCCCTTTTTCAATGCAAAATAAAAGGAGCCTTTTTGATTCGTTCCTGATGTTGTCCCGATCTTTTGTCCCTGTTTGACAAAATCATAAACTTTTACATCAATTTTATCCAGTTTTCCATACCAGGATTCATCGCTGTCCTTATGTTGAATGATGACGGTCCTGCCTGTTTTCTTCTTTTCTCCGACAAATACAACAAGGCCATCTTTTGCAGCTTCTACCGCCGAATGCGGAGACGTTTCCACTGTGATTCCATTGTTTTGACGATTAAAGCGATCCTTGACCTCCCCATTAACCGGGACGGCAAAAGAACCGGTTCTTCCGCCTGCCACATGACCGGACGCTGTTTTTTTCTCTGTGTTACTCGCTATGTCCGGCAGGAAGCTGATCGGCTGACCTAAATTTTTTTCATACCAGTCTGAAACCGCGGAAAACTGAAATTCTTGTGTCATCGCTGTCGTGACCGACTTTTTTATCGAGAGAAAGCGATCATCCGTTTGATGGACAGTCCAGTAGGCAGCCGAGAAAAGCAGGGCGGAAAAAAAACATTGAATCAAAAACCGGGATCCGGAAAAAACAGGCCGAGAATGCTCCGGTACAGGATCATTCCATCCGGAAAATCGATCATGGGGCCCTTCGTAGTCTCTGGCAGGCGGCACTCCGTGAGGACGCATCCTGTTCATGGCTTTTGTTCTTCGTTCCCGATGTCTTCTTCTAAATTCATCCTGACGATTCATCTATTTTTTCCTCCGCTTGTCCTTTTTCTAAAAATCTATGCTGCCACCGGAAAAAATATGTGAGAGGAAAGGTCCCGGACAGGATCATGCAACATCTGTTCTTTACGGAAAAATACCGCCTCCGGACAGAATATTCTGCCTGGCGGCGGTTTCATCTCTGGTCTCTTATCTCATTTTCAGCAGACTCTTAACCTTCTGGATAAAACCGGGTTTCTCGTCAATCGCCATCAGCGGTACGGACTCGCCGAGAATGCGTCTCCCAATATTCCGGTAAGCCTGGGCGGCCTTTGAAGAAGGATCAAGTGCAATCGGCTCCCCCCTGTTTGAAGAAGAAATGACGCCATCATCATCCACAATAATGCCTAAAAGATCAATAGCAAGGATGTTCATAATTTCATCAATCTCCAGCATACCTCCCTTTTTGAGCATATGCTGGCGAATTCTGTTAATGATCAGCCGCGGAGGTGTTATGTTATCTTCCTGTTCCAGAAGGCCGATAACCCGATCAGCGTCACGGACGGAGGAGATTTCCGGTGTCGTCACCACAATCGCATGATCTGCACCCGCTACCGCATTACGAAAACCCCGCTCGATACCGGCCGGACAATCAATGATGACATAATCAAAATCCGATTTTAATTCGTCAATTATTTTCTTCATTTCATCAGGTTTTACGGAGTTTTTGTCTGTCGTCTGCGCCGCAGGAAGCATGCTGAGGCAATCAAACCGCTTGTCTTTTACTAATGCCTGATTCAACTTGCATCGTCCGCTTGCTACATCCACCAGATCATAAATAATCCGGTTTTCAAGCCCCATGACAACATCAAGGTTACGTAAACCGATGTCTGTATCTACAAGGCACACTTTTTTCCCCTGAAGGGCGAGAACGGTGCCGATGTTGGCGGATGTCGTTGTTTTCCCGACTCCGCCTTTACCTGATGTTACAACGATTGCTTCTCCCAATGATTAACACCCCTTTATTTGTAAAACTTAAAAAGGTTGTTCGAATCCCGGCAATGAGCTGTCCCGGGCAAGATGATCAGTCTTCCTGTTGTCCGCTTCTATTTGTATATTAAGACTTTGTAAGCTGCAGAGACAAGTTGTTTTTTCTTATAACTGTGTGAAGACGGTCGATCACAACTTTTTCGAGAGAGAAGTCGACGTATGCACATTCCATCACATGGTCATTTTTCATCTCATCGATCGGGTTATCCTCTTCGGTCCTGCTCATGAAGCGGCCGATTTTCAGCTGTGTCGGTTTCATGATCGAGGCAGCGATCACTGTGTTTTGCTCGTTCCCGGGTACCCCGGCGGTCGCTTTTCCCCGCAGCGCGCCAAGGACAAAAACATTCCCTGTTGCGGATACTATCCCACCCGGATTCACGTCACCGATCAGAAGCAGGTCCCCTTCAACCGACAGAACCTGCCCCGAACGGATAATTCTGGAAACCGAAACAAGCTTTTCCCGTGACTTTTCACGGTCGTATTCTTCGCGTGTCATCACATTCGACTCGATTTCATCAACCTGAAGACGGTCAAAAGAGCGAATGATCGACATTAATTCTGCACGCTGTGATTGACTGATATAGCGGTTCCCGGCCTGTATCTTGACAGAAGTCACTGGTCCTTCTTTATAAAGCTGGCTATTAACCGAAAGTTTATCCTTCAATTCTTGAATCAGCGCATCAAAAGCACACGTCTCGTCCATAACTAAAACGAGCCCGTCTTTTCTTCCCTTCATCGTAACAAAAGGCTGCCGGACAGACATCGGGACTTTTCACCTCGATATAATTGATATTCAATACCGATGCAGCAATATCCTTCTTAATCGAACGATTCTACTGTACTTCAAATTCTGACATTTTTCGCAGAAAGCTCCTGAACGGATAGTAAATAATCAGAGTAAAAGCCCCGTTCAAAGCCAGGGTTGCAGGCAGTCTCCATTGCAAAAAGCCTGATAAAGGCTGCCGGATCAGGCCGATCACTGAATAGATCACATAAACTTCGGTTTGAAGCAGAAAGACACCAATCAGGGACAGCATCAGAACCGTCGCCGCGTTCATGTTGAAAAACTTTGAAAGCGAGTACACCAGATAGACGGCCAGCCCCAGGCTGAATGCATATACTCCGATTACCGATGTGTATACCAAATCTATCAAAAATCCAAACAAAATGGCATATTGAAGTCCTGTTTTCATATCTGCAAAAAATGAAACCATCAGACAGGCAACGAGCAGGAAGTCAGGAACCATTTGCACTTTTCCCCACATATTATTCAGTGAAAAGTGAACCATAACAGTTCCCTGGAAAAGAAAGAGCAGGAACAGGAAAAGGAAAAGTTTGAGCTGTCTCAATGACCTGTTCCTCCTCCCGTATCCGGCGTTTTTGCCTTGCGGTCGATAATCATGACATAGGTCAGATCGTTCAGATCGACCGATGGTTTGACCTCTGCCGATTTGGTCAATCCGTATTGATCGGTTGAAACAGAAGTGATCTTACCGACAGGCAGACTGGCCGGATAAAGTCCGCTCAGGCCTGAAGTGGTTACCATCTGCCCTTTTTTAACATTCGCTTTAATAGGGATTTTTTGAAAGAGCAGAACACCTTTTTGCGCGTTATAACCTTCAATCATTCCGTAAGTCCTTGTATTTTGTATGATTGCAGAGATCTGATTGATACTCCTGTTATTCGAGATCAGTGATACTTCGCTCGTAAACTGGCCGACCTTGCCGATCTTTCCTACCAATCCCTCGGCCGTTATTACCGGCATGCCGGTTGCAATACCGTCCTTCTTTCCCTTATCAACCGTTACAATCTGGTTCCATTGATCATATGAGCGTGCGATCACCATGGCCGTTCGTTTCTGAAATTCATACAGATCCGGATTGTTATCCATATTCATCTGTTTTTTTAATGCATGATATCTGTGCGCTATTTCCCGGTTTTCCTGCTCAACGCGGGCATAGTCTGCAAGATTTTCTTTCAGTTTCTGATTCTCCTGATAAACGTTAGACATGTCATGAACACTTTGAAAGAAACCCGCTGCATATTGCGCGGGCATCTCCATCAGATATTGAAACCATCCCACCGTATCCTGGACAAACTGTTCAGGTACTGTCGACTTATTGCTCTGTCTCAGTGAAAAACTGATCAGAGCAACTAAAATAATAAGACTGCTAAGAAGAACAATTAATTTTTTATTGGAAAAAAATGGAGGCATAAAGACACCTACTTCACCTTGTCGCATTGACGTCCGATATGAACAATCACTGAACTCTCCCAATCAGGCGGCATTTATAATATGTTTTATTGAATCACTCTGCTTAAAGGGAACAAGGAAGAAGCCTGTCGAACTTAAACCGGACTGCGGCCGGGCCCACCGACTCACTTGAAATTTCCACTGTTTTCACAGAGTTTCACATATATTTTACTTTCTGTTTGCAGACAGACTTAATTTCGACTTAGAACGGAACAAATGAAGGTTTTCCAGCGAGCGGCCTGTCCCGATCGCCACGCAGTCGAGAGGGTTTTCTGCAACAATAACAGGCATTTTAGTCTCGTCACTGATCACGTGATCCAGGTTTTTCAGAAGGGCGCCTCCGCCGGTCAGCACAATTCCCCGATCCATAATGTCTGCTGCCAGCTCCGGCGGTGTTTTCTCCAATGTCACTTTAACGGCCTCAATGATTTGGTTGACCGTATCGCTCAGTGCCGATGCCACTTCTTTCCCGGTTATCTCAATTGTTTTCGGCAGCCCCGTCAGCAAATCGCGACCACGGATTTCCATCGATGTTTGTTCGATTTCCTCCGAACCTCCGGCTGAACCAATTTGAAGTTTAAGTGTTTCAGCTGTCCGTTCACCGATCATCAGATTATATGTTTTCTTCACATATTGAACAATAGCCTCATCCATGTCATCACCGGCAATCCGGATTGACTGGCTGGTTACGATGCCGCCAAGGGAAATAATCGCGACTTCTGTCGTTCCGCCTCCGATATCAACAACCATGCTTCCCGTTGGCTCCCAAACCGGAAGATCGGCACCTACAGCAGCGGCAAAAGGTTCCTCGATTGTATAGGCTTCTCGTGCACCCGCCTGCTTTGTAGCATCTTCCACAGCTCGTTTTTCAACCGCTGTAATTCCTGAAGGTACACAGACCATTACATTCGGTTTACGTGAAAAAATCGAACGTGTTTTCTGCGCTTCATTAATAAAATATTTCATCATAGTAGCCGTCGTATCAAAATCAGCGATCACGCCGTCCTTCATCGGACGAACGGCGACAATGTTTCCGGGCGTCCTTCCAATCATGTTTTTAGCGGGATTGCCAACTGCCTCGATCAGTCCCGTATCTGTATGAAGTGCAACAACGGACGGCTCCCGGACAACAACGCCTTTACCCTTGACATAGACGAGTGTATTCGCCGTTCCGAGGTCAATCCCCATATCTCTTGAAAATCCGCCAAACATCTATGTAATCTCCCTTCATGTTGCGAAACTCAATAATTTTAATTATATATTACTTCTGCTTAAAAACATAGATCTACATCAGACCTTTTTGTTTCAGGCTGACAAATTTTTTATCGCCGATTATGATATGATCCAGTACATCGACACCAAGTATTTTCCCGCAGGAAACCAGTCTTTTCGTGACTTCGCTATCTTCCCGGCTCGGGGAAGGGTCACCGCTTGGATGGTTGTGAAAACAGATGATCGCAGCAGCCGATCGGCGGACGGCTTCTTTAAATACTTCACGTGGATGGACGATGGAGGCATTAAGACTGCCGATAAAAATCGTTGTCTTGTGCAGGACCTGATTCTTTGTATTCAGAAACAGGACGACAAAGTGTTCCTGGGTCAGTAAACGCATTTCTTCCATGACATAATTTGCTCCGTCTTCAGGAGACCGGATCGTGTAGCGCGCATCGTGACGGATTTGGGCCATACGCACCCCGATCTCAAAACTCGCGAGCAGCTGAACGGCTTTAGCCGTGCCGATTCCCTTTACTTTACTCAGTTCCTCGACACTTGCGTCTCTCAGAAGTTCCAGTCCTTCAAAATGACTGATCAGCCGGCCCGAAAGCTGGAGCACCGATTCATTTCTCGTTCCGGAACGAAGAATAATAGCGAGCAGTTCCTGATTGGACAACGAACCGGCTCCATCACGAATGAGCCGCTCTCTCGGTCTGTCTTCCAATGGTACATCACGAATCAACACATTTTTTTCCACTTTTCTGTTCCTCCCTGTCTGTAATGCGTGCCGTTCGCTGCCTGCGTTTGCACGCATTGCCTGTTTGCTTTAAAATAACTTATTTTCCAGGCTGATGCAGAGAGAAAAAGTCAAAAAAGGTGCGATTCTGAGGGAGCCTTTAACTATTTTCGACGAATTTCTATCGTTTATGACAATAAAGCAAAAAAAAGACTTGTTTTATTTTTCCCATTTATTTATTTGATCCGGCTGGCCTTTTGTATTATTGTTTTAATACGATGAGCTGATCGTATAAGGCAATCGTCTCCAGCAGTTTTTGCTGAAAGGCATTAAAAGATGCGTTATCGCCTCTCGTTTTCAGGCTGTGCACCTCGCCGGCTGCTTCAATTGCCCTGGCCCGCAGAGCTTTCATCAGCTTCTTCTCCCGTCCGGAAATACCGTCGCCGGTTTGAGGATAGTTCCAACCCTTAAGAAGCTTGTCTACCTGTGATAACGACTTTTCGGAGGGCGAGTATTTACCCCCTGATGCTTCTCCTGACGCCGCCAGAAGTGACTCGATCAAGGACTTGCCTTGCACCGTGAATGCGGCAATCCGGCTGTCTCTGAGGACCATCGGACGCGCCGGTACACTCGTTTCCCAGCTTTTCTGATAAGCGGGTATATTTTGTTTTTGATAGATTTCAGCCATACTTCTGGCTTGTGATTCGGTTCTCGTGGCTCCAATATAGATGGCCGTTTTGCCGTTTTTTACTTCGATCGTCGCTGCACCCTGAGCCCGAAGATGCGATGCTGCCTGATCGGCACTTGCTTTCGATGAATAAACCCCGGCCTGTACGACAAAAACGGAAAGTTCCAGATTCCGGCTGCTGATCGGTACGGCACCCTGCTGCACCACCGGCTGTAACGACTCCTGCGGATGTGTCAAATGATTGTTTCCCGTTTTGTATTGGCTCGTGAAGACGATCAGCAAAGTAAGCCCGGTGATCATACCGACCACGATAGCCGCTGTAACAGGAAGCCAGAACAATTTAATTGCGAGAGCCGTCCTGTAAACAGGAGATTGCTTCAAGATCTTTCTTCGTTTCTTTCCTCCAAAGGGACGCCGTTCAGAGCATGTTTTCCCGGCCGGCGAAGGGTGAGCGCCATCGGGCAGGGCACTGCTTCCGTTATTGTCCTCATTTTCAGGAAAAGCGGTTTCCCAGTTTAATAGTTTTTCCTTATCTGCCGCTGTTTCTCTTTTTGTCCATTCATCAAGTGTCTGTTTTTTGCCGTTGAAAGTAACCATTACGTGTGGTGATTTTCGCTTATTTTCTGGCATTTGCTTCATCCTTTCAACGCGAGCATTCTTCTTTCGAAAAGCTTAACACAGCCAAAATAAAAAAGGACAAGACTTATGTCGTCTTATCCGTGATTTTTTTCGCTATTTTTTTCCGGACGCCCGATACATAACCGGCCGCTATACAAAACGGGCTACCCGATTTTTTCCCTTGCGTTTTGCACCTGCGTACATGGCGTGATCGGCGTTGTAAATTAATTCGGTTGGGTTCTTTGCGTCATCCGGAGCGGTGGACGTGCCCAGACTGATCGTTACATTAATTCTTTTGTAACGATTTTCGTTCTGCAGATAAACCATAAACGGTTCAGAAGCAATGGAAAGACGGATGGATTCTGCTACTTCAAAGCATAGGCTTCGACCTGTTCCGGGAAGAACAACCGTCAGTTCTTCCCCGCCGTATCGAGCAATAATTCCCATATCACCTACCGTTTTACGAAGACGGTCGGCAATGCCGATTAATATGGCATTGCCATTCTGGTGGCCGTATGTATCATTAACCGATTTGAAATTATCAATGTCGATCATAATCAGTGAGAAAACGCTTATAGAAGAATCACAAAAAATCCGGTTCAAAGCTTTCATCAGATATCTGTAATTAAAAAGATCGGTAAGTGGACATCTTTCGCTTTCTTTTTTCCTTTTCTCATAATTTCTGGCATTTTCAAGGGCAATCGCCAGAAAGTCGCCGACAATTTCCATACCGACACGAGTCGACTTCCTGTACGCCTTATTTGCGTGGGAGGCAGCAGTCAGTACACCAATTACCTGGCCCCGGTACATCATCGGAACGGATAGAAACGACCTGGCGTTCCCTCCGGAGAGGGCTTCCAGAAAAGGATAAATATCATTCTTTTTCAAACCAAGTACAGGCTTTCCCTGGCGGTAAACTTTCAGACTAATATCCGCTTCCTGCTGAAACGGAACAAAAAATCCTTCGTTTTCTTTTTTGTATAAACGGACCATTTTCGGGTTTTCAGGCTGCTTATAGCTGACCATGTAAACATAATCAGCAGTAATCATTTCCGGTACTCTCTTAAAAAAAAGGTTGAACACATGGTCTTCAGACAATTCTTCTGTCAGTAATTGCCCGAGACGGTTGACCCGCTGTAAAAACCGGATCAGTTCCTGGCTGTTGTTAATCAATCGGATAATCATTGACAGGGCCACCATCGGAACCGCTATGACCGTAATCCCTGTAACTCCATACATGAAATACATAACGGAAAAAGCCATACCGAGCGGCATCATCAGAAGGGTTGCCACAATTTCCCATACCATGTCTTTTTTAAAAAGCTTTATCCTGTCAGAAGTCTTTAGAACCCATCTGCGATAAACATGCAGAAATATTTCATTCACGACATAGGCAACGACATAATACCCAATGACTGGAATAATCCCTTGTCTGAGAAAACTGTGCGCCAGTTCGTCCGGATTTCCACCAAGCGCATAGAACGCAGCGGCAGACGAAATGGATACAAAAAGAAACATCAATGAATTAAGCGGAATACGATGGAGATCATTTTTGCTGACCCGCTGAGAAAGGAGGTAGGTCAGAATTCCGAATTGGGTCATCAAAATTTCAACGAAAAGTCCGAAAATAAGAAACGCGGCCAGGCCAATCCCCTGAAGGGTGATGATATCCGTCCCCTGCACTTTGAAGTTGAAAAGGGCCGAAATCAAAAAAACAACACAAACTTCAATGATCATTGTGACGGAATAGTTCCTGGGGGGGTCAGCAGCAAATGCCAGCGGCAGGAGAATGATCACCATAGCCGCCCAGATCAGCCAGACTGCTGTTCTTTTCTTTTCACTCAAACCCTCTCCCCCTTTTCGCCGACTTATACTTTCTTCGCAGGCGATATGTGACTATCTGCCCATCAGCAAGCCTTCAGGCTCATCCGGTGGGAGCGCTTTTCCTTTCTCCCCCACTCACGCCCCGCGTTATTTTGTCTGATTTCATAAAAAGGCAGCCCCCGTGCCTGAATAGAACAAAGAAATTGTCCTCATGCTCATTGGTCAGTCATTATCATGATCGCATTGTGAAAGGATCCGTTTTGCCACAAAAAGAGACTTTCGATACATATAACTGTAGAATACACCAGTTTTACGTCTCAACAGGCCAAACAGACTCATACTTTATAACTATTATTCTAACAAAAGACAATTAATAAGGAAAGGCTTTTTTGAAACCTTTCCAACTATTCCAACAAATTAAATTCCGTCTGAACAGGCGCTTCTGTTCCCGGTACGTTATGCGCGCCATCAATCACGATCAGCAGCTTTTTCGGCATCCTTTCAAAACAGCCGGGCCACGCCAAACCGGCTTTCAGATCGTCCTCTTCAACTAAGAGATTATAACAGGTTTTCAAGCTCAGGAGTAATGAGCCGTTGTTTCTCTTTTTGACCGGTCGAGCAGATAATGCCGTACCAAAGAAATAAAGTAGAGCGATCCGCAGACGAGCAATCCTTCATCATCTTTTGTTTCATGAATCAGTTGTTCTAATGCAGCCTTCCAATCCGGGTTTTCTTTTTTCTTTTTGTGCCTCGATGCTTCAAAGAGGGCTGAACTCTCCGCGGCCCGCGGGTAGTCAAACGTCGTCAGAGTGATATCGTTTGCCACCGTCTCGACTAAACGGACCATTTTTTCGAACTGTTTGTCTTTCAACGCGGCATAGAGAATATGAATTTTCCGGTTCGGGTAATAACGTGTGACCGTCTGAACAAGCGCGTCTGTTCCCTGTACGTTATGCGCGCCGTCAATCACGATCAGCGGTTTTTTCGACATTCTTTCAAAACGGCCGGGCCATGCCGCTTTTTCCAAACCGGCTTTGAGCTCGTCCTCTTCAACTAAGAGATTATAACAGGTTTTCAAGTAGTCGACCGCCATCAGTGCCGCTGCCACATTTTTCAATTGATGCTCGCCTTTCATCCGGATAGCGAGATCGGGTTCATGCAAATAGAGAGATTCAAAGCTGAAATGCTCCCCCGATTCGTCATGCCCGAGTGATTTTATCTGGAAATCTTTTCCTAAAACGTATAGATTGGAATTTCTCACACTGGCGGTCCGGCGAATAACAGCAAGCGCATCCGGATCTTCTGCTGTCGTGATGATGCCGACTCCGTTTTTAATAATCCCGGCTTTCTCGCGTGCGATGCTTGAAATCGTATTGCCGAGCTGTTTCATATGGTCCATACCTACATTTGTAATAATAGAAACCAGGGGATGAATCACGTTTGTTGAATCCAGTCGACCTCCGAGACCAACTTCATAAATCACGAGGTCGCAGACATTCAGTTTGCCGAAATAAACAAAACTGAGCATTGTAACAACTTCAAACTCGGTCGGTTCGCCGAGATCTGTTTCGGAAGCGATCGCCTTCGTCAGCGGATAAACAATATTCGCCGCTTTAATCAGATCGTCGTCGCTGATCGGCCGTCCGTTCACCATGATTCGTTCATTAAAAGAGGTTATGTAAGGTGAAATAAACGTACCGACTTTCAGTCCCGCTTCCTGATAAATGTGCCATAAATAGCAAACGGTTGACCCCTTCCCATTTGTTCCTCCAACGTGTACCGCACGGATACGCCGTTCTGGATGGCCGATCCGCTCAAGCATCCATTCCATTCTTCTGGTGCCGGGTTTAATGCCATGAGGAATCAGCCCGTGAATCCACTGCAATGTATCTTCGATCGTTACAAACATGTTCGTCAGGACCTCCGTATTTTCTGTTAAAAAATAAACGGGGACGAATATAGCTCCGTCACCGTTTATTTTACTATATGAGCGAGCAAAAGTTCAGCAGAAAATATCCAGCCGGACTGCTGCCAGGGAAACCGGAGCCGTCAGGCCATGAGTTCCGTAATCCTTGCCTTAATTTTATCGCGTTTCCGGAGATAATCTTTCTCTTTCTCTTTTTCCTTATTCACGATCTCTTCAGGCGCTTTATTGACAAACCGCGGATTGCCCAGTTTCTTCTGTACGCGGCTCACTTCTGCATTCATTTTATCCAGTTCCTTGTTCAGGCGGCTGATTTCGTCATCGATATTAATCAGCCCGGCAAGAGGTAAATAAACTTCAACTCCTGTCACCACTGCGGATACCGCCTTTTCGGGAGCCGCCAGATCGGTCCCTATTTGAAGATCCGACGGGTTGCAGAAGCGTTCGATGTAGTTCTTATCCCGGTTAAGCAGCACCGTTTCTTTCTCTGAAGCGGTTTTCAGCAGCATAGCGATTGGTTTCTTTGGTGCGACGTTCATTTCGGATCGGATATTGCGTACGGAGCGAATAACATTCTGCAGAACCGCCATTTCTTCTTCAGCTTCCGGGTTATTCCAATCAGAAACGGGTTCCGGCCACTTGCTCCTCATAATCGTCTCGCCCTGATGAGGCAGATGCTGCCAGATTTCCTCAGTTACGAAAGGCATAATCGGATGGAGCATTTTTAAAATTTTATCAAGGACATAGGTCAATACTGATTTGACCGTCTTTTTACCCGATTCATCCTCACCATAAAGGGCAAGTTTCGCCATTTCGATATACCAGTCACAGAAGTCGTCCCAGATGAATGAATACAGGTAATGACCCGCCTCGCCAAAGTCATAGCTTTCAAAAAGCGAAGTTACCTTCTCAATCGTTTGATTCAGGCGCGTCAGGATCCACCGGTCGGCAACGGATTTTTCCGTGTTCATGTCGATATCATTGATGGTGAAACCGTTCAGGTTCATAATCACAAATCGTGAAGCGTTCCAGATTTTGTTGGCGAAGTTCCAGTTAGCCTCAACTTTGCTCCACTGGAAAGTCAGATCCTGGCCTGGTGTTGTCCCCGTCGCCAGAGTGTAGCGAAGAGCGTCGGCCCCGTACCGTTCGATCACATCCATCGGATCGATTCCGTTGCCGAGCGATTTGCTCATCTTCCGGCCCTGCTCGTCGCGGACCAGTCCGTGAATCAGAACATCGCGGAACGGGCTTTCCCCTGTAAATTCAGTCGACTGAAACATCATCCGCGCCACCCAGAAGAATATAATGTCATATCCGGTTACCAGCGCATTGGTCGGGAAATAACGTTTGAAATCGGCAGCGTTCTGATCCGGCCAGCCCATTGTTGAAAATGGCCAGAGCGCTGAACTGAACCATGTGTCAAGAACATCTTCATCCTGTTTCCAGTTTTCGCTGTCTTTCGGCGCTTCCATGCCGACATAGATCTCACCGGTCTGTTTATGATACCAGGCCGGAATCCGGTGTCCCCACCAAAGCTGCCTCGAAATACACCAGTCACGAATGTTTTCCATCCAGTGTTTATATGTGCCCTCAAACCGTTCAGGAATAAAATGAACCTTGTCATCCGTCTGCTGCATTTTTAAAGAGGCTTCGGCAAGCGGCTTCATCCTGACAAACCACTGCGTCGAGAGGTAGGGTTCGACAACGACACCTGTTCGCTCCGAATGTCCGACCGCGTGCGTGTGCTCTTCAACAGACGCAAGGGCTCCGATTTCCTCCAGGTCTTTGACGATCTGCTTCCGGCATTCGTCACGGTCCAGTCCCTGATACTTTCCAGCATTCTCATTCATCTTTCCGCTTTCATCCATTACGAGCAGGCGCGGGAGGTTGTGGCGATTACCGACTTCAAAGTCGTTCGGGTCGTGTGCCGGCGTAATTTTAACAGCACCGGTGCCGAACGACTGGTCGACATACCGGTCGGCGATGATCGGGATCTCTCTGCCGACAATCGGCAGAATGGCTGTTTTGCCGACAATATCCTTGTAGCGATCGTCATCAGGGTGAACCGCGATTGCCGTATCGCCAAGCATCGTTTCCGGCCGGGTCGTTGCGATCTGAATATGCCCTGATCCATCGGAAAGCGGATAGTTGACATGCCACAGAAAGCCGGGAATTTCTTTATAAATGACTTCAATATCCGACAAAGCGGTTCTGGCCGCGGGATCCCAGTTTATGATATATTCTCCGCGGTAAATCAGGCCTTTCTCATAGAGCCTGACAAACACCGTCCGAACTGCCTTCGACAGTCCTTCGTCAAGAGTGAAGCGTTCGCGGGAATAATCCAGTGATAAACCGAGTTTCGCCCACTGCCTGCGGATAAATGACGCATACTCTTTCTTCCAGTCCCATGCGACCTCAAGAAACTTTTCGCGTCCCAGATCATAACGCGATTTGCCCTGCCTGCGCAGCTTGGCTTCAACCTTCGCCTGGGTCGCGATGCCCGCATGGTCCATCCCTGGAAGATACAAGGCGTCATAACCTTGCATTCGCTTGAATCTGATCAGCAGATCCTGCATCGTCGTATCCCAGGCATGACCAAGATGCAGTTTCCCTGTCACATTAGGCGGCGGAATAACAATCGAATAGGGCTTTTTTTCCGGATCTCCGCCTGCTTTAAAAAAGCCTTTTTCCCGCCACGTTTTATACCACTTTTCTTCTGTCTGGCTCGGATCATATTTCGTCGCCATTTCTTTCTTTTCTTCCATCATCCGCAACTCCTTTGCTGCTGTTTCACGCATGAACTAAAAAAGCCCTCTTCATCACAAGGACGAAGAGAGCTCCGTGGTACCACCTTTATTTGCGTCATAAAACGCACACTTCTCAACCGATAACGGATAACCGGACTTTCCTACTTCGCTTCACAAACCATCGAAAAAGCATTTCAGAAAGACTGCTCAAGGGCTACTTCCACTCCGGCAACTAAAGAAGCCTTTCAGCGACCGGCTTCTCTCTCTGATAGTATCAAGACGTGTACTATTCCCTGTCTCAGCATTTTACTTTTTTAAATACACTTGTCTGCAGTGCATATTTTTTAATTATTATATCTCTATTCATACATTTTCGTCAATGTCTGCGCCGCTTTTCCATTACCTCTCACGCCAGCTTCTATTTTTCATAAACTGAGATTATAGCGATAATGACAACAGAAAGGAGATGTCTTCATGTTCAAAAAAAAACTGAATTTCCCGCCTTTTTTTAAGAAATGTCGTGAAGTACTTGGTGTGATCGTTCTGCCTCTGGCGATTTTCCAGCTGATCCGGGCTATTTTTATGCCTACGACTTTCGACGTCCTGATTGCAGCCATATTCTTCTTCCTTTATGTCGCTTTTCTTAAGAAATGGCTCTAGAGCACGCAGCAAAAAGTCTGGAAAATACCGTTTCCGGAGATATCTTAAAAATAAACGATTCAGTATCGATGATTCCGGACAGAAAATGGATCCCGTGAAGGAACTCCCGTTTTTGACCTTTTTAAGAAGAGAAAAATACACCCAATGTTAATTCTTATCCTCCTCTTTTTCCTGTTCCTCTTTTTCCTGTTCCTCTTTTTGTTGTTTCTGATCATCAAAATACTTCTCGAGTTCCCTGATCAGTTGATCGTGCCCGCGGGCGAGCCGGATAAATCGTTTCGTAAACCACAATTCACTGTTTTCCCTTTTCCCCTCATATTGATTGATCAGATGGGACAGGGATCTCGGGCAAAGCAGAAAGTGAAATAAAAAAGACGCCTCCTCATCGCTTGCGGGACAGGAGGAGAAATAATCACGGAACAGGCGGTCCCACTCCGTTCCATCGGGGGGCAACATGACACTTGCCTGCTGAAAAAGTGCGGCCGTCTCAAGAATATAAAAATCTTCCTTTGATTCTTCAAAATTGATCAGGAAACTTTTCTCGTTTTCAATCATGATATGAAGCGGACTCAGCCGTCCGTGACAGAGGGCACGCCGAAGTACCCTGCCGGATTCCCCTTCTCGCTGCTTTGAAACGTTCTGGGAAAAAAATACCAGCGCACGCTGTAAATAGCCAAGAGCAGAAGGGGCATAACCGAGTACAATTTGTTCAAAGGGAGAGGGGTACACGCGATGTTCCGCCGTGTTGAAAAATCGTTCCCAATAAGACTGCTGCGCTCTCAGCATTTGAACGGCAGACCCGTAGAGCGAAGATGCGTCTGCTTCTTTTTGCATCGTCTGCCTGTGTAGCTGGCCCGCTTTCAGAAACAGGCGCTGATAACGCTCTCTCAGGTCCGATTCGGGAACCGTCTCCTCAAACCATGGCATTAAATAATAGCTGTTTTCATCCCATTTGACGACAAGATCACCATATTTGGATGGCAGCGGGCAAGCGGAGTCAATGACGAGCGAACGGATCAGCGGATACACATCATACAAACGGCCGATTTGCTTTTCGGTCATTTTTTTTCGTTTTAATGCAAAGACGCCGGCCGAAGTCTCAGCCTTGATCATGTTTCCCTGATCAGTCAGCCTCAACGGAAAAATATCGTAGTGAAACAGTATTCGGTTGATTTCAATGTTTCTCGAAGTTTCCACCGTCTTCACCTGCTTTCCGTCCATCGTCCGGCTGTGAAAAAAAAGAGTCAAACAGGTTAATCAACCGTGTTTTCTGATCCCATACTGCTTTGAAAGCCTGGATCTCTTCTTTACGTCGATTGGATTCTGGCTGATTTGACAGCAGTGTCAGCAGATGAAACCACTCTTTTGGCTCAAACCATTCGGCACGCAGCAAGTCTGAAGTCTCCCGGTCAGGGGGGCCTTCTTTCTTTAAGGATATGAAAAGCCTTTGCAGACTTGCCTCCCCTTCTGCGACCATCTGCTCAAGAAAAAAACGGGCAAGAGCCTGATAACCGGTTACAGGCTTACACTGCCCCAGTTCAACAAACAGGGTGCCAAGGAGAGCTTTACAATTCCGAAATGAGAAGTCCATCGGTACAATAAAGGAACGGCTTCTTCGCTGATGTCTGCTTCTTAAAAGATCTGCCTGACCCGCACGCGCGCAAGCCGGGGAATAACATGTGGAAATCAGTTTTCCCGCTTCTCCGGACAATATTCCCGTACGGCTGGCCTGTTCAAAAGAAAACTTTGCCCGGGTCCGGAGATCAATCGGCCGGTCATACCCAGACTGAAGATCCCGGCTTCTCTTCAGAAGAACGGAGCAAACACTCGCCCATAACGCTTCATTACCTGAAAACTCAGCCCTGTCCGGGGGAGCATCATGACAAGTGACGGAGTAACGGCCCATCCGAATGAACGGGTGTCCCGACTGATTCACATACATCCGGTCCAGAAAAAAACGATCGTTCATCAGATTCCGCCGCCAGTTCAAGTGCTTTCTCAGAAGCCTTTCGTCGGTCCAGAATCGGATTTTTTTCAGTCCTCTTTCCGTTCCGACGATCATCGGGTTTTTACTGATGACTTGAATTTCTTTGAACCGGTATTGGGTTTGCAGGGCGGGAATCAAAAAGTGCAGAATATCATTCATCCTTGCTGCCTTTCACAGCTTTCGGAATATAAAGGATTTGTCCCGCCTCAATACTGCCCGAAGTCAATTGGTTTCTGCGCAGAAGGCTCGTTACGGGTACTTTGTATCGTTCGGAGATACTTTCAAGCGATTCTCCCGATTGTACAATACAGAGTTTGACTTTGGTCCGCTGATCGGCATCATCCCCTGCGAGTACCTGAGTCAAATAAAGGCTGTTCGCCTCGTCTGCCTTTGATGCGACTTTCTCTTCGGGTTGCGCCTCCGCCTTGTTCTCCGCGGGTTTCTCTTCAATGCTATTCTCCTCAGCGGGATTCGCACCCGGGATCACAGGCATGATCGCTTCCTCTGAACGTTCCGGTCGTTCATTCTCCGAAGAATGTTGATTCGCTTTACTGAGGGCCACCTGGGGTTCGGATTTTTCAATTTCATCATCTGCCGGATCCGGTTTACGAAAAGCTTCATATTGAAATTCCGCCAGACTCTCTTCCTCGCCATCCTCTTCATCCGCAAGGTCCGTCGGCATCTCATCAAAGTCTCCGGAATCTTCTTCAACCGGCAGCCGCTCCGCTTTCTTTTCGGTCTCCATCTGCTCTTTTGTAACGTCTTCCGGTATCTTGTCTTTTTTAACCGTTTTGACCCGGGAAATTTCTTCAGCATTTTTTTCAGCCGGATCAGCAGTTTTTTCAACAGGTTCAGCCGTTTTTTCAACAGGTTCAGCCGTTTTTTCCCGACTTACAGGCTCGGTTTCTGCGCCGGCCCCGCTATCCACGGTCTCAGTCACCGGCTCATTGTGACTTGGGGAATCGTTTGGATTAGAGAGTCCGGTAATCGCCAGATCAGCCTGCAGCTGGATGTGTCTGCGTTCAGATAATTCGTAATCGAAGGACTCAATGACGATGAAAAGATCTTCAAGGTTCGGTACCCGATTTGACGGGATCGTAATATCAATCGGAAAATGGTGTTCAAGGAGCGCGGTACCGGCACTCGTCTCAATAATCTCGTCTATCGTCCGAAAGGGTGCGGCTTTACCCTTATCGTCCACGGCCGCCGTATCGGCGGGTTTGTATTCTCCCGTCAGTCTCAGAGAGCCTCTTATCGTGACATCATTTACATTTTCCTCGATGGTAATGTCCGGTTCCAGAGCCATGGACAATATCTCTTCTGCAGGTGCGTCGTCCCTCAGCCATACCGACTCATTTATCGAAAACTGCAAACTATTGTTCGTAGTTTGAGACATTCCTTCCACCCTCTCATCCATTCTTAATAAAAGTATCTATGCGCCAGGAGAGGGAATTATGCGCACTGATGGGAAGAAGGCAAATTAAAAAGTGCCGACCAGCAGCACTTAAAAAGTATTCGCGTTTTGGATCAACCATTTGATATTTGGGAGCAGCTTTTGCCCGATCGGGATGAACTTTCTGTGATTCAGTGCCTTCCTGACCTGAAATTTTCTGATCGTCACGTGATTATATTTTTTCGAGAAAGACTCCTTCATCTTTCTTCCATTCACAATAAAAAACGTCTTTATAGTGATCAATGTGGTGTTCGCGAAGTGTTTTAGTCAGCCACTCCTCATTCAGACCTGCTTTATTAAGGTTCTCCCAGTCAACCTGGCCGTCTTCGATAATTGTCACAGGAAGATAGACAGGCTTCTGCTTTACCTCCAGATCCGAAATCGTCGGTGTTGCGTATTTCGACTTTTTTAAAACGCTGAGCTTTCCATCCGTTTCAATAATCGCATAAGCAACTTCTCTGACCGAGAAGACGTCCTTCTGCCTGAGCAGATTTTGCAGCATGTTTATATCGAGCTGCTCTTTTTTCATTCCTTGTCTGTCAATATGCCCGTTCCGAATCACAATGGTTGGGCTGCCTTCAAGAAATTCTCTTGTCCCGCGGAATTTCTGCGTCACCCTTTCGACAATAAAAATCAGAATACCCCATAAAGCGATAGAGTAAATAATCGAGCTGATTTTGATGTCTTTGTCATACAGGGCATTACCGACAAGTTCACCAAGAACAATAGCCCAAATAAAATCAAACGGTGTGACCTGCGAGAGCGTTGTTTTACCTAATAACTTAGTCATGATAAATAAAGCGGCAAAACCGACCACAAGCTCAACGGTTATCGATACAAAATGCATGTTTGGGCTCACCTTCATTATTTTTTTCAAAAAACGCTTTATTATTGTGTACGGATAACTGAAAAATATAAGTTCCTCATCGGCAGAACCCTTGCTGACATTGACCCTTTTAAGATTTTTTGGTAAAAAAAAGCCCCACAATAAGTGAGGTTTTACATTTTCTGGTGTATTTTGATGTTTATTCCGATTCCCTGATCGCCTTAAAGGCATTTTCAGCCGCGCGAATTGTTTTTTCGATATCTTCCATTGAATGTTCAGTCGATAAAAAGACTCCTTCAAACTGAGAAGGTGGCAGAGAAATACCCTGCTCAACCATTGATTTGAAGTATTTTCTGAAGTGATCGAGATTGGATGATTTCGAACGCTGATAATTGATCACTTTTTGATCCGTGAAAAAGAAGCCCATCATCGCACCGGCCTGATTGACCGAAAGCGGAATACCATATTTGCCAGCCGCCGCCTGATAGCCCTCTGCAAGGCGATCGGCTTTCTTCCGGAATTCTGTATAATCTTCGGGCTTAAGCTGCGAAAGGGTCATATACCCTGCAGCCATAGCGAGCGGATTGCCGGAAAGGGTTCCTGCCTGATAAACGGGGCCTTCCGGGGCAACCTGCTTCATGATGTCCCGCCGCCCTCCATAAGCTCCGACGGGCAGCCCACCGCCTATCACTTTGCCAAGTGTCGTCAGATCCGGTGTAACGCCAAAATACCCCTGAGCGCAGTCATAAGCTACACGGAAACCTGTCATGACTTCATCGAAAATGAGAAGCGTCCCATACTCCTGTGTAATCTTTCTCAAATCCTGAAGAAAACCGGGGAGAGGGGGAACAACTCCCATATTCCCGGCAACCGGTTCGATGATCACGCAGGCAATATCATGGCCGTATTGTTTGAAAACGTCTGCCACTCGATCAATATCATTATAAGGCACCGTGAGTGTGTCTTTGGCAAGCTGTACCGGAACGCCCGGACTGTCGGGGAGGCCCAGAGTGGCTACACCCGATCCTGCCTTAATCAGCAGCGAGTCGGAGCTCCCGTGATAGCTTCCCTCAAACTTCAAAATCTTCTCACGCCCGGTATAGCCGCGGGCGAGACGAATCACGCTCATCGTCGCCTCAGTACCGGAATTGACCATCCGTACCATTTCAACGGATGGTACCCTTTCGATAACGAGTTCGGCAAGTTTCGTTTCAAGCACATGGGGTGACCCGAAGCTGGTCCCTTTTTCAGCCGTCTTTTTTACAAAATCAATCACTTTTTCATTGGCGTGGCCGAGAATCAGCGGTCCCCAGCTCAGGACATAGTCAATATACTCGTTACCGTCAAGGTCATAGATTTTTGATCCTTTCCCGTGATCCATATAGATCGGATTCAAATCAACAGAAGGAAAGGCACGAACGGGACTGTTGACACCACCCGGCATCAGGGGCCGTGCTTCCTTAAATGCGGCAATTGATTTACTGAAGTCCATATTCGTTTTTAACCTTCTTCCTGCAGCCAGCGAACAGCGTCTTTCGCATGATAAGTAATAATCAAATCCGCGCCGGCCCGCTTCATGCCTGTCAGTGATTCAAGGACAACCGCTTTTTCATCGATCCATCCATTCTGAGCCGCCGCCTTGACCATGGCGTACTCTCCGCTCACATTGTAAGCGACAAGCGGCAGATTCACATGATTCCGTACTTCACGAAGGACATCGAGATAAGGAAGAGCCGGTTTGACAATAATAAAATCCGCCCCTTCCTGCACATCCGAGTCTGCTTCCCGGATCGCTTCAAGGCGATTGGCCGGGTCCATTTGATAGGTTTTCCGGTTTCCGAACTTCGGCGCGCTTTCCGCCGCGTCACGGAACGGGCCAAAGAAGGCTGATGCATATTTTACCGCATACGACATAATCGGAATATTGGTAAATCCGGCTTCATCAAGCGCCTTTCGAATAGCGATGACAAAACCGTCCATCATATTCGACGGAGCAATAATATCCGCGCCGGCTTCCGCCTGAGAAACCGCCGTTTTTGCAAGATAAGTCAGGCTCTCGTCGTTATCGACATCCCCGTTGTGAATAATCCCGCAATGTCCATGATCGGTGTATTCACACATGCATGTATCGGCAATGACGATCAGATCCGGATATTTTTTCTTCGTCTGCCGGATCGCTTCCTGCACAATGCCATGTTCGTCATAAGCGCCGGAACCGACCGCGTCTTTTTTCTCAGGTATGCCGAAGAACATAATAGAGGGAATGCCGAGGCTGACGACTTCCGCCAATTCCTCATCCAGACGATCAAGAGAGTATTGATAAACATTGGGCATCGACGGGATTTCTTCTTTAATACCCGACCCCTCCGCTGTAACAAAAACAGGGTAAATAAAATCAGATGGTCTGAGGAACGTTTCCCTGACCATTTTCCGAAGAACCGGTGTCCGGCGGAGCCGGCGATGACGGTCAAACTTTAATTCACTCATGGTAGGACTTCCTTTTTTTAAAATAGTCAGCTAAAGCATCGATCATATCTAATGCCGTAAACTGTTTCGGTATAACATCAGGCTTATGCCCCAGGGATTCGAGCTTCCGGGCGGTCGTGGATCCGATCACCGCAACCGGGCACACCTTAAAAGCGCTCCTCCAGACATCCTCTTCAAGAAGCTCGGTAAAAAAGCGGACAGCTGATGGGCTGGCAAAGGTGATGGCATCAACTGTTTTTGACTGCACGATTTTAAGGAGCCGATTTTTCTGAGCAAGATCAGGTTTTGTCTCGTAAAGAACCTTGCTTATTGCCTCTATTCCAAGCCGTTTCAATTCTTCGATCCACGAAGTATCGGACAAAGAGCCAATCGGAACGGCAACTCTTTCGGCCCGGATCAGGCCCTGTCTGAACGACTCCAACAAAGAATGACCGGTATAACGGCTCGGGACAAAATCGACCCTCAAACCATAATCCTCTGTTAACGCTTTTTGTGTTTTTTTTCCGACAGCCGCAATCCGGGTTCCGTTTAATCGCTCAGGGCGATCAATCATTTCCATAAAAAATTTTAAACTATTTTGGCTGGTCAGAATGATCCAGTCGGACCGCCGAACGGTCGTCAGCCACTCTCTTCTTTCCTCTGGAGAAAGGGGCACACGCTCATATTTCATCAGCGGAACATTGACCGCCTCACCTCCGTATGCGGTTATGCGAGCACACATAGAAGCAGACTGTTTCACCGATCTCGTTACCAGAACCCGCTTTCCTTTGAGCAACGGTTCCATATCACTCCGACCTTTCCGTTTACAGCCTCGTAAAAACTGAGCACATTTAAACAGTGAACTCGGACAGTATCTTGCCGGCACCCCTGGCAAGAACATCTTCGGCAGCTTTCCTGCCAAGTTCGAGTGGATCATCGCCAGTCATAGAACTTCTCAGCACAGTCGTGCCATCAGGCGATGCGACGAGTCCTGAAAAAGACAATCTTCCCTCATTGTCCTGCTCGCAAAAGGCTGCGATCGGAACCTGACAGCTCCCTCCGAGCCTCTTTAGAAAAACCCGCTCGGCAGAAACTGTCCGTGCGGTTTTTTCGTCGTTTATTTTCCTGAGCAGGGACTTCAGCTCCCGGTCATCCGATCGGCATTCAATAGCGAGCGCCCCCTGGCCGCAGGCAGGAACAGAAAGAGAATACGGCAGATATTCGGTCGCTGCTGAATCGGGCCAGCCCATTCTTTTGATTCCTGCAGCGGCCAGAATAATTGCGTCATATTCTCCCGCCTGAAGTTTGGCCAGACGTGTATCCACGTTACCGCGAACAGGGCGAACCGTCAGATCCGGTCGTGCATGAAGCAGCTGGGCAGCACGGCGCAGACTGCTTGTACCGATAATGGCACCGGAAGGTAATTCGTCAAAACGTGCACCTGTTCGTGAAAGAAGTACGTCATGCGCGTCTTCCCGCCTGGGAATAGAAGCAATTTCCAGGCCTTCCGGTAATTCCGCTGGTACGTCTTTCATACTGTGTACCGCAAAATCGATCGTCCCGTTCAGGAGAGACCGTTCGATTTCTTTGACAAACAGCCCTTTTCCTCCGACTTTAGATAAGGTAACATTTAAAATTCTATCACCTTTTGTAACAATATGCTTGATCTCATAATTAAAATCCGCTGACTGTCCGGTCAGCTGTTCGATCACCCATTGGCTCTGGATCAGCGCCAGTTTACTTTTTCTTGATCCGACGTAAATCGTTCTCATGTCTGGTCCCCGTTTTCCCTCTCTTTATTCGATACGATGAATGATGATGAATAATAACTGGATACCTGCCGGATTCGCATGGGTCAGTTCGGAGCACCCTGAACGGTACCGTACCTGCTGTTGTCAGTTGCCGGGGGTGTCCGCTTTTCCTTATCTGCTCCGAAAACGGCAGCTCGCTTCTCAGGCTGTTCGGCGCGTACTTCTTCAGAAATGTTGAAGATATCTATAAAAAGTTCTACAGCTTCTTTACCTTCCTTATCCCCGGCGAGTTCTTTGACTTTATTAATCGGATCACGGAGCAGCTGATTAATAATGCTTTTCATATGCTTACTAATCACTTTCCGTTCCCTGTCGCTCATTTCCGGCAGCTTGCGTTCAATACTCTTCATCGTTTCGGCGTGAATTACGAGCGCCTTTTTCCTCAAAGCGGTAATCACGGGAACCACTCCTAAAGTCTGCAACCAATCGCAAAACTTAAGGATTTGTTCATCGATCATCGGTTCAATGAGCGAAGCTGCTTTTTTACGTTCTTCAAAGTTTGCGGCAACAATGGTCTCGAGGTCATCAATATCATAAAGGGACACATTTTCGAGCGAGTGAACAGCAGGATCAATATCCCTTGGAACAGCGATATCCACAAGAAAAAGTGGCCGTCCTTTACGGCGAATGACAGTACCGGATACATTTTCCAGAGAAAGAATATAACCAGGCGCCGATGTGGAACTTATGATCATATCCGCCTTTTCAACTGCCTGATCGAGCATGTCGAAAGGCAGAGCCCGCCCGGAGAATCGCTCTGCCATTCGTTCCGCTTTTTCCATCGTTCGGTTGATTATTGTGACCCGGGAAGCGCCTCCGCCCGTCAGATGTTTCAACGCCAGCTCGCTCATCGTTCCGGCCCCGATCACTAAAATACTTTTATCCTTCAGCGGTCCGAAAGTCTTTTTGGCCAGCTCAACTGCCGCGTAACTGACAGAAACAGGATGATCGTTGATCTGCGATTCGGACTGGGCACGCTTGGCAACCGTAACCGCTTCTTTAAACAGTTCATTGAACAAGGTACCTGTCGTTCCCGTCTTCTGAGCGGCCAGAAAACTGTCACGGACCTGGCCGAGAATTTGTGTTTCTCCGAGAATCATCGAATCAAGGCCGCACGTGACGTGAAACAAATGACGAACGGCCTCGTTATCTTCTTTTATGAATAAAAACGGCATGAGATCATTCATGCTGATGCCAAACCAATCCGCAAAAAACCGTTTTGTATAATAGCGACCTGTATGCAGCTGATCACTAACTACATAGATTTCCGTGCGGTTGCACGTGGACACGATCACGTCTTCAAAAATACTTTTTGTGCCTCTTAATAAGGTCAGAGCTTCATCCAGACTCCATGAGTCAAACGTCAGCTTCTCCCTGATTTTGACCGGAGCCGTGCGATGGTTTACCCCAACTGCAAGAATGTGCATAAAGCTCCCCCCGGTAAATCTTTCTCAGATCAGAATGTTTCATCGTGATTCACTGCAGTGTATCATTTCCAACTCATCTTACCTTAAAATAACAAATCAGACCGACAAAATCAAAACATCAGCGCTTTCACGGTGACATTTATCACCCTCGTTCACAAAACGTTCATAAAGCAGGGCTACCGGTCCTCACTGCCGGGTGAGTCCTCGTTATCCTGCATTTTGCTGAAGCTGCTCCTGTATACAGGATAGACTTCAGCCGCCTTCCTGACGATTGAGAAAGGGTTTAAGAGCCTCCCAGGCTTCCTCTTTTCCTGCACCGGTCACTGAAGAAAAGAGGAGCAGGGGCTCATCTTTTTTTATCCCAAGATCCTGTTCGATTATCCGTTTATGTTTCCCGTGTTTTCCCTTTGGCACTTTATCCGCCTTCGTAGCAATCGTAACGACTGGATGACCAAAATATGCGAGATAATCATGCATCTGCACATCTTCTCTGGACGGAGGATGTCTCAGATCAACAAGATGAACGACTGCGCTCAGTTCATGACGCTCTGAAAAATAAGTCTCAAGCATCCTTCTCCAGGCTTCTTTTTCCTTTTTAGAAACTTTAGCGTAGCCGTATCCGGGTACATCAACAAAATAAAAGGATCCGTTAATTTTAAAATAGTTTAATTTCTGGGTTTTTCCCGGTTTCTCCGAGGTTCTGACCAGACTTCTTCTTCCCAGCATTTTATTGATAAAGGACGACTTGCCGACATTCGAACGTCCGGCAAGAGCAATCTCCGGCAGTCCGTCCGTCGGATATTGTGCCGGACTGACGGCACTGATAATGTATTCGGCCTGGTTGATTTTCATACAAATTTCTCCCCTGAAGAGTAGCTTGTCCGTTCAGCGTGTCATGATTATTCTATCCTAATATCCTGATTGCTGTCCAATCCTCATTGACAAAGAAAAAGCCTGACACAGAAATGCATTATGCTGAAAAATCCTGGCGAAGCCAGGTCGCAGGCTGAGCCTTCGTTTTTTGTCATACCTGGTCAATCTCTGATCGTTTACTCATTTGTACAGGAAAAGGACCTGATTAGATGATTCAGGTCCACATTTTAAATGATCATTCTCATTCGTCCTCGGAACAGTTCAGCCGTTTTTTTGAACCCGTGAGGATTCCGGCCGGGCGGAAAGCGATTTGTCAACCAAAGGAGAAGAATAGGGACGGGGGTCCGTTTGATCTTTCGTCTCTTCCTGAGGAAGCAGGGCTATCTCAAGCACGTCCCGTAAGGTGTCCACAGGGACCACGTCAACTTTTGCATAGTTTTTCAGAGCTTCACGCATATTTTCTCTCGGAATGATGACCCTTGTTGCACCCGCCTCGGCAGCCGCCTCGACTTTGGCCATGACACCGCCGATCGGTTTTACCTGACCGTGAAGACCCAGTTCACCCGTCATCGCGACGCAGGCGTCGACTCTTCGGTTCAGAATCGCCGAACAAATCGCAACAGCCATCGAAATTCCTGCGGATGGTCCGTCTACCAGTGCGCCTCCCGGAAAGTTCACATGAATATGATACTTATAGGCGGCAAATCCCATTCTGTTTAAAACGGTCAGTACGTTTTCAACGGAACCGCGCGCCATACTTTTACGTGTAATCGACTTTCCGGATGAACCGACTGTTTCCTCTTCAGCAATTCCGGTTATCGTCACGCTTCCACCGTGTCTGCTTTTTACCGCTGCAGCCTCGACCTCAAGCAACACGCCGCGACCGGGACCATAGACAGCAAGCCCGTTGACCAGACCGATTTCAGATTTAGCCGGTACTTTGCGATTAGGCTTAGGCGTAAGGCGGCTGGACTGGATTACCCACTCAATTTCCGCAAGACTGATTCGGTCCGCATTTTCGCTTTGTGAAACAGCCACACCTGCTGCGATCTGCATCATATTAACGGCTTCACGGCCGTTTTTCGCATAGTCCGCTATTCTCTCAATACACTCCCCGGGAACCTCCAGATTGAGCTTTTCTGCAGCACGCCGCGCAATTTGCTCAATATCCTTGTGACTCAGTTCATTAAAGAAAATCTCGAGGCAGCGTGAGCGAATCGCCGGGGGGATCTCTTCCGGACGGCGCGTTGTCGCACCGATCAGGCGAAAATCAGCCGGCAGACCTTTCTGAAAAATCTCATGAATGTACGCCGGAATTTGATGGTTTTCCTCACTGTAATAGGCACTTTCAAGAAAAACTTTCCGGTCTTCAAGCACTTTCAGCAGCTTGTTCAGCTGAATCGGGTGCAGTTCCCCAATTTCATCAATAAAGAGCACCCCTCCGTGAGCATGAGTCACCGCACCCTCCTTCGGCTGCGGGATCCCGGCCTGACCCATGGCTCCTGCGCCCTGATAAATCGGATCATGTACGGATCCGATCAGGGGGTCGGCTATACCGCGTTCATCGAACCTGGCCGTCGCACCATCCAGTTCGACAAACGGCGCCGAACGTTTAAAAGGAGAGAATGGATTTCTCCTGGCTTCTTCCAGAACAAGGCGGGCCGCTGCCGTTTTCCCGACTCCGGGAGGGCCATAAATAATCACATGCTGAGGATTAGAACCACATAATGCGGCACGGAGCGCCTGAATGCCGTCCTTCTGACCGATCACATCATCCATTGTTTTCGGCCGTATCCGTTCAGAAAGCGGCTCGGACAACGCCTGACTTCGTTTCCTCCGCAGCTGTTCCAACTCCTTCCTGGATTCTTTGTCAATAGATATTCGCTGTACGTGCTGGCTTCGGAGCAAACTCCAAAAATAAAGCCCAATAATAATGCCGAAAAAGATCTGTGTGAAAATCAGCAATACCATCCAGTCCATTTTTACCGGCCTCCAAACAGGAAACAACGACTGTTCTTATCATATGACAGACAGCTTTTTCCTTTTTAATCATAATGGCCAGTATTTCCAGTGGGTGCCGTTGTTAAACAAGCGGCGGCAAAAAAAGCGGCGTCTCCCGCCATTTGGTGGGAAACACCGTTTCAGAACTATGTTTTGGCAGATCAGGCACTTTCCTTCGGGGTTTCGATATTCTTGACGGTTGTACCATCATTCAGAAGCAGCGTCGGACGTTCCTTGCCGTCTACAGTCGCTTTTGTAATGGTGCATTTTTCAATATCGTCCCGTGAAGGGAGTTCATACATGACGTCCAGCATCATTCCTTCAATGATCGAGCGTAGCCCGCGGGCGCCGGTTTTGCGTTCAATAGCCAGCTTGGCTATGGCACGAAGCGCGTCATCCGTAAAATCAAGCTCAACGTCATCCAGTTCAAGCAATTTTTTGTATTGTTTGACGAGCGCGTTTTTCGGCTTGGTCAGAATATCAATCAGCGCATTCTCATCGAGCTGATTGAGTGTCGAGATGACAGGAAGACGGCCGATGAATTCAGGAATCAGGCCAAACTTCAGCAAATCTTCGGGCAGAACATGCTTCAATGCATCGTCACGGTGAAGTTCCTGATTCTTTGCTCCGGTACCGAAGCCGATAACTTTTTTGCCGAGGCGGCGTTTGATAATTTGTTCAATACCATCAAAAGCGCCTCCACAAATAAAGAGAATATTGGTCGTGTCGATCTGGATAAATTCCTGATGCGGATGCTTGCGGCCGCCCTGTGGCGGGACGCTGGCCACCGTTCCTTCAAGAATCTTCAGAAGAGCCTGCTGAACGCCTTCGCCGGAAACGTCTCGCGTAATCGAAGGATTTTCGGATTTTCTGGCGATCTTATCAATTTCATCGATATAAATAATCCCTTTTTCAGCCTTTTCAACGTCATAATCCGCTGCCTGAATAAGCTTAAGAAGGATATTTTCAACATCTTCACCGACATAGCCAGCTTCGGTGAGCGATGTAGCGTCCGCAATGGCGAACGGAACATTGAGGATACGCGCCAATGTTTGAGCGAGCAGTGTTTTCCCGCTCCCTGTCGGCCCAATCATCAAAATGTTACTTTTTGCCAGTTCCACATCGTCCGCCTTTTGCCTGGTGTTAATTCTTTTATAATGATTATAAACGGCTACGGATAAACTTTTCTTTGCTTCATTCTGTCCGATCACATAATCTTCGAGAATGGCGCAGATTTCCTGTGGCTTAGGTATATCTTTGAATTCAACTTCTTCATCCGTACCCAGTTCTTCTTCCACAATTTCAGTGCATAATTCAATGCATTCATCACAAATATAGACCCCTGGTCCGGCGACGAGCTTTCGGACCTGATCCTGTGTCTTTCCGCAGAAAGAGCATTTCAATTGTCCTTTTTCTTCGTTAAATTTAAACATGTTTTCACCCCTATTCATTCTATCTTCCACTGAAACCATACCCAAGAGCGAAGCACCGTTAACTGTAACATAGAGGCTGCAAAAGATAAAACTGAACGCTCTTTCTTACAATGCCCTTTTTCTTTGTCAATCTTTAATCAGCCTGCAAACACCTTGCTGCAAAGTCGATAAGGGCATCCAGGCCTCTGCCGGCCGATTGCTGCCGGCAATTGGCTGGATTCGATTTCTTTATGTAGGCATTGTAACATAAAAAAACTCTTCCGATAAGCCATATGCATTTTCCGGACAAATTATGTACGATGAAAAGGAAACAGTCTTATGAATGTGAAAGGCAGTTCCTTAATAAAATAATAAGTGGCGGACTGATACTGTTACCGGTATCTGCCCACCTGCTTATTTTAAACTGAATATGCTCAAAAACGTAACGAAAGTCAGGACGGGCAATTCGGCCCGGGCACAATCCGTCCGAAAACTGTGTCACGTGATCCTGCCGAATCTAATTTCAGTTTCCTGCATCCTGTTGATTATTCTTCTTCAGGCGTTTCTTCTTTGGTTTCCGCTTTTGGCCTGCTGTTTTCAACAAGGAAATCTACAGCCTTGCGCAGTGCGATGTCTTTCTTAATCAGATCGGTACTACCACCGAGAGCCGCCTTCATCTGATCGACACCGATTTTATAGGCTTCGGACATCTTCTTCAGTTCTTCCTCAACATCTTCATCACTTGCCTCAATATTTTCAGCCTTCGCAATCGCTTCGAGTGTCAGATTTGCGCGCACACGTTTCTCGGCGTCATCTTTCATCTGTTCACGGAGCGCATCTTTATCTATACCGGCTACCTTGGTATAAAGATCAAGCGTCATGCCCTGCTGCTGAATACGCTGTTCGAATTCCTTGAGCAGATTGTCCTGCTCGGTTGAGATCATCACTTCAGGAAGATCCATTTCCGCATTATTTGCAGCCTGTTCGACCACACTGTCGCGTTTGCTGTTTTCGGCATCCGACTCTTTGTGTTCTTTCAGATGATTTTTGATTTTCTCTTTCAGCTCGGCAAATGTTTCGACATCTTCGTCAACGTCCTTGGCAAATTCATCGTCCAGTTCAGGAAGCTGTTTGGTCTTTATTTCGTGGATCCTGACCTTGAACGTTGCTTCCTTTCCTTTCAGATCTTCAGCATGATATTCCTCAGGAAAGGTTACCACAACATCCTTTTCCGCACCGGCTTCCAGACCAACCAGCTGATCTTCGAAGCCGGGAATGAAAGAACCTGAGCCCACTTCCAGCGAGTAATTTTCGGCCTTGCCGCCTTCAAAAGGTTTGCCGTCCACGTAACCGTCAAAATCCATCACTACAGTGTCGCCTTTTTCCACCTTGCCGTCTTCTTTGACAACAAGTTCGGCGTACCGTTCCTGCAGATGCTTGATTTCATGTTCGACTTCCTCATCGGTTACTTCCGTGCTTTTTTCTATAACCTCAAGGCCTTTATAGTCACCGAGTTTAACTTCAGGTTTAACCGTTACATCGGCTTTTAAAACCAGTTTCTTTCCCTTACCGATTTCTTCTACATCAACCTGCGGCTTGTCAACCGGTTCAATACCTGTCTGATCAACTGCTTCGGAATAAGCGTCCGGCAGCACAAAATCGATGGCGTCTTCATAAAGAGCTTCAACGCCAAAACGCTGCTCAAAGAACATCCGCGGTACACGTCCCTTGCGAAAGCCAGGCACGGTCACCTTTTTAACTACTTTTTTGAAGGCCTTGTCCAATGCCTTGTTAAAGCTTTCGGCATCGACTTCAAACGTCAGAGTGCCCGTGTTGCCTTCTTTTTTTTCCCATTTTGCTTCTACACTCATTTATTCTTACCTCCAACATCTATCTTCATACTTTTTGCAGGTGCAATGACTTTCTGCTTTATAATTGAACGAACATCAGTCATTCGTTTTGCCGGTCTGAAAGCACCATACAACCTTTTAGCAAAACAATGACAACCATTTCATTATAACATAAGACCAACTGTTGAAAAACTTATTTTCCTTAATTTTATCATGCATTGTTTTTTTCATCAGTTTCGAATTCATGATACATCCGATTGGCACGCTCAATGTCCTCTTCAGACACACCGAAAAGTTCGCGTAATTTTTCTGTCTCCCCTTCTTCCATTTCACCGGCTGAAGCTGCACGGATGGCAAAGGTGCAAGCCCAAACCATAGCTGACGGAGGATCAATCGGTGCAGGATACACGTTCATCGTGAAAAATCTTCCTATATTCACAGCCAGCTGCGCAAGGGTCGGATTCTCCGAACTCAGCACACGTTCAATCTGCTCTTCCATCTGGTCGGCAAACGCTTTGTGAAGAAAATTCGGACTGTCGAGAACAGCATGATACACTTTCCCAAACTTATATACCGCTATCTCATCTGCCAGATTTTCTTCTTTAACCAGACACATGAGCATCGTCTTTACTCCCGCTTTCTGACGCTTATCGAGGAGAAAACGTTCAATTTCCGGCAGATTTTCTTTTGTCAGCTGATGGGCGAGGCTTTTAATCGCAAGTAATTGATTTTCCGGGTCGTTCTGTTCAATAATCGACCAGTCGATCGGTTCCGGAGAGGCCGTTCTTTCCGGTCCAGAATGCCTGATCATGGCCGGATCGGTTTCATGTTCAGCGACCGCTCCCGGCTCATCGATCCGAAGCTCGCAAAATCTTTTTAAGTGATTCAGGAAGGCATGCAGGTCATTTGAGATCTTTTTTTGCTTCATTGCCCGATCAATTTCAAGAAGCGCCCGGTGATAATCCTTCTTTTCGATCAGTATGGTCAGATACAGACGAAACACATCGTCCCGGTATGATGTTTCTTCGTGTAAAAGACGGACAACAGCCTTTTCTGCCTCCTGGTACTCACCCATCTCGACCGAACAGATCGCCCAACCGTATAGTCCTTTTAAATCAAACTCGTTAAGCTGCAGCATCTTGCCAAAAAGATAACGGGCTTCATTATAGCGTTTTTCTTTAACGAACGACATGGCTTTTTTCTGGAGCCTGTCTTCCAGATCCGGGAGCAGGAGGATCTTTCCCTTTCCGCGAATCGTTCTCCGGTTCTTCTTCATCATATCTCGTCCCGCTTCTGTTTGTCATTGCCACTAGAATATCAGTTTCCTGACAGGTTCGCAATAATAGAGCCATCGAGACTGGCAACAGGCTGCAGGCCGGATCCGGTACTGAAAAAAGCCGTCCGTCGGGGAACCCGGGGGCGGCCGTATGATATCCTGAACAGCTTAACAACTTATTCAAAGGAAAATGCCCACGCACCTTTGCGGAATACCGCAACCTTCGTACCATCTTCTTTTACTCCGTCGATATCGAGTTCGGCCGAGCCAACCATAAAGTCTTCGTGGACGATGCTGTTATTTACACCGGCCTGCTCAAGCTGCTCTTCGTTCATATTGTTTCCGCCCCTGATGCAGGTCGGGTAAGCTTTCCCTAATGCCAGATGGCAGGAAGCATTTTCGTCAAATAAAGTATTATAAAACACCAGACCTGATTCCGATACCGGGGAACGGTGCGGAACCAGTGCGACTTCACCCAGGTGCCGTGCCCCTTCGTCGGACTCAAGTAAATGTTTTAAGGCCTCATGTCCCTTTTCCGCTTTGAAGTCCACCACTTCTCCGTCCTTAAAGGTAAGAGAAAAATGATCAATAATCTGTCCGTTGAAATTATAAGGTTTAGTGCTCGAAACCGTCCCGTTTACCCCATTTTTGTGCGGCAAGGTAAACACTTCTTCCGTCGGAATGTTCGGGTTAAACTGGATGCCTGAATCATCAGGCTCCGAACCGCCCCACCAGATATGTCCTTCCGGCAAATCAATGGTCAGATCCGTTCCCTTTGCCTTATAAATCAGTTTTCTGAATTTCTGCTTATTCAAAAAATCCGTAGCGATATGCAATTTTTTATTATGCTCTTCCCATTCGGCTACCGGATCATCGTTGCCGGATACCCGGCTGATACGCAGAATTTCTTTCATCAGTAAATTCTGGGCTTCATCAACCGGTTTATCCGGAAAAACCTTTTTTGACCAGGCAATGGTCGGATAAGCCACGATTGACCACTGAATCTTATGCTTCATCATATATTCTCTGTATACGGTAATCCCCTGCACATAGGTCTTCATAAAAGCAGCGACGCGGCTTCCATCAACATTTTCCAGCAGGTCCGGATCAGGACCGTAGATATTGAGAACAGTGTAATTATCCTTTACCAATTCGTTTCGCGCATAAAATTTCCACGACGGGATATTTTCAAGGGCTTCAAGCGGGGCATGCTGAAAGCGGAGAAGAGCAGTTGTATCGTCTGTCCAATCAGGAAGAACATCTTTAGCTCCTGCTTTGTAAGCTTCCTCTGTAACAAGGTTCGCAAACTGAACGGATTCGATCGGGGCGACAAGATATAGCCCCTGCCCTTCCTGCAGATTGACGCCCGTTTTTATAGCGAGCCGTGCAAATTTTCGGAGCTGATCCTGAAAATTGTGAAATTGTTCCATGGCTTATACCCCCAACATATTATTCCTTTTATTATAACTAACCAGACTCCAATGAGAAAACATGGGCAGGGTTTATTCGGCTAAGAAGAACATATGTTTTAATTTTCCTGTTATATCAGAACGCATATTCGTGTATAATAGAATCAAGTTAAAAAAATGAGGGATTCATAATGGATCGAGTGATCTTTCTTATTGATATGCAGACGTTTTACGCCTCATGTGAAAAGGCGGATCATCCGGAGTTCAAAAATAAACCGCTGGTGGTTGCGGGCGATCCGAGGCAAAGAAGCGGTATCGTTCTCGCTGCCTGTCCTCTGGCCAAGGCACGGGGCATTACGACGGCCGAACCGCTCGGTCAGGCGCTGCAAAAATGTCCGGATCTGGTTATCCGGCGTCCAAGAATGCAGCACTATATCGACGTTTCTATCCAGGTCACTCAACTTCTCGAACAATTTACTGATCTTGTCGAGCCCTATTCCATTGATGAGCAGTTTATCGATGTCACGGGCAGTGTGCACCTGTTCGGATCTCCCCATGAGATCGCCGAACAGATTCAGAAAACGATCATGGAACGGGCCGGTATTTACGCCAGAGTTGGCATAGGGCCTAATAAAGTGCTGGCGAAAATGGCCTGCGATCATTTTGGAAAAAAGAATGCTTCCGGTATTTTTGAACTGAATCAGCAAAATATTGAAAAACACCTGTGGCCGCTGCCGATCGGCGAACTGTTCGGCGTCGGGCACCGGATGGAGCAGCATCTGCTCGGCATGGGGATCCGCAAGATCGGCCACCTGGCCCGATTCCCGGTTGACCTTCTCCGGCAAAGATGGGGTGTAAACGGCGAACTCCTGTGGCTGACCGCCCGAGGGATTGACCAATCGCCTGTCTCACCGGGAACATTCGGCGGGCAGAAAGCGATCGGCCATCATATGACCCTGCCCTGTGATTACGCCGAACTTAAAGACATACGGGTGATTCTTCTGGAGCTTAGCGAAGAAGTCGCTTACCGCGCCCGGTCAAAAAATTACATGGGTCATGTCGTCTCCGTCGGGATATCTGGCAGTTTTGAACGTCATACAGGTTTTCGGCGCCAGGTCAAACTGCCGTTTGCCACTCATTTCGGCATGGATATTTACCGGGCGGCTGATCGTCTGTTTATGGAAAGCTGGGACCGGCAGCCGGTACACAGCGTGGATATTACTCTGTCGGACCTGCAGCCTGCGGACTGTTATCAGCTTGATCTGTTCGGGCATCTTGCGGAAAAAGAAAAACTGAGTGCTGCAGTCGACACTATCTATCGGAAATATGGAAAAACAGCCGTCTTCCGGGGATCCTCACTGATGCCGGCCAGCCAGCTCCGGGCACGGGCTATGAAAATAGGGGGACACTATAAATGAGAATCAGTAAATTAACACCCGGATGGAATCTGCGCTGGGAATCCAGCCGGATGATGCTCCCGGAACACGTCCGGGCGCTTAACGAGCACAAGAGCAGCATGAAGAAAATCGACCGGCCGCAACTGGATGAGCAGGAATGGGAAGAAATCGGCCGAATCGTCCATGAAGCCGTAATCGAAAACAAACCGGCAGACGTGAAGTACTATAAGGATGGAAAAATTAAAACGATGACCGGGTATTGCCTGAAACCGGATCCTGTCAGGCGGTACCTGAAGTTCAGCGACCGGTTCGGAATTTCATGGGAGATTGCCTTCCGGGATATTGTAGACGTACAGTTAACCGGCACACACACGGATCCGTTTTCGGAAGAGTAAGAGCCGGTCTGCCCCGGAAACCAAATGCGGAGTGTGAACAAGAAAAATCAAAAGTGGAAAGAAAAATTCCCGGGCAAAGCCAGACAAAAGTCGGGCAAAAATCGATAGCTTAAAATAATAAAAACCCCGTCTGTTCTGGCGTTAAGTTTAATCAGAACAGATGGGGTCGTCTTATTTTCAGTCAACTAAGTGCCTGCGGTCGCCTGCACGGTTTTACAGCGATGCGCGAAGAATATCAAGCACATCTTCTTTGTTCAGCTTTTTAAATTGGCCAAACTCGCCTCTTGCCATCGCACGCTCGGCCATCAGATCAAGCTTGCTGTCGTCAATGCCGTAATCAGCAAGACGGCTCGGCGCGCCAATACTTGACCAGAACCGGCGAAGCTCTTCGATACCTTCAAGGGCAACTTCCCGATCCGATTTTCCTTCCGGATGAACATGAAAGACCCGCTCGGCAAGCTGCTTAAAACGGCCAACATTGACATCCAGATTATGCTTCATCCAGTTCGGGAAGATGATGGCAAGGCCGCCGCCGTGCGGAATATCATAAACAGCGGAAACGGCATGTTCAATATTATGGGTTGCCCAATCTCCGGCGAATCCCATCGACACCATGCCGTTCAGTGCCATCGTCCCGCAGTACAGAATGGTCTCGCGGAGATCGTAATTTTTCAGGTCGTCGACAAGCTTCGGTGCTGTCTCGATCACCGTCTGCAGAATGGATTCGCAGAGACGGTCCTGAAGAGGAGTATGTTCTGCCTGATGAAAGTAATGTTCAAAAACATGGGCCATCATATCGACCATGCCGTAGATCGTCTGATTCTTCGGTACGGAGAAGGTAAATGTCGGATCAAGTATTGAAAATGCCGGATAAACAAACGGGCTGTTCCATCCATATTTTTCATGGGTGTCCCAGTTGGTGATGACCGAATTCGCGTTCATCTCGGATCCGGTTGCAGCCAGTGTCAGCACGGTACCGAACGGAAGCGCATCCTGTACCGATTTTTTCCGGGTTATAAATTCCCACGGATCCCCGTCAAACTTCGCACCCGCGGCAATCGCTTTCGTACAGTCGATCACACTCCCGCCGCCGACAGCAAGCAAAAACTGAATATCCTCCGTTGCACAGATGTCGATTCCTCTCTTTACCGTCGTCAGCCGCGGATTCGGCTCAACACCGGAAAGTTCAAAGACGTCCGCATGGAGGTCATCAAGTATTTCTTTTACCTGATCGTAGAGGCCGGTTCGCTTAACACTGCCGCCGCCATAAACGAGCAGCACCTTTCTCCCATATTTCGGTACTTCATTCTTGAGCTGTTCGAGCTGCCCCTTGCCGAAAATCAATTTTGTCGGATTGTAAAAAGAAAAATTATCCAAGATCCATCGCCTCACTCATCAAAAGTTTAGGACTCTTTTTCGGGGTCCCTCTGATTATTACCAGCGTTCCCTGCTTATTATAATATACTTGAATAACCGCATTCTAAAAGTAATACATCTCACTGATGTTCGTGAACTCCAGTCAGCTTTATCTATTCGGTATGATAATATGTTGGAATTTGTTGGCTTACAGACAGACTTATTCTTTATTATAATGAGAGGGCTGGTATCCGTTTTTCAATGCTCAAATACTTATCAAGGATGTGTCGACATTGTCTTTCCAGACCTATCGGATTTTTCAATTTGCACTCTCGCTGTCCATTGCCCTTTTTATCATCTGTGCATCTGTCCTGCTCACCCTCTTATTCAAACCGCTTTACTATTTCGACATTCAGTACTTAAACATCGAACACTTATCCAACATGAACCGTTCGATAATCATTGAAAACTATGATTACATGATTCACTTCCTGATCAATCCTGTTCCTCAGGAATTCCATCTTCCGTCATTGAACTATTCCAGGCACGGACAAGTTCACTTTCAGGATGTAAAAAAAATTTTCACATTTATTGATCTTCTCTTGATCCTTACCGGGATGTTCAGCGCATCTGGCATTTACTTCAATATTAAAAACAAAAATTTTCAATTTCTAAAATCGGCGTCAGCCGCTCTGATTCTTTTTACCATTGTCCCGTCAATTTTATTTTTGCTCGATTTTAATACAGCTTTCATTATGTTTCACCAACTCTTTTTCAGAAATAACTATTGGGTGTTTGACCCCGCTACGGATCCTGTCATCACGATTCTGCCAGAAACCTTTTTCCTGCATGCAGCTCTTCTTGTTCTTGGACTCATTTTTACAGGTATTCTGGCGCTTCTGATTGCCTGCAAAATATTGTCAAAAACAAAAAACTGATACAATCCACGTTAGTCAGGCCAATCGCCGCTTACACAACACCTTCTGTTCTGTAATAACGATAAAAGATTCTCTAAGGCATTGACAGATAGAGGCTTAACCTCTAAAATAATATAGGTCGTTCGATTTATCATATATGTAATCGAACATCGCACGATTGATCATGTCCCAGTAGCTCAGCTGGATAGAGCAACGGCCTTCTAAGCCGTGGGTCATGGGTTCGAATCCCTTCTGGGACATACCGAAAAGCCTTGATATATAAGGCTTTTTTATTTTGCACAATTTTATAATGATTATAAATTAGATGGAAATGGGGATAGAATGGGGCGAAATTTTATTTCTCGGTACATTTTCGCCTCTTTTAGTGATCGATCCTGTTGGGAACTCTAACTATGGTCTTTTTTTACAAAAACTATTGTACACTCTGGTCGTATCCTGCTATAATGTAATAGTCAGAACCTTTTGTATTTGTTAATGGTCATGACAATCCGTTATCTCTGTCCGGAAAAAGGATTGCCTTTAGCTGGCTTACCTGCTTTTTTCTCTTCGAAAGATATGCTTCTCCAAAGCTCTTCAAATGCTTCACTCATGGTCACACCGATAAACCTGCATTTTTGTTTAAATTTATCCTTTAATTCCGCATCAAAAGGTGCGTTGATAACCGATCAGCCGCCAGGCAATATATCATCTCCATGTTTAGAATATGGCTTTATAGATTTCAAAACTAATATAAAATTGTTTAAAAAGGATTACTATTTTTGTACATGCTTTCTACTTATAGGACAGGAGGAGACATAATCATGAAAGTTTATAACATCGAAGAAGTACTTGAGGAAGGTCTGTTGACGGAATGGGAAATTCAGCAGTTCTCAGAAGGCTTAGCTGCCTCGGTGTGTGAGGCGCGGATAAAAGTTGGGGTGACTTTGATTTTCGGTGAGTGGTGGGATGTGTTTAAGATCACAAATCCCGTTTTGGACTTAATTTGCGTATGCATGGAATCACGGCCTCGATTGATTGAGGCAGCTTCAACTGACAAATAATGAACTTGAGGATATCAAACGGAAACTGAACGGGGCAATAGGAAAAAGCTACCCGGACAAGCTGGATCCATTCACCTGGTAACGTCCCAGGATGTATACGTATACGGCATTAGCTGGAAACTCTCTTTTGATGATATTATGGATATACGTTTAAGAAGCCAAACTGAATAAGAATAGTTTACACGTCAAGTTATTGATCCCATTTTAAACTTATACCGCTCTGCTATCCTCCATTTCATTCAAAAAATCTGAAAACTGAAAAAAGAGACATTTTACCTGTAGAAATGGTAAAATGTCTTAATTACCTGCGAAAAAACGGTCATTCCTTCCAGACAGAAAGACCGAATCAATAAAAAAGGGAAAAGCTCCTTCGCAGGGACAGCAGGTATAGCCTGTCTCACCACAGCGACTTAAAAAAGACTGGCTTGAACAGTCGCAAAGCCAGTCTTTTTCAGAAAAGGGATCACCTCTTTACCGGATGGTGATGGTCAACTTCCTCGACATCCCCTTTTTTATCCAGGCGAGGTTCTTCTTTTTTAACATTTTTCGAAATGTGCCTGTTTTCTTCTACCGTACGTTTTCCAACAACAACTTCATCTTTCACAACGGGTTTCTTCTTCACTTCTACTTTCTCTTCCCTGATTGGAACCTTGATTTCTTCTGAATCAGTGACAGGGGAAGCTTTACCGGTCTGATCATTTACTGGGCGTCGTTCCACATAGACTTCATCGTGTTTTACAGGTGTATCGATATCTTTTCGTTCGGTTTTGACATCTTTACCGAGTTCCACTTCACCGACTTTGTCATTTCTCTTATTGACATCCAGTTTTTCTTCTCTGATGGGCATCGTTTTTTCTTCCCGGGTCGAATCATTCAAATCTGAATATGCAGCTTGATTATAATCGTTTGTGTCGACGGCAACTAAGAACTTTCCTTCATTTAAGTCTTCATTATATTGATCCATTTCACCAGCCGGAATGTCTAAATTGGATAATCTGCTGCTGTCTGCCCCGTCGTCATCGTCCATAGTAAAATAGTTTTTGAGTTTTTCAAAGAATGATTCAGTATGGCCTGTTGCCTGATTCACATGCGTACCTGTTTGATCTTCTACATAATCCGTATCTTTTCTGTTTGTGATTACAGATATATCATCAGCATCCAATCCTCTGGTGTTTTGTAACCTTTCAATGGCTGCTACAGTTTCTTCGGGTGTTTCATAAACGCCTATGATACTTTTGCTCATTTGCATTTGTCCTCCTTCTAAGATTAATAGTTTTGGTTCATGTTTTTTTTCATTCCCCCTCCACACTAAAATAAACCAATAAGTCCAGCATCGGAGTCCCCAAATCTGAGCCGTAAATATTCATCATAGTTTGTATATTAGAGTAACCGGGACGGCTACTGATAATCTTTAATTGGACATTTTCATTATTAGAAAAGTTGTTTAGTTGAACCCAGGAATCTTGTATGTAAAGTCATTTTCGGTTGGGAATTCAGGCCTGTTCAGATGAGTCACACCCAGGTTATGAAATGCGTGCAGAAAGTGGGCAGCGCCCAGGAAGAAATGGATCAGGCGCTGGTTAAGAAGGCTGAACCTGGCGTAGAAGCAACGGATCAATGGAAGCCGGAGTTTCTCACTGAGGCAGACGGTGTCCTTCTGCGCGGCGTGAAAAAACGGCAACACTTTGAAAAGTTTTTAATCTTAGATTTTCTCGTTTAAATATAAGAGCTGTTAAAAAATGAGAACCTTCATGAATTATGACGACAAGTGTTATTTGAAAAAGTAAACGAATTAATAGATTAATAAATGTCATTTTTGTTGATCCATAAATTTGTGGAAAGCCCATGAAATTAGTAACCAAATTAAGACGGTAATTATTAAACCCAAAAGAACATAAGGTGTTAATGCAAAATCGGTATCTATAGATTTTGGAGTAATGGTCGACGTTATTCGTAAACCAAAAAGAGTGATGATGGTCCCACTTTTGGTGATCTGGAAAAGTTCAATAACGTAATCACATAGAAACAGGACTAGCCAAATTCCAAGACCGATAATTAATGACTTTTTATTCATGATTGAACATACTCCTGTTTTAAAATAGATAAAAGAATGAAATCTAAAATGCAGAAAAATAAGAACAAGAAGCCCTACGCTTGTAAGTAAGAGCATGATCATGACTGCTTAAAATAAAGCCAAAATTGTAGATCCCCTGATTGACCAGCTTTTCAATGACCTCAGAGTGTGCAGCTGTTGCCGCATGATTCAAAGCCACTCCTATCTCGCTATTCAATAACTCCCTATGGACATTATATCTGGCAATTACTGGACAGGCAATACCGTCAACTTTTGGATAAAATCAGGTAGCATTAACACATAACTAAATTTCACAAGAACAAATTTCTTCTCAGAGAACAAAAAAATAATTTTAAACCGGCTTTCTTACCTCAAATACGAAAAAGCTCACGCCCGGTTTTTTCCAGGTATGAGCGGTCGGTATTCCAACTATAATTTTTCAAATAGTGTATCTGCTTAATCCGTCAGTTCTTCTGCTGTGCTTTTGTATGATATCGATCCCAAAAAATGGCGGCTATGACTGGAACAATGGCACATACAGTACCAAATACTGATAAAATCATCCCACTCACACTCCTTCAAAAAATAATTGTTAGCGCTTTCACACCTATATTATACATCTCATACCCTGTCCGTACAAGGTGTTTGACGCATTCAGATCAATTAAAGGTGGTAAGTTACTTATTGCTTAAATCATCAGAGATGTCCTTTTTTCCGGAGAATTCCGCTCCGGAACTTACTTTTCGGCAAAATAGTAAAGCACCAGGCGATGTAGAAAAAATATTCGCATTTTCCGAAAAAAGTTAGCATAAATCCGAAACTTTTAAATGAGTTAATTGCCTTTTTCCTGAAAAACGGGCTATGAACAGTAAAACAATAAAGGTACTAAGCGTTCGCGCTAAAATATTAATACCCTTCAATTTCATTTTGAAAACAAATAATTGTGAAAACGCAGTCAGAATGACTCATCATCAATGTTCACTGAATGAACGTCACAGAAAACTTTCCATGTTTCAATACGGCGTCCTGTTTGTTCACGACAATCCGTTACGTGGCTCTTTATTGATTTGGTGCTCATTTAGACCTAAATAGGCTTTTTCACCATTACACTCACGGCTATTTACTCATATACTGCATTATCACTGGAGGGGAGGTGTTCACCTGTGAGTTATGCTAGATACGGATATGGCAGTGGATTTGCATTGCTCGTTGTTCTGTTTATTCTTTTGATTATTGTTGGTGCAGCATTCTGGTATTAATTGCCGTATCCAACTAAGCTCATGATCGATACTTCCTTTAAAGGGCACCTTTGCACCCGGGTGCCTTTTTCCTTTCTGATACGTCTTTAACCTCACATTATCGGAATGGACATACCGGGACTTATCCATTCTTTTAGCAAGGCTCCGCTAAGCCTGTGTCTTTTTTTCGCCTAACGCTTTCCGCGGGTGATCCGCAATCCTCCTCGCTCAGTACTTCGCAGCTTGGCCTCACCCTGGAACCCCACAGATACCGCTGTTTTTTGCTCCTGATTATTTTCTTACCTTTCTCCAAAAACATTCACAATATTATTTCCTTTTTTTAACATAAAAGGTCTTTAGTTACAAATAATATGCCTCAACTTCCTGTTTTTACATGACATTTTTCAACCTGAGGAAACCATAATAACAACGTACTAAAATGAGGAGGTGAATGGTATGGCACAGCAAGGAAACATGATGGGAAACTTTTTGCCGTTTTTAGCAGCATGCGGGGCCGGGGCTGCAACTTTTTATTGGCTGAGAAATAGCCAGAACAATCTTCCGCAATTTGTACAGCAGCCGATGGAACAGATCGGTAAGACGGCGCAGCAGGTTGCCGGCGCTTTTAATCCACAAAGCTGACCGCCTGAAGGTTTGGGCTTGTCGTAATCAGATTTATTCAAATCCTGAATAAACCCTCTGTTCTTTCCGTAACAGAGGGTTTATTTGTTTATTTCTAATATTCACACGACTAATGATAAATGCTGAGTTTCGGCAATACTTTCGCACGACCGTTTAAATATAGTTCAAATACCGACGATATATTCGCGGGACCGACGATGATTCCCATGGTTTGCTGACTGTCACGAGCGGTTTTTAAAATTTTCAAATAATCCGGTTGCCGCGAGGCCGCTGATCCCCCCGGCCCAGATAAGATAAGCCATCGGCGCATCAGTGAAAATAGACGAGGAGCAAAATCCGAGAAAAAGGCCGATACCGAAAGCCGTTAATGGCAAAAAGTTGTCACCGATCAATCCAGCTCTTTTTACAGCCTGTACAACCGCAGTGATAACGGGTGTAATGATTGAAGAAATAATCAGAATCCCGGTGATCATTTCATTTGCCTTGTCTGCAAACCCCATATCAATCCCTCCACTTTATTAAAAATGAGTACTCTTCATTTAGGTGTATGCGATGTTCTTTTAAGATAAAACCCAACAGAATAATTTGCTTGCAATTTTATTAAGTGATTATTTTCTGAATCAGATGGTACTGTGGAGGAATAATCTGAGAACGAATGTAGTTAGCAGGCTCTATCGGCAGTTGTGCTCCTTCTATCGGCAGTTGAGCCTCTTCTATCGGCAGTTGAGCCGATCCTATCGGCAGTTGAGCCACTTTTATCGGCAGTTGAGCTCCTTCTATCGGCAGTTGAGCTCCTTCTATCGGCAGTTGAGCCGATCCTATCGGCAGTTGGGCCGGCTCTATCGGCAGTTGAGCTCGTCATATCGGCAGTTGTGCTCCTTCTATCGGCAGTTGAGCCACTTTTATCGGCAGTTCAGCTGCTCCTATCGGCAGTTGAGCTGCTCCTATCGGCAGTTGAGCCGCTCTTATCGGCAGTTGAGCTCCTTCTATCGGCAGTTGAGCCGCTCTTATCGGCAGTTGAGCTCCTTCTATCGGCAGTTGAGGCGATCCTATCGGCAGTTGGGCCGGCTCTATCGGCAGTTGAGCTCCTTCTATCGGCAGTTGAGCCACTTTTATCGGCAGTTGAGGCGATCCTATCGGCAGTTGGGCCGGCTCTATCGGCAGTTGAGCCACTTTTATCGGCAGTTGTGCTCCTTCTATCGGCAGTTCAGCCGCTTCTATCGGCAGTTGAGCCGCTTCGTCCGGCAGTTGAGCCGGCTCTATCGGCAGTTGAGCTCCTTCTATCGGCAGTTCAGCCACTTTTATCGGCAGTTGAGCCGCTCTTATCGGCAGTTGAGCCGGCTCTATCGGCAGTTGAGCCGGCTCTATCGGCAGTTGAGCTCCTTCTATCGGCAGTTGAGCCGGCTCTATCGGCAGTTGAGCTCCTTCTATCGGCAGTTGAGCCACTTTTATCGGCAGTTGAGGCGATCCTATCGGCAGTTGGGCCGGCTCTATCGGCAGTTGGGCCGGCTCTATCGGCAGTTGAGCTGCTCCTATCGGCAGTTGGGCCGGCTCTATCGGCAGTTGAGCCGATCCTATCGGCAGTTGAGCCTCTTCTATCGGCAGTTGAGCCGGCTCTATCGGCAGTTTAGCTCGTGCTATCGGCAGTTTAACCGCTTCGTCCGGCAGTTTAACCAGCTGGTCCGGCAGTTGAGCCGCTTCGTCCGGCAGTTTAACCGCTTCGTCCGGCAGTTGGGGCGATTTGTGCCAATCGATTTTTTGCCTGTTTGCCCGAAGCCGTCGTTTAATAACTCAAATCATTCATGAAAAGCAGGAAATGCCTGCATTAGACGACGAATGACATTTCTTAGAGAACTTTTGACTGCCCAACCAGGTTATAGCGCCCAAAAATAAGCTGGACAACTTTCCGCTGCCCATCTTCTGAATAGGGTATCAAGTAAATTCCAGACAGGAGGAAGATAAATGAATAACAATTATCCCAATCTCTCAGCCGATCATCTTGCCTGGCACGAAACATTGGAAATTCATGAACTGGTTGCGTTTCAGTCGATTGGACTCATGAAATTAAAAAAGACATATCCTGAAGTAGCCGATCCTGAGTTAAAACACCTTTACAAGACGGCTATTGATGGAATAAGCAGAAATATACGCGAACTTCTGCAGTTTTACCCGATGGCCCCGCTTATGGAGAGAAAAGGAAAAGAAATGGGGGAGGAGCTTTCCAGTTTTTTTGTCGGAGATCTTTTAGGGTTAGCTAAAGTTTCGGTTAGAAATTATGCCCTCGCCATCACCGAGACATCTACGCCGGCGGTCAGAAAAGTTTTACTCAGGCACCTTCTCGGAGCAATTGAGCTTCATGCAAAAATTTTTAACTATATGAATGAAAAAGAATATTACCCTTCATACGATTTAAAACGTTTACTACAAAATGATATAAGCCTTGCTAATAAAGCCCTTACGAAGTAAAAAAATACATGACTCAGTTAAGTCCCTGGACTTAAACTGAGCCTCAGTTTATCTGATACGAGATATCGCTCATCTCTGATCTTTTATATTTCCTCCAAAATTTAAAAACCAGGATTTCTCCTGGTTTTTAATATTAAAGCGAAAAACCCTGTAAAATTTCGACCTGCCCTGTTTCGGTGATACTAATTTCTATCAACGATCAGTTGGTAAAAGTGGACATCCTGCCACTTGCCGAATTTAAAACCCACTTCCCGAAAGCATCCGATGTAGCTGAACCCAAATTTTTCATGGAGAGCCTGGCTTCCGCCGTTTCCCCCTGTAATACCGGAGATGATCGTGTGATACTTCAGTTTCTGTGCACGGGCAATGATTTCCTTCATCAGGCGTGTTCCGATACCCTTTCTGCGATAATCTTTCGAAATATAGATGGACAATTCAACCGAATGGATATAGGCCTTTTTTTCCCGGTATTTTGACAATGAACAATATCCGACGACTTTTCCATCAGATTCCGCAACGATCAACGGATACCGCTCGCTATGGCTCTGGTACCACCCCCGTCTCTCTTCAAGAGATTGTTCCTCTATATCGAAGGTAGCAGTCAGAGTACGGACGGCATCGTTATAAATATCCAGCATGTCCGGCAAGTCGTCTATTTTTGCCTCTCTGATGATCACGAACATCACCCCGGTTTTAGACTCTTTTTTTACTGCGTTTCAGTTTTCCAACGAAAACTTCTTTGAAAACTGGTTCACAGGGATCCCTGAAAAATTAAAATAATTCACCCTGATCTCCTTAATATTCGGGTCTGAATCAAGTACGACATATGTACCCTCACGATAATTTCTCGGCAGATGCAGGCTTCCCGGATTGATGAAGATGATTCCGTCTTCCTTAAATGTCCCCGCTATATGCGTATGGCCATAACAAACAATACGAGCTTTTTCTTCAAGGCCCCTGTAAATCAGTTTGGCAGGCGACTGCCTGACATCGAGAAGATGTCCATGCGTGATGAAAAATTTAAGAGGGCCGATTGACTGGGCAATTTCATTCGGATAGGCTCCAGGTAAATCGCAGTTTCCTTCGACGGTAAGATAATCGTCCATTTCTGCAGCACCTGGTTTCAGCTCCGAGTCGCCGCAATGGATAAAGGCTTCCACCTCGCCTTTGTACCGCCTTTTCAGCTCAGCCACTTCCCTGGTTAAACCATGCGTATCACTGACAATCAGCCACTTCATTGATCCGTACCCACCCAGTTGCGCCAGTTGTCACGCAACTGCTGAAGCGCACGTGCGCGATGGCTGATTTCATTCTTATCTTTCTCGCCCATCTCTGCAAAAGTCAGATGCTTATCCGGGACCAGGAAAACAGGATCGTAACCGAAACCGTTCTGTCCTCTTTTTTCGGTTGTAATCATGCCGTCACAGCGTCCCTGCGCAAAACAGGTCGTTTTTCCAGGCTGGCTCAGCGCGATGACACAGACAAAATGAGCGGTACGTTTTTCTGGTGGAACACCATCCAGCCTGCTGAGCAGTTTTTTAATATTTTTTTCACTGTTTTTTTCCGGTCCTGAATAGCGCGCGGAAAAAATACCGGGCTCTCCGTTAAGCGCATCGACGACAAGGCCTGAATCATCGGCAATCGTTATCATGTTCAGCTGATTAGACAAAGTTTCAGCCTTAAGACGGGCATTCTCCTGAAATGTTGTCCCTGTCTCCGGTACGTTAATATCAACACCCAGATCTTTCAGTGAGCGGATGTCTACATCAAAATCGGCCAACAATGCTTTGATCTCTTTGATCTTTCCCTGGTTATTTGAGGCTATCACTACTTGATTCACTTTGCATTCACACCTTCTGTTGAGCAAGAATCTCTCCGATAATTGATTGTTCAACATCAATCAATTCGTGAATTCCCTTTTTGGCCAGCCGGAGCATAGTAGCCAGCTGTTCATCACTGAATGTCGCTTCTTCGCCAGTACCCTGAATCTCGACAAATTCTCCTTTTCCGGTCATGACAATATTCATATCTACATCCGTTGTCGAGTCTTCCTTGTAACATAAATCGAGAATCGGCCCGTATACCGGATGGAGACCGACGGAAGTTGCTGCAAGATAAGACTTGATTGGCATTTTTTTAATTTGTTTCTTTTCAAGAACTTTCTTAAAAGCGAGTACCATAGCAACGAAAGCTCCGGTTATGGATGCAGTCCGTGTTCCTCCGTCGGCCTGGATGACATCACAGTCGATCCAGAGCGTCCGCTCTCCCATGTCTTCGAGAGAAACCACTGAGCGGAGCGCACGGCCGATCAGTCTCTGGATTTCCATGGTTCTCCCGGTCACCTTTCCCCGTACCGATTCCCGTACATTGCGTTCGGGTGTCGCTCTCGGAAGCATCGCATACTCTGCGGTAATCCACCCTTTTTTCTGGCCACGCATAAAAGGCGGGACTCTGTCCTCAATACTGGCATTGCAAATCACTTTTGTCTGTCCGACTGTCATCAGAACAGAGCCTTCCGGATGTATGGTAAAGTCAGGCTTTATTTGAACGGGTCGAAGTTCATCACTTGCTCTTCCATCTGGTCTCATCGATTGCATTTCCTCCACGTACTTATATTTAACACTTCCGCGAACGTTGGGCACACTGTAAAGAAAGCTTGACGAAGCTGAGCTCCTGGCGCCGGTTGAACTTCTACACGATTTTTTTCGCGGCATTTTTTTCGTTATCTTACTTATAGTGAAAAACAGGGGCAGCACAGCCACCCCTATTACTATACCATATTTTCTGAAAGTCATTACATTACAGCCCGGACCGGACGACCATATTCCGCGAAACAGGACCTGAAAGTTTCTTACCTGATTCCAGCATGACTTTGCTCGAGTCGCCGACTTTGATCGAGACTTTTTGTATACCGTCTTCTCCGGTCAGCGTTAAAATGAGACAGCGCAGAGCGGCATCGCTGACTGTTTTTGAATCGCTGTTTGTAAATAGATCATTATTAAAGTGAAGATGAACCACGCCGTTCTCCACTACCGGTTTTTCGACCAAAGCCGTCCCCGGATTAAAGATCGAAATAAATTCACTGCCTTCCGGCTCATGAATCATCGCATTAACTAAACTTGCGAGTCTGTCCGTTTCTTTTGATGTTTTTGCGACTCGTACCGTAACGGGAACATAGTAGGTATGGCCTTTGTTCGAAGACAGATAGTAAACCGTTAACGGCTCGCTGCCTGAAATATCCGCCACACCGCTGAACGTTGTGTTGATTCCGTCCGAACGTGAAAGCCCCTGGCTAATCGGCCGCTTAGTGTTCGGCCACTCGTTAAGATTTCTGCCGTCCACACTGATCGTAACCTTTTTAACGGAGTCAAACTGGGTCAGTGTCCAGACGATCGACTGAACAATTTGGTCCTGCTCATTTGCAGGCGCATCCAAAAAATCTTTGGAAAAATCAGCTGTCATATTGCCCCTGCGATCCAGAACGGCACTTCTTACCATCGTGTCGGGCGGAAGTACAGCCTGAAAACCATTGGGCAAAAGATCAGTGACCGGACCCTCTTTTACAAGATATTCCAGGACCTGTTTTGCCGGAGCATCCGACACCGGAAGAGCAACCATCTGCGGGGCAAGCCGTCCGTACTCATTCTCTAAATAAAGCTCTCTCTTTACAGTCTCGGTTTTCTTTACCGTCTTGTTCAGCTCCGATTTGCTGCCGACATACTTCACGCCGGTCGGCTCGCGGTCCTGGGCGCCGCATCCCGCGAGTAGCAGGAAAAGACTCAGCAATGCTGCAGTTAATACCAGAAAGATGCGCGGTTGACGATACATCATAGCATACCCTCCCTGATCCCTATGGGTTGTACTACCATGTATACGAGCCGCTTCACATAAATAGACCGGATCTGCCATGCGGATTTGCCCATAAAGAAAGCCCCGCCAGGCGAGGCCATCTGAGCTGGACGAGCAGCGTTATTTGAATTTCTTTGTATATAAGTGATTTCAGCGATCTCCCCAGGCCGATTGCATTGGGTTCACAGTAAGCGACAACAGGTCTGCCGTCCCGTCATTGGCAAAAGCTGCAATTCCATTACTGCCGGGATCCGGAAAAATCTGATCAGTCAAAACGACCTTGCCGTTCATGGCAAATACTTCAACAGAGGACCAGTCAACGAGAATTTTGAGTTTTATTTTGCCATTGCTTTCAGTAAGTGGTGCCCGTTGTATTCCGGGGAAATCAGGGCTGAAACCGACATTGCCGGAATTCGTCCGATCAATATATACTTCTCCAGCCTTTTTGTCGTAGCCGATGATCGTCTCCTGACCCTCTCCGGTCCTTATCTTGAGACCGTAAGTTTTTGCAGTGCCCGAAGCGAAAACAGCATTGATATTCAGGGAACTCCCTCGTGCTGGCAGAGTAATGGTTCGATCCGGAATTTTAAAGTTCTCGAGATGGACCGTACGCCCTCTGCGTAATTCGTTTAGTTGTTTAATGGGTTTCTGTACCAACTGCAATTGGCCGTTATTTTCCTGGAGTTTCAATTCTCGAGGCACGGTCATCGCGCTGCGCCACGGTGACGTTGGAATAGACTCGCCGTACTGCCAGTTGTTCATCCAGCCGATCATGATGCGTTTATTTCCAGGTACGTGATTAAAAGTATTGACTGCATAGTTATCTGTTCCGAAGTCGACCCAATGAGCACGCTGGCTGCTGGACACTGCCGGTTTATTTGCCAGGGTAAATTGATCCGCAAGGATATGACCCCAACCGCCGGTACCATTGTCGGATATCTCAATGCGAGCAGTCTTGCCGATAAAGTCGTGAACGTTCCAATTGGTCCAATCAAGATTTTCACTGTTTTGTCCGGTACTTTGACGTTGGACCTCGCCATTAACAATTAACTTGACTGATGTGTCCTTCGCCCATTCCGATGCTTGTTGATCTGAGAAAATAATATTACCGACCATAATATGGCCCCAGCCGGTATTACCGTTGTTTTGGTCGACGACCTGGATCTGAGCCTGTTCGCCGGTGTAAGATGCTACATCCCAGGATTTCCAGTTCAGCTCTCCACTGCCATTGCCTGTGGCCGAGGCAACAACCTTGCCGTCAACTATGAGGTTAACAGCAGTTGGATTCGGCTGATCATTCGGGTGCTTGCCGCCTGCCACTTGAAGATCGATATACTTACTGGTGATGGTGAAGGTCGGCGAGGTAATCGTACCTTCGCCGGGGTCACCATCAGGTGTATAAGTATCAAGAACCTTCGGACCGATCTGGCCGGGCAGAGTCTCAGTCGTTGGCCCCGAATTTGCGAAGGAACCGGTGGCCGTCCAGCCGTCTCCATATGAGCTACCTTTAAAGTCTGCAAATAGTGTTCCATCGGGAATTGTCCCTGCCGGCACAGAACCGGAAACGTAGGGATTGTTACCACCGCCCACCAGGAAGTTGATATAATCCTTGTCGATTGTGAATGAAGGTGAAGTCATTTTCCCAGTCGATCTGTCACCGCCATTAAAGCTATTAATAAACCCTGCACCGCTCCAGCCGGTGACGGGCATCTGTCCGGGAAGGCTGCCTGTCGAAGGAGCATTGCCGAAGGCATTTCCGGTTACAGTCCAACCATTAAATGTGCCATCATCAAAATTGCCCAATGATTCGCCGCCCGGCGGTGCGTATGGCTTATCATCAGAAGTGAAAGTTTTGCCGTCAAAATCGCCTGTAAAATATTGGGCTCCGGAACCGCCGGCAATTCCGCCCGGATTCAGATTAATAATGAGAACCCATTTCTCCTTACCCGGGTGTTCAGGATCTGCCATCGAAAACAAGTCAGGACACTCCCACTGACCGCCGATTGCTCCGGCAGGGCCGAAATTGCTGAGGTGTTTCCAATGCCTGAGGTCAGTTGAACTATAGAAACTGACCTTATGCTGGTCCGACAAGGCCACGGTCATCAGCCACTCATGACCGGGCTCATACCAAAATACCTTTGGATCTCGGAAATTATTTGAACCGATATCGAGTACCGGATTGCCGGTATACTTAGTAAAAGTCCGTCCGTTATCTAAGCTGTACGCCAGTGATTGCGACTGCTTGCCGGAAGCCTTGTCGTTGCTTGTGTAGATCGCGACCATAGCCGGTTTCCCAGGACGGCCAAAACCTGTCGTGTTCCTGGTATCGATTACAATACTGCCAGAAAAAACCATCTCGTGTTCATCCTGAGGGATGGCAACTGGAAGTTCTCTCCAGTGCACCAAATCACGGCTCACTGCGTGCCCCCAGGACATATTTCCCCAAGTATTACCCGATGGATTGTACTGGAAAAAAAGGTGGTATTCGCCCCGGTAGTAAACAAGTCCGTTTGGATCATTCATCCAGTTTTTCGCAGGAGAAAAATGGAACTGAGGACGGTAAGTTTCCTTGTAAGTGCTGCTATCCGCCCCGGCACGGTTCACAGCAGTAAGTGAGATAACCATCACTGCTGCTATAATGACAGCAATTGCTAATTTTCTATGGGCAAATAAGCATCTTGTGCATTGAACTGTCTTACGTATAAAATGAATGATCACAAAGTAGCACCACCCTATTATTAGATTGCAAGTGATCAAAATACTGGTCTATTCTGAAAACAGGATCCATGATCTGCCACATACCATAACTAAATATACTTATCTGCAAATCCGATCAATGATTGAATTTCTGCTTTGGCTGACTGAGTCAGCACTTTGTTGTCGTTCAGCATTTGTTCGCCGCGCGCTTTGATGAAGCGGAGATAATCTTTATTTTTAGTTTGGCCATAGCATTTCTTTGCATGATGCATATCACGAAAATCCCCGGTTGCCTGTCTGACAAGCAGGTAGCGTCCAATGAGAAGGGCAACAGCCAGTGACAAGGCAACGACCGTTCCCCAGCCGCCGGTTAGATTATAAAGAAAGATTCCGACAACCATGAGTCCCGTCACCCATTTCGAGGAACTGATGATGTAGCCTTCATCTCTGTCCTGACGATTCCCTCTGATAAAAGCCCGTAAATTGTTTAACATTGGTGTCACTCCTTTAATCTCCTGAAAAAAAAGGCACACAGGTCCGTTTTGACTGTGAACAAGTGTACCTTTTGAGGAATTTAAGATTAGAGTCCGAAGATGCCGGCCCAATAGCCGAGAATACCGACAACAAACATACCGAAGATTATCCATATCGCATTGACATTACGTTTCAAAAGCCACATGCAGGCAAACGTCATCAGCAGGGCGACGAGCCCGGGAAGCAGTGAGTCCAGAATGTTTTGTAATGATGTACTGACAACGTGACCGGCTTGTTTGTAAGACACAAGAACGAGCGGCATTTTAATACTGGTCCATTTAGAGACGAGAGAACCCATGACAAACAATCCAAGAACGGAAGCCATTTGCGTCAGTTTTTTCAGCCGGTTTCCGGCAACGTCATGAACAATATCTGTCCCTTGTTTGTAGCCTACCTTAAACCCATACCATCTGGTCAGTATTCGGATAATATTGATTCCGAAGAAAAACAGTAACGGTCCAAGAATACTGCCGCTCAGAGCCAGAGAAGCGCCCAGCGCCGCCAGGATCGGACGTGCCGTTCCCCAGTAAATCGGATCGCCGATACCGGCAAGGGGCCCCATCAGCCCGACTTTCACGTTCGTAATTGCCGCTTCGTCAATATCACCGCCGGCCGCTTTTTTCTGTTCCATGGCTGCGGTCACACCGAATATGGCTGATGCCGGCCATGGTGTCGTGTTAAAGAATTCCAGGTGACGTTTCAATGCGGCAGCCTGATCTTCTTTCCTGTGGTAAAAGCGCTTAATTGCCGGTATCATTGTCACGCAAAATCCGATCGCCTGCATCCGTTCAAAATTGAAAGAGCCTAACATAAACGTACTGCGCAAGTATGTGTTCCACATGTCTTTTCTCGTTAACGGCTCAACTTTTTTTATTTCTTTTGATTCTGTCATTTTCATGCCCTCCTTATCCTAAAATATCGTCGTCTTCCGTTCCGGCACTGGCAGCTGCTTCCGCAGGAGCCTTGATCGAATCATGGAAATCCGGATTAAGCTGTACATAGACAACGGCGGCACAGGCGCCAAGAATCCCAAGCCCAACAAGATTGATACCGGTTACAAAAGTGGCCAGTGTAAAACCAATGAAGAAAAACGGCATGAGTGAACGGGCTTTCATCATGTTGATAACCATGGCGTACCCGACAACGACAATGAATCCGCCGGATACCTGCAAACCATGTGTAATAACAGGAGGAATCGCGTTCAGCCAGCTGTTAACGATACTTGTTCCGGCAATGGCAGCGACGGCACCGGTTGGAATCGCTACACGAAGCCCCTGCAGGAAAAGCGCTCCTATATGGCACCATTCAATACCGCGAAAATTGGCCTGAGCAGCAAAGTGATCAGCCTGATGCTGGAAAAAGACCGCTATGGTTCGTACAAAGATGGTTAATACCTGGCCGGCAGCAGCGAGCGGAACCGCAATAGCAATCCCTTCGCCAATCGATTGATGCCCGACAATGACAATGATTGAAGAAATGGTAGAAGCAAGGGCTGCATCAGGAGCCATGGCTGCTCCGACATTCATCCAGCCCAGGGCAATCAGTTCAAGACTGCCTCCCAGAATAATACCGGTATGAAGATCACCCAGAACAAGACCGATAAGCGTACAAGCAACGATTGGCCGGTGGAACTGACGTTCATCCATGACACTGGCCATACCGCATATTAATGAGACAAGTATAACGAGAATAAATTGCATCGCGTTCATGGTATTCTCCTCCTTCAGATTTATATCAAGCCTTTACTTCTCAGCCTGCCCATGAAATCAGAAGCCTGAGTGTTAGGCAGCTGTTGTAAAACAAGTTTAACGCCGCGCCTGTTAAGCTCCTGAAAGGCTTTCACATCTTCCTGACTGACGGAAACAGCCTCAGAGATCAATGTCATCCCTTCTTTAAAAGTGATTCCGCCAACATTCACCTGGGTGACTTCCACTCCCTCATCCATCAAACGAAGAACATCTTTTGGCGTTTCCACAACCATCAGAACATCCAGGTTTTTATAGGTCGGGTTCTTATAGCAGCGCGCGGTCTTTGCGATCGACATGACATAGGACTTGGTTCGACCCGGAGCCACCTGAAGTAAAAGTGTTTTTCTCAAATCATCTTTGGCAGCGCTGTCATTTGCAGCGATGATTGTGCTCGCACCGACATGATTGACCCAGTTGTTTGCCACCTGACCGTGAATCAGGCGCGAATCAATCCGTAACAATTTAATCTTCATCCTAACTCATCTCCCTCATCTTCTTTAGCACTATTGGCCATCTTCAATTGAGCAAATACATCCCGAAATGATTTAATTCCTTCTGTCCCCGCCTGTTTTGCTGTCTGGACTAACTCTTCAATTGTTCCTCCCCCCAGCCTTTTGCCCAGAACTTCGACAAGCATAGGCAAATTGACGCCGGTGACGATATCCATCTTCTTCCGGCGGGCAACAAAACGGCCAGCCGCGTTGTAAGGGCTTCCACCAAAAAGGTCAACAAGGAACAGTACAGAATCGTCATCAAAACGCTCAGTAATTGCCGTGTATTTCTCCAGAAGATTTTCTATCCCTTCTCCAGGTCTGAATGTCACCTGTTCCACATTTTCCATGTTTCCGAAAATCATTCCGGCCGTTTCAATCAGAGACTCCGAAAGATTCCCATGTGTCGCAACAACAATGGCAACCATCTCTCCGCCTCCTTTCTCTCTCGTCTTCACTTTTATATAAGCAATTTTCGTGCCAATTTATGTATTAAAAAAAGATGCCATGAAAAATACATCCGTTCATGGCATCACGTAACTTCGGTTTGCAGATTTGAAACAGTAGAAGAAATTTTTTGGAACAGTACGTCTTAAAATGATTCACTATATGACCACCGCTTATTTTTTGGCACACTGCCCTTTGCTTAAATTGGCGCTAACACACTTTTTCCCAGCTCGTCTGCCAGCATATCAATTAAATAGAAAATTTCCCCCCGGCTCATCGTGATATTCAGCTTAAATTGAATCACCTCAAGGGGAACGGAAAGGGTGGAGGCGATATTTTCCTTGTCCCGGCTGACCGCTTCCGTATATTTCAGCGGTGTATGTGTGATTTCTCGTTCCAATGCAAAGGCCAGATGCATAATAATCCGGATTTGTGTGGCATTTTTTAAATGGATGTTCAATGTCTTTTGCAAGGCTGCATTAAAATCAATAATAGCGGATACGGCTTTTTTGGGATTCAGGTACATCAGCATATTCTGCAGGCTGTCTTCACAAATGCCTCTGACAATAACATTGGACGGATTTTCTTTCGTTGTTATGCATTTCCTTTGAATCGCCTGTTCGATAATATCCTCGCTGTCGCCTCCGATAAATTGCTGCAAGGTTATATAAGGCACCCCCTCCAGCTTCGGGTCTTTCGCTCCGATACTGGCGATGATCCGGTACTTTTCCAATAACTTTTGCGCCTGCTCATGCAGCCCTACCATGGATAACGGGATAATCCGGATGGTTTCATTTGTCAGATTGCGGATGTATCCGCTGATGATTGTTTTCATACGCTGTGCCGTGCCGCTTCCCGTTGTACATATTGTCAGGATAGCTTTCTTTTTTTCGTCCGCTCCGTCTCCGGTGCCCGTTGCTGTTTCCGTGTTATCATAAACCATTCTGAGGGATTCAACGATTGAATTCAGATCAAGATGTAAATAATTGGCTTTCTTCACGGCTTCCAGAATCAGCGGTGTTGAGACCATGTCGATGACACGTATCGGTGTCTTTGCCGATTCTGCTATTTTCTCTTCAAAATAATATAAGGAACCCATGTCGACCATCATCAGCACACCTTCACCCTGATTCATTTTCTGAACAGCATGAACCAGATCGGAAAAAATATCTTTGAAGCTCGTACTGAGCGGCATGTCGACTGCCATAATCGGGTAGTCGCCCAATAACTCTTTGGTGACACGAACCATCGCACTGGCTACGTTGTCCCCATGCGCGGCAACAACGATTCCGACGTTTTTCCGGCGCGACAACTCGGCCGATGATGAAAGGAGTACAGCAATATACACAATTTCAATTTCAGGTATCCGTACGTTAAATTCTTCAACAATCAGTTTTCCGATTGTACAGGCCGCTCTATATTCATTTGAATTGACCGAAATCATATTTTTCTTTTCATCTGGCAGCTCGGTCAATTTGCGGTGCTTATGCCGGAGAAAGGAATCCAGGTGCAACATAATAAAGGATAAAAACTGTTCGCTTAACTCGTGACCGAGATGCCGGGTACATATCGCTTCTATTTTCGGTGCAAGAGACAGCACATGGCTGTCCACAAGAGTCTCCAGTGCGTTACCCCTGGCCTGCTGATAAAATCTCTTAAAATGAGCTTTAATGTCTTTGTATATGAATTCTTTTATATCCCTGGTTGACAGCCCTTCCAGGGATAAGAAGTTGTATTTTCCCGCAATAATTTTGTACATATCAAATGGTGGTTCATAGCTGTCATCATCTGTCAGCAGGCGATCCTGTCTGCCCGTAATCAGGATCGTAGAGGGGAGATATTTACTGATCTCGCTGTTTTCCTGATCATTTCGCGAAATGGCGGAAAGCCCCTCCTTCATTTCGGGCGGCAGCGTCCTGGCATCTAATTGAATACAGTCACTGTTAAAATTATCCAGAAAGCCCCGGGCGCAAATCAACTGAACATTGGATTTTAGCTGACCGACATTGCCAAAACTGACACTGCCTATTAACGCCCGAATGACATCAGCACTGACTTTAAACTGATTGTTTGTACGCTGGGCTTCGTGTGAGAGCAATAATTTCGTCAGCTCGACTTTTTCAAGTGCCGTCCTGCTGCTGAACGTTGGCATAGTAATCATAACCGGAATACGTCTTAAAAAGGTTTGTAATAATGCCGACTCCGGGTCGGCAGTGGTCGCCCCGATAATGAGTACATGTGACTCCCGCTTGCATCCGGTTTCACCCAGTTTGCTGTATTTGCCGGTGTCCATAAAGTAGAAAATCATTTCCTGGCCCTCAGGAGGGAGCCTGTGAATCTCGTCCAGAAAAAGAATGCCCTTATCTGCCTTCGCGACTAACCCGTCTGTATCACTGTCGGCACCCGTAAACGCACCCTTGACATAGCCAAACAGCTGTCCTAAAAGAAGCTGCGAATTATTATAATAATCGGCACAATTAAAGACGATGAACGGTGAATCTTCAGCCATTCTCTTCTTGTACATGGCATAATTATGCATCATATGGGCAAATAAAGTCTTACCGGATCCGGTCGGCCCCAGTATCAGAGTGTTCAGACCGTGAGGCGGGTAGACGACTGCTGCTTTTGCCTGAATGACGCTTGTTTTCAGGCTTTGAGAAGCACCGATTAAATGGTTGAACGGATCCCTGGACAGCTGTTGTCTGGATTGAACGTTATTTTGATGTAATAAATCGTTCAGAGAGCGTGCCTTCACTACAGACGCATCAATCACATTTCCAAATATCTGTTCCACAAGATCAGCCGGAATATACAATACCGGCCGGGTGACAAACTTGATTACCCGTTTTTCCCGGACCAGGTTATTCAGTTCCAAACTGACGTTGCTTCTCAGCATATCCAGATTCGCAGCAATTTCCGCGGCAGAAACACCCGATCGCTCAAGGAGCGTTTTCTTGTCACACCTGCTGCATTGCCTGACCAGTTCCTGATAAACTCTTTCCTTTCTGCGTGTCATCCTGTGCTCCCTCCCTTAGAAGTCAACAGTCCTGAAATCTGTTTTTCCGAAAAAGATAGTCAGGAAAAGATCGACTGATACCGTAAAAAAACTTCACGAATCCGGGCCACTGCATCTCGTCTCACCGGGTCCGCTGCAGGTTTATAATGAAAAAACAACAACCGGCCCTTTTTTGGAGGACCGGCTGGTTTCTAGAGTTTTAATTCGCCAAGCCTGAGCAGTTCGACAACCGCCTGGGACCGCCCTTTTACACCTAATTTCTGCATTGTATTAGAGATATGGTTTCTAACCGTTTTCTCACTAATAAAAAGCTCCTTAGCGATATCCCGGGTTGTTTTGTCTTGAACGAGTAATTCGAAAACTTCTCTTTCCCTTTTCGTCAGCAATGGTTTTGGACGATGGTATTCTTCCTTCAACAATTCCCCCTCCTTGCTCAGCAAAAAGCGGGGCGGGGAAGGCTTTTAGTCCTTATTATTTTATGATGTGTCCAAAGATTCGTGAGCGCATTTTTAATTATCAGTTCAGGCAAATCTCCGGATTTTTATTGATAGTCGCTGCCGAAAAAGTCACGGAAAGACTGGACCATCGTCTCGCGATTGAGTGCCGCAATCGATGTGGTCAGAGGAATCCCCTTCGGACAGACTTGCACGCAGTTCTGCGAGTTTCCGCAACCCTCGATTCCGCCTTTGCCCATAATCGCCCGCAGCCGTTCAGCCTTGTTCATCGCTCCGGTCGGATGGGCATTAAACAGACGAACCTGTGATAGAGGAGCAGGACCCATGAAACTCGACTTGCTGTTTACATTCGGGCAGGCTTCAAGGCAGACACCGCATGTCATGCATTTTGATAACTCGTAGGCCCATTGCCGCTTGCTTTCAGCCATCCGTGGCCCGGGACCAAGGTCATAGGTCCCGTCAATCGGAATCCATGCTTTAACTTTCTTCAGAGCATCAAACATCCGGCTGCGGTCAACGACCAGATCACGGACGATTGGGAAAGTTTTCATCGGCTGCAGGCGAATCGGTTTTTCCAGTTTATCAATAAGCGCCGTGCAAGCCTGACGCGGTCTGCCGTTGATCACCATCGAGCACGCGCCGCAGACTTCTTCCAGACAGTTCATCTCCCATTGAGGCGGTGAGGTTTCCTCCCCTCTGGAATTTACCGGATGGCGCCGAATCGCCATCAAAGCTGAAATAACATTCATATTCGGGCGGTATGGAACATTAAAAGATTCTTCATAAGGGGTCGAATCCGGCCCATCCTGACGTGTAATGATCAGCCGCACGGTTTTTGTTGCTGTCTTTGATTCACTCATGATCGTTCCCCCTTAATGCGCTTTCGTATAATCACGTTTTCGCGGTTTAATCAGAGAGATGTCAACGTCTTCGTATTCAAAATCCGGCCCGTTTTTCTCCGGATTGAATTTCGCTTTTGTTGTTTTCAGCCAATCTTCGTCGTTTCGGTCCGGAAATTCAGGTTTGTAGTGTGCACCACGGCTTTCGTTCCGGTTATAGGCGCCAAGCGTAATCACCCGGGCAAGCTCAAGCATATTCCAGAGCTGGCGGGTAAATGAAGCCGCGCTGTTATTCCATTTCGATGTATCATTAATATTGATATTTTTATAACGTTCCATCAATTCCTGGATCTTCTCATCCGTCTGAAGCAGCGTCTTATTTTCACGGACAACAGTGACGTATTTGGTCATCCATTCACCCAATTCTTTATGCAGTACATAAGCATTCTCTGTTCCGTCGAGCGACATGATATTCTCGAATTTGTCCTGTTCCTTCTTCAGAGCGTCATCATACAATTTGGAAGATATGTCCAGACTCTGTTTATCGAGACTTTCCACATACCGTACCGCATTCGGCCCGGCAATCATACCACCGTATAGAGCGGACAACAGAGAGTTGGCACCAAGCCGGTTGGCTCCGTGATACTGATACTCGCATTCGCCGCAGGCAAACAATCCCTTAATATTCGTCATCTGATTGAAGTCGACCCATAAACCGCCCATTGAATAATGAACGGCAGGGAACACGCGCATCGGTACTTTGTGCGGGTCTTCTCCGACAAATTTTTCATAAATATCGATGATTCCGCCTAATTTGACATCCAGTTCATGATTATCTTTAAAGGAGAGATCAAGGTAAACCATGTTCTCACCGTTAATGCCCAGATGCTGGTTGACGCAGACGTCAAAGATTTCGCGAGTCGCGATATCACGTGGAACAAGGTTGCCGTAGGCCGGATATTTTTCCTCAAGGAAATACCAGGGTTTCCCATCCTTATATGTCCAAAGCCGTCCGCCCTCTCCGCGAGCCGACTCACTCATAAGTCTCAGCTTGTCTTCTCCGGGGATAGCCGTCGGGTGAATCTGAATAAACTCGCCGTTTGCAAAATAAACACCTTGCTGATAAAGAGACGATGCAGCAGTCCCCGTATTAATCATCGAATTAGTCGACTTGCCGAAAATCATACCCAGTCCGCCAGTCGCCATAATCACCGCATCTGCGCGGAATACCGAAATCTCCATCGACTTCATATCCTGAACCACAATTCCCCGGCAAACCTGCTCCTCATCCAATACCGCTGAAAGAAATTCGACATATTCATGCTTATGAACGAGACCTTTGACTTCAAATCGTCTGACCTGTTCGTCCATCGCATAGAGAAGCTGCTGACCTGTGGTGGCACCGGCAAAAGCTGTCCGGTGGTACTGCGTCCCTCCGAACCGGCGGAAATCAAGCAGCCCTTCCGAAGTCCGATTAAACATCACGCCCATGCGGTCCATTAAATGAATAATTCCCGGAGCAGCCTCGCACATTCCTTTAACAGGAGGCTGATTGGCCAGGAAATCGCCGCCATAAACTGTATCGTCAAAGTGCTGCCATGTTGAATCTCCTTCACCCTTTGTATTGACAGCTCCATTAATTCCACCCTGCGCGCAAACGGAGTGTGAGCGTTTGACGGGAACCACTGAAAACAGTTCCACTTCTACATCTGCTTCTGCTGCCTTTACGGTCGCCATCAAACCTCCGAGGCCGCCGCCGACAACAATGATTTTACCTTTACTCAAGTTAGCTCACTCCTTCATAGATTAATAGTCTCTCTTACGACACAAAAGCAAAAAGAGCACTGATACCGACGTAGCCCAAAAGAACAAAAATAACAGCAGATACATAGGTTCCTATTTTCTGAGAACGGGGCGAAACGAGGATTCCCCAATGGACACAAAATGACCAAAGCCCGTTTGAGAAATGGAATACAGCAGACAGGATTCCGACGATATAAAAAGCAATCATCCACGGATTGCTGAGTATATTGGCCATCATGTCGAAATTAAGCGGCGTTCCAAGAGCCATCGCGACACGTGTTTCCCAGACATGCCACGCAATAAAGATGACAAGAAACAGTCCGGTATACCGTTGAAGGATGAACATCCAGTTTCTGAAAAAGCCAAAGTTTCCGACATTGTTCGTTGCGGTAAAGGCAATATACACGCCATAAATCGCGTGAAACAATATCGGCAGATAAATGAGCACAATTTCCAGAAAAAGCAAATACGGAAGACTTTCCATTAAAGACGCCGCCTGATTAAAAGCCCCAGCTCCATGGATCGCCTGATAGTTTACTGTCAGATGGACAACCAGAAACAGACCTACCGGAACAACCCCGAGAAGAGAATGCAAACGGTGTCGGGCATAATCATTTTCTGCCATGATGCTTCCCCCCAAATATGATGTTAGCGTTTTAATAATACTGCTTTTTTAAGTGTAGTCTTGTTCATCTGCTTAATATGACAACACTTTGTAACAAATTTATTGTAAACCTCGGTTTTTTCTCAGTCAATAAAAAAGTGAAAACGTTATCTTTTATTCTAATTATAGTGAATAGATATAAAAAAAGATATAATAATTAGCGGAGGGGATCAAGAGATGGCAAGAGGTGACTTCTATCCGCAGCCGGAACACTACGGAGATGCCAGTGTTCCGGCGTTCGGCTATGAACTGTTTAGAAATGAATTACTGCCTGAGTTGCTGGGAGAGGAATGCGCCTCAATTTTGTATTGGTCCGGGCGAAAGATTGCCCGTCATTATCCATTAGACAATGAGGCGCAAATAATGACCTTTTTCAGCCAGGCGGGGTGGGGCGATCTGGAATTGATCGAAAAAGGGAAGAACAAAATCATCTTTGAATGTCATTCTGCAATCATTGAGTCACGAATCAAGGATCATCCTGGTTCAGTTATTTTTACGCTGGAAGCCGGTTTTATTGCCGAACAAATCCAGAGAATTCTGGGATGCATTGCGGAGACTTATACAGAAGTCCGGACTGGCCGCAATAAGAAGGTCGTCTTTACGGTCAGGTGGGATGCGAAAGACAGAGTACTGAAAGAGGATTCGCCGGCTGAATACGCCTGAGACTTAAAAATATTTAAAAAGGCGGTTCGGAACGGGACATATATTATCAACCCGAAAAAAAAAACCCAAAACGACGGCTGTCATCGTTTTGGGTTCCTTTTATTTTGCCGTTTCTCGATTTTACAGACTGATCGATTCCTCTTCGGCCAACCGGAAAACTTCATGAAGTGTATTGAGCGCTTCAAGCAGCTTTTCTTCATCGATAATTGTTGATACTTTAATTTCGGAAGTACTAATCATTTTGACCTTTATATTCTTCCTGGCAAGAGCATGAAACATTTGCGCGGCTACCCCCGGATTCGAGGCCATACCGGAACCGACAATCGACACTTTGGCCAGTTCCGATTCAAATATCAGATTCTGAAAACCCAGCTCTTTTTTCCGGGCATGAAGCACGTCAAGCGTATCATCCAGCAGTTCATGATCGATCGTAAAGGACAGGCTGGTCTGCTCTTCGTCGAGTACGTTCTGGACAATGATATCGACATTGACAGATTTATCAGCAAGCGCATCGAAAACATGGGACACGGTGGCCACATTATTCGGCAGACCAAGAAGGGTCACCTTGGTCACATTCTTTTCAAAAGCCAGTCCCCTGACTGATCTTGGGTTTTCCATAGAAACTTCCTCCTTAATCACCGTGCCCTTCTCCTCCGAAAAGGATGAGCGGACAACCAGTTTAATACGGCTGTTCTTTGCGTATTCCACAGCGCGCGGGTTAAGAACCCCCGCGCCTAAATAAGCCAGTTCCAGCATTTCATCATAACTGATCTCTTTCAGCTTTCTGGCTCTCGTAACGTAACGTGGATCGGTTGTGAAGACACCGGTCACATCCGTATAAATTTCACATGTTTCCGCGCCAAATGCTGCCGCGAGTGCAACAGCAGACGTATCCGATCCGCCTCTGCCGAGCGTTGTGATTTCCCCGTCTTCAGTGACACCTTGAAAACCCGCGACGACTACGACATTGCCTTTTTTGAGTTCAGGGCGGAGCAGCGATGTATCGATCGATCCAATCCGGGCGTATTGATGAACAGCTTCCGTTTTTATTCCAGCCTGCCAGCCTGTATAAGAAACCGCGGGACAGCCGCGCTCAATCAGTACCATCGACAGGAGTGCAATCGTGACCTGTTCACCGGTAGAAAGCAGCACATCCATTTCCCGTTTGGAAGGCCTGTCCGAAACTTTCCGGGCCATTGAAACAAGAGAATCAGTCGTTTTTCCCATTGCGGAAACAACAACAATCACCTGATCGCCTGCTTCTTTTGCTTTTATGATTCGGTCAGCCACCTTCTGCAGCCGCTCTGTCGTTGCAACCGAAGTTCCGCCAAACTTCATAACTTTTAAAGACACTCTTTACTCGCTCCTTTTGCTTGATCGACAGTCAGTCTGCCTGCCGCACCTTTCTGTTATTCCACAAATGAGCCTGCTGCTCATCGCTCTTGTTTCAACCCTCATTGAAAGAGCCAGGTGCGGAGTGACAAAAAGAACAGCGAGAAATCCCGCTGCTGAACATCAACTATTTATCAACAGATTAATTATGAAAATTATAGCAAAACAAGTAGCACGAAACAATACTTTTTTACGAAGGGTCGTCCAAATATTTTTTAACCGTTTCGGCTACTTTTTCCGGAAGTCCGGCATCTCTCAGGGCATCGCTGCTCGCTTCGCGGATTTTCTTTACCGAACCGAATTTTCTCAGCAAAGCCTGTTTTCTCTGTTTCCCGATTCCCGGAATATCATCGAGAACAGAATGAACCATGCTCTTGTCCCGAACCTGCCTGTGGAAGGAAATCGCAAAACGATGCACTTCGTCCTGAATCCTCTGAAGCAAGTAAAAAGCCTGACTGTTTCTCGGGAGGGGAACAACAGTGGGCGGATCACCTGCCATAAGCTGAGCGGTTCGATGCTTATCGTCTTTGACGAGACCACATACCGGGACATAAAGACCAAACTCATTCTCAAGAACATCAATGGCGGCAGACAGTTGACCTTTGCCTCCGTCAATCAGAATCAAATCCGGCAGAGCAGCGCCTTCTTTCAGTAAGCGGGAATAACGGCGACGCACGACCTCTTTCATGGTGGCAAAGTCGTCCGGTCCTTTGACTGTTTTTACCCGATATTTGCGATACGCGCTCTTTTTCGGACGTCCGTCTTCAAAAACGACCATGGCTGAAACCGGATCCGACCCCTGAATATTGGAGTTATCAAAAGTCTCAATCCGGTGCGGTGCCGCTATATCCAGTGCGTTGCCAAGCTGCTCTACCGCTCCGATCGTCCGTTTTTCGTCACGTTCAATCAAGGCAAATTTTTCCTTCAGAGCAATCTGCGCGTTTTTGATCGCCATATTGACCAAATCCTTTTTCCGCCCCCGCTGAGGCTGAAGAACGGCTGTTTCAAGCATCTGTTCAATCAGCTTTTGATCGACATGATTGGGGATCAGGACTTCTTTTGGCTTAATATGATTCTGATGTGCGTAGAACTGACCGATAAAAGTCAGAAAATCCTCCTCGGGTTCCTGATAGAACGGAAACATCGACACATCACGTTCAATAAGCTTTCCCTGCCTCATGAAAAAAACCTGAACACACATCCAGCCTTTGTCAAAGGCGTACCCGAAGACATCACGATCATCAAGGTCATTAAAAATGACTTTTTGTTTCTCCATGACCGTTTCTATACTACGAATCTGATCGCGAAGCTCTTTCGCCTTCTCAAAGTTAAGTTGTTCCGATGCCTTCAGCATTTCCTCATTTAATTCACGTTTGACATCCTGATAGCCGCCCTTTAGAAAGCGGGTAATGTCCTCGGACATTTTCTCATACGTTTCCGGCGGAATATCATTGACGCATGGAGCGAGGCACTGACCGATGTGATAATACAGACAGACACGGGTGGGCAGCGTCCGGCACTTGCGCAGCGGGTAAATTCGATCAAGCAGTCGTTTGGTTTCACTGGCTGCTGTGACATTAGGATAAGGTCCGAAATATTTTCCGCTCCTGCGGTTGACCTTTCGAGTGATCAGGAGACGCGGATAACGTTCGTTCGTCAATTTGATATAAGGATAACTTTTATCATCCCGCAGCATGATGTTGTATCTCGGTTCATGCTTTTTTATCAGATTAATTTCCAGAAGCAGCGATTCAATCTCAGAGGAAACAACGATATATTCAAAATCAGCAATATCCATAATCATCCTCCGGGTTTTGGCGTCATGCGAACCGCTGAAGTAGGAATGAACTCTGTTGAACAGATTTTTTGCCTTGCCGACGTATATAATTTCTCCTCGATTATTTTTCATCAGATAACAGCCCGGCTGTTTTGGAAGGAGGCTTAACTTTTCTTTGATTGTCTGTGTTCCCATGTTGTATTCATCCTTTAACAAAAACTTGCCGAAATGCGTTTTTCCGTTTTTATGCGTTGATTCACCCAATGGCACCAGTAAAGTTTCTCTCCATATTATCACTGAGTTCAAGCGAACATTCAAGCGCTTAATCCTCACAAAAACAAAAAGAACCGGAGTGATGGCGTATTTAACGTTCACTCCGGATGGTCCAGCTGATGCTGTTAAGAAGACACTTTTGTTCAATCTGAGAAGTACCGGTCAGCTGATATGCTGCTTAATCCGTTCAACCAGGGCTTCTTTCGGTGTAAAGCCGACAACCTTGTCAGCAATTTCGCCGTCTTTAAAAAGGAACATTGTTGGAATACTCATGACACCATATTTGCTTGCTGTAGCCTGATTTTCGTCAACATCCAGCTTGACAATCTTCAGATTATCTGATAATTCGGAGTCAACTTCTTCAAGAACCGGGGCCATCATCTTGCACGGACCGCACCATGTCGCCCAGAAATCGGCGAGCACGAGTCCTTTCGATGTTTCCTCCGCAAAATTGGCGTCATTTACCTGACTGATAGCCATTATAAAAAACCTCCTACCTGAGATGATCTTCCTTCTGTGACAAAGTATAGCATCTCCACATAATTGATGCCATTATTCAGCTCACGAAAAAACCTCTGACTATTTTCCGAATCATTCACTTAAACTCGACAATGGTTACACCGCTTCCTCCTTCACCCTGCCCGCCGAGACGTGAACTTTTGACCCGGGGATGCCGTTCAATTAACTTGCTGACTCCTTTACGAAGCGCGCCGGTCCCTTTCCCGTGAATAATAGAAACCTGAGGGTACCCGGCGAGCATCGCTTCATCCAGATATTTCTCCACTTTAAGCATCGCGTCCTCATAACGCTCTCCCCGTAAATCCAATTCAGGTTTAACGGTCCGGCCTGACGTACGGACATTGACCACCGGACGCACCTTTTTCTCCTCTTTTACTTTTTTCAGATCATTGGCTGCGGCATTCATTTTTAGTATCCCGGCCTGAACCAGATATTCATCATCACTGATTTTATCGACGATATACCCATCCTGACCGAAAGTTAAAATTTTAACATGATCTCCGGGTTTGAATCCTGCCGTCTTCCGGTTTTGGGACGGACCCTTCTCCCGCTTCTGATCCGAAGGTTCCAAAGCGTCCAGTGCATGGGACAACCTGGTTTTCGCATTGATCAGCTGATGCTCTTTAACGTGGCCTTGAGTCTTGTAGCTTCTTAGCTCGTGGATAATCTCTTCTGCTTCCCGCCTGGCCTCGATAACCGATTGCTCCGCTTTTTCTCTTGCCTGTTTCAGAATCTGTTCTTTTGTCCGCTCCAGTTCATTCAGCTTTCTGGCCAGAGACGCTTCTTTTTCTTCAGCTTCGAGCTTCAGGCGGCGCGCCTTCTCCTCTTCTGCTTCCGCCGTCCTGCGATTCTTCTCCAGAGAAGCGATCATTTTATCAACCTGATTGGTTTCCCTGCTGATCTGTCGTCTGGCCTCTTCGATGATTTCTTCCGGCAATCCGAGCTTCTTCGATATTTCAAAAGCATTACTTCGTCCCGGGATACCGAGCAGCAAACGATAGGTCGGACTCAGCGTTTCCACATCAAATTCGACACTTGCATTGATGACGCCCGGCCGTTCATAAGCATAGGCCTTCAGCTCGCTGTAATGCGTCGTGCATACGATCGTCGCCCCCCGGGCATAGACGGCATCAAGAATCGCAATCGAGAGAGCCGCGCCTTCCTGAGGATCTGTGCCTGCCCCGAGTTCATCAAACAGGACCAGGCTTTGCAAATCAACTTCCCTTAATATCCTGACAATATTCGTCATGTGCGAGGAAAAGGTACTGAGACTCTGCTCGATTGACTGCTCATCACCGATATCGGCGAACACTTTCTTAAAAACAGTGACCTCGGAACCTTCTTCAGCAGGAATTTGCAGTCCCGACTGAGCCATCAGCGTGATCAGTCCGACTGTTTTCAGGGAAACCGTCTTGCCCCCGGTGTTCGGACCCGTGATGATCATCGCGTGAGTATGCTCATCGAAGGAGATATCGATCGGTACGACCTTGTCATGATCGATCAGCGGATGCCGGGCTCTCTTCAGCCTGATCACGCCTCTGTCATTTAATCGCGGGCGTATGGCCTTCATCTGATGACCATAGCCTGCTTTGGCAAAAATGAAATCAAGACGGGCGAGGCTGTCAACATGACTAAGAAGACGATCGGCCGATTCTGCGGTTTCCTGAGATAACGCGCGCAAAATTCGCTCGATTTCATGGCGCTCCTTCGCTCTTGCTTCACTCAGCTGATTATTCAGTTCAACAATCGCCTGAGGCTCGATAAATAGTGTAGCCCCCGACGCCGATTGATCATGGACAATACCTCCGAATGACGCACGGTACTCCTGCCTGACCGGAACGACCTGGCGATCATTTCGTATCGTTATAATCGACTCCGACAACATTTTTGAGGTACCGCTCGACCGCACAATATTCTCCAGCTTTTGCTTGACCCGGCTGTCAAGTGTTCTGATTTGCCCCCGGACGTGACGGAGCGCCGGGCTCGCCGAATCCATCACGTTGCCCTGATCATCAATCGCGCTTCGTATCTTCCGTTCCAGACGGCCATCCGGCTCCAAATCGTTAACCATCCCTGTGAGAATCGGCAATTCCAATTTCTCTGATTCGACCAGATCAAGAATAAAATTTTTGATCAGCCGCGTGCCGCGAATCGTGTCTGCAATATCAATCAGCTCTCTCGCCTGAAGAACACTGCCGATTTTAGACCGCTTCAGGCCAGGCCTGACGTCTGAGATTCCGCCGAACGGGATCGATCCGCGCAGGCGCAGGACGGTTGCCCCTTCATCCGTTTCCGCCTGACGTTCTTTGACTTCCATAAGGTCTTCTGCAGGCATGAGCTGATCGACGAGGCTCTTTCCCAATGAAGACGCGGTGTAATCCATTAACCGGCGGATAACTTTTTTATATTCCAATGCTTTCAGCGCATGTTCGTTCAAAATTTTGCATCTCCTTTTGGAGAAGAAGTTATTTACGATTAAAAAGTTGTTTTCTTTTTTAGTGTAAAAATGATTTTATAGATTTACACTTCCCGGGATGTTACAGATTCTTTCCTTTTTTCAAAAAGTGTTCAAATGCCTTGCGGGACAGCGTATTTAAAACGGTTCCCGGCCGGACCCAGCCGCGTATCGCGGTCTGAACACCAAGCGTCATGTCATCAATCATTTTCAGCGAATGGCTGTCGGTATTAATCGCTATTTTGACACCAGCCGCCTGAGCCTTATTAACCCATTTCGAAGACAGGTCCAGCCTGTAACGGCTCGCATTCAGTTCCAGGGCTGTTCCTGTCACCTGAGCCAGCTCGATCAGCCTGTCCACGTCAACTGCATATCCTTTACGTCTGCCTGGCATTCTGCCTGTCGGATGTGCAATCAGGCGGACATATGGATTCAGGCAGGCAATCTCGAGCCGCTTCATGATCGCTTCCCTGGTCTGAGAAAATGAAGAATGAATCGATGCAATGACAAAATCAAGAGATTTAAGAATGTCATCCGGATAATCGAGCCTTCCATCCGGGAGAATGTCCATTTCTACTCCGGAAAAAATCCGAAAATCATTGTATTGTGCATTGATCCGCTCCACTTCTTCAAGCTGTTTCATCAGCTGATACTCAGTCAGACCTCCAGCCACTCTGAGAGACCGGGAATGATCAGTCAGACAGGCATATTCGTAACCTTTTGCCCTCATTGCATCAGCCATTTCCTGAACGGTATAGGAGCCGTCACTCCAGGTCGAGTGCATGTGCAGGTCGCCTTTAATATCCGAGAGTTTCAGAAGCCCGAGTGGGGCCCGGGCGGCACGCTCTACTTCTACCGTCCCTTCACGTACCTCAGGGGGAATCTCGTGCAGACCGAAATGGTGGTAAAAATCGGCTTCGCTTGAAAAAGTAAGAAGCGATCCGTTTCCCGATTCCACCCCATATTCGCTGATCTTTTCTCCCCGTTCTTTCGCCAGATGGCGTAAGAGCACATTGTGTTCTTTTGAACCGGTAAAGTGATGGAGAGTCGTTACAAACGCTTCCGGCTTTGCAAAACGGAAATCGACAGATACATGAAAAGGATCATCCAGAAGCACAGTCATCTTTCTTTCACCCCGGCCGGAGACTTCAAAAACGTCAAGTGATTCAAGAATCCGGTCTGCCGTTTCTTCCGGTACTTCGGTTTCCAGAACGAAATCGAGGTCTTTCATGTATTCTTTTGCCCGGCGAAGGCTTCCTGCCCGCGAAAAACGTCTGATCACGTGAATTTGTGCCAACTCCGCCTCAATCTTTTCGGCGAGATCCGTCATATAGGCGATTGAGAGCTGCACAGGACGATTGTCCTGCTCATTGATCGCTTTCAGTATTTTCTCTTCTGTTTTCTTTCCGAATCCGGGCAAATTGCGGACCAGTCCCTTTTCACAGACTGTCCGGAGTGTTTCCGAATCTTTGACCCCGAGCGCCTGGTACAATTTGCCGATTTTCTTGCCGCCGAGGCCTGGAATCTTCAGCAGTTCAGGAAGACTTGCGGGTATTTTCTTCTGCAATTCCTTCAGGACCGATGATTCACCCGTTGCCATCAGTTCCCCGATTACCTGCGCTGTCCCTTTTCCGATTCCTCTGATCGATCCTAAATCAGTTATCTGAGCCATGGAACGGCGGTCCCTTTCCAGCGCCTGGCCCGCTCTCCTGTAAGCCGCGATTTTAAAAGGATTTTCTCCCTCGATCTCAAGGTACAGGGCAATAGTTTCCAGTTGATCAACGATTTGTTTTTTGTTCAATCCTACCCCTCTTTTCCCGCCGGAGCAGGGAACTGAGATATTGTCAGTTCAGAAACATGAAGGCAACCCACATGTCTTTAAACATTTTTGAGAATACCGGTGTATGATCAATCATCGACTGGGCAAGAGATGAATGTTCAATCGATGTCTGTATTCCGGTAAGGGGTGTCAGCGCGCCGGCATAAAGCAATAAAAAAAGAATCAGATAAATTTCCACAAACCCGAGAAAAGCCCCTGACAAGTGGTTGAGCGAACGAATAAGAGGCAGCTGAGCCAGAAAATCGAGCATCGAACCCATGATGTTCATCACAATCTTAACGGCTATAAAAAGAATGATAAATGCAATCGCCTGATAATAAGCCGATTGCAGATCGATATTTCCGAGAAAAGTGAAGGTCTGGCTGCGGGTCACTGTCGACGGATAAGGAATCCACAGCTTAAGTACAGAAGCAAAATGTTTATAATACATAAAGGCGACAATATAAGCAGCAATGAACCCCGCCAGATGAACAAGCTGAAGAACGAGTCCTCTTCGAAATCCGTTAAAAAATCCCGCGGCCAGAAGCAACAAGATAATTAAGTTCAGAAGCATATCTATACCCCATCTTTCTCTTATCTAAATGACCATTGTCCAAAAAAAGAGACATTGAAGGATGAATCCAAGTCTCAGATCTCCTCTCGTATTCCATAAAAGATCAGCAACACACATACCGCTCCCGACCCCTGCAGCTTTCAGACTCATTAAAACTCATTTTGATATTATCATATCAAAATGGTTTCGATTTGAAAAATAAAATTACGGGGTACCGGCTGTTCTTTAGTGACTGATCCGATTAAAAAAAGAGAGCCAGATCAGCCCCCTTTTCTCTTGATCATTAAATTTTGTTATTCAGCTTCTGAGCTGCGCGCCAAATCGCTGCTCACAGGCTTTGATAATCTTTTCATGGACCTTGTTCACTTCATCATCGGTCAGTGTCCGTTCCGGATCGAGATAAACAAGCGAGAATGCCATTGATTTCTTATCATCGCCAACATGTTCTCCCTCATAAACATCAAACAGTCTGACCGAATGGAGCAGGCTTCCTCCTGTCTCTCTGATGAGACGATCCAAATCGGCAGCCGGCAGCGTGCGATCGACAACAAGCGAGATATCACGGGTAGTTGATGGAAAACGCGGCAGGCTCTGATACGCGATATCCGGCGTGCCTTCCCTCAGCAGTGATTCGATCGCCACTTCGAAGACAAATGTTTCGTTCAGATCGTTTTCTTTCCTGACCTGAGGATGGAGGGCACCGATATAGCCGATAATACGGCCGTTAAAAAGAATATCGGCCGTCTGGCCCGGATGCAGTCCTTCCCGTTCAGCGCGCCGGTAAGCCACGCGATCGGATAGACCAAGCAGATCGAACAGTCCCTCGAGTACCCCTTTTACTGTAAAGAAATCGACTGTCTCCGGATCACCTTCCCAGTTTCTTTCAGACAGCCGGCCGGTAAACACGCCGGCCAGATGTTCTTCTTCGTCCGGGCGGGGGCTTTCATCAGTCGGAATAAATACTTTGCCCATTTCATAGAGGCTGACGTCCGACATCTGACGGTTCAGGTGATACTTCAGGACGTCGATCAGTTGCGGCACGATACTCTCGCGCAGCACGGCCCGTTCTTCACTCATGGGCCAGAGAACTTTGACCGGCCGCGTGTCCGGAGCCGTGACTGTACAGGCCGCCGCCTCGCTCCCGGTTGTCAGGGAATACGTATAGGCCTGAAAAAGCCCCGCGCTTTCCATGAATTGCTCTACACGGCGGCGAAGCTTTTGATAAGGCGTCAACGAAGCATGCACGGACGTTCCTTCCGGAAGAGTTGCCGGTATATGGTTGTATCCATAAATACGGCCGACCTCCTCGACCAGATCTTCAGGAATGGTTACATCGAAGCGGCGGGAAGGAACGGTTACATGAATCGTCTCACCGCTCAGATCGAGGGAAAATCCGAGACGATTCAAAGTAGATTTGATCGTTTCAAAAGAAAGGTCCGCTCCAAGCACCTGATTAATTTTTCTCCAGGGCATTGTGATCACCGTTTCAGGGACTGTACGGGAACCTTGCTCTACTCTTCCTTTCAGAACACGACCATGAGCAAACTGTTCGAGCAGTTCTGCAGCCCGGTCGGCGGCAGGCGAGACACGATTACGGTCGATCCCTTTTTCATAGCGACTGCTGGCGTCGGTCCGCATTTGCAGCCGGGCGGCTGTTCTTCGTACAGATATCGGATCAAAAACAGCGGCTTCAAGCAGTACACTGCGTGTTGACGGGGCTACCTCGGAACTTTCTCCGCCCATCACCCCGGCAACTGCCACCGGGACTTTCCCATTCGTAATCACAATATCACCGGCGGTCAGACTCCGTTCCTGTTCGTCAAGCGTTTTTATTTTTTCGTCCTCTCTGGCAAAACGTACAAGCACCTGATCGGAACCAAAGGCATCAAAATCAAAGGTGTGCAGCGGCTGGCCGTACTCAAGCATGACATAGTTGGAAATATCGACGACATTGCTGATTGGACGGATGCCGGCTGCCATCAGGCGAAGCTGCATCCAGCGAGGGGCCGGTGCTACTTCAATTCCCTCGATCAATCGGGCACCGTAATAAGGCACTTTATCCGGAATGTCGACAACGACGTTCACATGACCTGTAACAGGCTCCTCTGTCTCTGTCACTGTCGGCTCAGGAATATGGACCGGCCGGTCGAGAATGGCACCCACTTCGTAAGCGACACCGATCATATTCATGCAATGGGCACTGTTGATTAAAATATCCAGATCGAGAATTGCATCATCCAGATTCAAATAAGGGAGCGCATCGGCACCAATCGGAGTCTCTTCATCAAAAACATAAATTCCGTCTGCATATTCCTTAGGAACCAGATCTTGATTGACACCTAATTCTGAAAGCGAACAAATCATACCGTTTGATTCTTCTCCCCGTAAAACGGTCCGCTTGATTTCGACATTTCTGCCGATCCTCGCACCCGCCTTTGCCACGGGAACTTTTTGTCCGGCCGCGACATTAGGAGCCCCGCAGACAATTTGTACAGTTTCCAATCCAAGATTAACCTGGCAAAGATGCAGTTTTTCAGATTTCGGATGCGGCAGGCAGGATTCGACTTTCCCAACCACAACACCACTGAGACCCTGACCCGGATAGGAAATATGTTCCACTTCAATTCCGGCATTTGTTATCTTTTGCGCCAATTCTTCCGGCGAGACACCATCCAGATCAACGTACTCTTTTAACCAATTATAAGAAACCAGCATAATTTCATTTTCTCCCCCTCAAGCCTGTTTGAACTGTTTCAGGAAACGGACATCGTTCGTGTAAAACAGTCTGATGTCATCGATTCCGTATTTCAGCATTGCGATCCGCTCCGGTCCCATTCCGAAGGCGAAGCCGGTATAGACTGACGGATCGAAACCAGACATTCGCAGCACATTTGGATGAACCATACCCGCACCGAGAATTTCAATCCACCCTGTTCCTTTGCATACCGAGCAGCCGTGGCCGTCGCATCTGAAGCAGGAAATATCCATTTCAACGGACGGTTCAGTAAAAGGGAAAAAGCTCGGTCTGAGGCGGATTTCACGATCTTCTCCAAACATGTGCCTCGCGAATACGGTCAGGACGCCTTTCAAATCGCTGAGCCTGACATTTTTATCGACGTACAGGCCCTCGATTTGCATAAACTGATGCGAGTGGGTCGCGTCATCATTATCGCGGCGGTACACCTTCCCGGGACAGATAATCCTGACAGGACCCTTCCCTTTGTGTTTCTCCAGGGTTCGGGCCTGCATTGGCGACGTATGTGTCCGCAATAGAATTTCGTCGGTAATATAAAATGAATCCTGCATATCCCTCGCCGGGTGATCTTTGGGCAGATTGAGCGCTTCAAAATTGTAATAGTCTTCTTCGACTTCAGGTCCTTCGGCAACAGAGAAACCTAACCCGATAAACAAATCTTCCACTTCGCGGACAACTGAAGCAAGCAGATGATGCGAACCGGTCCGTATTTTTCTCCCGGGAAGCGTCACATCAATCTTTTCGCTTTCGATCTGCTGCTCCAGAAGCTTTCTTTCCAGCTTTTCTTTTCTTACTTTAATTTGCTGCTCAATGGTTTTTCTGACATCATTTGCGAGCTGGCCGATCACTGGCCGCTCTTCTTCAGAGAGCTTCCCCATCCCTTTCAGTACTTCTGTGATCGGCCCCTTCTTGCCAAGGTAACTGACATGAATGTCCTGCAATTGCTTCAGACTGTTGGTTGAATGAACGCTCTCCAGCGCTTTCTCGCGCAGTTCGAGCAGTTTTTCTCTCAGCACATTCTCCACCCTTTCTTTTTCTGCTAACTCCGTTAAATTGGATTCATGACCAATTAACGCGTTAAATCAACAGCAAGTTTAACATAGCCTTTCTATACAAATAAAAAAACTTCATCCCTATAAAGGGACGAAGCATCGATCGCGGTACCACCCTCGTTGACAGCGCAGTGCGCTGCCCACTCAAAAATCAGGATAACGGCTGACGTTACCGTTCCATCCTTGACCAATCCCTGGATTGGTGTTCAGATGACAGCTCAGGAGTGAATTCCCATTGTCCGTCCCATAAACGCGCTCTCAGTCCATGGCGCGCTCTCCCTTTCCGGTTGCTCTCCAACCTGATGGCGGTGCAAAAGTACTGATCTCCTTCACAGCTTTTCACATGCAGGACAAAAATTCATTCTTTTTCCCTGCTGACTCTGTTATAAGTATAGACATTTTAGACATGGTGTGCAAGCCCTTCTGTTTGCAGCCAGTATAAAAGGATTCCAGTCGCGACTGCCACATTCATTGACTCCGCACGTCCCGCCATCGGAATCTTTACCTCCTGATCCATTTCCGCAAGCAGTTCCGGGGAGGCACCATTTCCTTCGTTACCGACTACAAGACCGAAATACGGCTGAGAAACACCGGTCTCTGTCATATTTTTTCCCCTGAGCGATGAACCGTAGAGCGGAATCCCGAGACCTTTCATCTCGGCCGTGATCGAAAACAGGTCACGGTGAATAACGGGAAGATGAAAATGAGAACCCTGGGCAGAACGCAAGGTCTTGCTGTTATAGCCGTCAGCACATCCTTTCCCGAGAAAAACAGCGTCCAGGGCAAACGCATCAGCAGTCCGAATGATCGTCCCCAGATTTCCCGGGTCCTGCACACCGTCGACAAGTAAATAGCGTCCGGGCTTTATCGATACGTCCGGCTGAAACATTCGGCAGATGCCAATCACACCCTGAGGTGTTTCTGTCTGTGACAATTCGGTAAAAATCTTGTGAGTAACCTGATAAACTTCAACGTCCGAAAGCGGCCATTCTGCCGGAAGATGAAACCCTTCATCGATGATCACCGCTGCCAGTAAGTGTTTTGCGGAATTTACGGCTTCCTGGAGTAAATGGGGACCTTCAAGGAGATAGGCCTGCTCCTTTTCCCGCCATTTCCTCATTTGCAGCTTTTTCCATAATTTTACTTTCTCGTTTTGCAACGATACCATTCGTCTCAATGACAAGAACCCCTTTAAGCGGATCAATAGTCAAATCAAAAGTTTTTTGTTTCTTTTACATAAAGTTTCGCATTTCATCCATACTATACCACATTGGCAGCATTGAGTGCTGGAAGATGAAGAAGGGGGCAGGATTCAATTATGGATTTAGATATTCGCCGTGCGGTACTGCACAATATTTCCGGAAATAACAAACAGCAGCTTCAGGAAACGGTTGTCGACGCAATTAAAGATGGCCAGGAAAAAATGCTGCCGGGCCTGGGCGTTCTATTCGAAGTCATCTGGAAAAAGTCGGATGATTCTTTACGCGATCAAATGCTCAGCCGCCTTCAGCAGGGTGTCGGATAATTGGTTGCCTTTTGAGTATTTTAATGTCTCTGTCATTTGATGATTCAAGTGACATTGACGAACCACCAGGCCGGAGCGCGAAGACATACATGCCTTTGCGCTCCGGCATTTTCAACGTGTAAAAAAACTTCCCATGCCCGCAATGGACAGGGAAGTTTTTTACTATAGATATTTATTATTGTGCTGCTTCTTTTGCTTTTTCTGCGAGTGTCGCGAAAGCCTGTTCATCATGAACAGCGAGATCGGCCAACATCTTGCGGTTTACTTCGATTCCTGCTGTTTTGAGCCCGTAAATCAATTTGCTGTATGACAGGCCGTTGATCCTTGCCGCGGCGTTAATCCGGGCAATCCAAAGTCTGCGGAAATTACGTTTTGTCTGACGGCGATCACGATACGCGTAAGTCAGTGACTTGAAGACCTGCTGCTGTGCTACTTTGAATAATTTATGTTTTGCTCCGAAATAGCCCTTCGCAAGCTTCAGAACTCTTTTACGTCTGCGCCGCGTCACATATCCGCCTTTAACTCTTGCCATTTTAAAAACCTCCTGGAAAATCTATTCAGATGTACGTTTTAAAGTTCCTTAATTATTAATCATTTTCTTGATCTTAATTGCGATTGTAGATGTTGCAATAGCGCTCTTGCGCAGCTTTCTCTTCTGCTTCTGTGTTTTATGGCTGAACATATGGCTCGTGTACGCGTGGTTCCGTTTCATTTTTCCGCTGCCTGTTTTTTTAAAGCGTTTTGCAGCACCTTTATGTGTTTTCATTTTTGGCATAACTGTTTCCTCCTGAATAGAGGTTGTTTTAAATGTGTTACCGGCCGATCGTTTGTCTCCTGTAACCTTTTTAAAACACGCTCTGATGATGACTGTTTTTACTTCTCAGCTTTAGGAGCAAGAACTAAGAACATGCTCCGGCCTTCCATTTTCGGTCTTGCTTCGATGACACTGATGTCTGAGCATTCTTCGGCCAGTTTTTCAAGAACCTGTCTTCCAAGATCGGAGTGCGTGATCGCCCGTCCTCTGAAACGAACAGAAGCCTTGACCTTGTCACCTTTTTCAAGGAACTTCTTGGCGTTACGCATTTTCGTATTAAAGTCATGCTCTTCGATACTCGGACTTAAACGAATTTCCTTGATGCTGATGACTTTTTGATTCTTGCGAGCCTCGCGATCTTTCTTTTGCTGCTCATAACGGTACCTGCCGTAATCCATTATGCGGCATACCGGTGGCCTGGCGCCAGGTGCCACCATGACAAGATCAAGGTTCACCTGACGGGCCATGGCCAGAGCCTCAGTTCTGGATTTTATCCCGACCTGTTCCCCGTTCTGGCCAATCAAACGGACTTGCTGGGCACGAATCCCCTCATTGACAAACATCTCTTTGCTAATATTGAGCCACCTCCAAAATAAATTAATCGAATAATCGGTTATTTGAGCAAAATGCAAATTAAAAAGTGCGGGCATAAAACGCCCGCACGGAACTTCAGCTTGATCACTCAAACCTGACAACAGCCTGTGCGTCGTTCAGGTGAGAAGCGGGACGCTTCTGCTTTTGCTCGTTTATTCATTTACTCACTCAATATAGCACGCCAACTTAGACATTGCAAGTGTTTAACACAACAGATAATATTTTAACTGAAAAGAAGATCATTGTAAAGCCGTGACAAAAATTTTTCATTATCTATCTTTGGCCCTTACCTTTTTCAGTATTTTTTTAATCTTCTTACCCCGGCTGTTGTCTCCTGTTTATTTATGTTCAGCTACTCGATTGAGAAGATCATCTTTGAATGCATTGAGGGCAATGTTCTCTGTTTTTTCACTACCGTAGCGGCGGACATTCACTGACTGAGCGGCCTGTTCCTTATCACCTGCAACAACCATGAACGGAATCTTTTGAAGCTGAGCCTCACGGATTTTATAGCCGAGTTTTTCATCCTTGTCTGATACCTCTGCACGCAATCCCGCATCCTTAAGCACTTTTTGCACATACCGCGCATAATCCAGGTGGACGGAGGCAACCGGAATGACCTGAACCTGAACTGGAGCAAGCCACGTTGGAAACGCACCTTTGTATTTCTCAATCAGAAAAGCAATAAAGCGTTCCATCGTCCCGACAACACCACGATGAAGCACAACCGGCTGGTGTTCTTTTCCGTCCTCGCCGATATAAGTTAACTCAAACTGTTTTGGCAAGTGAAAATCGATCTGAACCGTTGAGAGCGTTTCATCGTTGCCCATCGCCGTTTTAACCTGAACGTCAAGTTTTGGACCGTAAAAGGCTGCTTCACCTTTCGCCTCAACATAATCAAGGTGCATATCCTCCATCGTCTCGCGCAGCTGCTGTTCCGCTATATCCCACATTTCATCATTGTCCACGTATTTGTGTTTATCCGCCGGATCCCGGTAAGACAGACGGAAATAGTAGTCTTTGATGTCAAAGTCTTTGTAAACATGATGGATCATATTGACGACTCGGATGAACTCTTCCTTCATCTGATCAGGGCGGCAAACGATATGTGAGTCGTTCAGCGTCATGGCGCGCACACGCTGAAGACCGGCCAGAGCCCCCGACATTTCATAACGGTACATGGTCCCCAATTCGGCGATCCGGATCGGAAGTTCACGGTAGCTGTGCGGATGCTGCTTGTATACCATCAGATGGTGAGGGCAGTTCATCGGACGCAGTACGAGTTCTTCATTATCCACTTTCATCATCGGATACATGTTTTCTCTGTAATGGAACCAGTGACCGCTCGTTTTATATAAATCGACACGGCCAAGATTGGAAGTATAGACATGCTGATAGCCGTTCGCTACTTCCAGATCAACAATGTAGCGTTCGACTATTCGCCGGATCGTCGCGCCTTTCGGCATCCATATCGGAAGGCCCTGTCCTATTTCCGGGGAAATAGCAAACAAATCGAGTTGTTTCCCGAGTTTTCGATGGTCGCGTTCTTTTCTGTCCTGAAGTTCCGCAAGATAAGCGTCCAGCTCAGACTGCTTGCGGAAAGCCGTCCCATAGATTCTCTGCAGCATCTGGTTCTCACTTTTACCGCGCCAATAGGCACCGGCAATATTCAGCAATTTAAATGCCTTAAGTTTTCCTGTCGATGGAAGGTGCGGCCCGCGGCAGAGGTCAAAGTATTCACCCTGTCTGTATATCGTGACCGTCTCGCCCTTCGGAATTTCATGAATCAGTTCGACCTTCAGTTTATCGCCTGTTTCTTCAAAAAGGCGGATTGCTTCATCTCTCGTGACCACTTCACGCCTGATTTCAAGATTTTCCGAAACGATCTTCTTCATTTCTTTTTCAATTTTCGGCAGATCTTCCGGTGTCAGGTTGTGTTCCAGATCCATGTCATAGTAAAAGCCCTCTTCTATTGCAGGCCCGACACCGAACTGAACCCGCCCGTACAAACGCCTGACCGCCTGGGCCATAATATGGGCAGCCGTATGACGCATCATTTGCAAAATTTCAGGGTCACTTTCCTTCAAAATCTGCAGTGTTCCGTTTTCTTCAAGCGGCCGCCTTAAATCAACCAGTTTATCATTGAACTTCCCGGCGATCGCCTGCTTTTTCAGACCCGAACTGATCGATGCTGCAATATCTTCAGTCGTAACGCCCGCCTCAAATTCCTTTTTGCTCTTGTCAGGAAATGTAATCTCAATAACCGACATCTCAAACACCCTCCTGTTTGATTTATTTCTGGATATTTTTAAATGGAATGCGGCAGACGGCAAGCATAACATTCAGGAGAACATGAAAAAACACCCATCCCTCAAAAAGGGACGAGTGTTGATCTCGTGGTTCCACCCTTGTTCCTGTTTCCTGCCCCGATTGGCCGGGCAAAGAAACAGCTCAGGAAATGATAACGGAATTTTATCCGCCGGCAGATACTGTCGTTCCCTGCCAGGGTTCAGAGGTGGTAAATCTCCCGTACCGTCAGGAACTTCCAGCAATGTTCCCTCTCTGGTAAACGGCATTACGGTCATTCTTGTCCTCGTCGTCACCGAAATTCTATCAAAGTATACGTTGATTATAGGCTGTCACCTGGTGAAAATCAAGTTCTCCCTTCGCAGGTGTAGCGTCCTTCAGATAAATGAGGCCCTTTCATGATGCATTGTCAGGAATTTGTAACAACCTGGCAGCTCCGGCTCATTTAACCTTTTCATAATTATCCAGCAGAAAATCAAAAAGCATGTCGCGGCTGACTTGTTCCGCTTCCTTTTTCAGTCCAAGCTGTCGGAGTATTTCCAGTCCGATCGGCAGCGTTGTTCCCGCAGCCCTTGACGTAATGACGTTCCCTGAGACGACAACCGGATCTTCGCTGTATTCGGCATCCTTGATATGGCTCCGGAAACCCGGATTGCTGGTCACTTTTTCACCCTTCAGGACGCCGGCCCGTTCGAGTGCAATCGGAGCTGCACAAATGGCGGCGACTTTTTTCCCCTGATCTTTATAATAACGGATCAGTTTTTGAGCCCGTTCATCGTCTCTCAGCGTCTCAGCACCCTTTGTGCCACCGGGAAGGTAGATACCGTCAAAATCTGTCAGCGGACCGCTGTCAATCGTTGTGTCCGCCTTAATGACAATGTGGCGGGATCCTTCTACGAGTGTATCTCCAAGAGAAGCGAGAACGACTTCGACGCCTCCTCTTCTCAGTACATCGATGGCCGTGACTGCTTCAGTTTCTTCAAATCCGTCTGCAAGCAAAACTAAAATTCTTTTCAAATTCGTCCACCTCCCTGAATATGCTGTCAACGTTATCGTAGCATATCTGAACCGGATCTTCCAAGTATCCACGATCTCGCAGCCGGTACGACCCATTTATAGTTTTGTTGCCTTGATGATTTACTGCAAATATTCAGAAAACCCGGCTTCATCTCTCGCGCTGAAACTCCCCGGAAGAAAGCAGACCCGATCCTCAAACACCCGGTGCAAAGTTTTCATTACGCCGTCTTCCGGTCGATCTGTGTAAACGATCACCTGTTTCGGTGCGAGGGCGATCAATGTAAGGATGATCGACGGTTCCGCCTCAATGCCCCATTGTTTCAGTAAAGGATAGAAAGAGCGTACCGATTGAACATTGCGAATCAGCCGGTGCCGATCATCGAACAATTTAAAGGGCGACCCGTCAAACACTTCAATCCGCTCGCAAAGAGGCTTATATGCCCGGATAATGCGACGGAGTTTATCGATGAATACCTGATATTCCTGCTCAAGCTTATACTCATCAATAGCGATTTCTACAAAACGACGCAGCGCTTCGCGATAAGCGTTAAGCCGAAATCGCAAAATCGATTGAAAAGAGAGCGTGCTGTGCTCATTCAGAATGCCTTCCAGGGAATCGATAATCAGCTGCCGGCGATCCGGCAAGCCGTCAGTCTGGGGAATATCGTTTTTTTCTCCGGCGAAAATAGCGGAGACAATATTCAAAATAGAGATTTTCTCCTCTGCATCGGTAAATAAATAATGCTTTTCAATGATCTCCATCAGCCATTTCTTTTCATATTTGTCCATAATAAAGCGTGCAATAAAACGTGCACATTCCTGACAGGCCGGCTTGTTGTCAGGAAACAAGGCAAGACGGTTGTTTATCAGGAGCAATTTGACAGCCTGCCTGAAAGAAGAAGGAAGCCTTCTGTAAAATTCCGCTGCTTCCTGTTTAGACTCGAACGTTATGTCCAATGGTCAATCCTCCCGTCCCAATATATATATAAAAACTATATGGGGGGACATGCGAGATCATGCTCCGTATCCTGCTTTTTTAGAGAAGAATGCATCCCGTAACTCCCGTTGCCAGCAAAAAGACAGGTTTGATCAGACAGACTACCCAAAAAGCGAAAAAAAGGGGTAAGCTTTTTTATCTGCTATACCCCTCAGACGATTTTTTCGGCCTTTAGCCAAATTTATGCGACGTTCGACCTTCGTGATTAACCGGCTTCCTGTTTAAGCTATAAAACTTGTCCGTTCATCTTCGGTTTGCGCCTTCCATTTTGACAAGTGTTGTAAAATGGCGGATGCGCTCCATCAGCCTCTTTGCTTTAACATTTTCAATTCCGCTTTTCTGTGAATAAGAAAAATGATCCTCCAGCTCATCATAATTAAAATTCGACGTGTAAAGCGTCGGCAGGTGCTCCATCATTCGGTACTGGAGAACACTGCCCAGCACTTCATCGCGAATCCAGGGGGTCATCGTCTCCGCACCGATATCGTCGAGAATCAGAACAGGTGTCTTTTTCAAAACATCCAATTTATTATCAACGGAATTATCCTGAATCGCTCCCTTGATTTCCCTGAAAAAATCGGGGGTATAGACAATCAGTGAAGCGATATGCCGGCGTTCGGCCAGACGGTTCATGATCGCACCCATAATATAGGTCTTTCCGACACCGAATTGTCCGCATACATAAAGTCCTTTTGCAGTTTCCGGATTATCAAGATAAGACTTGACAAAATCGACGGCTGCTTTAATCGCCTCCTGACGACCCGGCTCTAACTTATCGACCGTCTCAAAAGTCGCCTGCAGGATATCTTTAGGAACATAGTAACTGCGGATCAGCCGGGCCTGCCTTCGTTTCTCTCTGCTCTCCAGCATGAGCGGACACGGGGTAAAGGTCAGTGAAGGGAACCCTTTATCATCAAACAGGTGAGGCTGGTAACCCTTCATCATGTTCGGGCAGCGATCAAGGCCCGGACAGTGATCGCAGTGATCCCATTCTTCCGAAAACTGGTACAGCTTTGGAATACTTTTCAGCCAGTTTTCTCTTCTGATCTGCGGCGCCTCTTCAGCAAACTGTCGAATTCTCGGATTCTTAGCCAGTTTCTCAATGATTCTATCGTTTTCCTGCTGAATATTCCGCCCGTTTGCCAGTTTTTGAATCACCGTCTGAATCGGCTCCATATCCCTGACCTCCATTTCAGTCTCTCAATTAAATACTGTTTATATAGTCTTCCAGCCATTTGGCTCTTTTTTGAACTTCCTCATTAGACAAATTCGTTTTCTTATCCCGATCCTGCCTCTCCGGCTTCCCGTTCTTCATCCATTCCGGAACGACTTCCGAGTGTGTTCCTTTTTCCTGCCTGCGACTGACCGCTGGCCTCTTATGGGAATCCTTAGCTTTATGTTTCCTGTTTTCTTTTCGTGCAAGATTCATAGCTTCCCGGACGGTCCGGACATTTTCCCTGGACCACTGGGCAGCTACTTTTTCCACAAAAGATTTATTTAAGTTATTTTTGTTAACAATCGAGATATAGTGGATCAAAACATTTACAACACCGGGATTCAGCTTCGTATCGAACATCAGATTCTCAATGAGGCGCAGATCCGGTGCGGCCGGTTTGCTTCCATGTCCAAGATCTTCCAGTAATTCATAAGGAGTTATCGATTCGAACCAGGCAATCGTCTTCTCTTCATCGGTCTGCGGCTCCCTGCCGAGCATTTCGCGGTATGCGTCCGGCTGTCTTCGCTCGCAAAGGGCAGGCATCTCATCGCGTCCATGTTCCAGACGATAGGTATCCCGTACTTCTTTTCGCAGGGTTTCAATATCCACGACTCCCGTATGCAGCGAAGCCGATTCAATCGCCCGGCTCATGTCAAAAGGATCCACACGATAAATAAAAGCCAGCTTCTCAACTGCCGCTCTGACCTCCGGTGTAAGCGCGTCCTCTGAAATAATCGCTTCGGACAGATAGCCTTTAAGCGCGTTGAAATTAAATCTGCTTTTCAGCTGAGGTTCCTGAGGGCGCGAGCGGTCTTCCCATCTTCTTTCTCCGGAAACAACAGGAGATATCTCCTCGTCCGGTATCTCACTTGACGGAACGGATTCAAATACATCATCGAATGAAGCAGAAAGATCTTCAAAATCTCCTTCCTGAAGGGGCTTGTCCAGAAAAAGCCTGGCCAGCTTGTTATAATCGCGGGAGCCGACCTGATGATAGAGAAAAATATTCAGAAGTCCGTCGTTAAAAAAGCGGTTGGGCGTGAGAGGCGGAATCAGCTGATAAATAAAAAAACCAGGCTCTTTATTTTTTTTCTTCAGCGTCTTAAAGAGCCCGACGGCTTCCAGCTTCTTCCTTGCCGTCAAGATCCGGTCGAGGGACAAATCCATGGATGCCATCAAATGATGATGGGTCTCAGATCGGTCGCCGGATCCGTGATCGATTTCCTGCCACAAAGTAAAGTACAGGCTGGTCGCTTCTATACCGACGAGCGGCTGATAGAGCCGCGTGATTAATTTTTGATCATAAAAATGGAGCAGCCCGTCCGCTTTAACCATGTAACGGTCCCCGGGCAAAACTTCCCTCCATGATTGCAGCATGCGACTTTCTCCTTCCTGGAAAACGCGTGTCAGGTGAAAGGATCATTTCTCTTCCGCTGAACTTTTATTGCTTTTCTTTTCCTTTTCCAACTGATCTTTCAATTCCTGTATTTCCCGGGCAAAAACGTTAATATCCTTAAACTGACGATAGACCGATGCAAAACGCACATAAGCCACTTCATCGACCTTGGCCAGTTCATTCATAACCAGCTCGCCGATCTCATGGCTTTTTACTTCAGACCTGCCGTCGTCGCGCAGCGTCTTTTCTATACTATTCGCAATGTCCTCAAGTCTTTCAAGCGGAACCGGACGCTTCTCACAGGCTTTAATTAATCCATGAAGTATCTTGTCACGGTTGAAAGACTCGCGGTTCTCACCCTTTTTCACCACAATCAACGGAATTTCTTCTACTTTTTCAAAAGTCGTGAACCTGTAGTGACAGATTTCACATTCTCTTCTTCTGCGAATCGCCCGTCCACTGTTGACGGGACGTGAGTCCAGCACTTTGGTTCCCATCTTCTTGCAGCTTGGACAGCGCATTTCATCCACCTCGATATCAGTCTTGAACGATACCTTTATTGTATCTTACCATCAGCCGGTTGAAAAGTGGACGTGGATGTTCACCTGTTTCTATTTTCCATTAAAGAATCTTGTTAAGGGAAACCGCTTATTGCAACAAAACGGGGACCGTATTTCTGAATTAAACATTCCAATCCTTTAAAATGGCGATCAATTGTTTTTCCGTCTCTTCCAGACTGCCATTGTTATCGATCACTGCATCGGCTCGTTTCTTTTTCTCATCTAAAGGCATTTGCGATGTGATCCGTTCCAGAGCTTCTTCTTTTGTCAGCCCGTTTCGTGCCATCAGACGCCGAATCTGAGTGTCTTCTGACACATAGACGACCAGGATTCTGTCGACCCAATGAGCGAGAGGGCCTTCAAAAAGAAGAGGAATATCGAGAAAAACAACGGTGACTCCCGCTTTTTCCAACTGATCCAGACGTTCCCGTATTCTCTTACGTATCAGGGGATGCAGTATCGTGTTCAGTTTCCGGCGTTTATCCTGATCCTTAAAAATAAGTTCTCCGAGTGCCTTTCGGTTGAGTCCGCCGTCTTTTAAAATCATATGCTTTCCGAATGCGTCAGCGATATCTGACAATACCTTTTCTCCCGGAGCGACAACATCTCTTGAAACCTGGTCGGCATCAATCAGCGGGTAATGATGATTCTTCAGCCAATGTGAAACTGTGCTTTTTCCACTTGCAATTCCGCCTGTAAGCCCTATTTTCAGCATATTTTCAGCCCCTGCTCTGACAGGTCGGACAGAAATGGGTCCCCCGTCCGCCAACTTTAATTTTTTTAATCGGCGTACCGCAGTTCACGCAAGGAAGACCCGGGCGTCCGTAAACCCTCAGTTCCTGCTGGAAAAAGCCCATGTGTCCCTGGCTGTTCACAAAAGTCCTGATCGAACTCCCGCCAAGACGGACCGCTTCACTCAGAGTGTCGATAATCGCCTGATGTAAACGGGCAGCATCTTGCCGGGATAATGCGCAGGCGGGGGTAAGCGGGTGAATCCGGGCACGAAAAAGCGCTTCATCAACGTATATATTGCCCAGTCCGACAACTGCACTCTGGTCAAGCAGAAGCACCTTAATCGCCCGCTTTGTTTTCCTGCAGTCAGCAAGCAGTCCTTCGATCGAAAAAGAAGGAGAAAGCGGCTCCGGACCCAGCTTTATAAGCGGCGGAAGCCCCCATTCTTCTCCTTTTTCAAAAAGATGCATCGTTCCGAATTTACGGACATCCCGGTAACGCAAAGCCGTTCCATCTGTAAAATGAAAAATCACATGGGTATATTGATCCACCGGTGCGTCTTCGGGATCGAGTCTGTATCTTCCTTCCATCCGCAGGTGGGAAACCATCACCTTGCTGTCAAAATCAAAAAGCAGGAATTTTCCTCTTCTGTCCACTTTATGAATGGTTTCACCGGCAAGCAGCTCACAGAACCGGTTCCAGTCGCCCGGTCGTTTAATAATCCTGGGCCAGCGAACTTCGACATGTTCGACCGTTTTGCCGATAACCAATTCATTCAGTGTTCTTTTCACCGTTTCAACTTCCGGTAATTCAGGCACTTCATTCTCATCCTTTTATCTGGAGACTTTGAAAAATCTTAGTGCAATAAGAACCGCCGCTTTCATCAAATGGGCGAGGCATGCGGCGTTGCAAATCTGTATCCAACATCCTTGCAAACGATCCGGATCTTTTACAAGGATTCTGAAAAAAGCTATTTGGCATCATACCATGTCGGTCCGTATGCACACTCAACCTTCAATGGAACGTCCAGGTCCACGGCGTGTTCCATAACATCGGGAACGATGACTTTCATTGTCTCAAGTTCTTCCTCCGGAACTTCAAAAATCAATTCATCGTGGACCTGCAGCAGCATCCGTGACTTCAGCTGCTCTTCTGTCAGGCGGCGGTCCATGATGATCATGGCCCGCTTGATGACGTCAGCCGCGCTGCCCTGAATCGGTGTGTTCATAGCCGTTCGCTCGGCAAAGCTTCGCCGGTTGAAGTTGCGGCTCGTAATATCCGGGAGATAGCGGCGTCTGTTCAGTAATGTCGTGACAAACCCGTCTTCTCTTGCTTTACGGACAACTTCCTCCATGTAGCGCCGCACTCCGGGGTAGCTTTCTAAATATCTTTCAATAAACCGTCCGGCCTCTTTACGCGTGATCCCGAGATTCCGGGAAAGCCCGTAGTCGCTGATTCCATAGATAATACCGAAGTTGACAGCCTTGGCATGCCGGCGCATCAGCGGAGTAATCTCGTTCTCATCAACTCCGAAGACATCCATAGCCGTTTTCGTATGGATGTCCAGTCCATCAATAAAAGCCTGTTTGAGATTTTTGTCATCAGCAATATGAGCAAGTACACGAAGCTCGATCTGCGAGTAGTCAGCCGAAAACATTTGCCATCCAGATTCAGATGGTAAAAAGGCCTGACGTATTTTACGACCTTCTTCAAGCCGGATCGGGATGTTCTGCAGATTCGGATCGGTCGAACTGAGTCTGCCGGTTTGAGTCAGGGCCTGGTTGTAACATGTATGAATCTTGCCTGTTTTCGGATGAATAACCTTGAGCAGTCCCTCTACGTAAGTTGATTTTAATTTTCCAAGCTGGCGGTAATCGAGAATTTTATCAATGATTTCATGGCTTCCCCGTAATTTTTCGAGAACATCAGCAGCCGTCGAATAACCGGTTTTCGTTTTCTTGATGACGGGCAACCGGAGTTTTTCGAAAAGAACTTCACCCAGCTGTTTCGGAGAATTTATGTTAAATGTAAATCCTGCAATTTTGTAAATATCATTTTCTATCACTTCAAGCGTCTGATCGAGTTCCTCACCCATCGCCTTCAATGTATCCCGGCTCGTTTTTACCCCGGTAAACTCCATTTTTGCCAGGACATGCGCAAGAGGCATCTCGAGATCGGTCAGAAGTTCACTTTGTTTATTCCTCTCAAGCTCTTCAGTCAGTTCAGGGCGCAAGGCGAGTAATGCCGCGGCCTTGCGTCCCAGATGCATGGCCTGTCCGTCTCCTTCCGGGATCCTACGTTTCGCCCCTTTCCCGTAAAAGGCGTCGTCCGACTCAATACTTGTGATCTGGCGATTCCTTGCAATCACTGAGAGATCCTGCCCGGCCTCGGAAGGGTCGATAAGATACGCAGCGAGCCGGACGTCAAAAATCACACCCTGAAGGTTCAGCCCGCGCCACTTTAATGCGACTTCCGCCTGCTTGCTGTCGAGTAGAATTTTTTCCTGATTTTTGTCCGCCAGCCATTTTTTGAAGCGATCATCTTCCAATCCTTTTTCTGTCTGAATAAAGTAAATGCCCTTTTCATTAGCGACGGAAAATCCGAGAATATTTCCATAATGATAATTTTCATCCAGCATCTGAACAATCAGAGCGCTTGGTGAGACGAGCTGATCCTCAGTAAAAGCATCGACAACTGTAACCTTAACAGGTGCTGATTCAACCGTTTCCTGCTGTTCCCGTGGAATATCCAGTTTTTCGAGAAGCGACTGAAAGCCGAGCTCCTGGAACAGATCAACCAGTTTCGGTGTGACTTTTGCTTCATACGCACACTCATCAACCGAAATCTCAACGGGCGACTCCCGGTCGATGGTCGCAATTTGCTTGCTGATCAGCGCCTGTTCATGATTACTCTCCAGCTTCTCTTTCATTTTCTTGCCCGATATATGATCAAGCTGTTCATAAACGCCTTCTACCGTTCCATATTCTTTAAGCAATTTGATGGCTGTCTTTTCTCCGACGCCGGGAACACCGGGGATGTTATCGGAAACGTCACCCATCAGCCCCTTCAAATCGATGACACGGATCGGGTCGATGCCGTAGCGTTCCCTGACTTTTTCTGTATCATAGTTTACAGTATCGGTGATTCCTTTCTTAATCAGCGATACGCTGACATTTTCACCGACCAGCTGCAGGTAATCTTTGTCTCCGGTTACAATCCGAACCGAATAACCTTGCTCCCGGGCTCTTTTAGATAACGTTCCGACAATGTCGTCTGCTTCATAGTTATCCAGTTCGTAGCGTTTGATTCCCATCGCGTCAAGCAGTTCATAGACAAATGGAATTTGCTGGGAAAGTTCAGGAGGCGTCTTCTGACGTCCCCCTTTATATTCCTTAAAAGTGCTGTGGCGAAAGGTTGTCTTGCCTGCATCAAAAGCGACAAGAAGATGTGTCGGCTTCTCTTCGGAAATGACTTTCATGAGCATGGTGGTAAAACCATAAACAGCATTTGTATACATGCCCTGATTATTATTCAGCAGTGGGAGCGCAAAAAACGCACGGTAAACAACATTATTACCGTCTATAAGGACTAATTTCTTCATTTTATCCTCCTATTTAAAAAACGGAGTACATCTCTCTCCCTATTTTATAGCAATAGCATGCTTTTATCCAATCGGTGCCTCCGTCCCTTTGAAGGATATAGTAAATGTTGTTCCTTTTCCCAACCGACTTTCCACATCGATCATCCCTTCATGAACTTCAACAAGATGCTTAACAATGGCAAGGCCGAGACCTGTACCGCCCAAATCACGGCTTCTTGCTTTGTCTACCCGGTAAAAGCGCTCAAATATCCTCGGAATCTGGTCTTTTTCGATACCAATGCCTGTATCCGAAATAATAAACTGTGCGAGATTGTTTTTCTCCCGGACAGAAAGCGTCACTTTTCCGTGTTGCGGAGTATAGGCGATCGCATTCGTGATTAAATTAATCATAATCTGCCGAATCCGATAAGGATCTCCGAGCGCCCAGCCTTCATCTCCCGGCAATTTCTCGATCTGAATATCTTTTTCTGAAGCTTTTTCACTGAAAATCAGCAGGACCGAGTCTAATAACTTTGAAAGCGATACCGTTTGCCACTGAATCGAAAAATAGTCCTGTTCGATTTTTGAGAGTTCCAGAAGATCTTTGATCAGACTTTGCAACCTGCGGCTTTCATGAAGAATGATATTCAGAAATTGCTCTTCCAGTTCCTTGTCATCCTTTGCCCCGTCGAGCAGTGTTTCTGTAAATCCGATCAAAGAGGTAATCGGTGTTTTCAATTCATGAGAGACATTGGCGACAAAGTCTTTGCGCATATTTTCCAGTTTTTTAATATCTGTTATATCATGAAAAACAACAACGATTCCCCGTATTTTTTTGTGCTTGTTGATGATCGGCGCACAGGAGACATCGAAGTGTTTGATTTCAATGTGTACAGCGAGACGAAGCTGTCTGGACAGTCTTTGCCTTGTCCTGAATGCCTCGTCGATCATCGCAACGACTTCTTCGTAAGGAATTACTTTTTCGTAATCCGCGAATTCCCAGTGGTTAGCCGTCGTCTTGAATGTTTCTTTATATGTTTTGTTGACATAATTGATTCGGCCGCTGCCATCAATGAAAATCAGACCATTGCCGATATTCTCAATCAGTGTAGCCATGCTGTCTCGCTGAGTCGCATAAGAGCGATTGATTTCATGAAACGCTTCCGACAGGCGGTTCATTGCAAGATTCAGACGCAGGACGCTTTCCTGCCTGACACTGTCCGATGCGATCAGTTCATGTGAACCCTCCAGCATCTTTTCAGCCATATTTGTGGCAAAACGAATCGGGACAGCATATGAGCGAATAATATAATCTCTGTAAAAGAGCAGACCCACACCCGCCAGAAAAATAAAAAAATAAAGCAGTCCGAGCCCGACAATAACCGTTCCCCGCCCCTTGATTAAGACGTATCCTGCGATGGTATGATTCGATTTCAAAGGGGAGATGTAGACTGCCGAATGGTCCTTCATACGGAAAAGAGGCAATGAGCCGGTAAAGAGCGTTTTTTCAGCTTGATCATCTGTAGAATAGAGCAGATGCCGCTTCGCATCGTATATGGCCAGATCAATTCCCGCTGTCTTCGAATAGACGGAAAGACCGCGCTCAGCGTGCCGCAAGTCCAGAGTATTGTCCCGCACAACAATGGACTCGACCCACTCCTTGCGGTCGATCATTTTCAGCTGATCTTCCCGCGAAGTCGCCGCCTGAATCACCTCATTGAGCACAAAAAGCATAAATAATAAGCTGGCGATAACAAATCCCCAGCGAATCACTCTATCGGCTTTAAATTTTTGGTTCTTCAAGTTTATAACCCAACCCTCTTACCGTCTTGATATAGAGCGGTTTTCGTGTGACATCTTCAATCTTTTCCCGAAGATGGCTGACATGGACATCGACGATGCGGGTATCCCCGGCAAACTCATAATTCCATACCGCATTAAGCAGCTGTTCGCGGCTCAACACGCGGCCTTTGTGTTGCATCAGGTAAACGAGCAATTCAAATTCTTTCGGTGTCAGCTGCATGTCCTGACCTTTAAAAGTGGCTTCGAAATTATTCGGATAGACTTTGATCTCCCCGACAGAGAGAACTTCCGCCAGCTGCTGTTTTCCGATTTCAGAGCGGCGCAAAATCGCTCTGACTCGTGCGACAACTTCACGGGGACTGAATGGTTTTGTCATATAGTCATCCGCACCCAGCTCAAGCCCGAGAATTTTGTCTAATTCATCATCCCGGGCTGTCAGCATCAGAACAGGTGTCTGGATCAGATCCTGGCGAAGCTTCCTGCAGATATCCATACCATCCATCCCGGGAAGCATCAGATCCAGAATAATCAGATCCGGATGCTGTTCCTTCACTTTATCCAGTGCCTCAAGTCCCTTTCCGGCAGTGATGACCTCATAACCCGCTTTCTTCAAGTTAAAAGAGAGCAGCGTTACAATGGAAGGCTCATCGTCTACGACCAGTATTCTTTTTGCCAAGACAGACCAATCCCCCCTCTATTTCTATAAATTTCTGTTCTCATGAAAAACCAGACTGATTAAAAACATGTTAATATCAGATTATCATAACAGGACTCCCGGGGTCGAACAACAATTCCGACTTCCTTATCCGAACCGTCCGGAGATATAATCGGCCGTGTTCTTTTTCTCTGGTCGTGTGAACAATGTTTTTGTTGTTCCGAATTCGACGAGTTCTCCCTGATAGAAAAATGCTGTATAATCGGCAATTCGGGCGGCCTGCTGCATATTGTGTGTGACAATCACAATCGTATAGTCCTTCTTTAATTCAAGCAGCAATTCCTCAATTTTACTGCTTGAGACAGGATCAAGCGCTGAAGTCGGTTCATCAAGAAGGATGACATCCGGTTTTAATGCCAGAGCCCGGGCGATACACAAACGCTGCTGCTGGCCGCCAGACAGTCCCGTAGCCGATCGATCGAGACGATCTTTAACTTCATCCCAGAGACCGACCTGCCGGAGACATTTTTCGGTTATTTCTTTCAATTTCTTCTTATTTCGTTCACCTGTAAATTTTAAAGGAAGCTGGATATTTTCGCTGATTGATTTAGGAAACGGGTTCGGCTGTTGAAAAACCATACCGATTTCTTTACGCAACTGAACAACATCCACTTTAGGATTTAGTATATTTACCCCGTGATAATCAATATTCCCTTCGCAGCGGGCAGTTGCAATTAAATCATTCATCCGGTTAATGGTTCGGATAAAAGTAGATTTCCCGCAGCCGGAAGGACCGATCAGCGCGGTAATCGATTTTTCATGAATCGGCATGCTGACCTGCTTCACTGCATGATTATCTCCATAATAAATATTAACATTTTCTGCATCAATTAGAACAGGCGTATCTACAGCCGGCGTCCCTGTAAAACAGGACACATTGTTCTCCAATTGAACGACCATCCGTTTTTCCCCCTTATTGTTTCCCTGACAATTTTTTATTGATCATTTTTCCAACGGTGCGCGCGATCAGGTTGAACAGCAAGACACAAATAACCAGAACAGCTGCGGATCCATTTGCCACTCTCTGAATATCGGGAATAATACCTGAAGTATTAACGGCCCAAATGTGAACCGAGAGTGTTTCAGCTGAACGGAATAAATTCAATGGCGAGTCAGATGACGCAGGATTCCAGTTTGTAAAGTTGAGATTCGGCGTCGACAGTCCGGCTGTAAACAGCAAAGCTGCCGATTCACCGAACACGCGTCCGGCGGATAAAATGATTCCTGTCAGAATGCTCGGAAAAGCAGCAGGTAAAAGAATCGTTTTAATGGTATGCCAATGAGTCAGACCAAGAGCTAAACCGCCTTCTTTCTGATGCAGAGGCAACGAACGGAAGCCGTCTTCTGTGACGCGAACGATGACCGGAAGATTAAAAACAGTCAGCACAAGTGCACCTGAAAGAACGGAATATTTCCATCCAAAATAATTGACAAAGATTAACATACCAAACATACCGACGACAATGGACGGGAGCGAGGCAAGAACTTCAACACAAGACCGGATATAAGAAGTCAGTTTTCCCGGCCGGGCATATTCAGCCAGATAAATACCGCCGCACACGCCTATGGGAACAGTCAATAGCATCGTGATGATGAGAACATAAAAGGAGTTCCAAAGCTGATCCTTGATCCCGCCTCCGGCCATAAATGAGCTCGATTCGGAAGTCAGAAAACTCCACGAGAGACTCGTGACGCCCTTCACTAATAGATAACCGAGCAATGCCGCAAGCGTTCCTGCCATGATTAAAGCACACAAAACAATAAACGAAAGAGCAATCCGGTTGGTCACTTTGCTGCTCATCGGGCATTCCTCCTTCCTGACAAAAAGCGAATGATAACAATAAAGATATAGGAAATGACAAGCAGAATCAGCCCGAGTGACCAAAGGGCGTCATTAAGCACGCTGCCCGTTGTACTGTTACCCATACTCAGTGTAATAATTGTTGTCAAAGTGGCCGCAGGATCAAAGATTGAATGAGGCACATGACGCGCGTTGCCGATCACCATTTGAACAGCGAGCGCCTCCCCAAAGGCTCTTGACATGCCGAGAACAATGGCTGTAATCAGGCTTGACCCGGCCGCGGGAATAACCACCCGCCAGATCGTCTGCCATTGGGTTGCGCCAATGGCATATGAAGCTTCACGAAGCGAGTCAGGAACAGCCCTGATACTGTCCGCAGCGATACTCGTTACTGTCGGCAGAATCATAATGCCGACTACAATGGATCCGGACAGGAGACTCAGCCCGGTTCCGCCAAAATGATGGCGCATGAATGGGACAATGACAGATAATCCGATAAGGCCGTACACAACGGATGGAATACCGACAAGTATTTCAATAACCGGCTGCAGAATTCTCTGGCCCCATTTTTTTGCCACTTCTGTCATAAAGATCGCACATCCAATGGCGACAGGTGTCGTAATCAGAGCGGCCAGTAAAGTAACGGAGATAGATCCGAAAACAAAAGGCCATGCGCCATACGAAGGATTTTCGGCCCGATCCGGGTACCATTCAGATCCAGTCAGAAAATCCCAGATGTTTAAATGATCGACTGTAAACGATCTCAATCCTTGCAGGGTCAGAAACAGTGTGATGGAAACAACGGCCGCAATCATCAGGATCGCGCTGCTGTAGATATACAGTTTTCCCCTGCCTTCGCTGTTTCGATCGGTGAATCTTTTAATCAACCCTTTGTCTTTTAACAACGATGACTCCGGTTTATTTTCAAAAGACCGTCGCGTCACCGTCTTGTTGATCCCCATGATAACACCTCGTTCATTCGTTCATTATTCGACACTCAGATCCTGTATTGACGATAAAGCGTTAAGCAGGATACCGTATACTCATCCCGCTTAAACGCCCTCAATTTCCTATTAATCTTTAAACTGACACCTGTATATCTGCAAATGAGATTTATTTATTTGTAGTCTTTCCAGTCGCATCACGTTGAACCTGCATCTTATTTGTCGAAAGGTAACCCGCACCTTTTACAACCCCGTTCTGTACTTCTGGACTCATCATGTAGTCAATGAATGCTTTAACAAGGGGAGAAGGTTCACCCTTTGTATACATGTGTTCATAAGCCCAAACCGGAAATTTACCTGAAGCGACATTTTCTTCCGTTGCTTTTATTCCATCAATCGATAATTTCACTACCGATTTATCGCTGAAATAGGACAAGGCCATGTAGCCGATTGCGCCAGGCTGTTCAGCTATAATTTGCCTGACCGTATTTGTCGAATCCTGCGTGATCCCTTCAGCTGGAGTCTTGCCATCTAAAGCAAACTGATCGAAAGTCGCTCTTGTTCCGGATCCGTCCGGACGGTTGACGAGCTGAACTTTTACATCGTTACCCCCGACTTCTTTCCAGTTCTTTACTTTGCCGGTAAACACTTTCTGTAAGTCCGCTTTAGAAAGATTCTTCACACCTGCCTCAGGATTCACTGCTGCCGTCATCCCGACAACTGCTACTTTGTAATCCTTTAAGGCTTTTGCATCAATATTTGATTTGCTTTCAGCAAAAACATCTGACATACCAATATCGAAGTTGCCGGCAGAGACTTCGCTTAAGCCGGTCCCGCTGCCGCCGCCCTGAACATCAATCTGAACACCCGGATTTTTATCCATGAATTGTTTCGCTGCCTGAGAAGCCAGGGGTTGAAGAGCAGTCGAACCGCCGATGGTGATTTTGCCCGAAAGCTGTTTTGAATCTGAGCTTGAAGAGCTGCTTGCACCACTTCCTGACTTACTGCCGTTCCCGCATGCTCCAAGAACAAGGACTAAAGAAAGGCTTAGAAAGAGTGCGACTGCGAGAAAGCTTTTCTTTTTCATGAGACCATTTTCCCCCTCAAATTTTGAGTGACCTGATTACATTTACAATAGTATGATTCATCTTTTAATCACGTATAAAGCCAATGTAAAGAATTTGTAAAGACGATAAAGCCACGACAAACGCCCCCCACAGATCAGTAAACATTGAGTATGAAGGAACCTGATCATAAATTTTAATCATTTTACCGGTAAAAACGGAACAAGCGCCGGAAAACCGCTCATACAGGTTTTCCGGCGCTTATCTGCCTTCTCTGTTTCCCTTGCTTTTTTCCCGTCAGATCGTTTGCAGCACTTCCCTGACCGATTCAACGGATTGATCGAGGGCTTCTTTTTCGCTTTGCGTCAAATCCAGTTCAATCACTTTTTCAACACCGTTTCTTCCAAGAATGACCGGGACACCAAGGTAAAGATTACTGTAACCGTACTCGCCTTCAAGATAGGCAATGGCCGGTACTATACGGCGCTTATCTTTCAGTATCACTTCAGTCATTTGCACAAGAGATGCAGCCGGAGCATAGTAAGCGCTTCCGTTTCCGAGCAGCTGAACAATCTCCCCGCCACCCTTGCGCGTCCTCTCAACGATTTCCTGAATCCGGTCTTCAGGAATCAGTTTTGAAACAGGGATGCCGCCTGCATATGAGTAACGGATCAGTGGAACCATAGAGTCCCCGTGACCCCCAAGTACAAATCCGGTAACATCTTCTACAGACAGATTCAGTTCTTCGGCTACAAAGGTTCTGAATCGAGCCGTATCGAGAACGCCGGACTGACCGATGACCCTGTTCTTTGGAAATTTCGATTCTTTATAAACGGTATAGGTCATCGCATCAACCGGGTTGCTTAAAACCAGGATGATGCTGTTCGGCGAGTATTTGACGATCTGTCTCGTCACATCTTTCATGATGCCGACATTAACAGAAACCAGGTCGTCACGGCTCATTCCCGGTTTTCTTGCCACTCCGGCCGTAATAATCACGACATCCGAATCTTCAGTATACTTATAGTCTGATGTTCCGATAATTTTAGCATCGAATCCCTGAACCGGACTTGATTCCAGCATATCCAATGCTTTCCCTTTCGCAGGTTTTTCCATCTTTGGAGTGTCCAGAAGAACGACATCGGCCAATTCTTTTTGGGCAATAAGGAAAGCTGTTGTCGATCCTGTAAATCCCGCCCCGACTACAGTTACTTTTTTACGACTATTTGACATTTTAAATCCCCCCCTGCATTTTTGCTATTACCAGGATCTGCAAAGTCTGTTGACCATGTATACGCTATCATTAAAAAGCGAATAAGCAAGTTTATCGGCCGGGAGACCGGTAAACTTGCACAACACTGTTTATCCCATCTGATCTTGTGATTTTCACAGATTGGCAATGACCGCGTCGGCAAACTCCGAACACTTGACCTCTTTTGCTCCTTCCATCAGCCGGGCAAAGTCATAAGTCACGGTCTTGTCCGCAATCGTCTTTTCTATCGCCTGAATGATCAGTTTTGCCGGTTCATACCATTTTAAATGTTCAAACATCAGAACGCCGGACAGTATGACAGAAGACGGATTGACCTTATCCAGCCCGGCATACTTGGGAGCCGTGCCGTGGGTCGCTTCAAAGATGGCGACGCCTGTTTCGTAATTAATATTCGCGCCCGGAGCGATACCGATACCCCCGACCTGAGCCGCGAGTGCATCTGAAATATAATCACCGTCAAGATTCATCGTCGCAACTACGTCATATTCAGCGGGACGGGTCAGAATCTGCTGAAGAAAGTTATCGGCAATCGCATCTTTGATTATGACGCGGCCATCGTTTATCGCCTTTTCCTGAGCCTCATCTGCGGCTCTTTTCCCTTCCGCAGCAGCAATCCGGTTATACTCCAGCCACGTAAACGTCTGATCGGCAAATTCCTTCTCAGCCAGCTCATAGCCCCAGTTCTTGAAGGCCCCTTCCGTAAACTTCATGATGTTCCCTTTATGAACGAGCGTAACACTTTTTCGCCCTTCCTGTATCGCATAACGGATCGCCGCACGGACAAGACGCTCTGTTCCCTCTTTGGATACGGGTTTAATACCAATCCCCGAAGTTTCCGGAAAACGGATTTTCCGAACGCCCATATCATTCTGTAAAAAGTCAATTACCTTGCGGGCTTCAGGCGTTCCGGATTCAAATTCAATTCCGGCATAAATGTCCTCCGTGTTTTCGCGAAAAATAACCATATCCACTTGTTCAGGGTGTTTAACTGGTGAAGGAACACCCTTAAAGTAGCGGACAGGACGAAGACAGGTAAAAAGATCCAATTGCTGGCGAAGCGCAACGTTAAGTGAACGGATTCCTCCGCCAACCGGTGTCGTCAGAGGACCCTTTATGGCAATAATATATTTCTTTATAGCGTCAAGGGTCTCATCCGGCAGCCATTCGCCTGTTTGATCAAACGCTTTCTGTCCCGTCAGAACTTCCTTCCAGACAATCTGTTTCTCACCGTCGTACGCTTTCTTTACCGCCGCGTCAAACACCCGTGACGCTGCCGCCCAAATATCCGGACCGATACCGTCTCCTTCAATGTACGGGATAATCGGGTGATCCGGAACGTGCAAAACCCCATCTGAAACCTTGATTCCTTCTCCTTGTGCCACGCCATATACCTCCCAGACTAAAAAAACTATTCATTCTTTATCTATTCTATTATAACAGTTTTGGCAGCGTATACGTTGTCATTAAATCTATGTTGTATAAGGAGTTGAATCAGCGTTCAGCAAGAGGAATATAGGGACGCAGAGCAGGACCGTTATATTCCGCTCTCGGCCGGATCAGCCGGTTGTCACTGTACTGTTCCAGAATATGGGCGAGCCATCCGGATGTTCTGCTGACCGCGAATACCGGGGTAAACAAATCGCTTTTTAATCCCAGCGTATGATACAGGGTCGCCGAATAAAAATCCGTATTCGGAAGCAGTCCCTTCTTTTCTTTCATAATTTCTTCAATATGTTCAGACATTTCAAACCATTTTCTGTTTTCATTATTCGTCGTCAGCTTATCCGTCATTTTTTTGATAATCCGTGCTCTTGGATCTCCCGTTTTATAGACCCTGTGCCCGAATCCCATTATTTTTTTCTTGTTAGTCAGTGCCTGGCTGATATAATAATCGACTTCATTTATCGATCCGATTTCAAACAACATTTTCATAACCTGCTCGTTCGCTCCGCCATGAAGCGGCCCTTTTAATGCGCCGATAGCCGAAGTCACTCCGGAATAAATATCCGATAGTGTCGCCACACAGACACGAGCGGTAAACGTGGAGGCATTAAGTTCATGGTCGGCATGAAGCACAAGAGCGGTATTGATCGCACGCTCTTCAACTTCTGAAGGTTCTCTGTTATTCAGCATATACAAAAAATTGGCCGCGTAACTTAAATCTTTTTTTGGTGCAACGGGTTTCTCACCATTACGAATCCGAGCCAGTCCGGCAACGATTGTCCCTATTTTCGCCTGAAGCCGGATCGCTTTTTTCTTATTCGCTTCTTTTTCCATTCGATCGGCCTGATCATCGAACAACGCAAGAGCAGACACAGCCGTTCTGAGAATCGCCATAGGGTGGACGTTTTCTAATGGGAAAGTTTTTATCATATTGAAAATTTCATCTGGAACATTCGCGTTTTCAGCAAGTTCTCTCTTAAACATATCCAGCTCATCCGCTGACGGAAGCTCGCCATTCCAAAGCAGATAAATCACTTCTTCAAACGCTGACCCCTGTGCCAGATCCTTAATATTATATCCCCGATAAGTCAACACGTCCTGGTTGATCGAACTAATCGCTGAGGTTGTAGCAACAACGCCTTCCAGTCCCTTAGTCGTTGTCAATATAAATTCCCTCCTTAACCAATTTTGCTAATTTTTAAATCTGTCTGTGTAAGCGCTTAATTATTATTCACCGAAAAAACCAGACCTTTTATCTTGATTATAGCTGTTTACGACTATTTTGTGAACAATAATCTGTCAGCAAATTAACTTTCATTATGCCAGCTAATCGAATAAATAAAAATTTCTTCAGATGTACAGGAACAGGCCCTGCAGAAGGCGCACAGTCTGTTTGTACATAAGCGGGATGTAGATTCCAGTATAAAAAAGTCATAAATGAATAGCTTTATAGTAAGGTGGGATGCGGACATGGATTCTCAAGAACTACGGCCGATCATTCATTATCTGCTTATTTTATTTCGTCTGATCATCGTTTTGCTCATACTCGGAGTCATACTCGCCTCCATATATCTGGCAGTACGCTATGCCCTGCCGTTCCTGATTGCCTGCGCCCTGTCTTTTTTTCTGAACCCTATTGTTTCATTTCTTGTCAGAAGAACGGGACTTTCGAGAGGACTGGCTTCCTTCCTTGTCCTGTTTCTGCTTTTTTCCCTTGCGATCGGGATTCTTCTATTTACGGCTGTCGCATTAATTAAAGGTGTGACGTCTCTGTCAAAAAGTGTACCCGGCCGACTGGATGCATTGATCGGCGATCTCCAGACACTTTTTTTCTCCAAACTTCTGCCTTCATGGGAACAGGCCATACACATCTTTTCAGGCCTTCCAGAGGGGCAGCAAAAGGCGATTCAGCTCAATATAGAAAGTATGGCCGGAACGCTGGCCGACCTGATTAATGAGATGGCCGGCCGCATGATTTCAAGCCTGACCCAGTTTGTCACGTCACTTCCTGATACGCTGATCTCAGCTCTGTTTATTTTTCTGGCTGCTTTCTTTATTTCAAAGGATTCGGAAAAGATTAAAGCCCAGATGTATGCTCTCCCCTCTTCATCTGGAGTCATCGTTCCTTTGAAGAAGGTTTGGAGCGATCTGAAAAAAACGTGCGTCGGTTTTGTACGGGCCCAATTTATATTAGTGACTCTGACCATGGTGATTGTCTACTTCGGTCTGATCGCTCTGAGACTCGATCACCCGTTTACGATCGCCGTCATTTGCGGTGTCGTTGACATGATTCCTTATCTGGGAACAGGTGTGATCTTTATTCCCTGGATTCTCTACCATTTTTTCATGCACCATTATTTTTTGACGATCGCTATGACAAGCCTTTTTGCCGCGATCGTCATTCAGCGGCAGCTGATGGAGCCCAAAATTCTTTCATCGAACATCGGACTGGATCCCCTGGCTTCTTTAATCTCTCTATATTTTGGTTTTAAGTGGCTCGGTTTTACCGGTCTCGTGATTGGTCCGCTCAGTCTTGTCATAGTCAAGGCGCTTTACAAAGCAGGAACGCTCCATGCTGTCTGGCGCTTTATTCTCGGCAGGCGAACGGAATAATCACCGGGCGGAAGGCGGAATTACCATTTCCGGAAAGAGGTGAAAAAATACCGGCCGCGGAGCATTCTCTTTCTCAGCCATCTTTTCACCCGGTTCCTGATTAAGGCCCGTATGTAAGGAACGAATAAAACGATGCCGATCACATCACTGATAAATCCAGGAAAAGCAAGAAGAAAACCGGTAAACAAAAGACAGGCTCCATCAAGAAGCTGATCCTCGGGAAGCTGCCTTTTACTGAGTGCAGCAAAGATTTTTTTAAAGATGGACACCCCCTGCCAGATGACAAGCCAAATGCCGATGAAAAAGCTTAACAGGATCAGCAGAAAAGTATTCAGGGAGCCGATATAGTGCTCAACCAAAAGGATGACACATATCTCTGCCAGAACAAATAAAAGAACGGCTATTAACGATTTGCGAAACATGTCCATCACCCCATATCCTTTTTATCCGGATATTTCTATGGAATCCAAAATCAGTTGATGAAGCTGAGGATTTTTTCTTCTTAATGAAACTGGTTTCATCTGAAGATTTGTCCAGCAATGCGTACTCGTCCCGTCCACAAGAAGTCGCCCATCGGAAGCCCTTATGACACGATAAGCAAAACTCATCTTAATACTGTCATACGATTTAATCGATGTTTCGACGATCACCGTGTCATCGAAACGGGCCGGAGAATGGTAGTGAACTTCGATGCCAATAACCGGCATCATCATCCCTTCTTCTTCAATTTGACGATAAGTAACGCCGGCCTGACGGATCCAGTCCGTTCGGGCAACTTCAAACCAATTTACATACTGGCTATGATGTATAATACCCATTTTATCCGTCTCATTATATCTGGCAACGATCCTTGTCTTCGATACTTTCAAGCCGATCCCTCCATTGGGCTAAAAATTTAAGAGAAGGTGCAGGCACCTTCTCTTATGGTAAATAACTGGGATGTTATCAAAAATCAAACGGATTAAAAAATCAAAGAACGTTTGCGTGACCCAGATAGATCTTGCCACGCTCGCCGTCGATCGTGATGACTTCATCATTTTTAAACAACGTTGTAGCTTTCTCGACGCCGATAACAACAGGCAGTTCAAATTCCACTCCGACAACGGCGGCATGTGAAGTCAGTCCGCCTGTCTCTGTAACGATCCCCGCCGCGCGGCGCATGGCAGGAACATAATCCTTGTCTGTCGCTTTAACAACGAGCACCGAACCATCCGGCATATTGCGGTTCGCATCGTCGGCATCCTTCGCAATATAAACCGGAGCGGTTGTTGCCTTGCGTCCGACGCCCTGACCCTGGGCCAGAACGTCACCAACAACGTGAACCCGGAGAAGATTTGTCGTGCCCGCTTCAGCTACAGGCAGACCCGCCGTAATAACGACAAGTTCGCCTTTCTTGACGAGACCAGACTTAACGGCACTGTCAACAGCAATGTCGAACATTTCATCGGTTGTTTTTGCCATTTCGCTCAGTACCGGAGTTACACCCCAGGCAATGCACATCTTATGTGCAACCCTCTCGGAATTGGTTACGGCAATAATCGGGGCCTTCGGACGGTAGTGAGAAACGACGCGTGCCGTGTGCCCGCTGACTGTTGAAGTTATGATCGCACCAACGTTCAGGCTGAGTGCAGTATGGGCAACAGCCTGTCCGATAGCGTCCGTGATGGTCGTATCACTGGATTTGCTCAGCCGGTTGAGAATAGCCGGATAATCAAGAGCCGTTTCCGTTTTGGTAGCAATATTATTCATTGTCGTAACCGCTTCAACCGGCCATTTCCCGGATGCCGTTTCACCGGACAGCATGATGGCGTCTGTACCGTCGATAATCGCGTTGGCTACATCGCTTGCTTCGGCACGTGTACAGCGTGGATTTCTGATCATTGAGTCAAGCATCTGCGTTGCTGTGATAACCGTTTTGCCTGCTCTGTTGCACATTTTAATCAACCGTTTTTGAACGAGAGGAACATCTTCCGGAGGAATTTCCACACCAAGGTCACCACGGGCAATCATGAGTCCGTCGGAGACACGAAGAATTTCTTCAATGTTGTCGACCGCTTCCTGGCTTTCAATTTTAGGGAAGATATGAATATCATGTGCGCCGTGTTCTTCACACAATTTACGGATATCCAGAACGTCCGATGCGTGGCGGACAAAGGAAGCCGCGATAAAATCAATACCTTCGCCAATTCCGAAAACAATATCATCAGCGTCTTTTTCAGTCATGCCAGGCAGGTTGATGCTGACATTAGGTACAATAATTCCTTTTTTGCTCTTAAGTACGCCTGTATTCAAAATTTTGTTGTGAATCAGGCCTTTTTCTTTATCTATGCCGGTCACTTCGAGTTCAATCAAACCGTCATCAATCAGAATTTTTGAACCGACAGAAACATCATTAATCAGTTCCGCATAAGTAATAGAGAACTCTTCCGCCGTTCCGGCAACTTCCTTAGTCGAGATATCAACATTTTTTCCCTCTTCAAGCAATACTTCAGGGGTAGCCATGTCATGAGTACGGATTTCCGGTCCTTTTGTATCGAGAAGAATGCCGACCGTTTTCCCCGTTCTCCTGACTGCTTCTTTCAGGTTAACCACTTTCTGATGATGCTCTTCGTGATCCCCGTGAGAGAAGTTGAAACGCGCTACGTTCATTCCAGCATTAATTAGTTGAACGAGACGTTCTACCGTATCGCTTGACGGTCCAAGTGTACATACAATCTTTGTTTTTCTCATCATAATACCCCCAACTTTTAAATGGATAATTCCTTTGCTAACTGGAACAGGCTGTCATTGAATTCGTGCTTCTTTGTTAAAAGATCCAGAATATCATGAGCAACTATTTTGTTGTTCTGGATGGCGATCATTTTCCCCGCTTCGCCGGCAAGAAGCAATTCCACAGCCTTACTTCCCATTCTGCTTGCGAGGACGCGGTCAAACGCGGTTGGCGATCCGCCTCGCTGGACATGTCCGAGCACGGTTACACGCGTGTCCATATTTGCTCTCGCTTTGATGGCCTCTGCAACTTCATTGGCGCTGCCAACGCCTTCAGCAACAATGATAATATTATGCTTCTTGCCTCGCTGAAGGCCGCGGTTCAGTCGTTCAACAATCGTCTCGATGTTCTCTTTTTTCTCCGGAATCATAATCGTCTCTGCGCCGTCCGCAAGCCCCGACCACAACGCGAGGTCACCGCATCCGCGGCCCATAACTTCAATAATGAACCGGCGTTCATGAGAAGTTGCTGTATCACGGATTTTATCGATCGCGTCGATAATGGTATTCAGTGCTGTGTCAAACCCGATCGTGAAATCCGTTTCCGGTATATCATTGTCGATTGTCCCGGGAATCCCGATCGTCGGAAAACCGAGCTGAGTCAGTTTCACTCCGCCCATGAAAGAGCCGTCGCCGCCGATGACGACCAGACCTTCAATACCGAATTTCTTCAATTGATCAATCGCTTTCTGGCGGCCCTCCTCCGTTTTGAATTCTTCACAGCGGGCCGTATACAGGATGGTACCTCCGCGCTGAACAATATCGCCGACGTCAGAAACTTCGAGTTTTTTAATGTTTCCGGTGATCAGACCTTTATAGCCATGATAAATGCCATAGACGTCAACGCCGCGATAAATGCCTGCCCTGACAACTGCTCGAATGGCGGCGTTCATGCCCGGAGCGTCACCGCCACTTGTCAGTACGCCAATTTTCTTCATCTTTAATCACCCCTTCTTATTGTTCCAAATAATACCGATCTCATGAGTATCAGTTATTCATTACCCGCCGTGCTGCCTGAGCGTTCATATTCACCTATTCCACGATACTTGGCTGATCTTTGTTCACGAATCTGATCGCCGGTCAGTTTTGCCAGTTCCGACAGTGATTCGATCAAAGCTTGATCAATTAATTGAGCCTGTCCCTTCGGATCGTGGTGGGCACCGCCCAAAACCTCCGGAATCAGTTTATCAACAATACCCAGCTTTTTCAAATCAGGGCCTGTTATTTTCATCGTTTCTGCCGCTTTTTCTGCCTGTCCGGCATCTTTCCATAAAAGGGCAGCCGCTCCTTCCGGGGAAATCACAGAATACCATGAGTTCTCAAGCATTAAAATCTGATTGCCCACGCCGATAGCCAAAGCTCCTCCGCTTGCTCCTTCGCCAATGACGACACAGACAATTGGAACCTTAAACCCGGACATTTCAAAGAGATTCCTTGCAATCGCCTCGCTCTGGCCGCGTTCTTCTGCCGCTTTTCCGGGGAAAGCACCTTTCGTATCGATGAACGTAATGATCGGACGGTTAAACTTCTCTGCCTGCTTCATCAGCCGCAACGCCTTGCGATAACCTTCCGGATGCGGCATTCCAAAATTTCTTTGAATGTTTTCCTTCGTATCGCGTCCCCGCTGCTCGCCGATAACGGTTACCGGATGGCTATGGAACCTGGCGATTCCTCCGACAATTGCCGGGTCGTCACCATAAAGCCGATCGCCATGACACTCGACAAAATCGGTAAAAAGAAGAGGGATATAGTCCAAAGTCGTAGGTCTTTTTAATTCTCTTGCGATCTGAACGCGTTCCCAGGGATTCATGTTGCTGTACGTTTCTTTCTCCAATTCGGCCAATCGATCCTGTAAGCGTTTGAGTTCACCCGATAAATCAATGCCTTTTTCATCCATGAATTGTTTCAGTTCATCTATCTTGTCTTTCAATTCATTGACAGGCTTCTCAAACTCTAATCCTGATCCCATCCGCCATGACCTCCTTTGGTGTGAAGTGACAGAACGTTCCTCAGGACCTTTCTCAATTCACTGCGTTCAACAACCTGATCCAGCTGACCGTGTTTCAGGAGAAATTCGGCCGTCTGAAAGTCGTCCGGCAATTCTTCACCGATCGTCTGCTCAATGATTCGCCTTCCTGCAAAACCAATGAGCGCACCGGGCTCGGCGAAATTGTAGTCGCCGAGAGAGGCAAAACTTGCGGAAACACCGCCTGTCGTCGGATGGGTCATCACTGAAATAAAGAGCCCTCCGGATTCACTGAACGTTTTCAGGGCCTGGCTCGTTTTTGCCATCTGCATCAGGCTCAAAACACCTTCCTGCATCCGGGCGCCTCCTGACGCTGAAAAAATAATTACAGGTAATTGATGCTCCGCCGCGAACTCAATCATCCGCGTTATCTTTTCACCGACAACAGAGCCCATGCTCCCCATCCGGAATCCTTTGTCCATAATCGCGACCGCTGCGTCGTATCCCTCAATTTTGCCTTGTCCTGTCAAAACCGCTTCATTCAGCCTGGTTTTCTGTTTGTCCTTTTCCAGCTTGTTCATGTAATTTGGAAAATGAAGCGGATTGACCGAAACCATCTCCTTATCGAACTCCGTAAACGATCCTTCATCGAATAGCATCTCGGCCCGATCATAAGCATTTACCGGATAATGATAACCACATGACTGGCAGACGAACAAATGCTTTTTGAGTTCCTTGACGTACATGATCTTCTTGCATTTCGGACACTTCATCACGATGCCTTCGGGAACTTCTTGCCTCGTTTTCGCGGATGGGACCGTTGCATACTTTTTCTTTTTAACAAAAAAGTCCTTTAACAAGTATATCACCCTCTAACTTTGGCCAAACCTCAATTGAGTCAGTCTGCCAATATTTCATTTTTTCTTCATTAATTGTTCACTGAAAAGTTGATTGACATTTATTAGTCAGCTATTCTTGTTTTTTGATAAAATCCTGCTGTCCTTTATCATAACATTTTTCTCTCCAAGAAGCCGCCGCATCATCCTGACAAACCCCTCGTCAAGCGAAACCGAATACTTCGGTCCCAGAGCGAGCGTCCGGTCATTTGCTTCATAATGGAGAACGACCCGATGATTCCCGGGAAACTGTTCCATTGTTTTTTTCAGGTTCGCAAGGATTTTCGGGTGATAATGTGTTCTGTCAATTTTCATAAAAAGGATCCTGGGCTTTCTGGATAGAAAGTCTTTCAGATCCTCAGCCCTGCGAACGTTTAATTGCTGTTTTCCTTGTTGCTTGCCAGGGGACAAAAGCGCTTCGATGACCACCATACGATCATTTTCCAAAACAGACTGGTACTGTTCATAGAAAGGCGGAAAACAGACGGCATCCATTTTTCCGGTTTCATCACCGGCGGAAAAAAAAGCCATCGGCCGGCCGGATTTGGTCCGGATGCGTTTTAACTGTTCCACCATGACCGCAAAAGAAGCGGGACTGCCCTTAGCGAGTCCCCCCGCCTGTTCAATGGGCAAGATAGATGAAGGAAACCGGTCACGAAACCGTTCGAGTGGGTGAGCGGACAGATAAAGACCCAGGACTTCTTTCTCATAGTGCAGTTTTTCAGAAAGCGTCAGCGGAGGGACTTCTGTGTAGATTCCTTCCCTGTATTCAGGTATATCCAAAGCCGTCTGCCCACCAGACACCTCCTGTTCTTCTGCACCCGATTGCAAGGCCCGGTCCAGTGTTGCGAGCATGACGGCACGGTCCGTTTGAAATTCGTCCATGGCTCCGGCAAAAATCATTGACTCGATTGCTCGCCGGTTCACCTTTCTCAGAGATATCCGTCTGCAGAAATCATACAGATCACGATAGGGTCCCTTTTTATTTCTTTCCATTATTATTTCGTCAATCGCGCCGCCCCCCAGATTTTTTACTGCAGAAAGACCAAAGCGAATACCCTTGTCCGAGGGTTCGAACGTTTTCTGACTCAGGTTGATTGAGGGCGGGTAAAGCGGAATACCGGACCGGCGCATTTCTTCGGCTGCAGCGGTCAATTTCTCCTGACTGCCTGCGACGCTGGACAAGTGGGCGGCCATGAATGACTGGGGATAATGTGTTTTCAAATAAGCAAGCCGGTAGGATATTATGCTGTAAGCTACCGCATGAGACCGATTAAACCCATAGTTAGCGAAACGAACAATCAGATCAAAAATCCGTTCGGCCGTATCCCGGGAATAATGATTTTTTACGCATCCGGTAATAAAACCTTTCTGCTGAGCTTCCAGCAGATCACGTTTCTTCTTTGCGACTGCACGCCTCAGAATATCAGCCTGCCCAAGCGAGTATCCGGCCATTTTAACAGCGATCTGCATAATTTGCTCCTGATACACAAGAACCCCGTATGTAGGGGCAAGTATCGGTTTCAGATCCGGGTGTGGAAAATGAACCTCCTCTTCCCCATGTTTCCTTTTTACATACCGGTCAATAAATTGGACGGGGCCCGGGCGGTAAAGAGCGATAACCGCCACGATATCCTCAAACCCGGTCGGCCTCAGTTTGCGCAGTACCTGGCGCATCCCTTCCGACTCAAGCTGGAAAACACCTGTCGTCTCCCCTTTGCTCAGCATTTCAAAAGTCTCCGGGTCATCAGGGGGAATGTCTTCAGCTTGCAGCGGTCTTTCTGAATAGTCTGAGGCTCGCCGGAGGACTTCCCTCATAAAAGTCAGATTGCGCAAACCAAGAAAATCGATCTTCAAAAGGCCAAGTGCCTCAAGATCTTCCATTGGAAACTGTGTTACCGGAATACCATCATGGCCCTCCTGTACAGGGACGGTCTCAGACAGAGGTCGGTCGCTGAGTACAACACCGGCCGCGTGAATGGATGAGTGTCGTGCTAATCCTTCAACCTGACCAGCAAGACGGAACAGATTCCCGGCTTCCCTGGAATCGCGAATCATCTGGCGCAGCTTTGCCGACTCATGGTAAGCTTTCTCAAGTGTCATTTTAGGCGCGGACGGAATCAGCCGGGCCATACGGTCAGCAAGGCGCGGGTCGCCGTCAAGAGTCCTCCCGACATCACGGATCGCTGCTTTTGCCGCCAGTGTCCCAAACGTGATGATTTGAGCCACATGCGCCTTACCATATTTCTCACAAGCATAGAGAATCATCTTATCACGATCGGTATCCGGAAAGTCCATATCGATGTCAGGCATCGTCACCCGTTCAGGATTCAGGAACCGCTCAAATAAGAGATGATACTTAATCGGATCCACATCCGTAATTTTAAGCAAATACGCAACCAGGGAGCCCGCCGCGGATCCCCGGCCCGGACCGGGAGTGAAACCTGATTTTCTCGCGTGTTCGACGAGATCGCCGACGATTAAAAAGTAATCATTGAATCCCATCTGATTAATAATGGCCAATTCCTTTTCCAGACGACGATGAGTCTCTTCACCGGCGGAATCGTATCTTTCCCTTAATCCCTGTTCACATTTTTCGCGCAGAAGCTGTTCTGACGTCAGGCCAGGAGAAACGGGAAAGGCAGGCAGCCGCATCTTGTCAAAATGAAAATCAAAACGGCAGCGGAAAGCGATCTCTTCGGTTCTGTCGACCGCCCCGGGAAGATCTGAAAACAGGTTGCTCATCTCCCGTTCCGATTTAAATTCATGGTCGGGGTACGCGGGCCGGCTGTCTGTCAGCTTAGCCCCTGTCCGAATGCATGACAGGCAGGCATAAGCTTCCGAATCCGCTTTATCCAGATAATGGACATCATTGGTCGCCACAATCGGAATAGACAGAGACCGGCTAATGGACAATAGCGTCTCTTCCGCTCTTTTCTCATAGATATTGCCGTGGCGCTGACACTCAAGATAAAACCTTCCCGGAAAGATCTTTTCGAACCAGCCGGCTAAACGCGCGGCTTTCTGAACTTCTCCTGCTTCAAGCATACGGGTGAGTAAGCCTTCCGGACCGCCGGATAATGCAATCAGACCATCCGAGTACTTTTCCAATTCCCGGACGCCGATTTGCCTGTCTTTCCTGTATTGAACAAGTGAGGCCAGTTTTACAAGCTGTGAATAGCCTTGTCCGTTTTCCGCAAGAAGGATCAGGGTACCTTGCTCAAGTTGCCGACTCGTATTTATACGAAAATCAGCCACCGATAGTTCCATACCAATAACCGGGTGGATGCCCTGCTTTTTACAGGCATGATAAAACGGCACAACGCCGTACATTACATTGCTGTCTGTCAAAGCGAGCGCTTTCTGTCCTTCACTTTTTGCCCGCTCGGCGAGTTGATCAATTCTGCACGTACTGTCCAGCAGACTGTACTCACTATGTACATGAAGGTGTGTAAACGGCATATTATCGGTCCCCTTCTGATCAAAATCCCTTCACTCATTATAGTAAAGCTTGTACAAAAAGTCACCGATTGACCCATTCTGCAGAAATGCAGCCTGTGCAAAGCAAAGTTGGCATATCGCCTGGCTCAAATCCATAACTTGTACTATGAAAAGTGAAAAAATGAGACGACTCCGGGATAGCCGAAAGGAGGAAAACGGATATGCGAACATTTTTTGCGACAGCAATCATGAATTACTGTATCGCATTCGGTGTCATCATCGGCGGCTGTGTCATTGGCGGCATTGGTGCTTTTCTTGTCAGCCAGCCGCCATTCTCAGAAATGAACCGGCTGGCTTCTACAATGAAAATCTGGGCCGTCGTCACAGCCATTGGCGGTACTTTTGACACCATTGAGAATCTGGAGCGCGGATTTCTGGACGGCAGCCCAATGGAAGTGTTAAAACATCTCCTGCTCATCGCCTGCGCAATGATCGGGGCACACTCGGCCGGGATGATTGTTCACTGGCTGACGAGGTCTGGCTGATGCGTATTCCTCCATACTACAAAATGCCTGACTGGCAACGATTTCTTGCCGGCTGCGTGATTGGCCTGCTGATCGGTTTTTCTATTTTTCTCTTCCTTTATGGTACGGCTCAGGAAAAACAGATCAATAAAATAAGAGAGCAAAAAGCTGAGATTGAAATTCTGAAAGAGCAGAAAAAAATTCTGATTGAATCCGAGGAGCGAAAAAATGAGGATCTTGAAAAAAAGCTGACGGTTCAGGAGATTGAAATCTATATCTCAGATCATCACATGGATGAAGCGACAAAGGCGGAACTCGAAAACGCGGTTGCCGATGAACTGCATTCCATCGTTAATCACAGTATCGAGTCTGTCGCAGATAATAGAGAACTGATTGAAAAGGCCATTGAACGCAAACCTTTAATTGTCTCAGACATAACTTATCATTTTAAAGTCAAAAGTATGGTTATATTTTCCACAGTAACCCTCCAGCTCCAGGTTTCAAGCAGAAAGGACAACACGCGATGAGAAAAGTGACTGAAATGGCAAACACCTAGCTGTGCCTGCACAATTCCTTTAAATCTGAAATCAGCCGGTCGGCTTCTTCCCAGCTGTAAACCGTTGCCCCTGATGCAAGGGGATGCCCGCCGCCATGATAACTGGCGGCCAGATCATTGATAACCGGTCCTTTCGATCGGATGCGTGCCCGAATCAGCTTTTCTTCTTCAGAGGCTTCTTCAGAGAAGAGAACCCAGGCCTTCAGATTTTCAACATTTGAAAAAGAGTTGACGAGGAGCGAGGCATCAGAAGACTCAAGATGATAAGAATGAATCAGATCAAGAGTCAGTTTTATATAACCAACGCCTTCTTCAGTGAGCGTAAAATTTTGTAGAACATATCCGTTCAGGCGGGCCATTGCCAGATTCCGCTTATATAACTCGTTAAAGAATGCCTGCCGGTCAAAAGGCAGTTTCACTAACTCAGACGCCGCCTGAAAGGTTTCCGAGGTGACATTACTGAACTGAAACCGTCCCGTATCGCCGACGATTCCGGCAAATAGCAGGCGTGCGGCTGATTCTGACATTCTCAGTTCAGGGTGACGGCGATAAATGGATGTAATCATTTCGCTTGTTGAGCTTGCCTGTATATCCACCCATTCAGGATCGCCGTAGGAATCCACTACAGGATGATGGTCGATTTTAATGATATGGCTCCCTTTTTCAAACCGTTCATCTGATATCCGTTCACGGTTGGCAGTATCACAAACAATAACAAGCGCATTCTGATACACCGAGTCATCAATCTCATCCATCGGATGAAGAAATCTCAGGTCATCTACTTCCTCGCCGACCGTGTATACTTTCTTTTCAGGAAAATTATCTTTAATTAAATACGCCAGTCCTCCCTGTGACCCAATCGCATCAGGATCCGGTCGGACATGCCGGTGAATGATAATTGTCTCATAATGTTGAATCTGCGTCAGAATTTCATCAATCAAGAATGTCCCCTCCATTTTAAAAGCGGTCAATAAACTGGGCGGTCAGTAAGGCTTTTCCGCACAGCTGTCCTTCCGCGTATAATTCAATATCCAGTTTTCCATTTCGGCGGGTCAGTTCAAGTATTTTCGGATAAATCGTCACAATCTGATCGATCTGGACCGGTTTAAAAAAATAGGACGACAGGTTGTCAACAACCAGGTCTCCTTTCTTTACATGGTTCAGAGCACGGCGTCCGGCCATCGTAATGATCGATGTCATGATGCCGAAAGCCAATGATCCCAGGTAATCGGTCATTTGCGGTGTAACCACAAATTGAAAGGCGTATTGATTTTTATCCGAATGATCGGTAAGACTTGAAGAAACCAGGTCTTCAATCGTTTCGCCCATTTGAGGCTGCTGCTGGATCATCTGCAGGGCTTTCAGAACATCCCGGCGGGTAATGATGCCAAGCAGCCGGTGATTCTGATCAACAACCGGGAGACACTCAATGCTTTCCCAGATCATCCTGTGAGCAGCTGCTGCGACAGACGTCGTCGGACTGACCACAATCGGATTAGCCGTCATGACCTCATCGATCGATTCGGCTTCCGGAACCGCGATCACATCTTTCATCGTGACCATCCCAATGACTTTCATATCCCGGTCAACGACGGGAAACCTGCTGTGGGAAGTTGCCTCATTCAGTTCATGCCATTGTTTTATCGAATCTCCGTAATAGAGAAACTGTGTCCTGTTGAGCGGAATCAGAATATCAGAGACATGAACAATCTCTTTTTTAATCATCTGATCATATATAGCCCGATTGATTTTTGTGGCTACTGTAAACGTGTCATACGAAGTCGAGATAACCGGCATTCCTATTTCATCGGCCAGTCTTTTTACGTCCTCACTTGTGTCGAAACCACCGGTAACCAGTACGGCAGCGCCTTCTTTCAGCACATACTTGTGAATGGTTTCTCTATTCCCGACAATCATCAGATCGTTAGCGCCGACGTACCGCTTCATCGCATCGAGTTCCATGGCGCCGATAACAAAGCGGTTCAGCGTCTTGGACAATCCGCTGTTTCCGCCAAGAACCTGGCCGTCAACCATTTGAACAATCGACTCAAAGGTCAGTTTCTCGATACTGCCCTTTTCTTTTTTCTCAATCCGTATCGTTCCAACCCGTTCTACAGTACTGACAAATCCCCTGATTTCCGCATCCTTTATGGCGCGGTAAGCGGTTCCCTCGCTTACCCGCAGTTTTTTCGCAATCTGGCGGACCGAAATTTTGTTCCCGATGTCCAGATCCTGAATGTATTTCATTATCTGTTCATGCTTCGTCGCCATATACTCACCAATCTTTCCTTAAACGGGGAAGTTTAATCCACACTTTGAAAATTTACAGTTCGAAAGCCTCGCCGGGTGCAAGATAAAGCCCCTGATTTCCCAGACTCCCGGCAAACTTTTGCCCGTCCTGCTTAATGACCGGGAACGTGTTGTAATGCATCGGGACCACTTTCTTTGCGTTAATCCACCCGGCGGCGATCCGTGCATCCTCAGGACCCATCGTAAAGTTATCACCGATCGGCAGAAAAGCAAGATCGATTTTATTTTGACTGCCAATCAGTTTCATGTCTGAAAAAAGGGCCGTGTCGCCTGCATGATAAATCGTTTTTCCTTCCAAATTGAGAACAAGACCGGCCGGCATGCCGGTATAGACGATCTGCCGGTTGTTTGTTTCGGTAACACTGGATCCGTGAAAAGCCTGTGTCAGTTTCACCCGACCGAAATCAAAAGTATAGCCGCCGCCGATCGACATCCCGTGTGTTCTTAAGCCCTTCCAGCTAAAATAAGTAGCCAGCTCTGCAATCGCGATAACAAGGGAGCCGTCTCGTTCGGCGATCGGCTGAGTATCCTCCACATGATCGCCGTGGCCGTGTGTCAAAAGAATCGCATCAATCTTCGGCAGATCCTGTATAGACAAGCCGGCTAAACTATTGCTCGTGATAAACGGATCAATCAACAAATTCGCTTTAACGGTTTCAATCAGAACAGTTGAGTGACCGACATAAGTAACGCGCATAAAAATCATCCTCCCTTAGATCGCTCGAAGTAAGATTATTTTTATTATACACTACCTTCAGCCCGATCCGGTAATTTGCCGCCGGGCCGTGTTTCATGTATACCAGAGTCATCAGGGCACTGATTATTCATCTATAATTTTTGACCCATCTGCCCTGGTTTGTGATACATTAAAGATATCATAATTGAACTGGAGTGACCTTTTTGCCCGATAAGATCAATAAGATTGAAGAATGGCTGCGAAACAATGGGAGTCGTTTCGCTTACATTGCTGATCCTGTCAATGTTTTCTACTTAACCCATTTTAAGTGTGACCCGCACGAGCGCTTTTTAGGCCTTTTTATTTTCCCGGAAGACGAACCTTTTCTGATTTGTCCGGAACTGGAGGTCAGACAGGCTATGTCCTCCGACTTTGGAAGTGAAGTGATCGGCTACCGTGATGATCAGGATCCGTGGACGTTTGTCAAAAAAACGCTCGACTCGAGAAAGTTGAATGACGGTAAAATCGCCATCGAACCGAGCACGCTTCCTTACAAAAAAGCACTGGCCCTGACACATTTGTATGAGCACGCTTCCTTTACCTCAATTGAGGGGCTTCTTGCTTCCCTGCGGAACATCAAAGACGAATTCGAACTCGCTGCTATGAAAAAGGCAGGTGAGGCCGCAGATTATGCCGTCGGCCTTGGAGTCGATGCGATTAAAAAAGGAAAAACCGAAAAAGCGATCATCGCCGAGATTGAATATGAGCTGGCAAAGCACGGCTTTTCTGAAATGGCTTTTGATACGATGGTACTGACCGGTGAAAACAGTGCCGCCCCCCACGGCTATCCGGGAACACGCCAAATAAAGGAAGGGGATTTCATTCTGTTTGATCTCGGTGTCGTCGTCGATGGCTACTGTTCAGACATTACCCGGACGGTATGCTACAAATACGTTTCAGAAGATCAGCAGAAAATCTACGATACATGCCTTCAGGCTAATCTTGCTGCGATCCATGCAGTTCGTGAGGGCCTTCGAATAGGTGACCTTGATGGAACAGCCAGAAAAGTCATAACCGATGCCGGCTATGGAAAATACTTTACGCACAGGCTCGGACACGGACTGGGTCTTGGTGAACACGAGGAACCATCAATGAGTGCCGATAACGATCATACGTTGACTGCAGGAATGGTCTTTACCATTGAACCGGGTATTTATGTCCCGGATGTGGGCGGTGTCCGGATTGAAGACGATATTTATCTCAGCAAAGATGGCCCTGTGACCTTGACGCATTATCCAAAAGAATTACAGATTATTCACTGATGAAAACCTGGCTCAGCCGGTCCTTATGACGCCGGCCGAGCCTTAATTGCCTTTCCCCATTAAAACATATGTTAACAAGCCCTTTCCAAGGTTCAGGACTTTCAGGAAAGGGCTTGTTTCATTGAGGCAGATTCAGCGGCAGGGAAAGTCATGCGCCTGACACGACTTGTTTTTATGTATTTCTCAGGACCGGTTTGCGCTTCTGTCCGGCAGGCTGTGAATTGATTCCCGTTTTTTTTCAGAGAGCGGTACATGTTCGGCGTATTGGCGAAAAAATATACCCAAATCGCCTTTATACGCTTCCTGCCACGGTTTCTGCTTCCCGCAGTAATGAACGAAAACAGTATGTTTTTTAATCCAGTCCATGTCGCCCAGCTTGCTGCTCGTCAGCGAGAGTTTCTGCAATCCATAGAATCTTGCGTCATAATTATAAAAGGCACCGGAAACGGGAATGATTTTGTCCCAATAAAGAGCATTAAAAACATCCTGATCCGGAAGCAGAAGCTGGTGCCTGTGCTCCTTAATGAATGCGAAAATCTTCCTGATCGAGTCGTCTTTCCTCAATGCCCTCACATTCATCAATAATACACCCGTATTAAAATAACCTTTTGCTTTAGGGGTCTTTAATCGCATCTTATTAAAAGGACTGACTATTTTGGTTGTAAATTGGTGTTCTGAGGCCATGAACCAGGCGCCGTTAAAAGATTTATGGTAAAAACCTGAAACAGGATTCAAAACAATGATATCCGGATCAAGATAGAGGATTCGATCTAAATCATCCGGCAAATAGTGGTAAGCAATCAACCGGTAATACATTTCCGCAGTGAAATGCTTAACAACGGTAGCTTCTTTGAAAATTGAAGGTTCGACATAGAGGGGAACAAATTTATGCCCTTTATTTAAAATAAAAGAATCCAGGTCTGCTAAATCTTCTGCCGGCATTTTGGAATACATCATATAGATTGAAAAAGACTCACCACTATTATTCTCAAAAAGCGACTCCAGCATGACTTTAAGGGGATAAACGTAATTCGCGTTCAGTGCAACCAGGATATTCATTAGCATCATCCTCTCATTTCCCACAGACTTATCCTATTTTATTCTCTTCCTGTCTATGACCGCAAAATTGAATGGGTTTCATTTGGGTACAGGAAACTGCCGGACATGGGAAATGTAGAGAGTCAGATTTTCTCACGCTGCTTTGAAAGACGGACCGTGTCTCTCGCAATCATCACTTCTTCATTAGTCGGAATGACCATCACTTTGACCGGTGACTGAGGCGCATTGATGAACGTCTCCTTCCCGTTGACCTTCCTGTTTCGTTCCGGGTCCCAGTAAACACCCATGAATTCAAGGCCTTCAAGTATACGTCCCCGAATCATCGCACTATGTTCGCCAATCCCTGCCGTAAAAATGATCGCGTCCACTCCCGCCATTTTTGCCGCATAGGAACCTATGAATTTATGAATCCGTTCAACAAAAACATCTATAGCCAGTTTTGCTCGTTTGTTTCCTTTTTTGGCTTCCTTCTCAATATCTCTCAAATCACTGGAAAAGCCGGAGATACCCAGGAGACCGCTCTTTTTATTCAGTACATTAATGACCTCGCTGGCGTTCATCCCCGTTTTATCCATGATATAAGGGATCAGGGCAGGATCAATATCACCGGAACGCGTGCCCATGGTCACCCCTGCCAGAGGTGTGAAGCCCATAGACGTATCAATCGATTTACCGCCCTTTACTGCAGTAATGCTGGCACCATTCCCAAGGTGACAGGAAATGAGCTTCAGTTCTTCAATCGGACGCTCGAGTAATTCCGCCGCCCGTATGGTTACATATTTATGACTGGTTCCATGAAAACCGTATTTGCGAACACCATAGTCTGTATAGTAATTATAGGGAAGACTGTAGATGAACGCGTCACTTTCCATGGTCTGGTGGAACGCCGTATCGAAAACGACCACTTCAGGCACATCAGGAAGAACCTCACGAAAAGCCTTAATTCCCACCAGATTCGCAGGATTGTGCAGCGGAGCAAGTTCGGAAAGACTTTCTATTTTCTTAATGACTTCGTCAGTAACGAGCACAGAATCATTAAAAGTTTCTCCTCCATGGACCACCCGGTTCCCGATTCCTTCAATATCAGCCAGAGAATGAATGATGTTCAGTGACACGAGTTTCTCCAGCAGCTGCCTTACCGCTTCCTCATGGTTGGGAATATAGGAGACCTCCTGCTTTTTTTCCCCGTTTACACTGATCGTAAACATGGAGTCAGACAGGCCGATTCTTTCCACCGAGCCTTTCGTAATTAATTTTTCGGCTGGCATGTCGAGAAGCTGAAATTTCAGCGACGAACTTCCCGCATTAATAGCCATGATTACTGCCATGTTCCTCATCCCCTCATCGTCTTAATTACAGTCGATGTTTAAACCAATCATCCAGGCTCAACATAAACCGGCGCAGTTCCTGCTCATCAGAGAACTGCGGCATTTCAGCCAAAAGCGCCTGTTTCGGCATCTTAACGCCCTCACCCTTCTTTTGCAGCAGGAAAACACTCTTCGCCGCGGCACGGTTTTTAAACAGCGACAAAGGCAGCTGCAAGAGTGCCAGTATCACTGCCTTGTCCTGAATGAATTGATGAAAATGATGATCCCTGTCTTCCGCAAACAACCGGTTGGGAATCAGGTACAACAAATACCCTGAGTTTTTCAGAGACTTCAGCCCTTGTTCGATAAAAAGAAAGTGGGTATACGCTTTTTCTCCGACATCACTCAGTTCATAAGCTTTCGCCGTCCGCTCATCCGGATAGATTCCGACCGGCACATCACAGACAACAAGATCACAAGGTTCAACAAAAAGCGGTTTAAGACCATCCTGATGGAACAGGTGAACTTCTTTTTGTTGAAGATTTGAATTGGCATAGGCGAGTTTAATGAGCAGGTCGTCGGTATCCGCACCACAGGCCGTCACCTGATTGTTTTTCACCTGGTTCATGATCCCGGTCAAAAGGTTTCCCGTTCCAACCGCCGGATCCAAAATGGAAACAGGATCGTCACCGGTAAGCAGCGAAGCGATGTGTCCAAGTAAAAGTACGATACTGTCGGGCGTGATTTCATGATTAGGATGCGGAGACTTCTTCATACCTTTTAAAGCCGCCAGCTGAAACGCCCGGCGAATATCTTCAGCCGTCAATCCCTCTCGAAAAAAGTTAGCATAAAGCGGTTCAAGTTTGTCTCTGATTTCATTTTCCTTTATAACATCATTGTATATATTTTCTGCGGTTTCGCAAAGTGCTTCAAGGTAATCCATACCGCGCAGCTTCTTAATCAGAATGGAAGATTGATCCAGGACTGAAAATAACTCACTTACAGTTGACAAATTAAGTTCCTCCAAGTAAATGAAACGCTTACATAATAATAAGTGCATCGAAAAAAGTTATTTTGCTTTTTCCGCCGCTTCGATCGCTGACTGATAATCCGGATGATAGGTGACCTCATTGACATATTCCGTATAAACGACCTGATCCGAGGAATCTACAACAAAAACGGCCCGTGCAAGCAGGCGAAGCCCCTCTAAAACCACGCCATAAGCTTCTCCAAAAGAAAGATCGCGGTGATCTGACAGAGTAACAGCATCGTTCAGTCCGGCGGCACCGCACCAGCGTTTTTGTGCAAACGGAAGATCGACACTGACTGTAATCACGGTTACACCATCCAGACGCGAAGCAGCTTCATTAAAACGCCGCGATTCTGCATCGCAGACACCTGTATCAAGTGATGGAACAGAAATGATAATCCGGACACCGGAGTAATCATTTAACGTTTTTTCTTTTAATTCATTATCAAGGGCAGAAAAATCAGGGGCCTTGTCCCCGACATGTACCTGATTCCCCAACAGTTCAACCGGCTTTCCGCCAAATGTCACACTTGCCATTTGAACAAACCACCCTTCCATTATTATACGATTAATGTTATCGGTATCGCAACAGGAACGCAAGCAAGACGCGCTGTTTTCACCGATGACCCGGCCTTCAGCTTTCTTATAAACTCTATCCTGTTTACGATCCGTCTTTAAAAAAGTTTCATGAATCAAGTGCGAAAAAAGACTCGTGCATAAAAGCAAAAAGGAGATAGCTTAATTTCAATAAGAATAATAATATAACAGGGGATGCGTTCGATTGAAAAAGGGGGTTCCAAAGTTGAATTCATTTAAAGCGCTATAGCGCAGGTGCTTTCACTTAACGCTTTTACCGGAAGCGGGTGACTTCTCGCCAAAGGTCGTTAAAAAATCCCGATCCTTTAAAATCGGATCGAGAAAGGGTATCAGCAGCTAAAATTCTTGTTCATCCGCCCAGCCGTCACTCCGCTGCTTTTTTCTCTGGTTTTTCTGAGGACGCGGATTGTTTCCCGATTGTTGCCCTATTCCGGTATTTTCAATGATTTCCTTAATCTTTTCCACAGTCTGCGGAGCAAGATCAATCAGTCTCTCGTAAAGATGGGTACTGTTATCAAGGTGGACCGTCTTAACCCCTTTTGGTCCGATAATCAGAAAAGCAATCGGGGTAATTGAAACTCCCCCTCCTGTACCGCCACCAAAGGGCAGGTATGCTTCGGTATCTTCGTTCTGTTCTTCATCCGGATTTTCATTTTTTGTCTGAAATTCACTACCGCCGGCCACAAATCCGAAACCTACTTTAGAAATTGTCACGATCATGTGTCCGTCTTCTGTTTCGATCGGATCACCGATAATCGTTCCGACATCAATCATCGATTGGAGATTCTCAAGAGCAGTTTTCATTAAACCCTGTATAGGATGATCAGTCATTCTCTATCCCTCTTTCATCTGCTGCCTTATTCTTCGCATGATAACTATAGCGTCCCCTATTTTAATCGTGATCATGCATGACAAATGAGAAGTAAACTGTTCCGTCTGAAAAAGCGGAATGACTTCAACACGGGGCATTCCGACGATTTTTTCCCGGAAAGGCATCATCAGTGCCGATTTGACCGACCATATCAGTCCGCAAAGCATAGCCGTTCCACGCGCTTCCCCGATTCCGCAATACGTACTCCAGGAAAATTCACTTAAATAAGGCGTTTCGCAGGCCTTTATCGCCCTGATGGTCTGAACAGTCAGTTTGCGAAGCAGACGCCATTCCTTAAAGTTCAAAAGGTCTGAAGTTTGTCCCTGCCTCGCTAATTCCTCATTTTCCTTCGTTAAAAATTGGTTTACTTCTTTTTGTGTCATCCGGAACGACCAGCGCTCTTTTCCCCAAAAATAAATACGGATGTCGGCTTCTATGCCTTCAAGACTGACATGGCAGATCATTTCAGCTGAGATCGTGCTTTTTATCAAAATGACCATGATCAGGAATAAGACTGTAATAAAAAAAAATAGGATAATGAGATAAAGCATGATCCAGCGTCCCTTATTTTAGTTTCCCGTTTCGAGTCGTTTTATTCTTAGTATTGACGGGTAAGCGGGAACTATCCCGGGATCAGGAAAAACCTGGCGGCGCCAGGCCCCGGCGCAGGCCGAGCTTAGTTTTTTATACCAGTTACCGCTCATTTCTTATCATTTATACTTTCTTTTTTGTATGAAAAAGGCGAAGGGAATAAATCAGTCCCTTCGCCTTGATGCAGTATTCGGCTTAATCTATTTTTTTCGCTTTCTCACGCTGAAATTCGCTTTTATCCCGGTGCCGTTTCTCGAGTACATGGAGGACCCGGTCAAAGCCGACACCTTGTTCACGGAGCATAACCAGTGTGTGATAAATCACATCAGATACTTCCCACTCCAGTTCATCAGCCGACCGGTTCTTTGCGGCAATAAGGACTTCAGACGTCTCTTCACCAATCTTTTTCAGGATCTTGTCGAGACCTTCGTTAAATAAATAGGATGTATATGTTCCTTCCGGGCGCTCTGCTTCACGAACGGCGATCACGTGCTCCAGTTCAGCAAGAATGCCGTAACGATCGCTGCCGCTTATTACCGCTTCTTCCTTATCGGTTTTTTCAGATCTGAAACAGCTGTAGCTTCCTGTATGACAGGCCGGCCCCGCAGGATTGACTTTGACGAGCAGGGTATCGCCGTCACAGTCGACGGACCAGTCAATGATTTTTTGTGTATTTCCCGATGTTTCCCCTTTATGCCACAGTTTCTGGCGTGAACGGCTGTAAAACCATGTCTCGCCGGTCTCCAGTGATTTTTCAAGCGATTCCTTATTCATATAGGCAAGCATTAATATTTCTTTGCTTTGCGCGTCCTGAACGATAACAGGTGTTAATCCCTTCTCATCGAACTTTACATCTTCCACATTCATCGGATGGCCACTCCCTCTTGTTTTAAATACGCTTTAACTTGTTTTACTGATGTTTCTTTATAATGAAAAACAGAGGCTGCGAGTGCCGCGTCCGCTTCTCCCCTGATAAAAACATCACTGAAATCTGAAAGCTTTCCTGCCCCACCGGATGCAATCACGGGTACATCCACTGATTCACTTATTTTCCGGGTCAGATTCAGTTCAAAGCCGTTCTTTTCACCGTCCCGGTCCATGCTTGTAAGCAGAATCTCGCCGGCCCCTAACGAGACGGCCTTCTTCGCCCACTCAATAGCATCCCATTCCGTCCGCTTCTGCCCGCCGTGTATGTAGACACGGTAAAAACCCGAATCTTTGTCGAATTTGGCATCAATCGCGCAGACGATGCATTGCCGTCCGAAAAAGTCTGACCCGGCAGTAATCAGCTCAGGTGTTTTGACAGCCGAGCTGTTTAGCGAGACCTTGTCCGCGCCCGCCCGAAGCAGCGCTTTGATGTTCTCTAATGAATGAATCCCGCCTCCGACTGTAAAAGGAATATTCAACTGACTGGCAACCGATCGGACCACGTTCACCATCGTGTTTCTTCCTTCACTTGAAGCAGAGATATCGAGAAAAACGAGCTCATCGGCTCCTTCCTCATTATAAAACATGGCAAGCTCAACAGGATCACCGGCGTCACGCAGATGAATAAATTGTTTTCCCTTTACAACCCTTCCATCCTTGACATCAAGACAAGGAATAATTCGTTTAGCCAGCAATTAGACTCACCGCTTTCAGAATGTCTCTCACATTCAGCTGATCTGTGTACAGCGCCTTGCCGATGATAGCCCCGCTAAGACCTTTGGACGCCTTCTTCGCCATCAGAACGATTTCATCAATTGTCGAGACTCCTCCGGATACAACGACCGGTGTGCCGATTTCTTCAGCGAGTCTTTCCGCTTCGCCGATGTTCGCCCCTTTCAGGGCACCGTCCCGGGAGATATCGGTATAAATAAATCGGCGTGCGCCGGCTCGAATCAACTGTTTCGCAAGCTCTGCCGGACGTGTATCGGAGACTTCGAGCCAGCCCTGTACCGCCACTTTTCCGTTTTTAACATCGAGGCCGATCGCGATCGAATCCGGATAACGGCTGAGGGCAAGCCTGACAAAGTCCGGATTGGAAATAGCTGAGCTTCCGAGAATAACCCTTTTAATCCCCCGGTTAAGATACTCCTCGATTGTTTTCATGCTGCGTATGCCGCCGCCGACTTCTACATGGATCGGAACCTCTGCAGCGATCCGCCCAATGATTTCACTGTTAACCGGACATCCGGCCTTAGCACCGTCCAGATCCACGACATGAAGCCATTCGGCCCCCTGTTCGAAGAAAGTCCGGGCCATTTCGACCGGTGAATCACCATAAACCGTTGACTTATCATAATCACCCTGGAGAAGCCGGACACATTTTCCGTCTAATAAATCAATGGCCGGATATATCGTAAACATTACCGACCCTCCTGATCCACAGACAGCTGTGCCGGGGGGACGGGATTTTTTGAGCCGTTGACGAACAGAAGATAGTTTTTCAGTAAAGCCTGACCGAAATTTCCGCTTTTTTCCGGATGAAACTGCGTGCCGAATACACGCCCCCGCCCGACAATAGCTGGAACCTGTTCGTGATAATCTGTCGTAGCGATTAAAACCGACGGATCATACGTCATAGCAAAATACGAATGAACAAAGTACGCATAATCCGGCTGAAGCCCCTTCAGGAGCGGCGAATCCGCCTTTTTGAAGTCCAGCGTGTTCCAGCCCATATGCGGCACTTTATAACGTTCACCTGTTTTCGGCGAAATGCCGCTGAAACGGACAACACGGCCGGGCAGGAAGGCGAGTCCCCGGGTCGGCTCACCTTCCTCGCTTTCCTCAAACAGGAGCTGCATGCCAAGACAAATACCTAAAAGCGGTTTCTTCTGAATATACCTGCTTAAAAAAGAAACGTGATTTTTTTTGTTCAGTGCGGCCATCGCGTCCTTAAACGCCCCGACACCCGGGAGAATAAGGCCGTCTGTCTGATCAAGCTTTTCCGGATCATCACTGATGATGTAAGGCTGGCCCAGTCTTTTCAGGGCCTGGCTGAGACTGTACAAGTTCCCCATTCCATAGTCGAGAATACCGATCATCCTAATGTTCCTTTCGTCGACAGGACTCCCTGAATCCTTGGATTTTTTCTGGACGCTGCGTCAAGCGCGCGGCCGAGCGCTTTGAAAATCGATTCAATAATATGGTGCGTGTTTTCTCCGTAACGGACATTAACATGCAGATTCATTCGAGCTTCAATCGCTAATTTGTCAAGAAACTCGGTCACGAGTTCAGTATCAAAAGTTCCTACTCTCTGTGACGGCACTGTCCCGTTAAAAACAAAGTAGGGGCGGTCGCTGAGGTCAACAGCAACTTCAGACAGTGCGTCGTCCATCGGGACAATAGCATATCCGTAGCGGTTAACACCTTTTTTGTCACCCAGTGCCTGGCGGACGGCCTGGCCGAGACAGATCGCAATATCCTCCGTTGTATGGTGGTCATCGACATCTGTATCCCCCGAGGCTTCAATATCAAGATTGAACAGACCGTGTTTTGTAAACAGTGTCAGCATATGATTAAGAAACGGTACCCCGGTCCTGAGGCTTGACTCTCCGTCTCCGTCAATCGTAAACCGAAGTTTTATTTGTGTTTCAAACGTATTGCGCTCTACAGAGCCTGTCCGATCACTCATGAACAGCTGCCTCCCCTATTCGTTTTTCAACCGCACGGGCATGGCCTTCAAGGCCTTCGAAGCGTGCGAATGCGGCGATTGCAGATCCATTTGTTTCCAGAGCCTCTTTTGTATAATGAATGATGCTTGACCGTTTAATAAAACTCTCTACCCCTAACGGACTCGCGTAGCGGGCGGATCCGTTTGTCGGAATAATGTGATTGGGCCCGGCAAAATAATCACCGATCGGTTCGGAACTGTACATGCCGAGGAAAATGGCTCCGGCATGACGAATCATCGGTAAAACGGCTTCCGGATCAGCCGTCGCGATTTCAAGATGTTCCGGCGCAATCGTATTCACCGCCTGAACCGAATCAGCAAGGCTCTTTGTAAGAATAATTTTGCCAACATTCCGTACAGACGCGCCTGCAATGTTTTGGCGGGGCAGCGTAGCAAGCTGGCGATCGACTTCACTCTCCACCTGCTCGGCCAAAGACCGTGACGACGTGATCAAAACAGGCATCGACAATGGGTCATGTTCCGCCTGAGAGAGTAAATCAGCAGCCACCCATGTCGGATGTGCCGTCTCATCAGCAAGAACAGCGATTTCGCTCGGACCCGCCAGGCTGTCGATCGCTACATCACCAAAAACCTGCTTCTTAGCGAGCATTACATAGAGATTCCCGGGGCCGACAATCTTGTCAACCGGACAGATCGTCTCTGTTCCATACGCAAGAGCGGCAATGGCATGGGCACCGCCCACCTGATAAATTTCTTTAATGCCGATTTCATTTGCGGCGACAAGAACACCATCCGCTATCCTGCCGTTTTTCTGAGGCGGCGAGACAAGGGCGACCCGGCCGACTCCGGCAACGAGTGCCGGGATCGCCCCCATTAATACCGATGAAGGATAGCAGGCGGTTCCCCCGGGCACGTAGACTCCGACCGAATCAAGCGGTGTAACCTTCTGTCCAAGGACAACCCCCTGTTCCACTGTTTCGGTCCATGAAGAGGGGATTTGTTTCTCATGAAAAGCCCGGATATGCTTTGCCGCCTGCTTAATCGCCTGCACGACATCCGCAGGGACCCGGTCGTAAGCACGCGCCGTATCGCCTTCAGGGACTCTGAGCTCCTTAAGATCAATACCGTCAAACTGCTTCGTAAAGTCCTTCAGTGCCTGATCTCCTTCTTTTTTAACCTTCTCAATAATTAGCTTAACTGATTGCTGTGCGGTCTCCTTTGCTTCAACCTTGCGTTTTTTTAAAAAACGTAAATCTCCGTCTTTAATCCATTCCAACTTTTGTCCCCTCCGTTGCCCGAATCAATTTTTCTACAATCTCATCGATCATCGTTTTCTTTAATCGGTAGCTGACTGGATTGACAATCAACCGGGAACTGATGTCCATCAGCCTGTCGTATTCAACCAGTCCGTTCGCTCTCAGCGTCTGCCCGGTGGACACGATATCGACAATGGCGTCCGCAAGACCAACAATCGGGGCCAGTTCGATTGATCCGTTCAAGGCAATGAGGTCAACCTGCTCCCCGCGCCGCCTGTAAAAATCGGAAGCAATATTCGGGTACTTCGTTGCAATTTTAAAATAAGGATGATTGCTCCCGTGATCCGGCAGCCCGGCCACCGCCATATGGCACTTGCTGATACCGAGATCAACCATTTCATACACGTCGCGTCCGCTCTCCAGTAAAACATCTTTACCGGCGATACCAATATCGGCTGCGCCATATTCCACATAAGTCGGTACATCTACCGGTTTTGCGAGTATAAAGCGAAAAGGTAAATTTTCCAGATTCAGGATGAGTTTTCGAGTGGTTTCAAAAGTGTCTGGAAGTTCAAAACCAGCATTTCTTAACAGACGGCAGGCATCTCCGAAAATTCTTCCCTTAGGCATGGCTACCGTAATAACCGAATCATTCATCTTTCTATCTCCGTTCCTTCCTCATTCAAAAATTTGATAACCGAATCAAATTGGTTGATGAAAGCCTCCTCGTTATCCATTCCGTCTATATGCTGCAGAACCACCCGGCAACCATTCTCCCGTTCGTGCATGGCAAACTGCATCGCTTTTGCCGCATTTTCCCGATCATATAGTACAGCCTTCTTGCCCTGTTCCGGTATCCGGCTGTCTTTTCTTACCGCGCTGATCAGCCGGTCAAGACGAATTCCGAATCCTGTAGCCGGGCATGGCCGGTTAAACTGAGCCAGCAGGTCGTCGTAACGGCCGCCGCTTGCCACTTCGAAACCAAGCCCCCCGCCGAACCCCTGGAAGACAAAACCCGTATAATAGCTCAGGTGCGGAACGAGTGTCATGTCCAGATCAATCTTACCATCCAGATGATCAATTTTAAGCAGATGAACCAGTTCAACGATATTATGATAGTAGGAATGGACAGGCGTAGCGGATTCACGGGCCAGTCTTTCCAGACAGTCAAGGGTCTCCCCGTTATCAAGCCTTCTTGAATCAATGAACGTATTCAACTGTTCCGTCGACCGGGCAGGTAAATGGAGAGAAGCAACGAATTCACGGAAACCTACATCGTTCTTATTGTAGAGTAAATAACGAAGCTTCCGCACCGTTTCCTTATCCTTTACAATATCATATAAAAATGCGTTGACAAACCCCACGTGACCGACAGCGACCCTGATCGAATCCAGTCCGGCTTTATCAAGCATCGAAATCATCAAAGAAATGACTTCAACATCCGCGTAAGGCGTCGCGTCACCAATCAGTTCTGCTCCTGCCTGCTCGAATTCGCTCGGATGTCCCCCTTCCTTTCTCTGACTGCGGTAGAGTGCCGCCGTATAAGCGAGCCGCATAGGAAGCGGCTTTTGTCTCAGGCTTGAGGCGGCAATCCTGGCGATCGGGGTCGTCATATCGGGTCTGAGAACAACCGGGTGTCCCTCAGCGTCAAGAAACTTAAACAACTCACTGTCTTCGATAGCCGAAGCCCGTCCGATCGTTTCGGCATACTCTAATGCAGGTGTCTGAATAAAATCATATCCCCAACGTGAAAGCTCCTGCTGTAGAACGGACTCCAGCCGGGCAATTTCCCGCTGAGCATCAGGCAGTGTATCACGAAGCCCCAAAGGCTTTTCAAACATATAAGGCTGTGTCATTAAAATTTTCCCCTTGTCTGTCTGCTTTTTCTTTCTCAATGGTGTTTATTTGCATGTGAATAATTGCACTTTACTTCGCTAATATGATAAAGAATTGTACTGAGTATTTTAGAGTAAAATGAATGATAAGTCAAGAGAAAATTATATCCGGAGCCGTCAGGCAGACAGCGGCAGCACAAGTTAACCGCGTGAAGGCCAAAAAGGGCGGCCAGGGCCGCCCTTTAAACGATCGTTTCTTCATTAAAATGATGCTTTTCCGCCAAGTTGCTGCTGTGCGGTTGCTACGAGACGCTTCGTGATTTCACCACCAACGGAACCATTGGCACGCGAAGTCGTATCAGCACCCAGCTGTACACCAAATTCAGAAGCAATTTCATTCTTCATTTGTTCAAGAGCCTGTTCTGCACCCGGCACAAGAATCTGATTGCTGTTGTTATCAGCCATGTTTCTCACCTCCTTGTGCCTTTATCATGTGCAGACATTATTTCTTACATTCACAGGTTTGATGGTAATTATTTCAAGAGTACTTGTAAAATTGTCAAATTACTTCTTATAACAGGCTGCTGAACGCGTCCTCGTTTTCCCTTCCGTCTATCGTCAGCGTTTCTACTCCCTGAACGGCTTCGTCTACAAGAGCATCACTGTCCAGGAAGCTTTCAAAATGAGCCGCATGTTTTCTGTCCGGCCGCGTTCTCGGCGCTTTCGGGAGGAAAATAGTGCAGCAGTCTTCGTAAGGACGTATCGAGATATCATACGTATCAATCTGTTTCGCAATTCTTGATATGTCCAGTTTATCCATCGCAATCAGCGGTCGTAAAATCGGCAGATTGGTCACCTGATTGATGGTGTTCATGCTTTCAAGGGTCTGGCTGGCTACCTGGCCCAGGCTTTCGCCCGTTGCGATGGCCAGTGCACCCGTTTTCGCAGCTACTTTTTCAGCAATCCGGAACATCAGTCTCCTCATCATCGTCACCCGGTAATCTTCCGGAACCTGATCACGAATCGCCAACTGGGCATTCGTGAAGGGAACGAGATGCAGGTTAATTTTTCCCCCGAAGGACTGCAGTTTCTTTGTTAAATCAATGACTTTCTGTTTTGCCCGGTCACTTGTGTAAGGCGGGCTCTGGAAATGAATCGCTTCGATCACGGCGCCGCGTTTTGCCATCAGATAGCCTGCGACCGGACTGTCAATCCCGCCCGAGAGCATCAGAAGCAGTTTTCCACTTGTTCCGACCGGAAGCCCGCCTGCTCCCCTGTACTCATGACCGTAAATTCTTGTTTCGTGGACACCGACCTCGACACGTAACATCAAATCAGGATGATGAACATCAACACTGAGACGATCGCAGTGAGTCAATACCCATGCCCCAAGTTCCCGGTTCAATTCACTGCCGTGGATCGGAAAACGCTTGTCCTTCCTCCTCGCAGCAATTTTAAATGTTTTTGCTTCCGTTTCTTCACTCACAATCCTTAATATACCTTCACGGATACTATCCAAATCTTTACCTGCTTTAATTGCCGAAGATATATTCTGTATACCGAAGACGCTTTGAAGGATCTTAATAACGGCTTGCCCGTCTTCGCCGTTTAATTTAATTTCAATATCGTCATAATGACGTTTGATTTCAAGCCGGGTGAAACGGCTCAACTTTTCCCGCACGTCTTTCTCAAGTTTTATAACGAACGTTTTCTTATTTTTACCCTTAATCGCGATTTCACCGAAACGAATCACCAGGTAGTCATAAATCACTTATTTCACCTCATTACGATTTTCAATTGCTGAACGTGGCGCTTCAGTGCGCGAAGAAAAGTATCAATCTCTTCACTTGTTGTCTCAAACGCGGTACTGATCCGAATCGCCTGCTTCGCCTCATCTTCAGGCACGCACATTGAAAGAAGAACGCCGCTTGCCTCAGTGTCTCTGGATGAGCAGGCCGACTTAGTTGAAACATAAATATCGTCCTCTTCCAAAGCATGAACCAGCACTTCGGATTTAATCCCTGAAAGAGAGACATTCATGATGTGAGGCGCCGCACCTTTTAAAGGCGTATGGATCACTGCACCGTCAATTTCCGAAAGTCCTGCCCGCAGTTGCTTCTGTAAAGCGCTAAGATGCTGAATACCGGAATTTTCATGTTCGCGCGTGATTCTCAGTGCCCGGACCATTCCACATATTCCTGGAAGATTTTCTGTTCCGGCTCTTCTCTGATTCTCCTGCACGCCCCCTGAAAAAAGGGGCGACAGCAGTGTCCCGCTGCGAACATAAAGGATACCCGTTCCCTTTGGACCATGAAATTTATGGCCCGAAATGGTGCACAAATCGATGCCGCTGTTTTTCAGGTGTAAAGGTATTTTAGCAAATCCCTGTACATTATCAACGTGGAAAACGGTAGTTGGCTTTGTTTTCAGAAATTCAGCGATTTCCCTGACCGGCTGAACGGTCCCAACCTCATTATTGACGTGCATGACAGACACGAGTATGGTGTCTTTTCGATACGCCCTTTTAAAGTCCTCGAAGGAAACCCGGCCTTCACGATCCACAGGCAGGTAAGTCACTTCGAATCCGAGTTGTTCCAATTGTTTGAATGCGTTCAGGCTGGACACGTGTTCAATCGAAGTCGTAATCAAATGGCGTCCGCGCTGCCGGTAGGCGATTGCTGCCCCCTTTATGGCCAGATTGTTTCCTTCTGTTCCTCCTGAAGTAAAAACAATCTCATGATCATCGACACCAAGAAGCGAGGCTGCTTTTTCACGAGATCGGGAAAGCAGGGCTTCGCTTTGTCCGCCCAGTTTGTGAAGTGATGACGGATTGGCAAAAAATTGCTCTGAGACGATCCGATATGTGTCCAACGCCTCTTTATAAGGCTTTGTTGTCGCACTGTTATCCAAATAAATCACTGCTCATAACTCCTTTCCGGCGAACAATCACTGCCGAAAGCTTTTATTCATCAAAAACATCCTGTCTCTTCCCGTTTATTCTATACATCTGCTTTATCTGCATCTTAACACGAGTTTATTCCATCTGTAAAAAAGAGCGCCTTTTTATCCAGCAAAAACAATAAAAGAGGTTCTTCAACCTCTTATGTCTCAGGCGCGACGCCCCTGATATAAATCGACTTTTTTTAAAATTTTAGGTTCTTTCTTTTCAATAGCCTTAACAGCCGTTTCAAGAGCCTCATGATAATCATAATTTCGAAAGGATATTTCCGCTTTTTTGAGTTCCTGATCGATATCCGGATACTCACTTCGGTAGCGGTTTCCATAGCGGATCATTTCCTCCGCCATTTCCGCAGTTTCAACCATCGTCTCCGCCCGGCTGTGGACATCCTTGATAAATGTCCCGGCATGAGTCAGCAATTCTTGTACAGAAGACATATCAAGGGGCTTCTCATCAAGTTTTTCATTCACAGCTTTCAGGCCGTCTCCCGCCTGAACAAGTGCATCGGCAAACTCCGCGGGAACTCCCGGAATGTTACTTTTTTGAATCATCCGTTTTGTTTCAAAAAGAGAACGTTTCAATTTTTGAATCGTCTCTTTTGCAGCCATTTCATCCTTTCGAAGCGCCTTAATTTTGTCGCTGAATTCATCTGCTGCAGCTTCAACAGCAATAATGTCGTTTTTCATTGACTCAAGTTTTTCAAGTATCGAGCTGAAGGCTTCCGAGTGCTTTTTCAGGATTTCGTCGGCTTCAAAAAAGCTCTTTTCCAGTTTCTGATAAGCCTTATCTATTTCTCTCTGTGCTTTCAAATCATCGACATCGATATGATAACTTTCCCTGACGGTCTCTGTCTCATCATCAAGAGCCCTGACCATATCTCCGACTTTATCCAGTTTATCCTCGACAACAGGTATTATTTCATGAAGCTGCTGCCTGCTCAATACTTCTTTCTCCATCTGCGCGTACAAAAAGTCCAGCTGTTCGTGCATCTCTTTCAAGCTCTCTTCCGTGTCATCGAGCTCTAATTTTGCCACAGCTTCCAGCAATACATGGAGGTGCTTCTCCATCTCATCAACCTGAGCATCCACCTGCAGATATTCAAGTGAATAGCCCTGCTCCGACATCTCCTGATGGCCTTCCCTCAGCTCTCTCAGCTGATCGGGAATCGTCCGCTGGATGTCCTGATACAATCCCGGAACACGCTCAATCTGCTGGCCAACAGATTCGATCGCTTTCTTAACCTGGAGGAGGGTTTCCCGCGCCTCTATGTATTTTCCCGTTTCCGTTTCCGTATCGTATTTCTTAAACTGTCTGTCGATATCTTTCACTTGTTGTTCAAGAAGGGGAAGGGCTTTCCTGAACTGGCTTCGCTTTGTAATCATGTTTTTTTTGATTTGATGATAACTTTCTTTAATAGGCGTCACATCTTCGCGGTTCTTACTTGCACTGTCTACAACCGCATTGAGATCATTCAGCATCCGGTTAATCCGGTCTTCCGTTTTTTCCATCCTGATGTTCAGACTCTTTATCAGCTGTTCAGCTTTTCTAAATTGATATTTATCAGTCAGTTCTTCCGCCGTAAAAAGAGTCTCCTCAACAGACGGCAATACTCCGGTTAAAATGCTGTCCCAATCGTTTCGCCATTTGTCGAACTTTTTTTCCGTTTCTCCCACCATTTTTAACTCTTTAATCTTAGCCATTTCTTTCGCAATCGGACGATTCGTCAGTTCTACACGCCACGCCTCGATCCGATCGATTTCGCTGTAGGTCTTCTTTCGCCTCCAGGCGCCGTAAATGACGGCAGCAATAAACAGCAAGATCATACCGATAATAACAAAAAGCATTCGGAAGTTCCCCCAATCTCCCACGTCAGACATTGCGCACGAGTCATTATTCTCTATTGTATCAAATATTGAACAGGTTAAGGATAAAAAAAACAAGATTCAAGTGATTATCGTTAAATGAGTATCCGGGGGCTCTTTCTCATGATAAAATCCCTGCACAAACCGAGCATCAAGTGCTATAATCAGTGCATCTTTCGTATCGAAAACAGGCGGTGACCTGAATTGACGGATTGGATGACAGGATTGTTTCTTATCGCGGCCGGATTTTTCTCAGGATTCATTGACGCGGCTGTCGGCGGAGGCGGATTAATTTCTACTCCGGCACTGCTCTCGATCGGGCTCCCCCCGCAGATCGCCCTCGGCACAAATAAACTGGCCAGTTCCACGGGGTCACTGACCAGCATGCTCACATTTATCCGTTCGGGCCGTACAAATCTGAAGCTCAGTTCGAGGCTTTTCTTTGTCTCGTTTATTGGATCGTTTTTCGGAGTCCTCACTGTCCATTTTCTGTCGCCCAACGTTCTTCGGCCATTAATTCTTATTCTTCTCATTGCAGTAACCATTTACACTCTATTAAGGAAGAACTGGGGAGCTTCCTCGACCTTCAGGGGATTTAACAGAAAAACAGCCGGGTGGTTCATTCCTCTCGTTTTTGCAATCGGATTTTATGACGGATTTCTCGGTCCGGGAACGGGCTCATTCCTGATTTTTTCTTTTTTAATCATTGGTTTTGATTTTCTCACTGCGGCGGGAAACGCAAAAGTGCTTAATTTTGCGAGTAATGTTGCCGCTTTGATTACTTTTGCCGCCCTCGGATATGTCAATTATGGAATCGGTCTTGTTATGGCCTGCTCCCTGATTGCCGGCTCATGGTTCGGAGCAAGATTCGCCATTAAAAAAGGCTCCTCATATGTGAAGATTTTATTCATCGCGGTAACTGCCGTCCTGATCACTAAAAATATTGCGGATTACCTGTTTCATCTGCTTCATTAATGACGCTGTCAGCCCGGGATTCCTGAGTGCTCCCGCGAACGGGACGCAAACTGCCGCGCCCATTGTCTGATATAACGGAGATAATTCATCCGGAAAGAGGATTCACTCGGCTTGAGATAAAAAACCTCTCTTAGAAATTGCGGTTGGAGAAAAGGCATCATGATCATGTCGCGATACTGAAGGATGGCAAAATCCGCCGCCATCGGGTCAAAAGGGATTTCCGGCTCTATCCGTTCGAAGAGCCGGCTCATCAGAAATTTTTCCTTCATCAAATAACTGGACATCAGTTCACGGACAAGCTGATTGTCCAGTGTCATCTCCCGGTGGACAAAACGTGAGAGATAGAAATAGTCCTGCTGGTAGCGAATGAGCGCGTCAGCAACAGAGACAAGACGTTCATCAGCCGATTTCTCCGCCTTCTCCGCCTCCTGAGCCGCATTCTCCAAAGTTTCGAGGTAGCCTTCATAAAAGGATGCCATCAAATACTCAAGAAGTCCCTGCTTTCCTCCAAAATAATAGGAAACAAGTGCTATATTGACTCCGGCCTCTGTCGCGATCGCACGTATCGAAGTCCCGTCGTAACCGCCCATATTAAATAATTTTAATGCCGAATGTATGACGGCTTGCTTCGTCTTTTTCCCGTTTGCCGGATTCGCATTTTTTGTCAGCATTTTTTTCATTCCTTTCAAGTAGTAAACAGGCTGAAAAAAGTCCGGTTACGGATCGGCCGATTCCGTCTCCCGGATATATTGCCGGTTATTTTCTATTTTAATCACGATCATGTTCTTTGAACATCATCTACTATAACCTTTCTCTCTGCGTTTCGCTTTACCTGCAAAAATCACTCGACACACCGGCTGAAACTTTCGCCTCTTTCTGATAAAATAAGAGTACTCTCATGGAAAGCGAAGGAGGAAAAAGATGGATTCTGTCAATATAACAAGAATTCAGGTGCTTGAATCACTCATTAAAAACGAAAAGAATCAAACGGCTAATCTGGCTAATGCCTCCGCCTGGCTTAATCAATGTCTGGACAATATTAACTGGGTCGGATTTTATTTAGTTGACGATAAAGAACTTGTTCTCGGGCCTTTTCAGGGTAAGCCGGCCTGTATTCGTATTCCGATCGGTAAAGGAGTGTGCGGTACCGCTGCCGGGAAGAAAGAAATCATCCGGGTAAAAGATGTTTACAAATTTCCCGGCCATATCGCCTGTGACTCGGATTCACGTTCTGAAATCGTTGTCCCGTTAATCAAAGCGGGCCAGTTAATCGGTGTGCTCGACATTGACAGCCCGGTCATTGACCGCTTTTCAGAAAACGACCAGCAGTTTCTCGAAGCTGCCGCCGAGACACTGGTTGACTGTCTCTGATTCTTTTCACCTGCCCTTGACAAACGGCTATTATTAAATGTATAATTTCCTTCGTGTAAAATGAGGCAGCACCGGAAAGCATCCAAAGTTTTCCCTCATATTTTGTTCCTCCCTGTTCGCATGGCTGAATGCCGCATCCGGCAGGAGGTGTACCGTGTAACCTGGACTGCCCGGGCGAAAGTGCAAGATAGCAAAATAGCTTTGGAAGAGCTGCCGGAGGTGTCATTTTATGCCAATTAAAATGACAAAGGAGGAGTCATTCTAATGGCTCGATATACTGGTCCAGTATGGAAAAAATCACGCCGTCTGGGTATTTCACTCAGCGGAACAGGAAAAGAACTCGAAAGACGTCCTTACGCTCCGGGACAGCACGGTCCGTCTCAGCGTATTAAGTTGTCTGAATATGGTCTTCAGCAGCAGGAAAAACAGAAACTGCGTTTTATGTACGGACTGAACGAAAGGCAATTCCGCCGCACGTTTGACGACGCGGCAAAAATGAAAGGCGTTCATGGTGAAAACTTTATGATTCTGCTGGAATCACGCCTCGATAATCTTGTTTACCGTCTCGGTCTGGCACGTACGCGCAGACAGTCCCGTCAGCTGGTGAATCATGGTCACATTACAGTAAACGGCCATCGTGTCGATATTCCTTCCTACCGCGTAAAACCGGGTGAAACGATCGGTGTCAGAGAAAAGTCACGGAATCTTGATATTATCAAAGAATCTCTTGAGACGAACACTTTTGTCCCTGAATATCTTTCATTCGATGAAAATACACTTGAAGGAACGTACACCCGTCTTCCGGAACGTTCCGAACTCCCGGCTGAAATCACTGAAGCCATGATCGTCGAATTCTATTCCAAATAAGAGATTGCCATTTAACCCCCCGTATGGCGAAGACCTGCGGGGGGTTTCTCTGTTCAGATTATGATCAAAAACAATCCTGGGCTAAGGCTGTTTATATCAACATTCCTCCCCATAAGAGCCGATTCATTAAAGTGTCCTCAATATAAAAATATTCAAAATTGTGTCACCTGACATTTCGTTTTTCCTTTTCAAGTGTTTCTTTTTAAGTTAAGATAAATAGAGCCTGACCGCCGGGTACATATCTTTTTTACCCTTTATGAACACACCGTCAGAGGAGATCGCCCATGATAAATTTTAAGAATTTTGATGATTTTTTTGAGCGTCTTGGCCGGAAATGGTCCGAAAGTCCGGTCGTTCAATCCGCCCGCTCCATATACGGCATGATCTGGAATTCACTGTTAATTATTTTTTCCCTGTTCATTATCAGCCTCTTCTTTGCGATTGGGACCGTCAGCGGATATTTTGCGGAACTGGTCCGTAACCAGCCCGTTCTCAAGTTTAAGACGCTGGAGCATGATATTCATTCGTATTCAGAGAGCAGTACAGGCTATTTTGCAGGAAACATTCCGATTGGAAAAATGAGCAGCGACCTGATCAGAACCAGAACGCAGTTGCAGGATATCTCTCCTGACCTGATCCACGCAGTCATTGCGACAGAAGATGAGTATTTCTATCAACATCATGGGGTTGTCCCTAAAGGAGTCCTCCGCGCGACGACTGAAGAATTACTTCACAAACCACAGGTCAGCGGAGGGAGCACGATTACTCAGCAGCTCGTCAAGAATCAGATTCTGACGAACGAGGTCTCTTATGAGCGAAAGGCGAAAGAGATTCTTTTAGCGTTGCGTGTTGAGCGGTTCTTTACAAAGGATCAGATACTGGAAGCTTATCTTAACGTCGCGACGTTCGGCCGGGATGCTTCAGGTAACAATGTAGCGGGCGTTGCTGCGGCAGCAGAAGGCATCTTCGGTGTCCGGCCTGATAAGCTCAATATTCCGCAGGCGGCCTACATTGCCGGACTTCCCAAGAATCCTTTTGTTTATTCTCCCTTCCAGAATTACGGAGGGGTTAAAAAAGATTTTTCGAAAGGGATTAACCGTGCCCACGATGTTTTAAAGCGAATGTACGCCGCAGGTTATATAACACAAAAACAGCTCGATGAATCTCTGAACTACGACTATCGCCGGCATTTGGCCAAACCTGAACGATCGATCAAAGAAGATTACCCGATCCTCAGCAGAGAAGTCGAGGACAGATCGAAGATAATACTTGCGAAAATAGCCGCGAAACAGGAAGGGTACAACGGCGATCAGCTTTATCATGATTATCTGGCCTATAAGAATATCGAATTTGAATACAATCATGGCATTTACCGCAAAAGGATCGAAGAGATCGCAAAAATTCATGGCTACTCTTTTTCCGTCCTGAGCAGAAATAAAAAATTGTTTGACAGCCTGCTCATTACTGCTGAGAAAGAATTGGCGACGGGCGGATATAAAGTTTATACGACGATCAGCAAACCGATCTATGACAGCATGCAGAACGTTGCCCTGAGTTATACAGGTTACAGTGCGGATCAATATGTTTACACAACAAACAAAGCCACCGGGAAAAAAGAAATCGCCGAGGTCAGAAATAAAAAAACAGGCAAAATGGAGAAACTTATGGACCCGATGCAGGTCGGATCCATTCTTATCGACAACAGGACGGGTAAAATTATCAGTTTCGTCGGTGGGCGCGAATTCGGCAGATCGCAGTACAATTATGCGATGCATGTTCCGAGACAAAACGGGTCAACGATGAAACCCCTGCTTGTCTATGCTCCGGCGATGGAACTCGGTCTGATCCAGCCCGGATCGATCGTCGCCGATCTTCCGTACAAACGGCTGATGGGGGACGGACAGATCTATTCTCCGACCGATTACGGAGGGCGCTTCCACGGATTTGAGACAGCGCGGGTCGCTCTTGCCCAGTCTCACAATGTCCCGGCTGTCGGTGTCTTTACCAGGCTAAGCCGTGCGACAGATAAGGGACCGGAGTTTCTGAAAAAAATGGGGATTACAACGCTTGTCGGAGCAGACGGTTATAAACCCGCGGATGCCCTCGGAGGTGTCTCGCAGGGGATTACTGTTGAGGAAAACACGAACGCTTATTCAACATTCGCGAATAACGGAAGGTTTATTGATGCTTATATGATCGACAAAATGGTTGACAGTAAAGGCAGGATCATCTATCAGCACAAGGTTAAACCGGTCCGCGTTTTCTCTATACAGACGAATTATCTGATGCTGGACATGATGCGCGATGTGTTCAAATACGGAACCGGAAGAAGTTTGCCGGGAATGCTGAAATTTTCTGCAGACTGGGCCGGTAAAACAGGTACATCGCAGGACTGGCGGGATTCCTGGCTCATCGGTACCAATCCGAACGTGACGCTTGGCGTGTGGAACGGTTATGCACATAACCAGACCCTCAATAAACAGACCTACTCTACTCAGACCAGACAACTATGGGCAGGTTTCGCGAACAGCGCTTATAATATCGATCCTGAACTGATGGATCCTCCGGAGCACTTTAAACAGCCGAAGGGCGTCGTCAAGAAAACATTTTGCGGTCTGACAGGCGGACGGGTTACGGAATTGTGCCGGGCAGCAGGATTCGTCAAAACGGATTTATTGAATGTGAAATATCTGCCTGAACAAAAGATTGAGGCACTTGAACCTGTCCGTGCCGGTCAGAAAGCAGCGCCGGAAAAGCATGCAAATCATTCTCCGGACAATCCCGGCCAGACTAATGGAAATGAACAACCGCCTGCTTCAGAAACAGCTGGCTTCGGGATCAAACCGGATTTTCTGAAAACGCACTTTCCCTACATTGATTTCAAGGCAGCTGACCCTTCCTTACTCGGGAGGATAAGAAATTAAAGTGAAACCTCCATCAGTGGAGATCTGACCGCCTGTTAAAAAGGCTGCAGTTAAGCTGTACAAACAAATTTATCAAAAAGCAAAACCGAGTATAAGATTATGATCTATACTCGGTTTTCTATTTCTTTATGCGATGGGACATTTGCCCTGATTTACTTTGTCGATTGCCTGTACTCGATCCTGTGAGGAAGGATTACTGCCGAGTTTTCCACTTTTTCGTTATTCATGAGCTTAGTCAGGAGGCGCATGGCTACGGCACCGATATCATACATGGGCTCAGCTATACTGGACAGGGTTGGGCGCACCATCTGAACAAGGTGTGTATTTTCACTGCTGATAACTTCGATATCATCTGGAACTTTCATTCCCCGATCCTGGATTTCGTGAATCGCACCAATCGCCATTTCATCCGAGCCAACAAAGATTGCCGTTGGTTTCACTTCCTGTTCAAGAAATTGAGCCGTGGCTTCTTTACCTGATTCATATGTATAATCCCCAATAGACAGAAGCGATTCATCAAAAGCCACACCCCCGGCATCGAGTGCTTTTTTATAACCGTCCAGTTTGAACTTTCCGTTGACCGGCACATCAAGAGGACCGTTGATCATTCCAATTTTGCTGTGTCCCCCTTCGATCAAATGGGAGACGGCTTCAAAAACCGCCTGTTCATAATCAATATTAACCGAAGGAATTTCCTTTTTTTCATCAACAGTGGCAGCGAGAACGACAGGAACGGAAGACTGTTTAAATTCCTTAATGTGTTCTTCCGTAATCTTGCCACCCATGAAAACAATGCCGTCCACTTGCTTTCCGGAAAGCGTCTGGATTAATCGAATTTCTTTGTCTTTGTTTTCATCGGAATCGCATAAAATAATATTGTATTTATACATGGTTGCGATGTCTTCGATGCCGCGGGCGAGCTCTGAGAAAAAGACGCTCGAAATATCCGGAATGATTACGCCGACAGTTGTAGTTTTTTTGCTTGCAAGACCCCGTGCGACTGCGTTGGGACGATAACCGAGCCTCTTAATTGCTTCAGAAACCTTTTTTCGTGTTGTCGGTTTAACATTCGGGTTGCCGTTGACCACCCTGGAAACAGTCGCCATGGAAACGCCCGCTTCTCTCGCTACATCATAAATTGTTGCGCTCAACTCCATCATCCTCCTCAATTATAAACGATATTTAAAAAGTTTCTCGGCCGACATTCAACCTGGGATTCGGCAAATTTTGCCATTGGTCCTTTTTTTCGTGGACAGATCGTGAGCAGCCAGCCGATCATTAACCTTGTTATCGGCCCTTTTTAAACCCTGATCTATTTCAGGCTTTACAACGTTTTCATTTTTTCGTATTCAAAAAGTACATCAACACAGATTGACGCCTGTAAACCATGTTATCAGAATAGATCCCGGAAAGCCATCATGTCAGCAAACATTCAGCAATCTTTAAACAAAAAAATGCGGGGATCCGAATCCGTTGTCACTGTTGATGTTTTCCCCTTGGATCCGGGTTCCCAGTTTTAAAAGCAAAATGTGGTTCACCTGGCTAACTGCCGAATATTTTCTAAAGATACTATAGATGAATCAAACATAATCTTTAGGTATAGGAATCATCTGATCCTGCTCCGTATTTTCTGGTTTACCGTTTGAGGCGTTCTTTTTCAAACTGATTGTTTTTTCTTTTGCAAGCTTTATAAATTCTGTTCCTCTGTCCTTCAGTGTCATGCTTTGCTGTTCAATATTCCGTAAAGCCTGCCTGCCGGACGGAGAAACAATCAGGAAGACAGCTGCACCGCCAAGTATACCGCCGACAAGCAATCCGGATAAGAATGTCAGGCCTTTTCCCGAACGTTTTGCCGTATCATTCATAGGGTATCCCTCCTGTTTATGCTTTCGGACTGGATTTTCTCCAACGCTGCAGCAGATCGATGGCTGCATGTCCCCATTGCACGGCCTGAGCAACCTTTTCAGAATTTTGTTCACCGCTCTGTTCAACACTCGACGTTACTCTCTGTACCGTTGTATTGACTGTATTGAGCGACTCGCCAAAGCCATGAATGGCATCAAATACGCTGTTCAGGCTCTGCGATTTACTCTGAATATCGTCTGCCAGCTGGTTTGTCCGATGAAGAAGTTCCGTAGACTCCTGATTCAGCCCCTTCATCTGAACCTGAACGTCTTCCAGAGTCGATGCAACATCATCCATTGTTTTTTGTGCGGAACGTAGTGTTTGCGACAGGAAGTAGACCAGTACCGCAAAGGCTATTGCAATTACTGCAACAGATAAATACAAGATAACGATCAACGTATATCCCCCTTTTAATCGATTCTTTCCTTAGTTTGATGATTTAAAGCATTTCTATACCTCAATTAAATATTCGGGTCCTTTCAATCCCTGATTGCAGGCTTTCTTACTATATCTTACCATTTAAGAAGGATGAAAAAAAGGGAGCAGAATGGTAAAGAGCACGGATAACCGTAACAACGAAATGCCTCCCCTGGCTGATTATCGTCTATGGCGTTTCACTTATTGAACTCTTTACCCGTTTTAACAGGCAGTAAAACTCATTCAACTGCCCTGCACAAATCGCGACGTCCTGTCGCATGTGCGGCACCTGGCGTCCTGGCCGTCGCAGCCAGGCCTCTGCCTGCGCCTTTTAGTCAGTTAAGGCCTGGCAATCGGCAAGCTTTCTTTACCACGCTTTAACAGGCAGTAAAGCCCATTCAACTGCCTGTAAAAGTCTGATAAGGGTAGCTAAGCCTCTGCCTGCGGCCTTTTAATCAGTTAAGGCCTGGCAATCGGCAAGCTTTCTTTACCACGCTTTAACAGGCAGTAAAGCCCATTCAACTGCCTGTAAAAGTCTGATAAGGGCAGCTAAGCCTCTGCCTGCGGCCTTTTAATCAGTTAAGGCCTGGCAATCGGCAAGCTTTCTTTATATTCGTTTTGGTATTTTTGGATGTCTCCTGCACCCATGAAAAGGAGAACACTGTGTCTGTACTGTTTAAGGTCATCAATATTGCTGTTATGCAAAATATGAGAGCCGTTAATTCTTTCCTGCAAATCATGAATCGAGAGCTTTCCGCTTTTTTCCCTCGCCGATCCAAAAATAGCGCAGAGATAAACCTGATCGGCCGTTTTAAGTGATTCGGCAAACTCATCCATGAATGTCATGGTTCGTGAATACGTATGGGGCTGAAAGATAGCAACCACATTTCTATCAGGATATTTCTTGCGCGCCGCTTCGATCGTTACCCGAATCTCCGTCGGATGATGTGCATAGTCGTCAATCATGACCTGATCGGTCTCTGGAAGAACTGTTTCTGAAAAACGACGTTTGACCCCATTAAACGAGGCAAGTCCTTCCTTGACCAGTTGTATCGGCACATTCAGATAATTACAGAAAGCAATGACGGCCAGCGCATTTAAAACATTGTGGTTACCGTAACCGCGAATGACAAAGTGCCCGTAATAATCATTCCTTACGAACACATCAAATTCTGTGCCCTTGTTGCCGGTCAGGAACTGGACGTTTCTTGCCTGAAAATCGTTTTCCTCATTAAATCCATAATAAATAATCGGAACATTGGATTGGATCATTTGCAGCTTTTCATTGTCACCACAGGCAAATATCGCTTTTTTAACTTTCAATGCCAGTTCCTGAAAGGCGCTGACTACATCATCAAGATCTTTATAATAGTCCGAATGGTCGAATTCAATGTTCGTAATCAGACAGTAATCAGGTTCGGAATGAAGAAAATGGCGCTTATACTCGCAGGACTCCCAGATAAAATATTTACCGTTATCATTCCCGACTCCCGTTCCGTCACCGATAAGGTAAGAGGTCGGAGCAAATTTTTCAAAAACATGAGATAAGAGCCCGGTTGTCGATGTTTTCCCATGGGTACCTGTTACGGCAATACTCGTATAGTGTTTCGCCAGATCACCTAAAAAGTCATAATAACGAATAACAGGGATGCCCATTTCTCTGGCTGCTGCAATTTCTTCATGGGTGTCAGGGAAGGCATTCCCTGCAATAACCACTTCATCATCCGTAATATTTTCTTTGTCAAAAGGCAAAATTTTAATATGTTTATCTTCAAGCGCTTTCTGTGTAAAAAAACGTTTTTCATAATCTGATCCTTGCACTTCATGATGCAGATCCTGAAGAATTTGAGCAAGTGCACTCATACCTGTGCCCTTGATCCCAACAAAATGGTATTTCGTCATGTGATGACCTCCATAAAATGCATATGCCTGGCCGGGACTGAATTCCGGCAAAGAATAGTTAAAGAGTTCCGGTCAAAGCGGAAACTTGCCTCAAGCCTCTCCAGGGTTGTTCCTGGTCAGGTCATAACTGCGAGCCGGATTTACAGTACAAGGAACATGCTTACAGACGTGAATGGCTCATCTGAAAACAGTGATACGCTTCCCCTTCTCTTGCATCTATAAACTCGTTGTTACAGTTTACTCAATTTCCCCGCAAAGCGTGCTTTGCAATCATTTAAAGACCGTCCACATTCTCGTACTGCTTTGGGAGTCCGGACAGGCCTTTTCATACTTTTCCCATCGTTCATCTATTACATGCGTACGATCCGTCCTTTTCTCCCTATGTACGTACTTGTCTTTTCCTGCGATCTCTCCCTTGCCGCATTTCCTCCATTTGTACATTAACAAAATTCTCGTTCCCTATTTTAAACTTTATTTACGAGGTTGTAAAAACATATTTTTAAAAAAAGATGAAGAAAAACTTAGCGAAGACAAGTCTTTTTATAGTGTTAAAAAGTCTTATCACCTGAAAGCTGCTCCTCAAAACTCTCTTTGGTCATTAAGACCTGGCGGGGCTTGCTGCCATTCGCTCCGGCGACTACATTACGTGCTTCCAGTTCATCGACAAGACGCGCGGCCCTGTTGTATCCGATTCTGAAATGCCGCTGAAGGCTGGATACAGATGCCTGTCCCTGCTCTACAACAAACGCAGCAGCGTCGTTAAACAGATCGTCTTCTGAATCATTCAGTTCGGATGAGGATCTGCTGAAGCTTTCGGGGTCAAACAAATACTCCGGAGCAGGCTGATCCTGAAAAGCCCTGGTGACACGCTCAATTTCCCTGTCGGATACAAAACACCCCTGCAGACGTCTGACGCTTCGCGCGCCATTTTCAGCAAACAGCATGTCTCCTCTTCCAAGAAGTCTTTCAGCACCTCCCGAATCGAGAATCGTCCGGGAATCAGCCTGCGAGGAAACGCTGAAGGCGATCCTTGACGGAATGTTGGACTTAATTAATCCGGTAATCACATCGACGGACGGCCGCTGTGTGGCAAGAAGCAGATGAATTCCGGCCGCTCGCGCTTTCTGAGCAATCCTGCAGATGGCTTCTTCCACTTCCTGGGGCGAGACCATCATTAGATCCGCCAGTTCATCAATGATGATGACGATATAAGGCAGCTTGTCTTCACATCTTCCTTCAGCAGACCGTTTTCTATTATAACGTTCGATATCCCGAACCTCATCTTTGGCAAATTTTTTGTACCGTTTCTCCATTTCATCTACCGCCCACTTCAGTGCGAGCGCAGCTTCCTTCGGTTCTGTAATGACAGGAGCAGCGAGATGCGGAATCTTCTGATACGGGGCAAGTTCGACAACTTTCGGATCGATCAGGATAAAACGCAAGTCTTCCGGAGAAGTCCTGTAGATTAAGCTGAGTATCAGTGAATGAATACAGACACTCTTACCTGATCCCGTTGCGCCAGCAATCAGTCCGTGCGGCATTTTTGCCAGGTCGGTAACTACCTGATTTCCGGAAACATCCTGTCCAAGCGCTGCTGTCAGGGGTGCACGGCTGCCCAGAAAAGCTTCGGAATTGAGAATCTGCTTTAAGAAGACTGGTTTACGACTGTCATTCGGTATTTCAATGCCGACCGCACTTGTTCCAGGCACCGGAGCGATTCGGATTTGTCTAACGGCAAGACTCAGTTTAATATCTTCCGATAAATTCAGGACCTTATTGATTTTTACACCTGGATGAAGATGAATATCGAACCGGGTGACGCTCGGCCCCTGAACGTGCCCGAGAATATCCGCTTTCACATTAAAGTTGGTCAGTGTTTCAGCCAGTGTCCGCTGTCTGGCGTCAATCCATTCAGCACTTTCCTCCCTCGCTTCAGGCGGATCATCAAGCAAACGCAGTGGAAGCTGTAATGCATCTGTACCTTGCTGTCCATGGACGGTGTCCGGCGAATCGTTCTCATCATGTCCCTTATGCTCCGTTGTCTGCCGCCTGTGATCTGAGTGGAACATCAAAACGTTAAACGGCACTTTCGACTGGGTGTGCGGCCGGTGCGGAGATCTCGGAAGCCGGCTTCGAACCGGTACCGGCTGAACCTGTTTCCTGTTTTCCTCTGATAAACCGGTGTGACCGTTCTCCTTTCCGCTGAACGGAGCAGACAGGTCGGACCTTTCGGGGTCATCATATCGAGCCGTGTGGTCCGAAGGCCTCCGGTCTTTCTGCAGATGTTCGGGTCTCTCCGGATGTTTTTCGCTATTTTTATTTAAGGTTACCTGATGATCCGGCTGCCGGTTAATCGCCGGTTCCTCAATAATCTTCCGTTCGATTACCGGCTGATCTTTTCTTTCCGGCAGAACGTTTTGCCGGTGCAACAGATCGTTTCTTTTCTTCTCCGCTATTTGCCGTTTTTCGAGTTCTGCCTTTTGCGGATCAAGATGGTAGTTATCCCCGCTGCTCCGGTAGAAGTTTTCAGGTGGCTTCCTGAAGCCGAAAACAGGAGAAGGAACCTGAGACGGCCGAAAAGGATGCTTTAAAGCGTTATTCCGGGCTGAATCCATTTCCTGAGTCCTGTCCTGATGTTCGATAAAGTGCTTATCCGCACGGTTGTCCGCAGGTCGGCGGGACGCGTTGCTTCGTTCACTGCCCGGAAAAGTCTCTTTTCCTTTCGGATATTGAGACTTCATCTTTACCTCGATATGACGATGAGAGTCTTCAAACCGACCTGCAGAAAACGGTTTCTGAAAATTAGTCTCCGGAAACTGATGTTTTTCCCGTTCATCTTCTTCGTCATCTTCATCTTTACTAAAAAGGCGCTGCCACCACTTTCCAGTCATATCGGACTCACCTCTTTCCTTTATCAGCAGACGGCTTTTCCTGGTATGAAGACTTATTTAACGGGTGAGAGAATAGAAATCTCGCCCTACTTCAGTGCCCTGATCAAGGACAAGGATGCCGCGCTTCTGAGGCGCCCCCGGAAGCGCGAGTTCTCGCGCCGAACAAATCATCCCGTCTGAAGCCACACCGCGAAGCGTCGTCGGGCGGATAATCATGCCGCCGGGCATCAGTGCCCCGATCTTTGCGACAACTACCTTCTGGCCTTCTTCAATATTCGGTGCCCCGCAAACAATCTGTAATTTTTCGCTGCCAACGTCTACATGACAGACATGCATATGATCGGAATCGGGATGTTTTTTCATTTTCTCCACATAGCCGGTTACAATGGTCGGATGATCATTTGATTCGAGGAGATCTGAAAAACCGGCATCGGTTAATGCCTGATTCAAACGGTCGACAAGCGGCATGTCTGCTTTAACCTGCCCTGTTTCCGGGACAGTATTGAATAGACGTGATGCCTTGAAAAAATTGTATCCTGATGTTTCATTCGAAGCCGGGTCATAGATTCGGGCAATATCGCTTCGTCTTTCGAAGCTTTCTTTACCGCCCTCTTTCAAATAGACGATTAAAGTATCGCCTATACCTTCCCGGTTATAATATAAAATCATTCATGACGACTCCTTCCAAAGCCTTTTTCAAAAAATATGATATCTTAATCTTAGCGGCGGACCGCTACGAATGTGATTCCTTCCCGCCTTTTGAGCTGGCGCAACTCTCCGGACTGGAACAGACCCCCCGATCAGGAGTAACTTTTCACCGATTAGGAGCAACTTTTCCTGAATTCGGAGCAACTTTTCACCGATTTGGAGCAGATCCCCCGATTCGGAGTAACTTTTCCTGAATCTTTCCCGTACCTCAGAAATGAAATCAGTTTACCTTTTATTTATCCGGTTTTCTTCCTGGAGCCGGACGTTTTTTGGCAAGAATAAAAATCGGCTCGAGTTCTCCTCTATTAAATATAAAAGGAAGCGCCGTTATCGGTATTTTTCCGGTCGTAAAAAATTTCATTGTCATCTGCGCGAGAATATCGTATCCTTCAGGGTTGACAATATCCCCGAAAATCAACACATCCTGGTGCGGAACAGCAACCGTCAGATCGCCGTTTGCTTTCTCCCTCATGGCTTCGATGAGATGCTGATTAAGAATCCGGCTGGCATCATAGCCATCATTGTAATTAATAAAGTAAAAAGCATTATTCCTGACGACGTCTTTTCTTGACTTTGTCGGAAGCGACCGGAGATTGAAATTCGCCATTTCAATAACGGATTGTTCCGATACGCCTTCACTTTTCAGAAACGCATGATCCAGCAGTCTGTAAGAATCCCCTAAATCGAGTGCATAGAAAATACGTGTCTCCGCGGTATGCTCACTTGATACGAGTGTTTTTCCATCAGAAGTTTTCGATGGAAACGACGCTGAACGGATCACAGGGAAAATTTTATCTTCTTTCCCTTTAAGATGCGGAGAACGTTCCATCGCCTGCAGTGCGTGGTTCACATAGTACAGACTATCCTCGATCGCCCGACTGCCTGCTTCGCTGAAACGGCTGAGAAGTTCGGCCAGAGACAGAGTGACGCCCTTGCCGCTGCTTTTATTTTCAATCCGCAATTGGTCCGTTTTGCGATCAAATCGGATCGTTCGTCGATCAGATTTTAATTTTTCTTCCAGTATTTTTCGCAGTTCTTCTTTATTCATCGGCGAAACCTTCCCTTCGCGTATGTCTGCAATGGTCTCGGTTTTGATCGAAGAATCATTTAATGGCTCATAAAAAGTGACTATCGCTTTCTAAAACCGGAACAGTCCATTTTCGATCATTCGGGACAATCCCCATCGACCCACCTGATCAATTATCGGGTTGGTCGTTCCCACTGTCCTGACTGCGGATGATGATCATCTATTCTGCCTGTATCGGTAGATTCCGTACAAAAGTTTTAAAATATGAAAAAACATGTCGCTTCTTGTCACCATTCCATCGGTCAAAATACCGATCGTGCCCCCGTGTTTGCTTACCTCTTTCTCATGAGCATATTCATCGGCGACGTCACCGAGTTCCCGTCCGTCCCGTACCCCTTTGGAGAGGAAATCCGGAAGCTTGATCCGATCGCCTCCAGCGGTAATCATCCTTCCGGAGCGATCCACCGCGGCCCCCCAGTTGCAGAGAAACATCTCGCCGTCCAACAGGGTGACCCCGCCTTCCATACCGACTCCGATATCCACCCTTTCGTCCTGTTTCAGTACGGCCTTTGCCCGGTTCATCGCTCCACTTCGTGTTTCCTGATCCGTCAAAGGCATTGCGGAAACACCTGAAGGCACATCGAAACTTTTAATTTCAGCGTCCAGTTCGCAAAAACGGACCAGACGGCTCACGGCTTCGATTTTAGCCGGATTTTTTGTACCCACACCAATAATAATCATTATTTTAATACCTCTCTTAATCGATTCTCTGATGACGAATGGGGCCGGACGTGCCGCAACACAGTTTTGTTCAACTGCTTAACGGTCATTTTGTTTCATTTTTCATAAAGAGGAACCTTGCGCGGCCAGGCCTTTGCACCGGCTGACCGCCGTTTAAAACCTACTCCCTTATCTTACCTAAGACGGACGACCGTTTCCATCTTTACACGAATTTTTTGTCGTAAAAAATTCACAGCATGAATAGAGTCATTGGACTGAGGGAAAATTCCCGTTATACTTTAAATAGAGAACGGAGGGATCATGATGAAATTTTCTAAAATTGGAACGGCCGGTTTGGCGGGAATCATCGGTTTTGTTGCCGGTCTTTCCATCAGCAGGCTGCAGTTCGGTCGTCTTTTAAGTTCTGAAAAAGTACTTCGACTGGTCAGGAAGGCCGTGATCAAAAAAATTCCGATAGACGGCGCCTGGATCTACATGACTCCGCAAACATTGACTCGAAACGCGCTCACTCGTGACGTTTACAAAGGAGGCCTGACTGCTCCGAAAGATGGTTCGATTCAGCATTTCGATTTTGTTGCCGACGCAAAGACAGGAACTCTCCTCGAATTGAAAGAACAGAGTACATGACAGCGAAACCCCATGCCCGTCCAGCATGGGGTACTTTTCTATATAAGGTCATTCTCATTTCACAGGCCATTGTGCTTCGAATAAGAACGACACGCAAGGTCCGGGAAAGCTGTCTAATCGTTACATACCGCTTCACAGCGATAAATCCTCTGCCCCTTAGATGAGAACTTCTCCTCATATTCAGTCATCACATTCTCCTTAAAGTCGGAGTGATGCAAATCCAGGCTGATATTCCGCAGCGTAAAGCCGTAATTAGAGAAGCTTTCGAGAGAATATTCGAACAGTCCCTGATTGTCCGTCTTAAAATTAACGACACCCTGGTTTTTAAGTACATATTCATACTGGGCTAAAAAAGTCGAATAGGTCAGCCGTCTTTTCTCGTGGCGATGTTTCGGCCATGGATCGCAAAAGTTCAGATAAATCTCGTCAACCTCATCTTCGGCAAAATACTCTGTCAGTCTGCGCGCATCAGCGTTGATCAGACGGACGTTGCTGACATTCGCTTCGAGGCATTTTTGAAGAGCAGAAACGATAATACTTTCATGAAGCTCGATGCCTATAAAATCAAATTCAGGATGTTTTTTCGCCATTCCGACGATAAACTGCCCCTTCCCCGTGCCGATCTCAACATGTAGCGGTGCCTCGCGGCCAAACACTTCGTACCACTCACCGCTGTAAAATTTCGGTGAAGCGATCACGATTTCTGAATGCTGTCTTAACAAACTTTTTGCCCACGGTTTATGGCGTACTCTCATTCAGAGCCCTCTCCTATACTCAAACAATTTAAATATTCCGTTCCCCTCGGTATCCGGCTGCCTCACGGTCTCATTGAAGGGTTACTGCCCGTATCAATGGATCATATCATTCATTAATCTTATTTCCCGACCTGAAAAAACACATCCCCCTGCCCTTTCAAAGGAAGATGCGTCAGCCGCCGATTGACGTTCTTGCTCATTTTATATGTTAACGAACGAGTTTCTCTGCATACTCGTTGAGCCAGAGCAGATCTTTTTCAAAAAGTATGATTTCTTTCATTTGTGCATGTTCCTGATGCCAGAACATGAATCGAAGTGTCTGGGCAATCATATACCAGACAAGACGCAGATGCAGTGAGTCGGTCAGCTTCCATCCATACATATTCAGCCAGTCTTCCCACCCGTCTTCTTCAATATACCAGTAAAGGATCATCGCCAGATCCATTGCCGGATCCGCGATCACCGCCTGATCCCAATCGACAAGATAAAGCCGTTTCCCATCATTATCCAGCAACCAATTATTATGATTCACATCTGAATGACAGACTGCTTTTCCTGGAAACTCTGCCTGTCCGGCTCTCTTCCGGAGAAAATCAAATGCTCTCCGAAGTATTTGCGTCTCCGGCCGCCCCTTTGCCTGATCCGTTAACCCTTCAAGAATATGATACGTCGACACCGGTTTCTTGCCCAGACGTTTCATCATGGATAGAAGCGGTTCAGACGTATGAATCTTTCTTAAAAGTTCGGTTACTTTTCCTGATGACATTTCACCGGGTGCAAGAACTCTGCCGTTCATCCATTCCTGTGCGGTTAAAACGTCACCGCTGCCTATCCGCCGCGTCCATAACAGTTTAGGAACAATTCCCTCCGCCGACAGCACAGCGAGAAACGGAGACGAATTCCGTTTAATAAACAACTTGGATTCAGCAGACTCCGCCTTATAGGCTTCTCCAGTCATTCCACCGGCTGATGAAATAACCCAATCCTCACTATCAAAAAAACTCATCAAAAAAGGGTCACCCTTTGTCTTCGAAATCCCGTGACGAACAAAGATTGCTAACTTAAAATATACCACTTTTTCCTCGCCGGAACAATCATTTTCACCTCAGCATTCCATTAATTAAAAAACATGTCTGCCGAACGCCCCATCCGGAATGAATCAAGGTCTTCAGCTGATGTGCTTTAATGCAATAAGAGGCTAGAGCACCGCACCCTGAAAACGTGAAACGGCCTCGGTTTCGCAGGCTTGAAGCAAGGCGTCCGCTGTCAGAATCTGTTCACTTTTCATCATCAACGAATGCATCGAAAGCTCCCTGTACCAGACGTGGGCGTTTCTTATATCCACAGCTGTTGTCCGGGACGAATGAACAAATTCAATATAGCTCAGAGGAGAATAGACGGCCGCCCTTGTCTTCATTCCGATTTTGTTATGATCCAGGAAAGCTGCGACGATCACTCTTGTCCGATTTAAAGAAATTAACGGATTAAGCCATTCGCGGGTCGTACCTGTCCTGATCTCTCTCCATTTACGCGGCGTGAGTTCCTGAAAAACACTGCTGTCTTCACCTGTCAAAGGCTTAACGCACCAGACCGTGTCGCTTGTTATCACTAATGGCTCCAGCTGCACGGACGCGGACTTAATCCGGATCACAGGATTGTATAAGACGAAGGTCAGATCATTAACCTCATGAAGAAGCGTCCTGAGCCAGCTCATCCGGCGTATTTCATCAGGGAAACCTGACCGTTCCCACGCGGTCCTCGTCGCCCAGTTAAGCTGCATAGTAAAAAGCCACTCGTCAAACGCTTCTTGTTCTTTTACATCCGAAGCATGGTAATCATATTTGCCATCCGGTTTTCTTGCCGCCCTTTTTGGGAAAGCATCATTTTCCTTCCAATCAGCAAGTCGCTTCTTTTTCAGCCGGACAAAACGGCTGGAGTATCGAAGAAAATCCATTTGGTAACGGGAAATGCATCGATTAAATTTAATGAGCTGTGCCATTCTTTCCATCTGCCTTTACTCTGTTTCATTCATTTGCACTTAAACAGCCGCAGGAAACCGTTAAAATCACGACTGAAAAGTAAAAAACTTTTACAGATGATTCATCCGTCTGGCCAGAGCTTCGTCTGGCGTTTTGATCACGACTGAAAGGTAAAAATTTTTACAGGCTGGTAGCGGGGAACACTTTGCGGCTCAACCCGATATAAAACAACCTGATTAACCACCCAGGTCAGGTTTAATTCGTGAACACCAGATACCCGGCAGGAAAGAGGATCCCCCGAGGACCACTTTTTAGCGAGCGTGACGTGCGGACGATAGGGTCTCTTTTCAATGGAAAAACCGTGTTCCGTGAGCGCATCACCGGCCTTTTGCCAGAGAGCGGGAAGCGTTCCGGTATCCGAAAAACCGGCATAAACGACCCTTGGGTGCTTCTGATCACCAAATCCGTCTATCTTTGAGAGCGAAACAGAAAACGGCCTTGTTTCACCTGCCAGAGATTTCATTATGTGATCGATCACCCGGACCTGCTCCGGTTCAAGACGCCCGAAGAAGAAAAAGGTCACATGAAGATCACGCGGATCCGTCCAATAACGGTAGGTACAGTGCATTCGAAGTCGGTCCGACTGAGTTTTCAAACAATCTCTGATTTCATCGGGAACAGGAAAAGCTAAAAAATAATGATCGGACATAGTAACCTTCCTTTTCGATTGATCCTGTCTCAAGTTTCTCTGTTTTTGTCTTTAATGGCAACTGTTTGATTAAAAATATTGCTTCTAAACGACATTTTTCTTTTTAAAATAAGCTTTTTCAGCAGGAAATATTCCGCAAAGGTCGACCTTAACCCGCCTTATCCTGTATAATGACATAAAAGAGGTATGAGAAAGAGAGATGTGCAGGATGTCGAAAGTTGCTAAGACATTAGACGATTTAGTAGGAAATACGCCGATGGTTCGGCTGAACAGACTGCCTGATCCGAATGGCGCTACCATTTATGCAAAGCTTGAGTATTTCAATCCGACAAAAAGCGTCAAGGACAGAGCAGCTCTTAATATGATCCTTGCTGCCGAACAGGAAGGAAAATTAAAGAAAGGCGCAACGATAATCGAACCGACTTCAGGTAACATGGGAATAGGCCTCGCCATGAATGCAGTTGCCCGGGGGTATAAAGCAATCATTGTCATGCCGGATACCATGACCAAAGAGCGGATCAATCTGCTGAAAGCTTTCGGCGCCGAGGTTGTTCTGACTCGTGGCAGTGACAAGATGCCGGGTGCGATTAAAAAGGCCAGGGAACTTACAGAAACGGTGCCAAACAGTTTCATGCCGATGCAGTTTGAAAATCCCGCAAACCCCGACGCGCATCGCAAGTCTACAGCTCCGGAAATTATCCGTGATGTACAAACCCTTGGCATGCCTCTGAGAGCATTTGTCGGAACAGCCGGAACAGGAGGAACGATTACCGGAACCGGAAAAGCACTGAAAGAAAAGTTTCCGGAAATGACCATTCACATTTGCGAGCCGGCCGGATCCCCGGTTCTTTCAGGTGGAAAGCCAGGACGCCACAAAATTGTCGGGACAAGCCCCGGCTTTATTCCAAAGACGCTTGATCTTTCCATCATTGATGAAATTATTAAGGTTACCGATCAGGACGCCTATGAAATCACCAGAAGGCTGGCGACAGACGAAGGTATTTTATGTGGCCCGTCATCCGGTGCCTCTGTTTTTGTTGCCCTTCAGGTAGCAAAACGGTACAGACCGAGTGATCTGGTTGTGTGCATGATTAATGATACCGGAGAACGTTATCTTTCCGGAGATGTTTTTACCCGCTGACATACCGAAGACAACCCGCCTGAGTAAAAAGCTTATGGCGGGTTTTTAATGATTTTATCAAATTGACAAAAGAATCTAATAAAAGATTTGACTTTTAAAGAAAAAGGTATATATTAAAAGTGTAAAAAAGGAGACCTTTTTCCAAAATGTTCAGTCTTTACTTTCAACTTTAGTTATGATGAGGGAGAAATCTCCTGTGTTCTTTCTGTTGCTTAAGTATGTATTCCTGTTAATAAAAGACTCTGTCTTTTATTAAAAAAAATTTAGGGAGTGGTTACTTGAGTCCTTCAACTGATCGAATGCTGAATCGCGTCAGGTCCGTTTATTTGTTTATTCGCAGGCAGGGTGCCGTCACGACGAAAGAGCTGGTTGAAGAATTTGACATGACACAGAGAACGATACAGAGAGACTTGAATATTTTAACCTATAATAATTTGGTCAAAAGCCCGCGCAGAGGTCTTTGGACCGTAACAGATAAAAAAGTGAAGGTGTCCTGAGCTGTTGATATACAGCTCTTTTTTTAACGGGAAAGACAGATCATATCATACATTGTAAAGAAGGAACGAAGAAAGTGTCGGAGAAAATCGGACTTTTAGCAACTGCTCGAACTAAAGCGCCGTACGAGGCACCGGTTATCGACTTCTATAGAAGTCCTCTTTTTATTAAATCCGTGCAATACGCGAAACAGACCTATGACCGATTTTATTTTTATAATGCTAAAGATGGCCTGCTCCTTCCAGACAGAATCATGCAGCCCTACGATGTCTCGATTCGAACTTTTTCCCGTGAGCAGCGTGTTTGCTGGGGGAAAAAGGTTATTGAGGAACTGGCCGGTTATGAAATGCTTTCCAGAGTCTCGCTCTGTCTGCACGGGGGAAAAATCTACCGGGATTATCTCGAGCCGGAATTAATCAGACGGGGTATTTCCTTCACGGTTCCGCTTAAAGGTCTGAGTATCGGCAGACAGATGCACTGGTATGATATCCATACGCCACGTGCTAAAATCTGACCGGACCAAAATGGGCACCTTGTTCATGGTCAATTGCCTGTATCAATCATAGACTGTTAAAGAATCAGGCAAGACACCACACTTGAACAGGGAGGAACCTGACAATGGTTTTTCAGAACGAAAATAATTCGGTACCTTATGATTATCCCGACTATCCGGGAATGCCGGAACGCGGAACAGAGCATACTGACAGCCTCCATTTTCCAGGCCGCCCGGTTGCCCCGGGATCCAAGGACATCACGCCGGGTGACAGCCCTTTTCCTTATTCATACGCGCCGCAGTTATCTGAAACAACGACTGAACCTGCAGCAGAGTGGTCTGACGAAGCCGAGGATGAAGCAAGACAAATGCTTCAGTCGCCGCAAGCAGCGATCAGTGATCGTCTTCTTAGCCGGCTGCGTATTATTGAACAGAGGCAGAATCAATTTGAACGTGAACTTCGCCGCCTCGAGCAACGCCTGCGCAGGATTGAAAGGCGGTTCGGTATTTCAGGATCTTCGGATGGCTATCCCGGCTTACCAGGCGGTTTTTCCGGTTCTCCGGGAGGCTACCCTGGTTCACCAGGTGGTTATACCGGCTCTCCGGGAGGCTACCCTGGTTCACCAGGCGGTTATACCGGCTCTCCAGGAGCAACCCCCGGAACCTCAGGATACCCTGGATACCCCGGATACCCGGGATAATCCCGTCTTAAAAAAAAACAAGATTTATTTAAAAGGACTCAAAAACTGACCGTTTTTGAGTCCTTTCCTTCATCCACAGATTACACTTACCCCGCACGTTCCGACCTTGTCCGGCCAACCACCTTACGCAAAAGACCGGTACTTTTAGCAAGTGCAAGATAGATGATGCCACCGATAACCACGCTCAGGAACAGAATGATTGCCGCAAGTACTCTGCCCTTTGGAAAATAACCGCCGGCAGCCAAAAAAATAACCTTAATGGCCAGAAGCATGATCAGCGTATAGACAATAATATGAATCAGCTGCTGGGCGATCATCGAAAACTGATAATTTGTTGCCTTCCTGATAGCCGTCACGCTGATTATGACAGACACAAGATAGCCGATATCTGTCGCAATGATTGGCCCGATCATCCCGAACAGCAGCATACATACCGGGTTAAGCAGAACCTTGAGGATCACACCCGCGCCCAAACTGATCAGAGTAATCCGCTGCCGGTTGATCCCCTGAAGTATGGAAGCCATGACTTGAAAAAGGGCAAAGAAGATAGCACTTGGTGCATACCAGCGAAGGATCTTCCCGCCAATCGCCAGCGTTTCTGCATCTACACCGTAGAAAAGCCCGTGAACCATATATCCGAGAATAGATAATCCGCAAGCTGCGGGAATCGTCAGAAACAGGACAAGCTGCAGAGCCTGTGTAATCTTCTGACGGACATCTTCCCTGTTCCCTTTCGCGTAGGAAACAATCATCGCCGGAACAACACTCATAGCGAGTGAAGTCGCCAGTGTATCGGGGATCATGACCAGTTTCTGGTCGTTCATAGTCAGATCGGCAATGGCCGTTTTAACGGTCACAGCATCATAATGAAGATAATGAAAAACCATCGCCTGATCAATAGCCTGATAAAGCTGCATGGCGATACCGACCGCAACAAAGGGAACGGCATAAGTAAACAGCTCTTTATACATCGAGAACAGGGACATTCTCGATCTTCTCTGTCTTTGATTCATTTGTTTCAGTAAAAACGGTCTGCGGATCACCCAATAGCGCATCATGACATAAAGACCGGCAACGGCGCCGACAAAGGCAGCAAACGTCGCCATTGTCGCCGCTGTTACCGCGGAACCATGAAGCCATTTTATCACGACAAAGGCGCTGATCAGGATAAAAGCCACCCGGACGACTTGTTCAACAGTCTGTGACACAGCTGTCGGTCCCATCGACTCAAAACCCTGAAAATAACCGCGCATCAGGCTCATAGACGGTACAACAATAATCGCGATGCTGACTACGCGCATGACAAGAATAACATTTTGTGCATCTGCATGCGGAACACCGACCATTCCGACGATCCACGGAGCTCCGAGGAAAAGAACAAGAAATCCGGCAATACCTGTTACAGTCATCATGAGGAGTCCTGTTTTTAAGAGACGCCTTCCTGTCTGATAATCACCAAGTGCATTATATTTGGATACAAACTTTGAGACTGCAAGAGGCAGTCCCATCGTTGATATGCTGAGGATAATCGCATAAGGGGTATAAGCAAACTGGTATAGAAACACCCCTTCATTGCCAGTAAGTGCCTGATAGGGAATAACGAATAATATACCGATAAATTTTGAAAAGAACGTGGCAACGGTGAGAATCATCGTGCCCCTGATCATATTTGACGTAGTCATCTGTTAATTCTCCTAATCCCTTAATGAACATTTGCACGCAACTCTTTGTATTTTACCACATTATTTATTTTAAAAATGATAAACATAAGGCAATTACAGGACATTCCAGTCAAATGATGTTCCAATCGATTCAACCAGCTCTCTCAAACAGCGAAAATAAAAGAAAAAGGGGTGAACCCTTCCCGTCCGGAAAAGTTCATCCCCTCGATCAGCTCAGCTATCTGCCGTATTTTTTACTCAACGTCCCCATGCCACTGCAGCATGCCGCCTTCCATATTTTTTACATGGAAACCCTTTTCCTGAAGAAATTCGGCAGCGAGTCCGCTGCGGTGTCCGGACCGGCAGACCATAACATAATCTTTCGATCGATCAAGTTCCTTGTAGTGTTCCGGAATATCTCTCAGACGAATATGAATGGCCTGCGGAATTTTACCGGCTTCAACTTCGTCATCTTCTCTGACGTCAATGATAGACACGTCCTCATTGTTTCGCAGCATTTCCTCCAGTTCCCCGGGACTTATATTCTGGATTTCTTCTGCCATTCTTTCTCCCCCAATCCGAGTGTTCATCATGTATCATTCTAACGAAAAAATCCGGTTAAATGATCGCGGAAGAAGACGGTCAGTTCGCGACAATATTCACCAGTTTGTCGGGAACAGCAATGATTTTTCTGACGGTCTTCCCTTCAAGACGTTCCTTGATAGCCTGTTCGTCCATCGCCATTTTTTCCAGCTTCTCTCTCGGTGTTCCTTTATCGACCATCACTTTGGCACGTATTTTCCCGTTGATCTGGACAATAATTTCAATCTCTTTTTCGACCAGCTTTTTCGGATCATAAACCGGCCAGGACGACTTTTCGATTGACTCTTTGTGACCGAGAAGAGACCAGATTTCTTCGCCTATGTGCGGCGCGACAGGTGAAAGCAGCTGAATAAAGCCTTCCACCATCGATTTTGGAAGCTTTTCCTGCTTGTAAGCTTCATTGATAAAAGTCATCAGTTGGGCGATTCCGGTATTAAAACGCATGGCCTCATAGTCTTCGGTCACTTTTTTCACTGTCTGATGATAGACTTTTTCAAAATTCCCGTCAGTTGAAGCCTGTTCGGTAATCGCCTCTGAGATGCGACCATTTTCTCCAACAAAAAGCCGCCAGACGCGTTCAAGGAAGCGGCGTGCACCGTCTATTCCCTTTTCCGACCAGGCCACCGCCGCATCGATTGGTCCCATGAACATTTCATACAGACGAAGCGTATCCGCTCCATGAGAAGCGATAATATCATCCGGATTGACTACATTGCCCTTCGATTTGCTCATTTTTTCATGATTGCCCCCGAGAATCATCCCTTGATTCACAAGCTTGTGAAATGGTTCTTTCGTCGGGACAATCCCGAGATCATACAGCACTTTGTGCCAGAAACGGGAATAAAGGAGATGAAGGACGGCATGTTCCGCCCCACCGACATAAAGATCGACCGGCATCCATTTTTTTAATTTTTCCGGATCGGCGAGCTGCTTTTTGTTATGCGGATCGACATAGCGCAGAAAATACCAGCTGCTCCCCGCCCATTGCGGCATCGTATTTGTCTCACGGCGTCCCTTCATACCCGTCTCCTTGTCGACAACATTGATCCATTCTGTATCATTCGCAAGAGGCGACTCACCTGTACCCGACGGCTTGATATTTTTCGTTTTCGGAAGTCGAAGGGGCAGTTCCTCTTCGGGGACCGGCTTCATCGATCCGTCCTCCATGTGAATGATTGGGATCGGTTCGCCCCAGTACCTCTGACGGCTGAAAAGCCAGTCCCGGAGACGGTAAGTCACTTTTCTTTTCCCGGCATGGTGCTCTTCCAGCCAGTCGATCATTCTGGTAATGGCTTCTTCCTTACCCAGTCCATTCAGAAATTCCGAATGAACATGCTTTCCGTCACCCGTAAATGCGGCCTTCGACACATCGCCGCCTTCAACGACCTCAATAATCGGCAGGCCAAATTTCTGTGCAAACTCATAGTCACGGTCGTCATGTCCGGGAACGGCCATGATTGCACCGGACCCATATGTGATCAGGACGTAATCGGCAATCCAGATCGGAACTTTCCGGCCGTTTACCGGGTTGATCGCATAAGCACCGGTGAAAGCCCCCGTTTTTTTCTTAGCGAGATCCGTCCGCTCCAGATCACTTTTGGCAGCGACCTCCTTTCGGTAGGCGTCAACCGCCGCCTTCTGATCCGGCGTAACTATTTTATCGACCAGCTTATGTTCAGGCGCAAGAACCATGTAGGTCGCACCAAATAAAGTGTCCGGCCGTGTCGTGAAGACTGTCACCGATGCGTCAGGATGGCCTGCTACCTGAAAAATCACTTCGGCCCCTTCCGAACGCCCGATCCAGTTGCGCTGCATCTCTTTAATGCTCTCCGGCCAGTCCAGTTCATCCAGGTCCCTGAGCAGCCGGTCGGCGTAAGCTGTAATCTTCAGCATCCACTGCTTCATCGGTTTTCGTATAACAGGAAAACCGCCGCGTTCACTCTTACCGTCAATCACTTCTTCATTCGCTAAAACCGTGCCGAGTGCCGGACACCAGTTCACCGGAACCTCAGCCATATAAGCAAGACCTTTTTTATAGAGCTGCAGGAAGATCCACTGTGTCCATTTATAATAATCCGGATCGGTCGTATTGATTTCACGATTCCAATCATATGAAAAGCCCAATGATTTGATTTGTTTCTTAAAAGTCTTTATATTTTCTTCTGTAAATACGGCCGGATCATGCCCGGTATCGAGGGCGTATTGCTCAGCGGGAAGACCGAACGCATCCCAGCCCATGGGATGAAGCACTTCAAAGCCCTGCATCCTTTTCATTCTCGCAAGAATATCCGTCGCCGTATAGCCTTCCGGATGCCCGACATGAAGTCCTTTCCCCGATGGATAAGGAAACATATCCATTACATAATATTTCGGTTTACCTGAATCATCATTTGTTTTGAATGTTTGATGATCATCCCAGTATTTTTGCCATTTTGCTTCGATTTTTTGATGATCAAAAGCCAGAGCCATGGCTAATGCCTCCTTTGATTATGAGAAAAATGAAAAACCTCCCGCCCTTAACAACATGTCAGGGACGAGAGGCAGAATTTCCATTGCATTCCCGCGGTACCACCCGGATTAGTACGAAATGAGACTGTTCGAAAAATCGTTACCGTCGCCGGCTTCCTGAGTAGCCCGTTTCCAGGGCTGCCAGAAACACCCTTTTAAAAAGGGGGCATACCCAATCTTTGAACCGTCCATCTTCCGTACTCGCTTGTACCCATAACGCGGGATTTCGGCAGCAGCTCTCAATGAGGAACTGCTGCAACTCAAAGGCGAGTTCACTTCTTCATCGTACCAGCTCTCACCTTCCGCCGGCTCTCTGCAAACGATTAAAAAGCTACTGCTCCTTTTCATTGTTTTTTTCCATAATAAGACTTTGTAGTCTATTCTATGTAATCTCATGACCGGTGTCAACATGATTCCTGCAGATCAGATAAAATTCTCCATTGTATTCACCTGCTGCTGTCGCCAGCTTTAATCAATCGAATCCTTATCGATCAAAAGCCGCCAGGCTATTCTTCAGCCGCTTTGTTTCAGTCTCCGGTAAAGCCACCCGTTAACAAAAAAGAAAAGGCCACATCCGCCCGATCTGAACATCAGTTTTCTTGCTAAAATCCGGACATTCCGCTGTCTTGCGACTTTCTTGTCCGCAAGGTAGATGCCGAGAAGCCCCCGATTAATCATCATGTGGAAATTTCTGTCCGGCATTCCGCTGATTGCAAGATCCGCCTGTTCAATGAAATGATTAAAGCGGACCATCATCTCTTCTTCGCTGTTGTAATAGAAACAGAAATTGAGGTCTCCCTCTTTCTTGTCTTCCGCCTGATCTACAAAATAATCCATTAAAATATGCAGGCCCTGGACCCATGGAAAATAACCATTTTTAATCGTCCGGACCAGATGCTTCATCTCGGGCCCGCGGGCGGCAGCGTAAGAAACGATACAGAAAATACCTAATGTAGAACCTGAACAGGCGGAAAACTCATACCAGCTCATTTCGGGAAATCTGTTCTTGTATTTCTGAAACCAGGCGACAAGTCTCGGCACTCGCTGATCCTTTTCGACGTGCTTGTGAACCTGGAGATCGCAGTAAAACCCGGCCAGTTCATGAAGCGAAGGCTGAATGTCATCGAGCGTCTCAAGCCTTGAAAGTGTTTTTTGGCAGGTCGAGACAAGATCCTGTAAATATCCCCCGTCAGATGTGATCTTTCTGAACTGATAATAATCGATGGATGGGGCTCCGGGAGTCAGGGCGTTCATCATCGCCTGATGAAGGCAGCGGAAATCTTTGGGATCGAGTGAAACACTTCGGTCACACAAATTGTCGAGGTAATCGCTGATCGTTTGATAAGCAACGATGAACGTGATACTCTCATCTTTTTGATCCCCGGCAAGGAGACTGTATATAGCCCCTCCTTCGCAATGAAAGGTCTTTGTCTTTATGCTGGCGAGCGCCTGTCTGCGCAATTCAGGGTCGGGAATCAGCAGCGCTTTATGTTTCCAGACTTTAAGCTCCTTATGCACCTTTGGAAGAACTTTCCGGTAAATCTGCGACATCAAGGTTAATGGACCGGATGGAACTGTCATGAGCCGGTGCCTCCTTTTTCACGTTAAACCGTTCTTAATCATCCACTACAGTTTTCGTTCCATGTGGATGTGATCCGTCCAACATTTTTCGTGTTCCTGGCCAGTCAGACGGCTGTTCATCCATATTACCCGGGTCTTACAACTTTTATTATATTCTCACTTGATTCTACCGAGTGCAGTTTTTATCAGATCCTTTTCAGAATGGATAGCCTGCATGCTCGAGTCCTCCGTTAGAACGATATTCCGCCAATTGACAAACGACAAAGGAGCAAAATCAGAATCAAGCTTTAACACAGCCTGAGCGTTCAAATAAAAAAATCCGTTATTTACCGGCAAACAGCCGTAAATAACGGAACAGGAACGGCATTTATTCTTTTTCGGCTGAGGAGCCGGTCAGTACACGTTCTCTCAGTAAATCGGCTTTATCGGTTCTCTCCCAGGGCAGATCAATATCCGTCCGACCGAAATGCCCGTAAGCCGCCGTCTGTCTGTAAATTGGTTTCTTCAAATCGAGCATTTTGATAATCCCGGCCGGTCGCAAATCAAAATTATCATGCACCAGTTCAACCAGCTTATCTTCAGAAGCCTTACCCGTCCCGAATGTATCGACAGAAATGGAAACCGGCCGGGCCACACCGATTGCGTAGGCAAGCTGTACTTCACATTTATCCGCAAGTCCTGCTGCTACGAGATTTTTAGCGACATAGCGTGCTGCATAAGATGCGGAACGGTCGACTTTGGTCGCATCCTTGCCGGAGAACGCGCCACCTCCGTGACGGGCATATCCGCCATACGTATCAACAATTATTTTTCGCCCGGTCAGTCCGGCGTCGCCCTGAGGTCCCCCGATCACAAAACGGCCGGTCGGATTAATGAAAAATTTGGTTTTCTTATCAATCAGCCCTTCCGGTATCGTCGGGTGGATGACAAACTCATGCAGATCATTTTTAATCCGCATCTCTGTGATATCCGGATCGTGCTGGGCAGAAATAACGATGGTGTCAATCCGTTCAGGACGCCCTTCTTCATTATACTCCACCGTAACCTGTGTTTTCCCATCCGGACGCAGATAAGGCAGTTGGCGATTTTTTCTGACTTCCGCCAAACGTCTGGCGAGCTTGTGGGCTAGTGAAATCGGCATTGGCATCAATTCAGGTGTTTCGTTCACTGCAAAGCCAAACATCAATCCCTGATCACCGGCTCCGATTGCCTCGATCTCGTCATCCGTCATTGTCCCTTCACGAGCCTCAAGCGCCTGGTTTACCCCCTGGGCGATGTCCGCAGACTGTTCCTCAATCGATGTCAGAATGGCGCAGTTTGATGCATCGAATCCATATCTGGCGTCATTATATCCGATCTCGCTGATCGTTTTTCGAACAATTTTTGGTATGTCAACGTAAGTTGATGTTGAAATCTCACCGGTCACGAGTACCAGACCCGTATTGACAGCCGTTTCGCAGGCAACCCGCGCATTCGGATCGCCTTTCAGAAGTGCATCCAGAATCGCGTCTGAAATCTGATCGCAGATTTTATCCGGATGTCCTTCTGTGACCGACTCCGAAGTAAACAGCCTTCTTGAATACTTTTTTGTCATTTTCTTTTCCCTGCCTTCCAAACATAATATGAGGCTGATAAAAAAATCGTCAAACGAAGAGCCGAATCTCTGCGTTTGCGAAAGAGAACCTTCCGCTTTGTGATAAACTTTCCGATGAAACATTAACTTTCTCATATTCTGAAGATGCTTCGCCCCGCAAAATTTATCCGAACAGCACGGAAGTCAGGCACGTCATGTGCCTGTTACAACGGTACCCGATCCCTCTTCTTTTGTTTTTCAAGGCAAGAAAAAAGCCTGCTCCAATTAAGGATAAGGCCAACTCTTTAATGCGCCTCTTATTAATCAGAAGAAAGAATATCTTTCCACTGCAGGTTAGCACCGTACCTTTCCGGCCGGTTGCCGGGCTTCATCGGGCCTGTCCCTCCGCCTACTCGGAATAAGAGCAGCCGTATTATAAACCCAATAATAACGTAGGTATTTATCGCTGTCAATGTGAAAATGAATCAAAAAGCGGACTTGAACATATGAAAAGATAGATCTATTATGCGCGATACATTGTCACAAAGTTTACACAGTTTGTTCATGAATAGTTCAAAATTAGTATAGACCAATTTTTGTATTGTGCTATACTTTATGTATTAAATAATCAATTCATATAAGAGGAAGGGATGTTAGTATGAATTCGACAGCATCTAAGACGTTCACCTCTGATTTACTGAGAACGAGAAATACGTATGTTAATTTATCTTCAGCTGAGTTGATTGAAAAAGCGCTTGCAAGAAATGAAGGCGCTTTAACCAACAAGGGATCGCTTGCGGTAACAACCGGGAAGTACACCGGTCGATCGCCTAAAGATAAATTCTTTGTCAAAGATGAAACGACCAAAGACAAAATTGACTGGAAAAGAAACCAGCCGATCAGCGAAAGCGTTTTTAACAGGCTCTACCAGAAAATGCTTCGTTATTTAAATGATCAGGAAGACCGCTTTGTGTTTTTAGGCTTTGCAGGAGCCGATCCGGAACATCGTCTGCCGATTCAGGTCGTCAATGAATACGCATGGCAAAATTTGTTCTGCAGACAGCTGTTTATCTGCCCGACACCCAAAGAATTAAAGGAGCACGACGCCCAGTTTACCGTACTGGCTGCTCCGGGGTTCAAAGCGGATCCCGCGATTGACGGCACACGTTCAGAAGATTTCATTATCATTTCTTTCACCCACCGGCTGATCCTGATCGGCGGCACGCAGTATGGAGGCGAAATTAAGAAATCCATTTTCACAGTCATGAATTATTTGCTGCCGCAGGAACAGATCATGTCTATGCACTGCTCGGCAAATCAAGGCTCGGACGGAAAAGTCGCTTTATTCTTCGGGCTCTCCGGAACAGGAAAAACAACTCTTTCCAACGTTCCAGAACGCTACCTGATCGGAGACGACGAACATGGCTGGTCGGATAACGGCGTGTTCAACATTGAAGGCGGCTGCTACGCAAAAACGATCAGGCTTTCAAAAGAAAAGGAGCCTCAGATCTATAACAGCATTCAATTCGCCACCGTTCTTGAAAACGTCATCATTCATCACGACGACCGAAAGCCGGATTATGATAATGGTATTTTAACAGAGAATACAAGAGCAGCCTATACACTGGAAAACGTCCCGCATGCTTTACTCCCCAGTACAGGAGGACATCCATCCGTAATCATTTTTCTCACCGCTGACGCGTTCGGCGTGCTCCCGCCAATCAGTCTTTTAACAACGGAACAGGCTATGTATCAGTTTCTCTCCGGATACACAAGCAAGCTTGCAGGAACAGAGCGAGGCGTTACAGATCCGGAAGCGACATTTTCCACTTGTTTCGGAGCCCCTTTTATGCCGCTGCCGGCATCTAAATACGCCGAGCTTCTGGGCGAGCGTATTAAACGGTATTCTGTAAGCGCTTATTTGGTAAACACCGGGTGGACAGGTGGTCCTTATGGTGTAGGAAAGCGGATGAAACTCGCCTATACGAGACAAATGATCAAAGCAGCTCTCGAAGGTCGTTTTTCGAATGTCGACACTGTCACCGATCCGATATTCGGGCTTCACATTCCAGAAAAATGCCCTGGTGTTCCGGATGATGTTTTAATGCCCTGGAAAACATGGCCGGATTATTCTGCTTATAAAAAGACAGCCCGGGAGCTTGCAGAAAAGTTTAAGGATAATTTCAGCCATTTTCCCGAGGCTTCCGAAGCCATTCGATCAGCCGGCCCTCTTGTCGACTGACTAAAGAATCAAACGATGGAAAAAACCACACCCTGCAAATCCGGGGCGTGGTTTTTTCACGGTTTATGCCGCTTTAAGCTTTGCTGAACATTGATTTTCGGTCGATCAGGCAGCGTTGCCGGATTTCCCTGAGAGAATCAGCGAGGACATCGTCCTTCATTGTAAAACTGTATCTTCGGTCTTTTTTTATATTTTCCGGCAGCCTGCTCAGAAAATGCGGTCCTTCCGTCTCCAAATAGTCTTCTTTCAGGGCAATCCGGTCGATTTCCGCATAATAGATATTCTTAACGATTGATTCATTCCGGGCATATACCTGATACTGGCCGATAACCTGCAGGCGGCCGATGTGTGCCCCCGTTTCCTCAAAGACTTCTCTGCGGGCGGCATCCTCTGCCGTCTCGTCTTTCTCTACTTTTCCGCCGGGAAATTCGAGCCCTCGCCGGGAATGCATGGTCAGCAGCCACTGCCGATGAAATCGGCAGATCACCCAGACATGCTTCGGTTCATCGGAAAAAGGCAGATCCGACAGAGAGAGCTTCACTCTGTTGCCGTAAAAGTCATGGAATGTTTTCACCTGACTCAAAAAATCATCCTCTCAGACATCGGGACAGGACGTTAAACCCGTTTTAATTGACCTGTTCCCGAAACAAGCATTGATGTTCCGCCTATAGTGTACCACTTTTATTCGTACAACCACTCATATTCTGAAAAAGGCGAAAATCATTATCCGATGTCTTTGTTCCGCCACTTTTGATAACGTTTCCATTCATTTTCAAGTTCAGATAGTGTCCATTCGTTTAATTTACCGGGTTCATTCGTCACCTGATGTGTTTCCAAAAGTTTAATCAGATGGAGCTTTCTGTTTTCTACTGCAGTTCTCAGCAAATTAACGTTTTTCATGTATTGACGGGAATCCGATCCGAGTAATCGCTTTCAATATAAACCGGATTTCACCCTTCTCTCCTTCCTTGTTTTCGGGATGTAACAGCAAAATCGATCGATATTATTATGAGCTTAATTTCACATTTTAAACGTAAGCCCTTTCTTTTTTAACTTTCTAATAACACTATACATCAAATAAGCGATAAACGGTGGGTTCATCACCATTATAGTGACATTTGTCACAAAACGTTAAAAATTCAGCGCCTCTGATGTTTTAATTTTTGCAAAAACGGTTATACAATAAACAACCCCGCCCCAAAACATGATCAAAAACCCCCGCTGCCTGAATGCAGCTGAACTGACCCCCTAAAGTTGGACGACAAAATTCAACTTTAGGGGGTTTTACTATGACCAAATACTCAACTGATTTTAAGATAAAGGTTGTTAGTGAATATCTCAAGGGGATGGGGAGCGCTTCGTT
>NZ_SEMD01000038.1 GCF_004153165.1 Sporolactobacillus sp. THM7-4 | reverse complement strand
AATTCCGGTCATCCGGGCCTGCCGATGGGCGCGGCACCGATGGCTTATACCCTTTGGGCAAAGAAAATGCATCACAATCCGGCAAACCCGAAATGGTTCAACCGCGACCGTTTCGTCCTGTCTGCCGGGCACGGCTCGATGCTTTTGTACAGCCTCCTGCACCTTTTCAATTACGGCCTGCCGATCGAGCAGCTGAAGCAGTTCCGTCAGTGGGGAAGCCAGACTCCGGGACATCCGGAATACGGTCATACAACCGGTGTCGAAGCAACGACCGGGCCGCTTGGCCAGGGGATCGCGATGGCCGTCGGCATGGCAATGGCGGAAGCACATCTGGCGGCCGTGTATAACCGGGAGAATTATGACGTGATTCACCATCAGACGTACGCGCTTTGCGGCGACGGCGATCTGATGGAGGGCGTATCGGCTGAGGCAGCTTCGCTGGCCGGCCGGCTGAAGCTCGGCCGGCTGATCGTCCTCTATGACTCGAATAACGTCTCTCTCGACGGTAAGCTCAATATGTCGTTTACCGAAAACGTCCGCCAGCGGTTCGAAGCTTACGGCTGGCAGACCCTGCTTGTCGAGGACGGCAATGAAGTCGGCGCGATCGAAAAAGCACTCGATGAGGCAGTCGCCGAGGATACCCGCCCGACGCTGATCGAAGTCCGGACAACGATCGGATACGGCGCCCCGGATGTGGCCGGTACGAACAAAGTGCACGGCAGTCCGCTCGGCTCGGAAGTGACGGCGGCGACAAAGAAGGTGTACGGCTGGAATTTCGAACCCTTCTTTGTTCCTGAAGAAGTCCGGGCGCACTTCAGGGCGCTCGCTGAAGAGGGCAGAAAGGCGGAAGACAGCTGGAACCGGCTGTTCGCTGACTATGAACAGGCATACCCGGACCTCGCCGGGCAGCTGAAGGCGGCCATAGACGGGCGGCTTGCCGCCGATTATGCCGCGGATCTGCCGGAGTATGCCGCGGGTACGAAGAAGGCAACCCGCCAGACGTCAGGAGAAGTGATCAACGGTCTTGCCCGGACGGTTCCCCAGCTGTTCGGCGGCGCGGCCGACCTCGCCTCGTCGACGAAGACAACCATTAAGGAGGGCGGCGACTTTCTCCCGGAAAGTTACAGCGGCAGGAATATCTGGTTCGGTGTCCGGGAATTTGCGATGACGGCAGCGGTGAACGGAATGACTCTGCACGGCGGCGTGATTCCGTTTGCTTCGACGTTCTTCACGTTCTCGGATTATGCGAAACCGGCGATCCGCCTCGCGGCATTGATGGGGATTCCGTCGATTTTCGTCTT
>NZ_SEMD01000005.1:102886-220526 GCF_004153165.1 Sporolactobacillus sp. THM7-4 | reverse complement strand
AACGAAGCGCTCCCCATCCCCTTGAGATATTCACTAACAACCTTTATCTTAAAATCAGTTGAGTATTTGGTCATAGTAAAACCCCCTAAAGTTGAATTTTGTCGTCCAACTTTAGGGGGTCAGTTCACGGCGGGGGTTTTGTTATGGATCCGGGAATATGAAAAATTTGGTGTAAAAATAGAATAAGTGCAACTAAGGTCATCCGTAGCTGATCGGTCCTATTATTAAACGGTAATGCAAGAGAAATTTTTAATAATCATGCCCGTTATCATTTATCCTTTTACGACTGTTTTTATAACCGCAACCTCAAACCATCATAAGCAATCTTCAGATCAGGCAGTCGGGGATCCGTATCACTGACAAACTGAGCAATGTTTTTCAATTCCTCATGTGAAAGCCTGTCCGTTTCCTTGATATGTGTCAGATAGCAGCGCTTCGGCTTCAGCCTGCGAATAATCGACAGTGTATCATTGAATGTCGCTTCAGTCTTTAATTCAGGGATTTCGACGGGAATCAGGCGTTCCCGTGTTAAGGGATGAAATTCAAACAGACCAACAGGTAAAATAGCAAGATCGATACCGGAAAGTGTCTCATCCGGGATAAAATGGTGCAGTTCATCCGGTGCGATCAGAACCCGTTTTCCCTTCATTTCAAACAGAAAAGCGTAAGCAAAAGGCTCTGCCAGGCGGATCGGTTTGATCGTCCACCCATTCATCTCAATTGAAAACCCGTTTTTTATCACGATCATCCGGATCCAGCCTTTTTCCTCCATATACCTTAGATGATCATCCAGTCCGAGATGCTGCTTCGCGTCTTCGGCAACCTGCTCAGGCAGGTATACGTCTGTTCTCGAAGGGTTTCTCGGCCAGTTTGCCGAATCGGCATTCATGATTTCAAAGATCCGGCAGCCCATCGTATGATCCGGGTGCCAGTGAGAGTAAAGGCACGCTTTGACATGATCAATGCCGGCACGATCGAGCTGCATGGCCGCATCTTCTGATGTATCAATCAAGAGACTTAAATCTCGAATAAAAATACCGGGGCCTGAACGCCGGAAAGGCACTCCTTTTACTCTGGCCTCCTCGCAGACCGGGCAATGGCAGCCGGTCCGCGGTATCGGGATTGCACCGGCGGTTCCCAAAAACTCAATATCCAAAAGCAAAACCTCCCTTTCCAATCAGCATTAAAGCACGTGAAAAAATAAGAAGCACTCTCAGCTGCCGCATAAAGAGTGCTTCATTGATGCAGAAAGTGTTTAAAAAGGGCCATCGTCCTCTTCTCCCTTTCAAACCGGCATGATTATTCGGAGCAAGATTTATTCTACCACTTTTACCTTAACTGTGCGCCTCCCCCATTGAAGTGCATCCGAATTACTCGAAAAGAGAAGATCTATTTTTCTTCCTTTAATTGCTCCGCCTGTGTCCCCGGCAATGGCGTAACCGTATCCCTCGACATATAATTTTGTACCCAGAGGGATAAAAGAGGGATCAACTGCAACAATCTTGATGTTCGGATTCTTTCGCAAATCAATTCCTGTTGCAGTGGTTCCCGAACAACCGGAACAATATGCTGTATAGCCCGTGCTGCTCACATAAAATTCTTTCACCGTCTCTGTACTGTTAGGGTGGTTCAGAACTTTCGTTTTTTTTCGGACAGGGTGGCTTTCCTCCGCTGTTTTTTCCCGGATGGTATGATTCTCCTCCGAATCAGATGTCCCGCTACCGGATTTTCTCCTGATCTCTTTATGATACTGCTTATGAACAGATTCCCGTCCTTTATCGTTTATTTGTTCAATACTGCCCCACGTCTGCGGCCCGACAATGCCGTCCACTTTGATTCTTGCTTCTGTCTGAAGATTGATGACTGCACGTTGGGTCAGATGTCCGAAACGACCGTCAAGCGCCCCTGCGTAGAAGCCATTCCTCTTCAAGTGTCCCTGAAGGTAGCGTACATCTTCTCCTGTTGAACCCAACGCAATCATATCCATATTCCTGTGGACAACAGAAACCAGTTTTCTTTTGGTCTGTTTTCCGACCAATCCGTCCACGACCAGACCGTTTTCTTTCTGAAATTGTTTTACAGCTTTTTCGGTAGAGCTGCCGAAAAAGCCTGTCGGTTTCATATACGGGTAATCCCCGGTCGTCTTCAGATAAGATTGAAGTGTAACGACATCCGGATGATGCATGCCCTTATAAAGTAACTCGTCGGAAGTAAAATGAGCGGCAGCTGATTGGGGCAGAAAGAAGGATGACGTGAACGCCGCGGCCACAACTGCACCTTTCACCATAACGTTCCCGGTATACATTGAATCTCCTCCATCATTCATAGTCGTTTTACTATTATGATGTGAGTCTTTCTACCATACTTTACAATCAGATGACAGGAAGATGACAGGACAACCCTGGATTTGAACGATATCGTTAACAGACTATTGATTCATCCTGTAATAATGGCCGGGTTTTCTCAAACGGGCGACCGAAATAAACCGGCGATCCGTCATTAATGATTCTGTTTTTTCAGCGCCTGATTAATTGCATCTCGTAACACATCATAATCCAGACCGTTTTTAATCATTTTTCCGTTGACAAAAACGGTCGGTGTTCCTTGTACGCCAAGATCCTCAGCCATTTGATTGTCACTGTTGATTTGATTTTTATGTGACTCCGTATCAAGAGCATTCTCAAATGCCTTGATATCAAGCGACGGAACCGTCTTTTGGGCGATACGCGTCAGGAGAGCTTTTGTTACCCATTCTTTTTTCTCGTCACCCTGGGCGTTGAACAAAGCCGTATGGAAACTCCAGAAGGCTTTTGGATTCTGATGATAAACCTCTTCTGAAGCGTTAGCTGCCAGTACCGATCCCGGCCCTAAAATTGTATAATTCATGTAATAGAAACTGGCCTTGTTTGTCTGGATATAATCTTTTTGCAGTCTGGGGACAACACTCTCTTCGAAAAGCTTGCAGTATGGACAGCGATAGTCCGCAAACTCGACAATCCTGACCGGAGCATTGGAACTTCCTGTAAAAGGTTGTCCCTGGTAATTAATGGCGACTTTCTGTTCGGTCCTGTGGGTTGCCTGTTTTTTCTCAGGTTTCGTTCCATTTGCCATCTGATCTTTGAATATCATCACAAAGATCGATGCAATGAGAACAAGCACAAGGAGTGAGCTGACCACCACGATCCGTCTTTGTTTTCTCATCCGTTCCTGATTATTGTCGGCTGAAGAAGATTGATCTTTTTTATTTGACATCAGAACACCTCTTTTAATTTTGGCTCGGTTAAACCTGTCTGTTGTCAGCTTTAACATAGCCCTTATTTTTGGATCTGTCAGTGGATATTAATGAGCAGAGTCTGATTTTTAATCAGCGGGTCGTACTCAGGGGGGATATCTTGTCCTTTTCATTGTATACGATGTATACGACCAACTTAAAGAAAAATTCGTCTCACAAATTTCTAATCAGAAATCAGATCAAAAAAATACGACAATTAAGTTTAAAAACGGCCTTTAAAAAGGCCGTTTTTGGATGATTCTCTATCATTTCATTTACTTGAAAAGAGACGACAGGGCGTTGAAAATAGCTGATATAAAATTACCGATTGCCTGAAACACTTCAGCCAAAAACCCTTTTGCCTGATCAGAATTTGCCAGATTGTGAATCTTATCCTTGAGTTGTTGCATCTGATCGCCCATCTGGTTCCAATTAATATTCAAACTTTTCATCTTATCGAAAAGATCGACCAGCTTTTGAACATCAGCGTCGCTCAGATTGACATTGACCTGCTGAGCAGCATCCCGGACAATTTTTTCCATGTCCGCATCTGTCTTTGGTGGTTCTTTGGCAATTTTATCTTTGATCACCGTTACAAGCTGAGCCGCTTTTTCCTTTCCGACACCCTGTTTATTCCCAAGCTCCGCCGTCCTGACCATTTCCTCATTGGCAACCTGTTTTTTGGCTTCCGGAATGACATTACCCGTTGTCTTTTCGTAAGCCTTGATCAGACCGGTCAGCGCGGCGGTTCCCGATACCGGGAATGGCGCGGTCACATAGACATCGGCATCTTTGACCCCGGCTGTTGCAAGAGCGTTGATATACATATCCCTCGAAACATAAGTAATATTGTGCGTTTCCGCAGTCAATCCTTCCCCTTTGTTTCTAAGTGTGATCTTTGATGAACTGATCGCCCGCGTTCCGATCTGTGATCTCGAAAGATAATTATCCAGGTATTTGTGTTCCTCGCTGTTTGTTACCTCAATGATCTGTGCGGAATTCTGATCGACGGCCATCTCATTTAATATCGATGCACGCTGGGAGGGGGTCAGATCAGCTCCAAGTGTGACCACAACATCCCCAGGAACAGCATCGGCAAACACTTTGGCCGGTCCGAAGCAGGTCATCATCAAAACAAAGGCAATAATGAGCGGCAAAGTTTTCTTTATCATGATCATGTAGTCCTTCCCTGGGCCTTCTCTTTTAAAAAGTGCCCAATTATGGCTTCCTGTTTTTTCAGGATGGTGACGTACCCGGATTAACCGTCAAGCCCTCGAGGCATCTTTGAAGTCCTGCATTATTCGGAAGCGCATCTTGTGCAAATTTATCATATAGATGGGGGAAGGATTAGTCAAGTTTATTCATAACACATGACTTCCATTAAATGCTGCCTTCTGCGTTTGGATGCGCGGCCTGTTCAGATGGATGCCGCATGGCATGGAGCGCCCTGGCCTCCTTCTCTTTATCGAAAGCTTTTTCACTTCTGGCAATAACGATTGTCGCTATTCCGTTCCCAATCAGGTTCGTAATCGCTCTCGCCTCGCTCATGAACCGGTCAACTCCGAGCAATAGACCAAGACCGGCAAGAGGAATCACATGCATCGCCGTCAACGTAGAGGCAAGGACGATAAACCCGCCTCCTGTCACAGCAGCCGCCCCTTTTGAAGTCAGCATCAGGATAAGTATAATAGCAATTTGCTGCCCCAGATCCAGAGGAACGTGAAAAACCTGGGCGAGAAAGATGACAGACATGGTCAGATAAATGGATGTGCCGTCAAGATTAAACGAATACCCGGTAGGGATAACGAGTCCGACAACAGACTTTTGACAGCCCAGTCGTTCCATCTTATCCATCATCCGCGGCAAAGCAGCTTACGAAGAACTTGTTCCGAAAACAATCAGGATCTCGTCCTTGATATACCGCAGATAGGTGAAGAGGCTGAATCCGGCAAGTTTGCAAATGATCATCAGGACTCCAAAAATAAACAGAGCCATTGTTACATAGACCGACAGCATCAGCTTAATAAGAGGCCCAATCGTCTGTAATCCAAAATTGCTGATTGTGTAAGCCATGGCACCGAATGCTCCAACAGGCGCCGCATACATGATATAACCGATAATCTTAAAAAAGACCTGTGAAACCTGGTCAAAGAAATCAACGAGCGGCTTCCCTTTTTCGTCAAGAGCCGACAATCCGATTCCAAATAATATCGAGAAAAAGAGAACCTGCAGAATATCACCCTGGGCGAAAGCAGCAAATACATTTTCCGGTACAATGTTCAGAAAGAATTGTCCCCAGTTCATATGAGTGCTGGTCCCCGAGGTGAATTGAGACACGTCACCGCTCGGCATCTTGTGCGGATCCAGTCCCATGCCCGGGTTCAGGATATGAACAACAATAAGTCCAATAATCAGCGCAATCGTCGTTACGATTTCAAAATAAATTAATGCTTTTCCGCCTACTTTACCGACTTTCCTTATGTTCCCCATTCTTGAAATACCGACAACAATCGTCAAAAAAATAATCGGAGCGATCACCATTTTTACCATTTTAATAAACGTTGTGCCGAGAAGCTCAAGGTTGGCGCCAACTGCCGGCCAGAAAAGACCGACGAGGATACCGGCGATAATCGCAACGACAACCTGGAAGGTCATATTCTTTAAAAGTCGCACATTCATCCTCTCCTTTGGACTAAATTATTTCTTCACCGCTCATTATGTTACCGCTTACACCATATGGTACCCAGGCAATTAAATATGTGATTCTCAGTTACGAAATATTATATCACATCTCACTATGGTGACATACTAATCAGCTCAGCACAAAAAAATCGTCCGAACCAGAAAATGTTGATTTTCCTGAGATCCGGACGAGTAACTCTTTCTTATATTGATAATTATTCTGACCCTTTATTTGTTAATTTCAAAATCTACGGCAAGCGAATCGATCAGCCCGATTTCTTTAAGATAAGAAACGACCGCCTGATGCTCGGGGGACGGCGTATAACGCTCATGATCGGCCTTTGACTGAAAACGGACCGTCAGTGCCATAGAATACCCCTTGCCTCGCGTAGAATAATTACGACCGGCCTGAATATCAAGGATGCCCGGGAGCTCGTGAATTAAATGGCGCAGCCGCTTCGCTCCTTCTTCTTTTTGTGCCTCTGTTGTTTCATCCTTAAATTTGAATAGTACGATATGTTCGATCATGATTCACCAGACCTCTTTTCGTTTTTTAAAAAATGTTTGATTGGAGCAGATGGCGGCGACTCCTGCGGGGGGCGCGTGCTCAGGTGAGATCCTGCAGGAGCGGGCAGGCGAGATGCTTCGAATCCAGGGATAATCCCTTAATCCTGAAAAATCCTGTTCGCTTTACTTATCACGGTTCCGGCCAAAAAGCGTTCTTTTTCTTTAATATATTTTATCAGTTCAGCGGTCATTGTGTAGTGCCCCATCGGCGTAATCAAATAAATTCCCCTGAAATACTTCATAGCTGTATCAATCAGTTCTTTTGCAATTTCGATCCCGGCGCGCCTTGCTTCTTCTCCTTCAGCAGCGGCCATTCGTTTTCGGACATCGTCCGGAAGACGGATACCCGGCACCTCGTTATGAAGAAATTCGGCGTTGCGCGATGAGGTCAGCGGCATGATACCGAGATAAATCGGTGCTGAGACATCCCGGGTTGCTTCACTGACGTCGATAATCCGCTGTTTATCAAAAACGGGCTGTGTAATAAAATAATCCGCACCGCTGTCCGCCTTTCGCTTCATGCGCTGAACCGCCCGGTCGAGATTGCGGACATTGGGATTAAAAGCGGCAGCCACGCGAAAATGGGTTGGGTGCTTTAAACTTTTGCCTGAAAGAGAGATTCCGCGGTTGAATTTTTTGATCAGCTCGATCAGTTGTATGGATGAGAGATCATAAACAGAAGTTGCTCCAGGAAAATCGCCTATTTTTGTCGGATCGCCGGTGACAACCAGCAAATCATGAAGGCCCAGCACTTCCAATCCCATCAGATGCGACTGAAGGCCGATCAGATTCCGGTCCCGGCAAGTCAGGTGAATAAGAGGCGGAATGGTAAACTTTTCTTTGATCAGGCGGCCGATAGCCGTGTTACTGATCCGCGGGGAAGCAAGCGAGTTATCGGCCATCGTGATTGCATCCGCTCCTGCTTCCTCCAGAGCCTTGACTCCTTTAAAAAAATGCGCGGTATTCAGATGTCTCGGCGTATCGAATTCGACAAACACCGAACGGCCACTGATTGCCTTTTCATAAAGTGGGGTTTCCGGATGAATGTCCGGGTGATCAATGACAATTGCCCTCTCATGAACCCTGACCGTTTTGGTTTCAAGCGGTTCAAGTTCAGCAATCCCCTGCTTAAAAGCCTCAATTTGAACAGGCGTCGTTCCGCAGCAGCCACCAAGCAGACGTACACCTTCATTTCGAAATTCAGCCGCATATTTTTTAAAATAGCCCGGCTCCGATTCATAATACAACTTTCCATCGCGATAATCCGGCAGGCTGCCGTTTGGATAGGCGGAAAGAAACGCACGCTTCGGAAGCGGGATGCCTTGAAGCGCCTGAATCATGTGGAACGGTCCAAGCCGGCAGTTTGTTCCGACAATGTCCGCGCCCAGGTTCTCCAGCTCTTCCAGTGCCTTCGAAAGTGGCATTCCGTCCAGGAGAACGCCCGGCTCCTGCATGGACACATGAGCGATAATCGGCAGATCGGTCACCTTCCGGGCAAGGACGAGCACCCTTCTCAGCTCATCAAAGTCATAATAGGTCTCAAGCAAAAGGCCGTCAACGCCGCTGTCAATCAGGCAGTCCGCCTGTTCCAGGAAACTTTGCTCAATCTCGTGATAATCCGGTGATTGATTCTGGAAACCGTGTATACCGCCGATGGTTCCGAAAACATAGGTTTCCGGACGCGCCGCACGCTTTGCTATACGAACCGCCGCCTTGTTGAAATTCCGAACCTCACCTTCCAGACCGTAACGGGCCAGTTTAATCGCGTTTGCCCCGTACGTGTTTGTCTGAATAACGTCTGCACCTGCGTTGATATAGGCTTCATGAACATGTCTGACTTCTTCAGCATGAGAAATGTTCAATTCTTCAAAACACCGGTCAATGCCATATGAATAAAGCAGTGTTCCCATGGCACCGTCACCGATCAGTATTCGTTTTTTCAGTTCATTGAGTACAGGTGTTTTCATTATTCCCCGCTCCTTACCGGCTGATCTTTAAGGCGGCGAACCGCATCAAGACCTGCCTCGAAATCACGAATCAGATCTCCGGCGTCTTCAATGCCGACCGACAGCCGCAAGAGTCCGCTGCTTATACCCGCTTCTCTTCTTTCTTTTTCAGACAACTCCGCGTGAGACATTTTCGGGGGGTATGACAAAATAGATTCGACGGCGCCCAGACTGACCGCAAACACAGGCAGAGTCACGTTATTGACAAACGTTCGCGCACGTTCTTCATCCTTTAAGTCAAAAGAGAGGACGGCGCCTCCTGATCCAGCCTGTCTTGCCTGCAGATCCGACCCCGGGTGTCCTTGTAGCCCTGGATAATAGACCGCAGCCACTTCCTTTTGTTTTGATAAAAATTCGGCAATTTTCTGAGCCGATTGTACCGATTTTCGCATCCGCACCTCCAGTGTTTTCAGGCCGCGCAGAAGCAGCCAGGAATCCTGAACACCGAGTATCGAGCCCAGCGCGTTCTGAAGAAAGTATAATCGGTCCGCAATCGCCTCGTTTCCCGCAACCGCAAGCCCGGCTACCACATCGCTGTGGCCGGAAATGAACTTGGTGGCGCTGTGCAGAACCAGGTCCGCGCCCATTTCAAGCGGGCGCTGAAAGACCGGCGTCATAAACGTATTGTCGACAAAAGTCAGGCATTCGTTTTCCCTTGCTATTTTGCTGACAGCACGGATATCGGTTACCCTCAATGTTGGGTTGGACGGCGTTTCAACATAGATCACTTTTGTATTCGGAAGAATCGCTCTCCTGACCGCATTCAGGTCGGTTGTGTCGACAAACGTGTGACTGATTCCGAGCCGGTTCAGCACCTGGGTAAGAATGCGGAATGTTCCGCCATAGACATTTTTAGGAACCACGGCATGATCTCCCGATGAAAGGAGAAGAAAAGCCGTGGAAATAGCCGCCATTCCGGATGCAAATGCAAATCCGCGGACGCCGCCTTCTAATGAAGCAATCGCGTCTTCCAGTGCTTCTCGGGTCGGGTTGCCTGATCTGCTATAATCATATTTTCCATACTGATCAAAATTACGCTGATGAAATGTCGATGACAGATAAAGAGGAACATTGGCAGCCCCCGTCTCCTCGTCGACCTTCACCGTATCTTTTATTAGTCTTGTAGAAAAATTGTATGGCTCAGCCATGGAAGGTCACTTCTTTCTTAAGGGATTGGAAAGCCTGATCCAAATCATTGATGAGATCATCCGGATCTTCGATACCTGTTGAAAGCCGTAAAAGCGAATTGGACAGCCCATATTTAAGCCGCAGGGCCTCCGGGATATCCGCATGCGTCTGAGTCGCCGGGTAAGTAATCAGGCTTTCCACGCCGCCCAGACTTTCCGCAAACGTAATCAAACGGAGCGCTTTTAGGAAAGGCCTGACGTATGATTCTTTACTCAGTTCGAAACTGACCATGCCTCCTTTTCCCGGATAGAAAACGTTGGTGACCAGGAGCTGCGACTGTAAGTAGCTCATGATTCGTTTCGCGTTGGCCTCATGCTGCCTCATTCGAAGAGCCAGAGTCTTCATCCCGCGAATCAGGAGCCACGAATCAAACGGATCAAGTACGATTCCGAATGAATTATGATATGATCTCAGTTTCTGAGTGATTTCCGGTGCCTTCGAGACGACAAGCCCGGCAAGCACATCGTTATGCCCGCCCAGATACTTGGTCGCACTATGAATAACCAGATCCGCGCCCTGGGCGATCGGTTTCTGCAGGATCGGCGTGTAAAAGGTGTTGTCGACAATCAGGGTCAAGTGATTTTTTCGGGCAACCCCGGACACTTCTGAAATATCTACCTCATGCATTAACGGGTTGGTCGGTGTCTCAATAAATATACCTTTTGTTTCCGGCTTTACAAGGGAATCCAGTTCTTTATAACTCAAACCGTCCCAATAACTGAAGGAGATATTATATTGGCTTGCGAGCAATTCGAACATACGGTACGTTCCGCCGTAAAGATCGCGGGTGGCAATGATATGGTCTCCTGTCTTGAACAATGAAAAGACCAGCTGGATTGCGCCCATCCCGGAACTACAGGCAAAGCCTTCCTCGCCCCCCTCGATCTCGGCAATTGCTTTCTCAAGAATCGACCGCGTCGGGTTCCCCGTCCGAATATAGTCATAACCTTTGGATACCCCGATTCCTTCATGGCGGTAAGCTGTCGAAAGATAAATCGGCGCATTTACTGCTCCGAGCTCGTCGAACCCATTACCAATCTGCACTAGCTGAGTTTGCGTTTTGTAAGATGACATGCCGTCATTTCCCCTCTCGTACACCTATTCTCTGAAGCCCGCCTGCTAATGAAAAAGTTGCCAGGCCAGCCACTGATGCTTCCGAATATTTGTCAAAGTTTCATCTCTCCACTTGCATCACTTTCTGCTGCATCTTCAGAAACACTTGTGTAAAAACTTAAATAAAAAAGCCTTCTTCGATAAGAAGAAGACTCTGTCAGCCGGGTTTCTTCTTATCCCTCAGGCACTTTTTGCACCTGCTGGAATTAGCACCTTGTTACCTGTTCAGGCAACGGTTGCTGAAGCGTCATCGGGCCAGTCCCTCGACTTCTCTTGATAAGAATGTTAAATTATTAAGCTATTGTGCGATCGTTACGTTGGAGATAAGTTTACAATACTCAGTTCTTTTTTTCAAGGATTAATTTGACCCTGGTGGAGTATGGTATTTGCAGGCCATCATCTTCACTATATTGGGTCACTTTATTTTTTCAATTTTTCTTTTCCCCATTTTTCTTCGATAAACGTATCGCGGCCGGATTCGGTTCGTTCCTCCGCATAACGTCCTGGATGTTTCTTATAGAACATTTGATGCTCTTCTTCTGCCGGATAAAAAGGCACCGCCGGCAAAATGCGCGTCACGATCGGTTTGTTGAATCGACCGCTTGCCACAAGTGCCGTTTTCGACTGTTCAGCCAGCCTTTTTTGCCCGGCATTATGGTAAAAAATCGCCGTCCGGTAATTTGAGCCCCGGTCAAAAAACTGGCCCCCATCGTCGGTCGGGTCAATTTGCGTCCAATAAAGGTCCAGCAATTTCTCATAAGGGAATATGGCCGGATCATATGTGATCTGCACCGCTTCCATGTGTCCGGTTGTCCCTGATTTGACCTGTTCATATGTCGGATTTTCAACGTGACCGCCTGTGTAGCCGGAAACCACCTTTTCTATACCGGGCAATGTATCGAACGGCTTAACCATGCACCAGAAGCAGCCCCCGGCAAACGTCGCCGTTTCCACACCATTATTTTTCATCAATGCCTTCTCCCCTTCCATTATTCCTATCCTGCATAAATGCTCACCGTATGTCAACTCGCATAAGAATTCGAAGCCTTCTGCCCGGGAACACGTCTATTAATGATACTGAAAACCGGAGGCAGGACGATGCAGATGGCGAGTACCCTGAGAACCTGAACCGCAACAACAAATGTCGAGTCGGCATGAAGAACGACCGATGTCGCCGCCATTTCAGCAATACCTCCGGGAGCAAAAGCGAGAATCGACGTAATAATACTGATACCTGTCAGATAAGAGACAAGAAGAGCACAGATCAGCATAGAAGCCATCAATCCGAGCGATCCAAGCAATCCGATCACGACCGTCCGGGCCACACCCGCAAACATGTCCCTGTTTAACCGTGAACCGACACTCGCACCGATCATCAACTGAGCAATAATGAGCAGTTCACGAGGCCAATAGATAGCCAGATTATGCCCTGATATTAAACCGGACAATGTTTGAGCGATCCCGACACCAATCATGCTGCCGATCAGCCACGGGGCCGGCATATGGAGCCTTTTGCTGATGAAACAGCCGATAACAGCCGCGGCCGCGGCAATCATAAGACCCGAAGCAGATATACGATTCAAAGGCTCCTGAACTACGCCCGCGGCCCGTCCGTCGCCGAGTCCGTTCCAGAGAGAAACGGCAAAAGGGATCGTAGTCACGACAAGGATAACGCGCATCGTCTGGATAATGCTGACGACTGCCGTGTTCGCACCAACATCAGCTGCAATCCCAACCATGGATGACAGGCCGCCCGGTGTTGTTCCATACAAGCTGGTTACAAGATCGGTCCCGGTAAACCTGTACAGCAAAAAGCCAGTTAAAAGCGCCAGAACAATGGAAGCAAACAACATAATCGTGATCGTCAGCCAGTTCCGATCGAAAACATTCAGGATCGAAAGATTGATCTGCTGGCCGAGCTGAATTCCAAGCAAAAGCTGTCCGGCCCGCAACCAGAATCCCTGAAGTCCGTTCCTGCTACTCGTTCGATTGATCCAGTGAGGCCGGAATAGAGATAATGATCCTGCCGTAATCAGCGTTCCAACCATCCAGCCAATAGACAGTCCGGTCAGCGAGAGAAGAAATCCACCTATACCGCTTATAAAAATGAAAACCAGGTTGCCTGCGTCTAACCTGAGTTGTTTCTTGTTCATGCCTTTCCTTCTTTCTTTTTGTGCACGCCAGGGCATTGCACATCTCATTGCTTTCAGCATAAACGTTTTTCAGTCATCAGTAAAATACTATATTTCTATGAACAGGCATTCATAAAATAAATGTCTCAAGCGATCCCACGCGCACTTGAAATCGCTTGAATATATCGATGATACTCAGATTAGATCAGCGGTCGCGCACTAAATTTTTGCCTGAAAACCGTTAATCCGCCAAAGCCCCCGGGGACACGACGAAATCGGCAAATGCCCGTACGACCTTCAAGTCAGTCATTTCCTTATAGTAAATCAGCCAGGTTCGGCGCAGGACCGGTTTTCCGGTACTGTCCATTAAATCGATCACATGGAGATGATCCTCGGGATTAATGATCAGGCTGGGAACTACTGCGTAACCTAAACCGTTCATAACCATTTCCTTGCATGTGTCCGCCTTGTCTACTTCGATACTGACCCGTGGCGGTTCCGCATAGGTTTTTGCCCACCAGTCATCGATCGTCACCCTTAACGCGTAATCCGTTCGATAATCAATTCTCGGCAGTTTGGGTAAATCCTTCATATTGAGAGAATGGATGGATATGACGCACATTTTTTCAGATAACAGCAGTCTTCTCTCCCCATTCCAGTGATAATCGCCGCGAATAATCCCCAGATGGACTTCCTGATGATAGACTCTTTGCAAAATCTCCCTGCTTCGATGCGTCACCACTTTGAATTCCACTTTCGGATACTGATCTTTAAACCGTTTAAGCAGCATTGGCAGTCGATGATGAGTAAACGAGTCTGTGACACCAATAGCAAGTGTACCGACGACTTCATCCGACATGTCTGCGACGTGTTCCCTGGCTGATCGTATCAGATTAAGAATTTTTTCGGACATTTCCGCCAGATACTCACCCTGAGACGTGAACTGAACACCGCGTCGGCCGCGATTGACAATTTTCACTCCAAACTCTTTTTCAATTTCCTGCAGCCTGTGACTTAATGTTGGTTGAGAAGTATACAGCTTTTGTGCCGTCTTTGTCATATTCTTTTTTTCATAGAGGGTTTTAAGTATCAACCAGTCCCGGTCATCCAACGCCAGGTCCTCCGTATTGATTTATTCAGGTTACACATATACCACATGATTCTCTCCATAACTATTATATGTCCACAACGCAAAAAGATAAAAAATGACCGCTTAAAGCGGTCTGCAGTCCGGGCGGAAATCATACGAACTTCACGAGGTTTTTTCGGCCGGCGCGGTGATAGTCGGCCTCACACGAATGCGCTCAATAGACATATCCGAGTTTAAATTGACAATTCTTTTATCGTTTTATAAATTTCCCGGGGAATAGCCAGCATGCGACAGCATTCAATCTTCTTTTAATACAGTTTTTTAACAGATTAACGGTAAAGTCGGTCCTCGGAACTTTATCTATAGCCAGGACTATTTTAGGGGAAACATGTTCAAAACAAAAAAAGGATTCAATCAAACTCTTGTCATTTTTGTGTCAGGGAAAGAACGATCACCGTCCCAATGATGCAGGCTGAGCCCATCCAGTCCGCCAGTGTAAAAGGGACACCCATCCAGACCACGCTGATCACGGCTGCTGAAAGTGGTTCCGCACAGCCGAGCAGGCTCGTTTGCGCTGGCTGCAAGTACTTAAGGCTTTCCAGATAAAGTGAAAAAGCCGCGAGTGTCCCGAACAAGATGACAAAAGCGAGAGCCGCTATGGACTGAGTCGTAATCTCTCCGGAAAACGTCCATGGAGGATAAAACAGACTCATGATGATTCCTCCGACAATCATCCCCCATCCGACAACTATTCCTGCACCCCATTTTCGGATCAGAGCGCTCGGCTGCATGGAATAGATCGCACCACCGAAAGCGGAAAGAATTCCCCAGATAAATGCCGCGGGACTGATCGCAATCTGATCCGGATGTCCTTTCGTAACAAGCAGGAAGACCCCCGTCAAGGCTAATAATACAGCCAGCACTTCTGACCTGGCCGGTTTCTTCCGCCATTTCACAATAAGATAAGTCATGATAATCACTGGCCCTAAATATTGCAGAAGCGTTGCCGTCGCCGCATTGCCTGCGGCGACGGCAGCAAAATATGTATACTGCGAGCCAATCATTCCAACCGAACCGAATATTAAAATTTTCCGTCGGGTATCCTTATTTAACCAGATTTTCCAGACCGTATTCCGATCTCTCAATAAATGTGTCAAAATAAGCAAAAATCCTGCGGTCAGCATACGCACCGAAGTCATCCATCCCGCATGAAAACCTTGAGTCTGAAACAAGTACTGTGCAACATTTCCTGAAATACCCCACAACAGCGCCCCGCTCGTCACGAGTGAAACGCCTGTCAGCCGTTTTCCGCTCCTTAATCCCGCTAAATGATGAACTTTTTCCGCCACGATTCTCTTCCTCTCTGCCTTTGCAATCTATCTTAAGGGAGACTGTCAACCGCGTCAATCGGTTAAATAGCTGAACATTTAAATTTTTGGTTGAATTATATCTTCTCCCCATGTATCATAAGAATTACCGAGTTTAGCAAAGCTTAGTTTGAGCAGAGAAGAGCAGAGTTTAGGAGAGAAAATCTGAGAATGTAAAGACGAGTCCCACTGGAATCTGTCTTTTAGTTAACTTTTCTATTCTGAATCAGAGTGCTCTTCTGTATAAATGATTTTTTATACAGGGAGGATTTATTATGAGTCTATTATCCAACGTTGATGCCTCGCAGGAATCCGTCACTTATACAACAAGTCAGGGCCTGCATATGATCCGCAGCCAGATACCTCTATCCATGGACGAGCCCGTCCCGCTCTTATTAAACAAACTGGATCATCAAAAAGGAGCGTTGTTTTCCAGCACCTACGCCTATCCAGGCCGTTATTCAAGATGGGATATCGGCTTTGTCAACCCTCCTGTCGAACTGACCGCAAAAAAGAATACATTTCAGATCAAAGCCTTAAATGATCGCGGCAAAGTGCTGATCGATTATTTGGCGTGTTTTTTAAAAGATCCAGCATTCGTTTTTCAGAAAATCGGCAACGGTGAGTTATCGGGGTCGATTAAGCCTGATCAGCAGACATTATTTAAGGAAGAAGAACGGACGCGAAGACCATCCGTCTTTACACTGTTACGGCGGATTCAGCAGCTTTTTCGTTCCAATGATCAATTTCTTGGTTTATACGGCGCATTTGGTTTCGATTTAATCTTCCAGTTTGAACAGATGCCGCTTCATAAAGAAAGAGATCCGAAACATAATGATTTGCAGCTTTATTTACCGGATGAACTGTTTGTCGCAGACCGTGAAAAAAAAGAGGCGTACCGGCTGTCTTATGAATTCACGTATGAGAAACAGACGACTGAAGGACTTGCCCGGGACGGACAGACTTTCCCGTATAATTCCTTACCTGACCGCGGCACGTCACCCGCTTTCGCCGACAAAAAAGGGGATTACGCCGAAATGGTTCGAAAGGCCAAAAAATCGTTCAGAAACGGTGATCTGTTCGAAGTTGTTCCGAGCCGCGTGCTCTCCCGGCCTTGCCGTAGTCTGCCGTCCACGGTGTTTCGCCACTTGCGAAAAATCAATCCCAGTCCCTATGGTTTTCTTATCCATCTTAACGATAATGAGTTTCTTGTCGGCTGCTCACCGGAAATGTTCGTCAAGGTCGATGGCGCGACCGTTGAAACCTGCCCCATCTCGGGGACCATACGCAGGAGCGGTTCCGTGATTGAGGATGCAGAGAAAATCAAGACATTGCTCAGTTCTGTAAAAGAGGAATCCGAACTGACGATGTGCACGGATGTGGACCGTAACGACAAATCAAGGGTCTGCGTCCCCGGATCAGTCAAAGTCATCGGGCGCCGGCAAATCGAAACCTATTCACACTTATTTCATACGGTCGATCACATAAAAGGTCTGTTGAAAAAAGAGTTTGATGCTCTGGACGCCTTTATGACACATATGTGGGCCGTTACCGTGACCGGCGCCCCGAAGCTTGAGGCGATGAACTGGATCGAGAAGCATGAGAAATCGCCGCGCGGCTGGTACGGGGGGGCAGTCGGCTGGTTAGGCTTTAATGGAAATCTGAATACCGGCCTGACGCTCCGAACCGTGAAACTGCAGAACGGTGAAGCGCAGATTCGGGTCGGTGCCACGCTTCTGTACGACTCAGTTCCGGAGAATGAAGAGCAGGAAACCCTGACCAAGGCCGAAGCCCTGCTTGAGGCACTGAAACCATTAAAGCATGAGGAAGCAGAAGGGGCAAATCTTAATCAGGTCGAACGGCCCGCTACCGGGCTTCACCTTCTTCTTGTTGATCATGAGGATTCTTTTGTCCACACACTGGCCGGTTACTTTCAGACTCTCGGCGCTAATGTAACGGTGTGCCGCAGTCCTGCAGCAAGACAGATGATTAAGATGGGCAGAGGACCGATCGATCTTGTGATCTTATCGCCCGGTCCAGGTACTCCGGACCGCTTCCATATGAATGATACGATCCGTCTTTGTCTCGAACGACATATTCCTCTATTCGGAATATGCCTGGGTCTTCAGGGGATCGTCCGCTACTTCGGTGGCGAACTGAAAATCCTTTCCATTCCGGCGCATGGGAAATCATCCCTTGTCGTTCATAACGGACAGTCTCAGATTTTCAAAGATATTCCGGAGCGTTTTAAAGCCGGGCGTTATCATTCGATTTATGCCGATAAAATTCCGGATGAACTGACTGTCTCCGCTCACACTGAGGACAACATCATCATGGCTGTTGAACACCGCGATTTGCCGATCGCTGCAGTTCAGTTCCACCCGGAATCCATAATGACCATGAACAAGGGGATCGGCATGAAAATCCTTGGAAATGTTTTACGGTTTATGAACATGCAGCCGGTGGTTAAATAAGCGGAAACCAGCCAGGCAGCAAGAATAACAGGAACAGAATATTTTTTATTGGGTCGCGTTCCGGTCTTTTTTAAAACTGGAGCGTGACATTTTTTTGTAAAGCAATTATAATAAATTACTGGCTTATCTGGACCCTGTAGTAAAAGATCTATTTATCTTGTAAAAAGAGTTGATTCTGCAAAAATTTCATCATATTCTTTGTCAGAATGGATCCGGTTAAGCAGTGCTTGAAAAACAAGGCCTGTGCATCTCTTAATCTATTGTTCCAGGGTTCAGTTTATTTCACCCAGACACCTTGTTTTCACAAATACAGTCATATACAGTACAGGTTCAGCGAACGTTGTTTCGCAGGCAATTATAACTTTATTCTTTATATCTTTATTTTGCGATGATTGGTTCGTTTGACGTTTGAAGGAGGATTTTTCTATGAGAACAGCGGTGATTGCTCATCGCGGAAGTAAAGCAAATCGTCCGGAAAATACGCTCGCTGCTTTTGAAGAGGCCATGCGTGTCCACAGCGACGGCATTGAGTTAGACGTTCATTTGACAAAAGACCAGGAAGTTGTCGTGATGCACGATGAGAAGGTTAATCGTACGACGAACGGCAAAGGGCAGATTAAAAATTTTACACTTAAGGAACTTAAAGAACTCGATGCAGGTTCCTGGTTTTCACCGGCGTATAGAGGAGAAAAAGTACCTACCTTAAAGGAGGCACTGGAACTTCTTGAAGATTTTCCCGGCGTGCTTAATATCGAATTCAAGACCGACCGTAACGGTTACCCGACCATTGAAGAACGCGTCGTCCGTCTTGTTAACAAGTATCGCGCCAATCTTCCCGTTGTTTATTCATCATTCAATCACGAGACACTGGTTCGTCTGAGAAATGTGGATTCATCTGCGGATTATGCCCTTCTGCTCTGGGAGCGGCTTGCCGAACCGTGGCGCTATACCCGGCAAGTCGGTGCGACGGCACAGCATCTGTGGGAGCCTTCAGCCCTTTCTGAGACAGGAAAACAATTACAGGAACACGGGCTCAAGGTTCGGGCCTGGACAGTCAACAAGCCGAAAAACATGCAGAAAATATTTGAATTCGGACTGGACGCTCTGATCACGGACTATCCGGAAGTCGCTCTTGACCTCCGCAGAAGCTATGAACAAATCAAGAAATCGGCTGAATAATAAACAGAAGAACAAAGAGACGGATACAAGATCCGTCTCTTTGTTTCTATTTTAAGAATTTGCACAACCGGCAGCCGTTCAGCAGGTGTAAAAAGTTCGGCTTTTCAAAGGCTGTCAGTTGACGTTCCATGATCATGATGGTATTTTATTAGAGTTAATCATTTTCCCAGTGAACTTATAAGATTTGGAGGTTTTTAGAATATGGGAATACCAGTTGTATCTCGTGATCCACTCAATTCAAAAACATCCGCCTCTGGTAATCGATCAAAAAGTTTAAGACTTGGGAACCCGCAAAGCACTCTTATTATCCTTGGTCTTGTTTTGGCTATAATTGTCGATGCTCTGGCTTTTCATTACGGCGGATTGAGTCTTGGCATTCAGCTTTGGCTCGGTCTTGCCCTCGGCTTTACATTGTTTCATTCGCGTTTCGGTTTTACCTCGGCGTTCCGCCGGTTTCTGTCGGTCGGAAATGGTGAAGGCATACGGGCGCAAATGATCATGCTCGCCGTTGCAAGTACCCTGTTTGCCGTTATCCTCGGAACGGGGTTCAGCTTCTTCGGCGGCAAACCTTCGGGTTATGTTTCACCTGTTGGCGTGAGTGTTATCTTTGGCTCTTTTATCTTTGGTATAGGCATGCAAATGGGTGAGGGCTGCGCATCTGGAACACTTTATCACATTGGCGGCGGCAAAAGCGAGAACTACTTCACAATCATTGGGTTTGTCATTGGTTCTGTGCTTGGCGCGCTTCACTTTAATTTTTGGGTAAAGGATATGCCGTCACTGAAACCTGTCTCGCTGGCAACATCTACCGGTCTTGGTTATTTCGGCGGCTGGCTGATTCAGATGATTCTTTTTGCCGCCATTTTTATCCTGACTCTTGTAATAGAGAAAAAGCACCGATCGCCGGAAATGGCCCCTGTTCCGACAGCAGCCGGGATCAGCCGGATTTTACGGGGATCCTGGCCAATGTGGGCCGGAGGGGTCGTGCTCGCTGTCCTGAATGCATTAACACTCACCATTCGGAACCAGCCTTGGGGGATTACATCGGCCTTTGCTCTATGGGGATCAAAGATTGCCGGTTTTTCAGGAATAAATGTGGAGCAATGGGCGTACTGGTCGGGACCTGCGGCTTCAGCTCTTCATCAATCTATTTTTGCCGATTCCACAACTATTATGGACCTGGGTTTGATATTGGGCGCCTTTTTAGCGGCAACCCTTGGCGGCCTTTTCTTCTTAAGAAAGCTGCCGTTTAAAATAATCCTGAGTGCTCTGATCGGCGGCGTACTTATGGGGTATGGTGCGCGGATTGCCTTTGGATGCAACATCGGAGCCTACTTCAGCGGAATCGCATCCTTTAGTTTGCACGGCTGGGTTTGGCTGATTTTCGCTCTGCTCGGTTCCTATATTGCTCTTTATATTCGACCATTGTTCGGCATGAAGGTACCCAAATCCGACGATCGTTACTGCTGATCTTAATTAAATAGATGGAAAACCGTGCACCCTGCTTTATCTCCGTTACCGTCGTATACAAAACCGTATACGGCGGTTTCTTTTTTATAGTCAGGGTTCTGCAAATCCCCCTTTTTCCATTCAATATGAGGACGAAGCTTCAGCTTAAGAACTACTAAAATCCATGAATAAAATGTTTGACACGGAAAGCCTGGTCAATTGTGTTACTTGAAGCAGAAAAAGACCCAGGTACTCAAAAGTACCTGGGTCTTTACCATAAGTTAAATTTATTTTCCTGAATTACTTTCCTACAGGTATCTCTTTATAATCAATCTCAACTGATTCATCTGATACATCATCAAAAATTGCCTGAGGTAAGCATGTGCAGGTACCCCAATAATAAGAAATCAAAGAAATAACGGTAATCCCGACGACATCCCATGGTTGACTTAAGAGTCCACTACCGCCAAATGTTCCAAAACAGGAAACGACCATAATCCCTGCATAATAAAAGATAAGCCATAATGATGATTTAACCTGTTGCGCAAATCCTACTTTATCAGTAGGCACAACTTTTTTAAAAAAGAGGTAAATAACAAACATCAGGATTTGTGACCCAAGCAGCCAGGAAATTGTATTCCATCCCGACCAATAGGCGATAAGTGAAGCAATAATAAATGACAGCGGGCCAATGATGGCCATACCTTTCAAGTAGAAAGGCCGTGGTAAATCGGGAGCATTGCGCCTGAAGGCTGCAGCCGAAATTGGTGCGATTGCATAACTCAGAATCAAAGCTGCAGAGACGACATTAACCAGGACCTCCCAGGATGGAAATGGCAGTGTCCAAAAAACACAAAAGGCTAAAGAAAGCCACAGTGCAGGTCGTGGAACACCGGATTTTTTATCTATTCGCGTAAATATCTTAAATAAAGTCCCGCTTTTAGCCCAGGCGTAGACAACGCGTGGAGTCGATGACATGTATATGTTTCCTGCTCCGCTGGGTGAAATGATTGCATCCAGTACAATAATCATGGCTAACCATCCAAACCCAAGTGTCAACGCAATATCCTTGAAAGGAAGACTGAATTCATTGGAAACACCACTCCATCCAGATAAGAGCATATGCGTTGGAATGCTTCCGATAAATGAAAATTGAAGAAGAAGATAAATAATAGTGGATAGCACAGAGGATAAAATCAGTGCTAAGGGAATCGTATGCTGTGGGTTTTTCGTCTCACTGGCTACGGATATAATCGGCGTAAGACCGAGATAAGCAAACATGATGCCGCCTGCGGAAATGGCTCCCTGGATTCCCGAAAATCCGAATGGCGCAAATCCATTTAATGATAAATTACCGGGCTTAAATTGTGTTAATAAGACAATGATCGTTATTGTAGGAACAATCCACTTAAATAATGTAATAACGGTATTGGCTTTAGCAAATACTTTGACACTCCAATAATTCAGGCCAAAGAAGATGAGCAATAAAATAAACTGGAACATCCATCCGGATAGCGTTGGTAATGTAGAACCTTTTTGTGTTAATCCCGGTATCCAGGAAGCGGCATACTGACGTCCAGCTTCAACCTCAATGGAAGTGAGACTTGAAAAGGCAATCAGATTAATAAATCCCATCAAATAACCAATAATGGGTCCATGTGAAAATACAGGAAAACGGATTATTGCACCTGCCCGGGGAATTGCCGCCCCCAACTCAGAAAAAACCAATCCTAACAGGAGAATAGCGATCCCGCCTATTATCCAGGAAATAACGCCTGCAGGTCCGGCAATGGATGCAACATGACTCGAAGCGAATAGCCATCCTGATCCAACCATAGAACCCAGGCCAATAAAAGTAAGGTCTGACAATGTGATTTGACGTTTGAATTTTCCTTGTTCAGCCATTCAGCATCACCTTTTTGAATAAATTTGATAAGGCTTTTCATGAGTTTGATACGATTCTGAATCCGTTTGATACTACTTTTCCCGAGTTTGATACGATTTTTGATCCGTTTGATACGATTTTCTTGGGGTTTGATACGATTTCGAATCCGTTTGATACTACTTTGAATCTTTGGGGCATTGTTTGAAATTCCTGTATACCTGTTCCGGGTTCAATACTCACTATTTTCCCATGGTATTCTGAACCGAATTTTTTCTGGAATAAAATGGTTATTTAAACCACTCATCCGTAACCTTTTTATTTTTTGAAAGCCACGATTTTGTGCCCTTGACGGGGTCTTTGCTGTTATTAATGGCTGTCTCTAATTCTGCCAATTGTGTTGAACTTAGTTTGAAAGATTTCATCCATTTAGCGACCTCAGGATGCTTGCCTGAGAAATTCTTAGAACCGATCACCTGAAGTTTCTCAACCCCATTTGGATTCATCGACCTTTTTGGATCATCTAAATAACGTAGTCCATAAACCTGGAATGCCCAATGAGGACGCCATAAAGTGACAACAATCGGTTTTTTGACGGCAACGGCTTTCTTCAGTTGTGCGAGCATAGCCCCTGTACTGCTCTCTACAAGCGTCCAGTTTTTCAAATCATACTGAGGAATAGCATTTTCCCGCGTCAAACGCATCAAACCTGCCCCAGGCTCAATGCCAATAATCTTACCATCAAATTCACTCTTATGGCTGTTTAGATCTCTAAGAGACTTCACATCTACGTAATCCGGAACAGCCAGACCGCTATTCGTCTCAGGACAACTTGAGGTGATTCATTTTGATAGGCAACAACTTTTAAGGGTTGCATCGCATTTTTTGCAGTCCGGATTTTGCTATAATCCACGCTTTGAACAAGACGCTCAACATAGTCATTTGCCGGATCACCCAAAATATCTTCAGATGTGCCAAGTTGAACAATTTCCCCATCTTTCATTACTGCTGCACGATGACCTAACGTTAATGCTTCATCAAGGTCATGCGTCACAAAAATGACCGTCTTCCGAACCTCTCCCTGAATATCAAGAAACAGTTTCTGCATTTCCCTTCGGATCAGAGGATCAAGAGCAGAAAAAGGCTCGTCCATCAGCAAAATATCCTGATCCGATGCCAGAGCTCTCGCCAAACCGACCCGTTGCTGCATCCCGCCCGATAATTCATCGATCCTCCTGTACGCCTGACCGTTCAGTCCTACGAGTTCCAGAGCCTCTTTTCCCTTTTTCTCCCTTACAGCTTTCGGCATACCTCTGATCTCGAGACCAAATGTAATATTGTCAATCACATTTCTGTTCGGTAAAAGCCCCATATTTTGGAACACCATGCCGATCTTATTCCGTCGTATTTGCTGCAGCCTGCGTTTGTCCAGCAAACTGATATCCTCATTTTCCAGGAACACCGATCCCTCATCTGGTTTAATTAATCCGTTCAGACATCGCAGCAAAGTCGATTTACCGCTACCGGAAAGACCGATCAAAACAAACGTTTCTCCTTTGTACACTTCAAAATCCGCATCCAATACAGCAACAGTCGTTTTGGTTTTTTCCTCAGTCTCCGCCTTACTTCGCCCGCCCCGTCTCATATTCAGTGCCTGTTCTTTTCCTGATCCGAAAACTTTCGAAACCTTATTTACACGAATCACTGGTAACACCGATTGGGAGGTCATCTTATGTTCCCCTTTCTAAATAGCTGATTTTTAGTGGAGAAAGGTCTTCAGCAAGACATCAAGAATGGTTACACTTTTTACTCACTATAAACTAATGATTATTGATATTAAAAAACTTGATACGTCCATACCCATTAAACGGCACGGCGTATCAAATCACTTGACTCGGGTCATCCTTTCAGGTCAATGGCTTCAAGAACATAGTTGTAAAAACGTGTTACATGTTGTTCCAGAGGAACCAAAAACCCACCATTTTCGTAAACTTTCGAATCCATATTAGCCTGACACCACTCGCATGCTGCGAAATCCTGCTGGTTGACTCGATGAAAGAGGTTGACGGCGTCCATCGGATCGAAATCCGGCTTTGCCATTTGTTCTGGTTCAAACAGCCAATCACAAATCACTTTTGACTTATTGACACTTTCCGGGATAAGGCGATGAATAATGATATGATCCGGTGTCAGATTTATAAAGGCATTCGGCACCATGGTTATTCCGTAATAGAGCCGATCATCTTCCGGTAACAACGTCTTGATTCTCGGTCTTGTTCCTTTACCGCTTAGTGAGAAAGCTTCATATGATTGATTAAACTTCCCTCCGCGGCCGATTTCATTTTGCGTCCCCACACCCGTGCAAAACTCTGGAATGGTTTGAGTCAGTTCAGGATGGATCGTTGAACAGTGATAACATTCCTGGAAGTTTTCAATAAGAATCTTCCAATTAGCGGCCACATCATACTCTTCCCGATGTGCTACTCTCAGGTTTTCAATACTGTATCTGGAAAAGGTAGCAAGTTCACCGAACCGCTCCATGATCTCCGGATCCAATTGTTTTTCAACAGGCTGCGGATCATCCGACAGGTTCAGCCAGAGCAGGCCATGCCACACCCCAATATGTGCCCTGACTAAACCGAACTTTTCATTTCTTACTAACTCTTGGCGGCATTCTTTCGCATTCGGAACACCGACCAGCATCCCGTCAAGACCATAACTCCAGGAATGGTAGGGGCACCGAATGACACCCATCTTCCCCTGAGATGCCTGACAAAGTAATGCCCCCCGGTGACGGCAGACATTGTAGAAGGCCCGTAGTACATTGTCTTTGCCACGGACAATGATGATATTTTCACCCTGTACCTGGGTACTGATGTACTGACCCGGTTCAGCAACTTCATATTCGTAACCTGCCAAAATCCATGATTTCGAGAAAATACTTTTTTTCTCTCGTTCAAAAATTGCCGGGTCCGTATACAGCGATCCTTTCAGTGTAGACTTGAGGCTGCCCGAGTCACTTATTGAACTTGTCGGAATCATTTTTTTGGTTCCCCCTTACACAATTTTAAGATCATTTTCACGTCGTAATCGAAATCAGCGATGGACAAAACGCTGTGGCCGAAACAATTCGATCGGAAGGCTGGTCGATCCTTTAATCGTCAAATCTGCTAAAATTTCACCTATAACACTGGCAAATTTGAATCCATGTCCTGAAAATCCAGCCGCAACGCTTACCTGCTCGAAGTCAGGATGTTTTGATATAATAAAATGCTGATCCGGGGTATTCGTGTACATACATGTTTTGGCTTGCAGGAATCGCCCGCTCAAAGACGGCATTCCTTGCTCCAGGTATTCACGGAGCATGTCAATTTCTTTTGGATAGACATTCCGGTCAATCGTTTCCGGGGTACATTTAATGCCTCCCTTTCGGAAAAAGGCTACTTTTGCGCCTTCTCCCCGTAATCCAAATGATGGAAATCCATATAATTGTGTATAATCATCTGCTTCCCAAACATAGATAGGAAAATTTCCGACACGAAACGGCTCAACACCACCAACAGGTTCAAAAAATATCATAATTTGCCGTTCAACTTCGAGACTGCTTTGAATCCCTATATCTTTTAATAATTGCGATGACCAGGGGCCTGCGGTAACGACCAGTTTACCCGCTTCAAAGGTTCCACTGTCCGTGACAACGGTCACTCCTTCCCCGGAAGGATGAGGCTCCCACGACAGAACTTTTTCATTGAATCTTAGATCCGCTCCATGCTTTTCTGCTTCAACAAGATGGGTGTAGACACTCAGCTCCGGTCTTACAAATCCTGCCTTTTTCTCATATAGTGCCACCTGATTCGGAGAAGGCGTGAACACCGGAAAACGTTTGTGAACTTCAGCAGCATCCATTGTTTCATATGGAAGATTCCATTGTCTTGCGCTTTTCAAACTCCCTGCAACGGTCTGGCTGTCAGGAGGCCCCATCATTAACCCACCGGTAACGGTTAACAATTCCTGACCACTTTCCCGTTTAATTTCCTCCCATAACTCATAAGCCCGAAGAAGCAGAGGCACGTAAGCAGGATCCTCAAAATAAGCCTGCCGATAAATCCGCGACCCTCCATGGCTGGATCCCTGGTCATGTGCCGGGCTGAATTGTTCAATGCCCAGTACCCGCTGTCCTCTCTTCGCAAGCTGATAAGCAGTAGTGCTGCCCATTCCTCCCAGTCCAATGACAATGACATCATACGTTTTTCCCAACTTTTTCTCCTCCTCTTGATCGATCATTCCGGGTTATAGAAACAGAAGAGGTCACAATACTTACCTGAACCGTTTCCCCAAAATACTCCGTATTATAGCTTTTACCTTCTTCTATTGAGCTGGTCTCTATCAAAGCAAGGGCTACCCCCTTGTCTGTTTCATAAGAGTACCCGGCACTCGTTACAAACCCGACTGTTTTCCCCTCAGCACTTACCGGTTCATCCCCCATCAGTGTGAATTCAGGATTATTCCACTCAAGACGGGTAATCGATAACTCAGATCCGGTCTTCTTTCGATCAAGCAGCATTTTCTTCCCAATAAAATCCTCCTTTTGAAGATTGACCCATTCAGGTAACCCTGCCCCTACTGGACTGTAATCACTCCAAAAATCCGAACCCATTTGCGGAGTGAATGAAGAGACTCTCAGACCTTTCAGGGCACGGCTTCCGGCTGCAATCAGTCTATAACCCTCGCCTGCCTTTAAAAGGGTATCCCACAATTGCAACCCTTGATCAAGAGTTGTATAAAACTTCCATCCATCTTTTCCATAATAAGAGTCAGGAATGGCGGTCACATACGCTGGTCCAATGTACATGTTTTGGGCAAATCCTTTTTCCCGGCCGTTAAATGTTATAAATTTCTCAATAACAGGTTTCGCGGTGGGACCGATCAGTAACAAGCAACAAGTTCCTGAAGTCAGATCGCAAATGGACACATGGTTAAATAATGATCCCTGTTTTTTAATCCATCCTGCTTCGACTGGTCCGGTACAATTAATCAAAAATGTTGTTTTGTTCTTCCTGATCACTTCCACTTCATCAATAATTCGAGCTGAATGATCCAGCATCAACGTATGGACAACCTGGCCTGTTTTAATATTCATGTCACTTGTCATTAATTTTTGCAGAAATGTCAGTACCTCGTCTCCGCTAACCTCAAGTCGCTTTCCGGAGGCGGTTAAATCAAACAAACCTGCAAATTTTCCAACATGAATTTGTTCTGCTTCAGCGATAGGTGACCAATATTGAGCAGACCATCCTTTATGTTTTACAATTTTTTCCTCATATTCTGAAACTAAAGGACTATTTGCCTCATACCACTGAGCTGATTCCCATCCTGATTTTTCATCAAAAAAAGCCTTCAACGTCTTTTGGCGTATATAAAAAGGCGTTAGCCGCATATTCCTTCCCGTCTTCGGTGGCATTAACGGATGGATGATGTCATATTCCAAATCATAATTTTCTATTGATCGCTTTTTATAGTAGATTGGGTTAAGTGCGTAAGTATCGAAACGATTCACATCGCAAGACTTCAAATCGAGTTCAGGCGCTCCGTTGATCATCCATTCAGCAACCTCTTTGGCTGCACCTGCTGAATGAGTGACCCAAAGTGCCTCGGCTACCCAGAAACCTTTTACTTTTTGCGATTCTCCAAGCAGAGGCATATTGTCAGGCGTGAAGGAAAAAATACCGTTAATTCCCCGTTTGATCTTTGTCTCATTTAAAGCCGGCATCAATTTCAATACATCTTGCCAGGGCTTTTCAAAATCCTCAGGTGTAAAGGTCTTGATTGCCGGAGCTTCAGCTGCCTCCTCATATTTTTCAAGTGTATTGACTTCGACTGGAATTGAACGATGCTGATAGGAGCCGGCTCCCAGGCACTTAAATACTTGACGATAGTACAGGGCACTGTCTTCATGTCGGATGATCGGTGCAGTGATTTCTTCAGTCTCATTTTGGAATACAGTTAAATCTTCAGTCCATGTGTATTGATGGGCCATAGGCATTAAAGGAAGCGTAACTCCTGCCATTTCCGCGATACGAGGGCCCCAGATCCCCGCTGAACAAACGACCATATCCGCATTAAATGTTCCACAGGTTGTCTCGACCGCCTTAACCTGTCCGCTATCAACCCTGATGTTCGTTACTTCAGTCCTGAAATGGAAGGACACCCCTTTTGAAGTACAATAATCAATCATTCTTGATAATGCATTAAGGGGTTTGGCTGCTCCGTCAGAAGGGACATATAAGCCTCCCAAAATATCGTCCGGATCAATCAGCGGGAATTTATCACGACATTCTTCAGGCGACAGCAATTTGGATTCTATGCCCCAGGACTTCCCGACCCCGGCCTTTCTTTTTAATTCCATTAAGCGTTCAGGTGTATTAGCCAGCGAGATGCTCCCAACAGAATAAAACGCAGGCTGATCATTCGTGCTTATTGCCTTGAACGTTTGAACAGTCTGCTCAGCAAGTTTTGTCATCACCTTCGAAAAGTTAATTTGGAAGACTAATCCTGGTGCGTGTGATGTCGACCCGCCCGATTCAATCATCGGCCCTTGTTCGATGACCGTAATGTTCTGTTGACCCTTTTTTGTTAAAAAGTAAGCAAGACTGCAGCCAACGATACCGGCGCCAACGATAACAATCTTCTTTTCAGACATCCGTTTTTATTCTCCTTTCTATATAACTAAAATATTAAGTACTTCACTTCTGTACCGATTGAACTGTCTTTCGGTATATAAAACTGGAAATTAATAATCTGAATACTTTATTTTCCAGTCTCCTCATGATAAAAAAACTTTAACATTTGTGATATAAATCACTGCTTATTTTTTGCAGCACTCCTCCCGAGTAGTTATAATATTGTTAATTATTTTAATTAATTGATTAATTTTATATTAATCCTAAATTAGTAAATTTTGAAATAACTAAAAACGATAGCCCTCATCTCCATGAATGATAGGCCTGGAATTGAAGTCCCTATTGTGTCTTGACGAGATTATCTTTACTTCATTTGACAGGTTCTTTTTCAAAACATTGTCCTGGTCTTTGAAATAAATGTATTCGGAGGTAATCTTATGGAGATTAAAGACTTACGTATTTTTCAAAGCGTGGCTCATCAAGGAAGTGTGAGTAAAGCAGGGAAAGAATTAAATTATGTTCAATCTTATGTGACAGCTCGTATTAAATTTCTGGAAACAACATTGCGGACTCAGCTTTTCCACCGTTACAGCCGTGGAATGCGGTTAACAGCTGAGGGAAGAAAACTGCTTAACTACGCGGAAAACATTTTATCAATGACTGATAAAATGATTAAGATTGCACAGGATACAAACCACCCGGCAGGCACACTGGAACTGGGGACTGTAGAAACGGTCGTTAAATTGCCTGTTTTTTTATCAGCTTACCATCAACAATTTCCAAATGTTGATCTTTCGCTTGTTACAGGAGTGACCGAACAGCTCGTTAGCGATGTCCTCAACTTTAAACTGGATGGCGCATTTGTTACTGGTTTTGAACATCAGGCTGATCTTGTACAATATGAGGTATTTCAGGAAGATCTTGTTTTAATTTCAAGTCGAAAGATAACGGATCTCCAAAAAGCGATCAGACAACCTTTACTGGTCTTTCATTCTGGTTGTCGATATAGAAGAAACTTAATGGCGTTGATGAACGAAGTTGATATAAAATATCCAAAAATTATGGAATTCGGAACATTGGAAACTATTTTAGGAGGTGTCATTTCCGGTTTAGGTATCACTCTTATTCCAAAGTCAACAATTAATCGATTGATCAGTGAGGGATCAGTGAATTATTTTCCAGTTCCGGATGAATTCAGTAAAATTTCAACCGTTTTTATCCATCGTTCAGATGCCTATGTAACAAAATCCATGGAAAAATTTATCGAAACCATAACAAACTTTAATGACTTAAAGAATACAGAGGCTAATTTTGCCCTTGAATCCTGCCTTCTCCCACTTTAGGGCAGGTGAGCCGGCAAAACTTATGAATAAAAAAAGTTCAATTATCCTGAAAAGATAAATGAACTTTTTTAAGATCGTATGATTTTCGCTGTCAATGTCCGTAATCAGACGAATCATCAGCTTTTAATAAAGTTTGGCTTCGGCCAGTTTAATCTGTTTTTCAACCTGATCCGGGGCGGTCCCGCCTTCGCTTTCACGGGCGCGCATGACGTTTTCCGGTTTCAGTGCTTCGAATATGTCTTCCTCGAACAGCGGGCTGAATCGCTTGTAGTCGGACATACTGAGGTCAAGTAAGTACTTGCCCTGCTCAATTGCGAAAAGAACCATTTTCCCGGTGATTTCGTGGGCTTCACGGAACGGCATTCCTTTTCTCGCCAGATAATCGGCGATATCTGTTGCGTTCGAGTAATCCTTTTCCACGGCATGGCGCATCCGATCTTTCTTTACGGTCATTGTCCCAAGAATCGGGGCAAGGAGCTGAAGTGCCCCTGTCAGGGTTCTGACCGTATCGAAAATTCCCTCTTTATCTTCCTGCATATCCTTGTTATAGGCAAGTGGCAGTCCCTTAAGGACCGTCAGCAGACCGACCAGGTGACCGAAAACGCGGCCCGTCTTCCCGCGCAGCAATTCGGAAACATCCGGATTCTTCTTCTGCGGCATGATGCTGGATCCGGTGCAGAACGCATCGTCCAGTTCAATAAACTGAAACTCCTGACTGCTCCAAAGCACCATCTCCTCGGAGAGACGTGACAGGTGGACCATGATCAGCGAACAGGCGGACAAAGCTTCAACCACAAAGTCACGATCGCTGACCGCATCGAGGCTGTTCGGATAGATGTCCTCAAAGTCAAGCAGTTCGGCGACGCGGCGGCGGTTGATCGGGAAAGTGGTTCCGGCAAGTGCGCCTGCGCCGAGCGGCAGAATGTTAATCCGCTTCAGGCTGTCCGCAAGCCGGCTTTTGTCTCGCTCAAACATCCAGAAATAGGCGAGCAGATGATGAGCGAATGATATTGGCTGTGCCCTCTGAAGATGGGTGTATCCAGGCAGAATGGTATCGACATTTGCCTTCGCCTGCTCAAGCAGTGCCGACTGAACGGTTTCCAGCAGCTCAATCAAAAGCTGCGTTTTACTGCGCATGTAAAGATGCATGTCAGTCGCGACCTGATCGTTGCGGCTTCGGCCGGTATGGAGTTTTCCGCCGACCGGACCGATCGCGTCAATCAGCATTTTCTCAATGTTCATATGGATGTCTTCCTGATCGACGGAAAAAGTGACATCACCTTTTTCCACTTTTTCAAGAATCTGATGAAGACCCTTCTGAATCGTTTTTGCTTCTTCAGAAGTAACGATTCCGCATTCACCCAGCATCTGAACATGGGCGAGACTGCCTTCAATATCTTCCTTCGCCAGTTCCTGATCGTAAGAAATCGATGCAGTATATTCGTCAACCAGCTTATTTGTTGACTTCGTAAACCGGCCGCCCCATAATTTCGCCATGATTTGCCTCCGTTTCTTTATCGTTCTTATGCACTTCGGCATTGACCCTGGTCGGAAGTCCCCACAGTTTGATGAATCCGACAGCCGCGTTATGATCAAAAGCGTCTCCCTTTGTATAGGTAGCCAGTTTTTCGTTATACAGACTGTTCTCCGATGCGCGTCCGACAACGACATGATTGCCTTTGAACAGTTTGATCCGGACTTTTCCGGAAACGACCTGCTGCGATTGATCCACAAATGCCATCAAAGCCGCTTTGATTGGTGAGTACCACAAACCATCATAAATGACCTGAGACATCTCCTTATCAATCAGCGGCTTGAATTTCGATACTTCTTTTGTCAGCGTGATGGTTTCAAGCGCTTTGTGAGCATTGATCAGGATCAGTGCAGCCGGGTTTTCATAAACCTCGCGGGATTTAATACCGACGAGCCGGTTTTCCACGTGGTCAATCCGGCCGACGCCGTGCAGCCCGCCGAGTTTATTCAGCTTCTTAATGATCTCAACGAACGGCATCGCTTCGCCGTCAAGAGCAACCGGGACCCCTTTTTCAAAAGTAAGTTCAATGTATTCCGGTGTGTCCGGTGTTTTTTCAATCGGATTCGTCCATTCGAAAGCCGCTTCCGGCGCCTCATTCCACGGATTTTCCAGAACGCCTGCCTCACATGCACGTCCCCAAATGTTGGCATCAATTGAAAATGGGTTGTCGAGGTCAACTGGAATCGGAATCCCGTTCTTTTCAGCATATTTGATTTCTTCGTCACGAGTCATTCCCCATTCACGTACCGGGGCAACAACCTTCAGAGTCGGGTCAAGCGCCTGGATCGATACTTCGAACCGAACCTGATCGTTCCCTTTTCCTGTGCAGCCGTGAGCGACTGCAACAGCGCCTTCTTTATGAGCAACATCAACGAGCAGTTTCGAAATCAGTGGGCGGGACAGCCCCGAAGAAAGAGGGTATACACCTTCATATAAAGCATTGGCTTTCAGTGCCTGAGCCAGATAATCCTGAGCAAGCAGTTCTTCGGCGTCAACAATATACGATTTGATTGCGCCGACATCAAGCGCCTTCTGTTTCACCATTTTCAGGTCTTTACCTTCGCCGACATTAATGCTCAGGGCAATTACGTCGTAGTTGTATTTGTCCTGAAGCCACTTGATACATACCGAGGTGTCGAGACCTCCGGAATATGCGAGCACGATTTTCTCTTTTGCCATTGTAAAAATCCTCCCTTATGTTCTTTCTTCTATATTTAAATATCAGTTGCTTTCCATCAGACATTTTAAAATGGCTTTATGGGCATGAAGCCGGTTTTCCGCTTCATCAAAAACGGCTGAATGCGGGCCGTCAATAATGCCGGCTGTGACCTCTTCGCCGCGGTGCGCCGGCAGGCAATGGAGGAAGAGGTAATCTGATTTTGCCAGACTTGCAAGTTCCTCATTGATCTGATAGTCCCGGAAGTCTCTCAGCCTTTTTTCTTTCTCCGCTTCTTCCCCCATACTTGCCCACACGTCGGTAATCACAATGTCTGCTGCTTCGATGGCTTCCTGCGGTGATGTTGTGAAGCCGACCTGGCAGCCGTTTTCTTCCGCACGGGCTTTAGCTGCGGAAAGAATCTCCGGATCCGGTTCGTATCCTTCCGGACTCGCGACGGTCAGATCCATTCCGACAGCGGCAGCTCCTTCAAGAAGCGAGTGAGCCATATTATTGTATCCGTCACCGATGAAGCAGGCCTTCAGACCTTTAAGCTTTCCTTTGCGTTCATAAATCGTCAGTAAATCCGCCAGAACCTGTGTCGGATGATGCGTATCGGTCAGTCCGTTGATGACCGGTACATCAGCGTTTGCTGCCAGTTCTTCCACTTTCTCATGGGCAAATGTCCGAATCATGATCCCGTCAACGTAACGCGACAGGACCTTTGCCGTATCGGGAATCGATTCTCCCCGGCCGAGCTGAATATCACGGCTGCTGAGATACAGCGCGGATCCTCCAAGCTGGTACATGCCAACTTCAAACGATACTCTCGTCCGCGTCGATGATTTTTCGAAAATCATTGCCAGCGTCTGGCCGCTCAGATAAGGATGCGGAATCCCTTCCTTTTGCATTTTTTTTAAATCGAGCGCCTGTTTTAAAAAGGTATGGATTTCATCGCCGGTAAACTGGGAAATAGTCAGAAAATCTTTTCCCTTCAGCGAGGACATGGTACTTACATCAGCCATACTGTCACTTCCCCTTCTTTATCGTATAAGTCAGGTCTCTGTATTCATCGAGTGTTCGGACCGTGAGCGGTGCGGTGCTCTCTGCCGACCGGATCGTTTCAGATATCGTATCAAGACAAGTGTATAGCGGGATCTGGTAGCGGAGTGCCAGTGCTCTCATCTCAAATCCAAATGAATGAATACGCCGTCCGGCCGTCGGAATATTAAGGATTGCGGCAATTTTGCCGGTCGTAAGCAGTGTCTGTACGGCTTTGGCATTATTTTCGAGCTTCCGGACCTCAATCCCGGAGTTTATATAAAAATCAGCTGTTCCCTCAGTCGCCACAATCTTAAAGCCTTTTTTTATGAGACGAAGGACAACAGGAAGGCTATCCTCCAGCTGCCTCCCGGCTACCGAACACAACACCGTGTTCTTTTGATCCGGTTGATTAAATGGATTAGGTTCGCCGAGCAAGAAGGCTTTGTCAAAAGCTCTATCAACCGTCTCTTCCATGCCGAGCTGTTCACCGGTCGATTTCATTTCCGGCCCGAGCACGGGATCGACATCGTTGAGTTTGGTAAATGAGAATACCGGAACCTTAACCGCATAAAAACGTGGAGATTCGCTGTAACCGGAAGGAAGCCCCAGATCGGCAAGCTTCCCGCCGAGCTGTATGCCAACCGCGATATCAACCATCGGAATACCGGTAACCTTGCTGACAATCGGCACGGTACGCGAGGCACGTGGATTCACTTCCAGAACATATACCGTTTCGCCGGCAATCACGAACTGGATGTTAATTAATCCTTTGACTCCAAGGGCAAGACAGATTTTTTCTGTATCTTCGGCGATTTCTTTTTTCACTGCATCCGTCAGTGAATGTGAAGGAAATATGGCAACACTGTCGCCCGAGTGGACACCCGCCCGTTCTACATGTTCAAAAATACCGGGAATGGTCACCTGAATTCCATCGCTGATGGCATCGACTTCGCACTCGGTCCCGGGCATATACCGGTCAACAAGAAGCGGGAACGACTGTGCGCTTAGATTCCGTTCGCCGTGAATGTATTCCTCAAGTTCCTTCGGGTGATGAAAAAGGAACATGGATTGACCGCCGATCACAAAGGATGGCCGGACAAGAATAGGGTATCCCAGCTGTCTTGCCGCTTCAGGCAGGTCTTCCAGTTTGTCGACGCTCATTCCTTTGATGTGCGGGATTTCAAGACGATCAAGCAGTTCATAAAACTGTTCACGATCTTCCAGCTTGTCAATACCTTCTGTTGAAGTTCCCAATATCGGTACTCCGGCTTTTTCAAGTGCCTCAGCGACATTCACGGCAGTCTGCCCGCCGAATTGAACGAGCGCGCCCTGAACATGTTCTTTTTCAGCGACACTCAGGATGTCTTCCACAGCCAGCGGATCAAAATAGAGGCGATCAGCAATCGAATAATCCGTGCTGACCGTTTCCGGATTATTGTTGATCACAATGGCCTGATAACCCTGTTTTTTGACGGCAAGAGTCGCCCGAACCGAACAATAATCAAATTCAATTCCCTGTCCAATGCGAATCGGGCCGGAACCGACAATCAGAATTTTCGGCCGATCATCGACATCCGCTTCATCTTCCCCCGTCCACGTTGAATAGTAATAAGGCGTTTGCGCTTCAAACTCTCCGGCACATGTATCGACTAATTTATATGAAGGAATCAGTCCGATTGCTTTTCTTTTTTCACGGATCTCGGTCTCTGTTACCGAAAACAGTTCGGCAAGCCGCCGGTCACCGATGTTCATTCTTTTCGCCTGAATCAGTTTCTGCTCCGGGAGACTTTCCCATGAAAGCTGGCTGAGTGACTTTTCAAAATCAACCAGTCCCTTCATGCCGTTCAGAAACCAGGGATCTATTTTTGTGATTTCATGAATCGTGTTTATCGAACGTCCACGCCGGAATAGTTCGGCAATCGCAAACAATCTTAAGTCTGTGGCTTTACGCAAATGCTCTTCCAGCATGCTGTCCGGCAGATCATGGAACTGCGGAGCATCAAATCCGGTTAAGCCCATTTCCAGAGACCGTGCACCCTTATTCAGTGCGGCTTCAAAAGTCCGGTCAATAGCCATAACCTCGCCTGTTGCTTTCATCTGTGTCCCGAGGCTGCGGTCTGCTTCCGTAAACTTGTCAAAAGGGAAACGCGGAATTTTAACGACAATATAATCAATTGCCGGCTCAAAAGAGGCATAGGTCGTCCCCGTGATCGGATTCAGGATTTCATCGAGATGAAATCCAATCGCACATTTAGCAGCGACTCTCGCAATCGGATAGCCGGTCGCCTTAGAAGCAAGAGCCGATGATCGGCTGACCCGCGGATTGACTTCAATAATGGCATACTCATTTGAATCCGGGTTAAGTGCAAACTGGATGTTGCAGCCGCCGACAATTTTCAAGGCGCGAATAATTTTCAGTGAGGCATTGCGCAGCATTTGATATTGGACATCTGAAAGAGTCTGGGACGGGGCAACAACGATACTGTCTCCTGTATGCACGCCGACAGGATCCACATTTTCCATGTTGCAGACGATGATACAGGTGTCATTGGCGTCGCGCATCACTTCGTACTCGATTTCTTTCCAGCCTTTGATACTCTTTTCGATCAGCACTTCATGAATCGGGCTTAAATTAAGCCCTCTGTGCAGGACAAGATCCAGGTCTTCTTCATTATAGGCAAAACCTCCGCCGGAACCACCGAGTGTATAGGCCGGACGGATGATTACGGGATAACCAATTTTACCGACAAAATCAAGCCCATCCTCATATGAACGAATGATCTTTGATTCAGGGATCGGTTCGTGAATATCAATCATCAGCTGTCTGAACAATTCCCGGTCCTCACCGTGCTCAATCGAATCCACCGAAGTCCCGAGCAGTTCAACACCATATTTGGCGAGAATCCCTTTTTTGTAAAGCTCGACAGCCAGATTCAGCCCGGTCTGCCCACCCAGCGTTCCAATCAGGCCATCGGGCCGCTCCCGGGCAATAATCTTTTCAAGTGCCTGAACAGTCAGTGGTTCGACATACGTACGGTCGGCTATATTGTCATCGGTCATAATCGTCGCCGGGTTATTATTGACGAGAACTACTTCAATGTCTTCTTCTTTTAACGCGAGACAGGCCTGAGTGCCGGCATAATCGAATTCCGCTGCCTGGCCAATTACGATCGGACCCGACCCGATAACAAGCACTTTTTTAATTTCAGTACGTAACGGCATGAGTTGCTTCACCCTTAATCTCTTTGATTGTATCGATAAATCTCTTGAAAACGGGATGCGTATCGCAAGGCCCGGGATGGGCTTCCGGGTGATATTGCACCGTCTCAATCGGAAGCGAATTGTGCTTCAGTCCCTCGACCGAACCGTCGTTGACATTGAGGTAAGTAACTGTAAAAATATCCTTGTTTATACTCTCCTTTGTCACGACATAACTATGGTTCTGCGAGGTCATCCATACTTTTCCCGTGGCCGTTTCTTTAACCGGATGATTCGCTCCTCGATGACCGAACAGCAATTTCCCGGTCTTCGCCCCATAGGCTGAGGCAACGAGCTGATGTCCCAGGCAGATGCCCAGTGTCGGATAACTGGACGTAATTTTTTTCAATTCGCCGAACAGTGAGCTGAGCTGCATCGGATCACCAGGGCCGTTGCTGAGCAGCACGCCATCAGGGTCAAGCGAGGCAAGCGTTTCAAAAGATGTGTTATACGGCACAACCGTTACCTTGCATCCCATATCAATCAGTGACGTAAGCATCGACTTTTTATAGCCGTAATCGAACAGCGCAATGTGAGGCCCTTTTCCTTCATAAACTTTTAACTTTTTCGTAGAAACCCGGCTGATCAGATTTCGCGGCAGAGGCCGGTTCCAGGCACTGTCAGGAACCTCCGGCGTGTCACTGATTATCGCCTTCATCGTTCCGCTTTGCCGCACTTTCTTAACGACTGCACGTGTATCTATTCCCGCGAGCCCCGGCACTCCGGACTGTTTCAGCCACTCGTCAACCGTTTCGATCGATTGATAGTGGCTCGGTACCGAGCACAGGTTGCTGAAAATCGCGCCTTTCATGTGAATCGTCTTATTTTCACTGTCGTTCGGATTGATCCCGTAATTACCGATCAATGGATAGCAGAAAGTCATGATCTGACCTGCATAGGATGGGTCGGTCATGATTTCCTGATAACCGGTCATGCTTGTATTAAAAACAATCTCGCCCAGTACTGCATCCTGTTTTCCTACTCGTACTCCGGAATACACCTCACCCGACTCAAGCAGCAGGTAGCCTTTCTTCATTGCTGTCCGCCTCCTCCTGTTAATTATTTAAAACGGCATCCAACTTACTGATAAAGTGATCGATCTCGTCTTTATCGGTTATCAGTGGCGGTAATATACGAAGCACCTTTTCGCCGGCGGTAAGGATCAGAATCTGATATTTTTCTCTTAACTTGTTTACAAGATCAATAGCCTTCACGGATGTTTCAACACCAACGAGCAGTCCTTTACCGCGTACATCTTTAATTAAATCCGGATATTTTTCCTGGAGGCTGCTTAATTTTTGTGCCAGGTAGATGCCGTTTTCCGTGCATCTGGCCAGTACGTTCTCCTTCTTAAACGTCTCAAGCGTCGCAACTCCCGCTGTTGTAGAGAACGGGTTGCCTCCGAAAGTTGATCCATGGGTACCGGGAGTGAAAACCTGAGACACGTGTTTTTTCGCCAGAACGGCACCGATCGGTATACCCGACCCGAGTGCTTTGGCCACGGTCACGACGTCGGGATCAATGCCGTACTGTTCATAGGCGAAGAGTGTGCCCGTGCGTCCGATCCCCGTCTGAACTTCGTCAACCATCAGAAGAATGCCTTTTTTACTGCAAATTTCATCAAGCTGATGAATCCATTCCTGATCAGCAGGAATCACGCCGCCTTCTCCCTGGACCATTTCGAGCAGTACGGCGATGCAATCATCGTCGTCTTCCAGGGACGAAATTGCCTCGCTGCTGTTATAAGGAAGATAGCGGAAGCCGGGGACAAGCGGCGCAAACCCATCCTGAATTTTTTCCTGAGCGGTAGCTGTCAGTGTCGCCATCGTCCGCCCGTGGAAGGAATGGCTGAACGTTACAATGTGTCCGTTACTTTTTTTTCTGATCAGCCGGGCATAGCGCCGGGCAAGCTTGATCGCTCCCTCATTGGCTTCCGCGCCGCTGTTGCAAAAAAATACCTGATCGCATCCTGACAGGTTTACCAGCATTTCCGCCAGTTTTTCCTGGGATTCAATATGGAAGAGATTCGAACAATGCCACAGGGTATCCAGCTGTTTTTTGAGTACTTCTGCTACCGCATCTGGCGCGTGGCCAAGGGCGCACACCGCGATACCCGAAGTGTAATCCAGATATTTTGTTCCTTCTTTATCCCAGACATAGCTGCCTTTTCCTTTGACAATAGTAATTGGAAAACGTCCATAGGCCGACATCACCGGTGAGACCTTTTCAGCTGATTTGGTGTTAAGCATGGAGTGCCTCCTCTTCAAGAAAAATTTTTGTTCCAACCTGGGCGCCTTTCGTGTAATGAATCAAACAACCCGGTGTCATTCCGTTAACAATGACCACTTCCTGAACGTGCTGTTTCAGGCTCGCTACTGCAGCCATCGCCTTCGGAATCATGCCTCCGATAATCTTCTTCTTTTCTATTAAACTCGCAATCTCCCGGTCCGATACCTGATCCAGCTGCTTCATCATCCCGTTCTCCTCAATGAGGATCCCCGGAACATCACTGACGAAGCAGAGTTTGCCGTTCAGCGCCCCGGCGATCGCCGCAGCAGCCTGATCGGCATTGATATTGTAGTGCTGCCCCTCTTCATCCATTGAAATCGGAGAAATAACAGGAATAAATCCTTGATCGCACATCTTGATGACAATCCCCGGATCAACGGCAGTCACCTTGCCGACATAGCCCAGTTCCTGTAAAGCGATCGGTTTGACATGAAACAGGTTACCGTCGATTCCGCTCAGACCAACTGCCTTCGCCCCCGTGAGGCTGAGGTTTGTGACGAGTTTCTTGTTCATCGATCCGCTCAGCACCATTTCAGCAACATCCAGAACTTCCTTCGTCGTCACGCGAAGGCCGCGGCTGAACGTTGTCTGGATGGCCAGTTTTTCCAGCATATCGGAAATCGCCCGCCCACCGCCGTGAACAATGACCGGAAACCATTTCCCTTCTGACTGTATGACCTGAATACTTTGAAAAAATTCCGGAGTCAGTTTATCAAATACACTTCCTCCGCATTTGATGATCAGATACTGTTTCATGGTGACCCTCCTGCTTAAAGGATGATTTTTTTCTCTTTCAAAAATGGGATGTCCTTTTCTTCAATCCTTTAACATTCATGAACGGTAAGAGGCGTTTATTTTCACGTAATCATAAGTCAGGTCGCAGCCCCAGGCTACAGCCTCGCCGTCTCCCTCGCCCAAACTGGCCTGTATCACGATTTTGTCCTGATCCAGATACGATTTTGCTTTTTCTTCATCAAACGCGACAGGCATACCATGCTCAAACATGACGATGTCCCCTAACGTCATCGATACTTTAGTGGGGTCGAATGGTTCGCCGCTGTAACCGATCGCGCAGATCATCCGTCCCCAATTCGCGTCGCTGCCGAAGACTGCTGTTTTAACAAGACTCGATCCAACGATCGTTTTACTGATTGCCTTTGCCGATTCTTCATCTCTGGCACCGGTCACGCGGACCTCGATCAGCTTGGTTGCCCCTTCTCCGTCACCGGCAATCAATTTCGCTAATTCCCGGCAAACTGTCTCGAGTCCGGCCATAAATACCGGCCACTCCGGGTGGTTCACCGTCAGCTTTTTATTTTCGGCCATACCGTTTGCCATAACCAGTACCATGTCGTTCGTGCTCGTGTCGCCATCGACCGTGATTCTGTTAAACGTCCGGTCTGTCACCTTTTTTAGTGCCAGATGCAGATCGTCTGAATCGACATCGGCGTCGGTGGTCACGAAACCGAGCATGGTCGCCATATTGGGATGAATCATGCCTGACCCCTTGCACGCACCGCCGATCGTCACTTTTTTACCATCGATCGTGAACTGGACCGCAATGTGCTTCGTCTTTGTGTCGGTCGTTAAAATCGCTTCTTCAAACCAGGATTCTGCTTCGCCCAGCTTAATACGATCAATTCCTTTCTTCATCTTATCCATAGGAAGCTGGAGCCCGATCACTCCCGTTGAAGCAACACCGACGTAATGTTCCGGAATGCCCAGATGGTTAGCCATCCATTTCTGAGTGGTACAGGCATTTTTGAGTCCTTGTTCGCCGGTGCATGAATTCGCGCTGACGGTGTTAACGAGGATTGCCTGGAGCTTTCCTTCTTTGGCAAGGCTCGCCTTAGTTACTGCAAGCGGAGCGGCCTGAAAAAGATTGGTTGTGTAGACACCGGCCGCAGCCGCAGGTCTCTCTGAATAGATCCACCCCATATCCGGTTTTGTTTTTCTCATCCCGATGTTTTGTCCGCCGGTAATGAACCCCTTTGGCGATCCGACACCGCCGTTCTCTAATTCGTTCAGCTGTACATGTTTTTCTATGATTTTTTCCATTTTTACGCTTCCTCTCAAGGATAGACTGGGGTGAGCCCGAGTCCGCTTTTTTCGTCCCAGCCCCTGATAATATTCAGATTCTGTATCGCCTGACCCGCTGCGCCTTTAACCACATTGTCGATGACGGACACAATGGTCAGACGCCTTGCCCGGCCATCGACATTCAACCCAATATCGCAATAATTCGAACCGACTACTTCTTTAGTTGCCGGCCAGGTGCCGAGCGGCCTGATCCTGACGAAAGGGGCTTTTTCATAGAACCGTTCATACCTCTCGATCAGCTCCTTTGTCGAATAGCCTTTTGCCAGGGTCGCATAAATGGTGCACATGAGGCCTCGCGTCATTGGAATCAGATGCGTTGTAAAAGTGATCGGTTGATGCTGACCGCTCATCGCTTCTATCGCCTGCTCAATCTCCGGGGTGTGCTGGTGGGCGCCAAGCTTATAAGCTTTGACACTCTCATTAACTTCGCTGTATAGATTCCCCGGCACCGCTTTTCTTCCTGAACCCGAAACACCCGATTTCCCATCGATGATGATCGAGCCTGTGTCAATCGCACTGTCTTTGATTGCCGGGGCCAGTCCGAGAATCGCCGCCGTCGGATAACAGCCCGGATTGGCGATAAACCTTGCTTTTTCAATCTGCCTTCGGTTGACCTCCGGCAAACCGTAAACCGCGTCTTGAAGAAGAGAAGCGTCAGCGGGTGACTGATGATACCACGACTCGTATTCTTCCGGTTTCTTCAGGCGAAAATCTCCCGATAAATCGATGCAGATCAGTCCCCTTTTCAAGCACTCGGGAAGCAGGTCTTTGCTGATTCCTGCCGGAGTCGCGAAAAAAACCACATCCGTATGTTCTGCCAGCTCATCGGGATCAAAGTCTGCCAGTTTCCTGTCCAGAACACCGGATAAATGAGGATAAAGACTCTGAATCTCCGAGCCGCTCGTCGAATGAGAGACAAGCAACCCGATATCTACCGATGGATGGTTGATTAATAGACGAATCAGCTCCATTCCGCTGTAACCATTCGCACCAACAATACCTGCCTTCACCTGAACAACCTCCAATAATAAAAAAGATTCGCTTTTTTCAATCTGTGTTACGTTTGCTAATACTGCAGAGCATTAAATTAAATGATGTAAAACCGTTCTTCTGCCGGTTCATTTCTGGAAACGGGACTTCTGCCCATTTTTTCTAAAGTTAGATATATTGTCATTTCTTAAAAATGGTGCAAATAAAAACGCCCGCCTCTTTTACTGATTAAAAGAGACGAGCGTTGTGAACATACCCGCGGTACCACTCCAATTATTCCCTCGTTTAACGGGAATCTGCTTTGGTACTTTCTAACGGTTGTAAACCGGATGACCCTACTCTTGATTCAGGTCATCACCTCAAAAGTGCGGTTCACAGTGTTTCGCTGTACCGGCTTCCATCAACCCGGCTCGCTCGAACAGCGGCTCACTGTTACTCTCTTTATCATCGGTTATTCATTAACCCTTAAAGGTTCCTGGCAATTGTTTCTGCCTTGTGTGCTTTTCATTATACAGCGCCCAAACAAGAAGTCAACCCTTTCAGAAAAATATTTTTTTCATTTGATTTAATTAAATTTTTTTAATGATGCGTGAGTATGTTGCCCCTCTCTAAAATCAACTTCTTAACGAACAATTATCTGTTTAAAGAATATGCTATAATGTATGGGCTTGTACCTTCTATCTTTATCAGTAAATAACAAAGAGCAAGGTTGGTGAATCTGTTGATTGAAATTATCATCGCGATCATTATGGGAGCCGTGGAAGGTCTGACTGAATTCGCGCCTGTGTCCTCCACCGGCCACCTTATCCTCGCCGGGGATCTGCTGCATTTTACCGGAGCTACAGCCAACACCTTTGAGGTCATTATTCAGCTTGGTTCCATCATGGCTGTTGTTGTCCTTTATTGGAAAAGGTTATGGAGCTTGTTCGGACTGTATCGCAATGTAGAGAAAAGTGGCCCGAAACATTTGAATTTACTACATATTATCATCGCGGGAATTCCGGCCGGCATACTTGGCTTTGCTCTGCATGACTTTATCAAAAATGTACTCTTCTCCCCGAAAACCGTTCTATTGAGTCTGGTCGCCGGTGGTATTCTGATGATTTTTGCAGAGGGGTTGGCCAAAAGAAGAGAGAGCTACGCAACAGATCAGCTAAGTTACGGTCAGGCTTTTGTTATCGGATTGTTTCAATGTTTTTCACTGTGGCCGGGCTTTTCCCGCTCAGGATCGACAATAGCCGGCGGGATTATTGCAGGTGTCAACCGTACGACGGCTGCCGAGTTCTCTTTCATTCTTGCTGTCCCGATGATGATGGGTGCGAGTGGTTATGACTTTTACAAGAGTCTCCACTTTTTACATGTGAGCGACATTCCGCTCTTTGCAACCGGCTTTATTAGCGCATTTATCGTCGCGATGCTGGCCATTGTCTTTTTCTTGAAACTATTAAAACGATTTACGCTCGTTCCGTTCGCCGTCTACCGTTTTATTCTTGCGGTTGTTTTCGCCCTTTATTTGTATCTTTAATAATTAACCAAACGAGATTTCTATTGAATCAATTTTCCAGGCTCCCGCAACGGGTAAAACCGATTCCCGGAAAAGAATCGGAGAACCCCGGGCGGGATTTATTTTGGTTAAAAAGCTTAAAAGGGACAAGTACTGTGGTCGAATCATCTCATATTTCAGGGCACTAAGTCGCACTTTACCCTATTATTTTCAGAGAAGCCATGCTTATCCTCATGCAATCGACAGAATGATTGCGTTACAATAGTAGCGGTACGTACTTTATCAGATGATCGATGCAAAAAGGAGGTTATTCAATTTGGGCAAAACAATTTGTATCTACGCCGGTTCAAATTTGGGAATCAATCCGGAATACGTTGAAAAAGTAAATCAGCTGGGCGAATGGATCGTGGCCAGAGGATACCGGATTGTATACGGCGGGTCTTCCATTGGTCTGATGGGTGAAATTGCCAATAAAGTGCTCTCACTTGGAGGAGAGGTCATTGGGGTCATGCCGAAAGGGCTGGTACTTGGCGAGATGGCTCACCAGCGCCTCACAAAGCTCGTTGAAGTAGACGGAATGCATGCGCGCAAGGAAAAAATGAATGAACTGTCAGACGGTTTCATTGCGCTTCCAGGCGGTATCGGTACCTTTGACGAACTGTTCGAGATACTTTGCTGGGCCCAGATAGGCTTGCATACAAAACCGATCGGTCTTCTAAATGTTGCGGGCTATTTTGATCCGCTGATCGCTCTGATCCGCCACAGCATCGATCAGGGATTTGCCAACGATTCGCATCTTCATCTGTTAACCGTTTCAAACGATCCACAATCACTGCTTGATAAAATGGAAGCTTATGTACCTCCCAAACTGGGAAACAAATGGAGACAACTGAGCAAGTAAATTGATTTTCTACCAGTATCAGATGGTCGTCAGGACCAGGGCCGACACAAAAAAAGGCCATATAGCCCCGTCTGTTTCTTTCACTTTTCTTATTTGTTAAAAATCAAGCGCCGGAAGATGGTCTCTTCCGACGCTCTTTTTCCAGTGAACAATTAATAAAATTGCGGCACATCATAAATGATATTATAGGTCTTAATCATCTTGTACATCTTCGCTATATTCGGCGTCTGATTGACAGCCCACCCGACATCTGTCGCATATTGATGGGTCGCGCTGCCCATAACCAGTGCTTCAGGATTCCAGCGCATCTTGTACAGGGTATCCTGGCGGTAGATCGAATTATATATATAGTGTTGGGCAATCCAGACCGCACCGCCTTCGATCGCTTTATGAGGCGTTGTCCAGCCGTTCATATAAGCAAGTGCTGCACCGCCGTTTCTCGGATCGACGTCAAAAGCGCCAATGCCGAACATATTATACACTTTTACCCCTTTATACTCGACACCGTTTGCCAGACGCGAGCTGCCGTATCCTGTTTCGTGCAATGCATGAGCCGCAAGATAAACCTCATTTACACCGTTTCTTTTTGCGGCATCAATAAAAGTCGAGCCGTATCCCGATAAAATACCGGCCCCTTTTAAGATTCCGTCCATATCTGACTGACTGATATTTGCCAGTGAAGAAAGTTGTAAAAACTGAAAATAGGAAGTTGTACCCTTTTCAAAGTTTTTTGGATTTAAATAATAAGACAAATCAGACGACGAATTCACTTTTCTTTCCATCGCCAGGGCTCGTGAATAAGAGATGGGATACTTAGTGGTCAGGTAGGCGGTATTTCCATCCTGCACATTGGTTACAGTTTCTTTCTTTACATAATCACTATAAACGTATCCATCTTTTCCGCCACTGCTGACCTTGACCCAGCCGTTCCCGGTGTCTGCCAGCCATTCCACGATAGTTCCGGCTTTAAGGATTGCCAGGCTGTCATAATGGGTATCCGGTCCGACCCGGAAATGAACGCCGGTTGTGATAACACCGAAAGTCTTACTCGATGAAGGCTGCGAAGGCGTAGATGATCCTCCCGGCGAGCCGGTGCCTGCCTTCCGGACATAGTCGCCTGACACATACGCCGTACCACCGTTGTACTTTATTTTCAGCCAGCTCCCACTCGCGCCGACTACTTCGACCTTTGTCCCTTTTTTCAGCGTCGTCAGTCGTTTCCCGTTTACCGACGCCTGATTACGCACATTTAAATTGTCCGTCGTCACGCCTGTGTAGAGGGTTTTCAGCGTTGTGCCCGATCCGGCTGAGCCGGAGGATATATGGCCTGGTCCCGGCTTCTGAACGTACTGGCCCGACACATACGCCGTGCCGCCGTTGTACTTTATTTTCAGCCAGCTGTCACTCGCGCCGACTACTTCGACCTTTGTCCCTTTTTTCAGCGTCGTCAGTCGTTTCCCGTTTACCGACGCCTGATTACGCACATTTAAATTGTCCGTCGTCACGCCTGTGTAGAGGGTTTTCAGCGTTGTGCCCGATCCGGCTGAGCCGGAGGATATATGGCCTGATCCCGGCTTCTGAACGTACTGGCCCGACACATACGCCGTGCCGCCGTTGTACTTTATTTTCAGCCATCTGCCACTCGCGCCGACTACTTCGACCTTTGTCCCTTTCTTCAGCGTCGTCAGTCGTTTCCCGTTTACCGACGCCTGATTACGCACATTTAAATTGTCCGTCGTCACGCCTGTGTAGAGGGTTTTGACTGAGCTTTCCTGATGATTGGCTGAAGCCGGCGCCCCGCCGGTTTTCTTTATGTATTTGGACGAAACATAAGCCGAACCGTTCCTGTATTTTATTTGCAGCCATCCGTCCGTCGTTTTTCCAATAACCGTTACCTCTGTTCCCTTGCCCAGGGTGGTCAGAATGGTCCCATTCGTACTCGGGAGGAAACGGACATGAAGATTTTCCGTCGCTATGCCCTGGTAATCGGAAATCGTTTCCACATCCTGCGATGGTTTTCTCTGAGATGGGGCCTGTGCGTGAGTCACATAATAACCGTCAACGTAAGCTGTCCTGTGATGATAATTGATCTTTAACCAGTTCGCTTTTTTACTTTTTTTACTGATGCCGATTACTTCAAACGTCTGACCTTTCCTGAACATGCCGATTCGCGGCTGATCCGTTCCCGGCGCACTGCGGATGTTCAGATTATCGGTGGCCTGCCCTGTGTACGTCTGAACATCCTGAGCCGAGGCAGCGGAAGGCGAGGCCGTACCTGTAATGGCAGCGACTGCTGAGGCCGTCATCACTGTTCCTATTACTGAAAGAGTGTGCGTTGGATTCATACACCTTCACCCCCAAAAAAGAACTTAAAAAATAAAGATAACATAATTTTATCATAAGATAGCTGAACACGACGGAAATTTTTTCGATGATTCTATTAAACAAACATGTCATTAACGGTCTATATCCGCTTTTTTATAGGAAACAGCCTGGCTGCCGAACTGCTTCCAGACTTTAATAAACGCCGGTTTACTGGCCTTGCTCCCATGCCGGTTTGACAGGGGATCGTTAAAATAAACATGCTCAGAGTCGTAGCCTGTCACCAGAACCGAGTGTTCCAAAAATGAGATGCGGAGGGTCCCCTGCCTCGTGCGCCAGGTCCGCCATCCCGAATCCGGAACCGGCTGAAAGTTAATGCTTGTGATCACCCAGACCGGCTGCCCCTGCGAAATCTGCCGCTCAACCCGCGTCCAATTGCTGCCGGTCAGATCGATGACCCTGTCGCCCAGGTATTTTCCTGCAAGATCCGCAATTGGCCCGTGATAGACCGCCAATCCCGGATTGTTTTTATTGCCGTGATACATATTTCCGACAAATCCTTCATTTGGATTCCCCATATACTTATCGGACGAAAAAGGTACTTTTTTAATCTCACGGGCCAGCGTCATCTTATCTACCGGGATATCCGCCGAATTCAGAAGCATGGTCAGGCTTGTGATCTCGCACCCATTAGGCAGTTCCGGCTTCTGGCTGACAAATGGTGCGGAGACCTTTGCCTTTGCTTTCTGATTCGGATGAGGAGGCGGAGCCGGCAGTCTGGATACCGCATTTTCTTCTGCTCTCACGTGTATCAGGGCCTTCTGATCCTCCGTAACTGAGGGTGCGGTCCGTACAGGTTTTTCAGGATGACGATCCTCTCTTTCTCCCATATACAAAAACGCAGAAGCACAGCCGATAATGCACAGAAGCACAGCACCAGCCGCTTTCTTTTTTAAAAACATTGTATTTCTCCTTTGACCATCTTTTGTATGTTGTATTAAAAAAAGATGCCCGTATCATGATTCAAAAAAGGCATCTTTATCGGTTTACTCTTTTTTCTCAAACGATTTATGAGCCTTGTTGCGTGACTTTTTGAGCGAGGCTGGTCTTTCTTTCAATAAAGGATAAAAGATGATAAACACTTTCGATGGTCGGCACCGGTACATGATGATCATGTGCCACCTGAACAGCGAAACCGACGATCGCCTCGAGTTCCATTTTCCTGCCGTTTTCAAGATCCTGGAGCATTGATGTCTTATGATTCCGAACTTCTTCGTCCGGGAGAAGCACGTTATCGATGTATTTCTGCCTGATCCTGATATTTGCCGCCTTCGCCGTCTGTATGAACTCTTTTTTGATTGCTGAAAGCACCGATATCAGATCCGGATCGTCAAGCGCCTCTCCAACTCGGGTTCTTGTCAGGGCCGTTACCGGATTATAAATGATATTCCAAAGCAGTTTTTCCCACTTTACCTGACGGATATTGGCTGTCACGTCTGTTTTTATCCCCGCCGCACGGATCGCTTCAGCAAGAAGCTCCAGTCGCGGCCCCCCGTCGTCTGACGGTATTTTTTTACTTTGCCACTCCCCTATGACAAGAGCCCCTTCACCAACATGATTAACGACACCCGGGCTTTCACGGATCACAGAAATAAAGGCCGAGCCTCCGGCTACCCGTTCCGGTCCGAATAATCCTGCAAGTTTTTCCTCATTGCCTATCCCGTTCAGAAGACAGACAATCTTTGTCTTTGGTCCGGTAAGTACTTTTAACTCAGGAATCACGTCATCCAGTGCTGTCGATTTAACAGATAGTATGACAAAATCAAATGCCTGTTCCTCTTTCAGTTGGCCGGCATCCATAACCTTGACAGGCAGAGCAAAGTCTCCGAGAATACTTTTTACAATCAGATCATGATCGCGCAAGTAGTCCAGAGTATGCCCTTTTGCGATAAACGTAACATCCTGTTTGTCACGTGCCAGCAGCCCGCCGTAGAAACAGCCGATTGCTCCGGCTCCGAGCACTGCGATTCTCAATGCGAACACCCCTTAATTTTGAAGATTTTTCTTTCTCTTCATCCTTATTACTGTTTCGTATACAGTTTATGTCTCTTTCCGGGTGTGCAGGTTCTTATCTTAATAGTATAACAGGATTATGATATCATATCCTGGAAAAATCCCCGTTCATAAAGGAACTTGCACGTGTTACGGAGAATTTCTAATAAGCGGGAATTTCCACTCAGGGGAATAAAAGAAAATGACTGAAACAGGTGAGCAATCTGGAAGAAATTATCATTTACTGTGACGGCGGATGCCGCGGTAACCAGAGTAACCGCAATGTCGGAGGCTGGGGCGCGGTTCTCAAATACGGTAAACACATAAAAAAACTCTGCGGAGGAGCGAAGAATACAACCAATAACATCATGGAATTAACAGCAGCAATCAAAGCCCTCGAAGCACTTAAATCCGACACGATTCCCGTTGCTTTTTATATCGACAGTGCCTATGTAGTCAACGGGATGAACAGCTGGGTATCCGGCTGGATCAGGAAGGGCTGGAAAACGTCCGGCGGACAACCCGTAAAAAACAAAGAACTTTGGATACGGTTGAACGAGCTTGCTGGAAAGCAAAAAAAAATCACCTTTAACAAAGTCAGAGGCCATCACGGCGTCGAACTGAATGAACTTGCCGACCGGCTCGCAAACCAGGCTATGGATGAAATAGAAAACGTACGCTGAATCGAGCCGTGCAGTCTGAAAAAAGTTCAGAACAAAATAACGCAGTCAGATGAAGCTTTACCCGGCCATGCCTGCAGGACCGCGCAAGCCTTTGCTGTATTATAATGTAAAAAAGAACCGGAAAGAAAAATGGATTCGTTTTTCTTTCCGGTTCTTTTTTCAGAGGAGTCACAGAAAGCCCTGGGTATCTTCCATCTCACCTGTGATTAGTGCAGATGCAGAACGACCCCACCTGTTTCAAGTGATTTTTTCACATCAATCACCCGCTGGTTGGCCGATCCGCGGAATTTCAGTTTCAGATTCCTTTGTGTGATATCAAATGGCCCGTCAACGAGAACGTCAATCGAGTGCAGCATCTCGCGTCTGTCCCTGTCTTCCCGCAAATCCTCAAACTTGAAGCCTGTCCAGCACCAGATATCCTTGCCTTTACATTCCTGATTGACACGTTTTACGAGACGGGTCAATGTTTCCGGATGATCAAACGGCTCTCCCCCAAGAAGTGAAAGCCCCTGAACACGGACATCGGGTCGATTCAAATCGGTAATAATTTGATTTTCAACCTCTTTCGTATAGGGTTTTCCGAATTCGGGATTCCAGGCAACCGCGTTCCAGCATCCTTTGCAGTGAAAATGACACCCGCTCACAAATAAAGAATGTCTGAGTCCTGTTCCGTTTAAAAAATCAAATCGTTTATAGTCTGCGTAATTCATCTTTTTTGCTCCGCGAAAAAAGCTTTTACCTGAGCAGGCGATCCGCGAAGTTCCCCCTTTCAACCGAACGTACGATTAACTCTGCTGTTTTTCCCGGCTGTTGATCTCTTTCAGGCGGCCTTTGATCGGTTTCCTTTGAATGACAGAGCCGAGATAACCGCACAGCCGGCGAATACAGGAAGTCGTCTCGGGATTGTGATTGCCGCAGCTCGGGCACTTGAACCCCTGGGCCGTCGATTCGAACTCTCCTTCATAACCGCACTCGTAACATTTATCAATCGGCGTGTTGGTACCGAAGTAGCCGATCCGGTCATACGTATAATCCCAAACCGCTTCAAGCCCCTCCGGATTGTTGACCAGTGACGGGAATTCGCAGTAATGGATGAACCCGCCAGCGGTATACGGTTCATAATCTTTCTCAAAATCTATTTTCTCAAACGGATTGATTTTCTTCCGAACGTCGTAATGAAAACTGTTTGTGTAATAATCCTTGTCGGTAATATCTTTCACGCTTCCGAAACGCTGCTTGTCCAGCCGGCAGAAACGGTCAGTCAGGCTTTCTGAAGGCGTCGCATAGACGCTGAACGCGTAACCCGTTTTTGAACGCCACTCAAGGGAAACTTCCTTAAAGCGCCTGACAATGTCCAATGTGAAAGTTTTGGCTTCAGGATTGTGTTCCCATTCCGGACCATAGAAAACAGCGGCTGCCTCATAAAGGCCGATATAGCCCATCGATACCGTTGCCCGTCCGTTCCTGAACAAATCGGATACATAATCGTCCGCATGCAGACGTTTGCCGGTCGCACCATATTGATAAAGGATCGGCGCGTTCTTTGCCATTACTTTATCGAGTGTATGGATCCGAAACAAGAGCGCGCGGCAAACGAGGTCGAGCCTTTCTTCAAACAGGTCCCAGAATGCCTTTTTATCTCCGTTCGACTCAAGAGCGATACGGGGAATATTCAGAGTGACCACACCCATATTATTGCGGCCGTCGGTAACATATTCTCCGTTTTCAACATATGACGGAAGAAACGAACGGCAGCCCATAGGAGCCTTGAAGTCCCCTGTTATCTCAACAATTCGATCATAGTTCAGAATATCCGGATACATCCGTTTTGTTGCACATTCAAGCGCCAGTTTCTTAATATCATAATTCGGATCGGAGGGTTCCAGATTCAGTCCCCTTTTGATTGTAAAAACAAGTTTTGGAAAAACAGCGGTCTTGTGATCTCTTCCCAGACCGAGGATCCTCACACTTAAGATGGCTTTCTGAATTTCACGGGCAAACCATGATCTTCCAAGGCCAAAGTTCAGGGTGAAAAAAGGCGTTTGCCCATTGCTTGAGAACAGGGTATTGATCTCATATTCCAAAGACTGCATCGAATCATAAATTTCTTTCCGGGTCATTTCATAAGCGTATTTTTCCTGAGTTTCCGGATCAGAGATCCATTGTCCCGCCTGGCTGAGATATTTGTCAAAACTGATTTTTGCATAAGGTTCTAAAACTTCGTCAGCACGATTGAACGAGGTTCCGCCATAAATATTGGATGATACATTGGCGACAATCTGAGCAACAAGAGCTGTTGCCGTTTTAATCGATTTCGGCTGTTCAACATCGGCATTTCCAATAGAAAAACCATTTTTTAACATCCCTTTGAAATCAATCAGCATGCAGTTATACATTGAAAAAAACGGTGAATAATCCAAATCATGAAAATGAATAATCCCCTGATTATGGGCTTCAGCAAACTCCTCAGGTAAAATATGCCTTAAAGCGAAATCCCGGGCAGCCACACCGGCAAGAAGATCGCGCTGCGTATTAAAAACTTTTTCATCTTTATTGGCATTCTCATTCGCAACATACTCGTCCATATTGATCAGATCGCGAATTTTATCATCTAATGTTTTTTGGTTTAACATCGGTTCCTTAATCATTCCCGTACCCTCCAATGATTTCATACAGCTATTATAAAACGACATATTGTATTAGCAAGTGATATTGAGCACAATATATAGGCGATTTAGCGTTCAAGCTCCATTTTTTATTGTTCCGGAGCCAAAAAAATCCTATGTCTCCGGGACACTTTTTTTGAAACCGGAATAATTAATCGACGCAAACCGTTTTCCGTTCAAAAAAAACAAGCGGAACAAAAAAGCACCGCTTGTTTTTCAACATTATTTCAATAATTAACGTCTGCATATTTTTTAAAGATACCGGATATGAATTGACGTCTCCTCTCAGGCAAATTACCCCCTCCCCGCCTGGAACGACGGATAGAGGGTCATCCCGCCGTCTGCAAACAGGGTGATACCGGTCACATAGCTGGATTCGCTGGACGCGAGCCAGGCCGCGACATTTGCAATCTCCTCCGGTTTTCCTATATAACCCATCGGTATCATTGATTCAACATCTTTCCTTGTTTCGGGATCGCTGAACTTCTTCGCATTAATCGGTGTATTAATGGCTCCCGGACCGATGGCGTTTACCCGTATGCCTTTGGGGGCATACTCCATGGCGAGCGTCTGAGTCAATAGTTTGACTCCGCCTTTACTTGCCGCGTAATGAACGAAAAGTGGCCAGGGGATCCTTTCATGAACGCTGGACATGTTGATGATCGTTCCCTTAATCTGATGATCAAGCATATATTTAATCGCTTCACGGCAGCCGAGAAAAACGCCGGTTAAATTGATAGAAATAACCTGGTTCCAGTCATCCAGGCTCATCTCGTGAGACGGCGACGGTTTTTCCATTCCCGCGTTATTGACCATAATATCCAAAGTTCCGTAAGTTTCCACCGTCTTTCGAATCAGTTCCTTAACATCCGCTTCCTGAGCGACATCAGCGTGCATCGCTATGGCTTGTCCGCCGGATTGTTCAATCGCCTGGACGATTTCTTTTGCCTCCTTCTCCCCGCTTCGATAAGTGACAACTACTTTCACTTTTTCCGCACCTAACCGTCTGGCAATCGCTTCTCCGATCCCTTTTGACGCTCCTGTAACAATAGCTACCTTGCCTTCCAAGTCTGTGTACATCCAATCACTCCTGTCTTTATTCTTATTCAAAAGCTGCCTTATCTTCGTGTCAGTCCGATACAGATGCCGCCGATAACAACAAGCAGACACCCGATGACAACAAAAATCATTTGTTTACGTGATTTTCTTTCTTTTAAAATAAGTATGCCGCCCAGTGTGGAGATCACGATACCCATCTGTGAGAAGGAAAAGCTGGTCGCCACTCCGACAAGCGGTGTCGCAATCAGCAGCCCGAGGTTTCCGATTGCCCACATCAATCCAGGAATAATATTTCGTCCCGTATAGCGGTTAAATGTATCCCCACGGCCTGATATCAGGATTCCTCCGATAAACATTCCCAGGGACTGCGGTAAAACGGCTGTCCATCCATTAATATTGAAATAACGAAGGATGACGATATAACCCATGTAACCGACTGCAGAAAACAAAAGGTTCAGCATCCCTTTTAAAGGATGATCCTTATCTCCTGCATCTGTGTTTTCCCTGTACGTCGTTAAAAATATCCCGATGATAATCAATAATATAGCTGTGACCCCAAGGGCAATTTTGGCCACTGTTGACCATTCATGAAAGACAATCACGCCAAAGAGAGCCACGCCCACAAGCTGCATGCCTGTTGAGATTGGCATTGTCTTTGAAACACCGATTTTCATTAGTGCAATATACTGATTCATCTGACCGAACGACCAGAATACCCCCGAAATAAAACTAATAACAGCAGTAAAGATTGTTAATTGAGTGTGTGCAAAAACAAATGTGCACAATGCAAAAATAAGGGCCCCTAACGACGTGCCCATTAATTGGCTCTTCGGCTTTCCGCCGAGTTTGGTCACAACAACCGGCAGAAAGCCCCACATCAGGGTAGGAACCAGTGCGAATAATATTCCCGTCAATACGTTCACCTCATCAAGTTAAAACAAATCGCCATCTTCTTTTTTATTCCCTTCTGATTCTTATGTAAACGTCCTGTTAACAGGAAAAGTGATTGATCGTATGGAAATATGTTCACCATTCCTCTTCATCAAGCTTCAGAGAAGTTCAGGCAGACTCGTTTCCGTTCAGCGACAACCGTTGACTTTCATTCAGTCTAACCATTTACCTGTTATTTATTATCCCCACCATATACCATTTATGTATCAAAAACCTGGCGCGGCCAGATCCTGATGCAAGGGCTCTTCATTTTTTTGCATAAAAAAATCAAACAGACCGGTTCATCCTGTTTGATCAACTGTTCATCATGCCAGTTTTCAGGAGCACTTTCGGGCAACAGGCAGATTTCCTGCTTTTAACCGGTGTGATTGCTCTTTTTCCGCTCCGAATTGACACGTGCTTTTTTTATCGTTTCTCCAGTATACACATGGCATTTCCCCCGGGAAAAAGCCTAAGTTCATCGATTGATCAGAATGAAATGATACCCAATATCAGGGCTACCGCAATCATGACCCCTGCCGTACCGCATGCCCATTTCAGAAAGAACCGCTGTAATTCGCCGAGTTCCGCGCCAACCATGCCCACCAGAAGGTAAGTTGACGGGACAAGCGGGCTGAATAAGTGAACGGGCAAGCCGAGTAAAGACGCACGGCCGATGATCGCCGGATCAATTCCGTATGAAGCCGCTGTCTTCGCGATCAGTGGAACGATTCCGAAGTAGAAAGCGTCATTCGACATGAAAAAAGTGAGCGGACCACTGATAATTGCTGTGATCAGTGCCCAGTGAGGCCCGAGAGATGACGGGATATTGCTGATCAGAACAGAAGCCATAGCGTCGACCATCTTCGTTCCTGTTAAAATGCCTGTAAAGATCCCTGCCGCGAAGATCATCGAAACAACGGACAGAGCATTCCCCGCATAGGACTGTAATCGTTCCTTCTGTTCCTTCAGGTTCGGGTAATTGAGCATGGCAGCAATGGCAAAACCAATCATGAACAGTACGGGAACAGGAATCAGTTCAATGATCAGGCAGATAAGCAGCATAATGGTCAGAATACCGTTAACCCATACCATTTTCGGTCTCTTTATCGACGCCGTATCTGCCGCGGCTGCCTGCTCATTAAGGGTGTTCCCATCCAGTTTCAGGACGCCCAGCCGTTTTCGTTCCTTCTTGCCCATGATATAGGCGATTAAAAAAACAAACAGGATACCTCCGATCATCGTCGGAATAACCGGAACAAAGACAGCAGATGTATCCTGATTCAGCGAGGCAAGGACGCGTGCGGTCGGTCCGCCCCATGGCAACAGATTCATAACACCTGAAGCGGAGATAGCAATTCCTGCGAGAATGATAGGCTTCATCCCAATTCGTTTATAGAGCGGAAGCATGGCAGAAATCGTTATCATATAGGTTGTCGTCCCGTCACCGTCAAGAGACACGGTTGCCGCAAGGACAGCCGTCCCCAACGCTATTTTAAGAGGGTCACCCCTGACGAGGCGCAGAATCTGTGAAATCAGCGGATCAAAGAGGCCGGAATCGATCATAATGCCGAAATATAAAATAGCAAACAGAATCATAATGCCGGTTGGAGCGACGCCTTCCAGGCCTTTCACCATCATAGCGCCAATATCTTTTGAAAAACCGGCGATCACACCGAACAGTACAGGGACAAGCATCAGCGCGATCAAAGCAGATAAGCGTTTGGACATGATCAGATACATAAAGACGACAATGGTTAAAAATCCGAACAGAGCGAGCATTTGGTTTCTTCATTCCCTTCGTTTTTTTATCCACGACTCTGTTAAACCCGGATGCTGATCACTGCGGGCGGACGCTTTCCGCGGACGGTCCACGAGCCTTATCGACCGCTCCTCCTGCGGATTCTCACCGGAACACGCCCTCGCCGGAGTCACCCCCCCCCTTCAATCAAACAGGTTTTTAAAACGAACACTGCGCATGAACAGGGCCTGATCCACAAAAATGATCCGTATCATTCCAGAAAACTGATCATAATATTTTGACTGTTAAGGGGCTTGTGTCTATAATTATAGCTAATGAATGTGATTTATGATACAATTTTGCAAGCGCATACAAAATAGTGAAGGGGAGATGTCCGATGGCGACCCAAACTGAATTCCACCAGGTTACCGACCGTATTTTGTCAACAATCGCCGATTACGTCAAAGATACACCCATTACAAGCAGCGAAGCCCGGACGACGGCACGGTTTGTCCTGATGGATACGATCGGCTGCGGCTTACTCGCTCTGCGGTACCCCGAATGTACGAAACTGCTTGGGCCTGTTGTGCCAGGAACGATTGTTCCGAACGGTGTCCGTATTCCAGGAACTTCTTACGTTCTGGATCCGGTTCAGGGAGCATTCAGCATCGGCTGCATGAACCGATGGCTCGACTATAATGATACATGGCTCGCTAAAGAGTGGGGGCATCCTTCCGACAACCTGGCCGCCATATTAGCAAGCGCCGATTATATCAGCCGGACAAACAGGGCAAAAGGGAAACCGCCTCTTCGAATCAGGCAAATCATCGATTCAATGATAAAAGCCCATGAAATCCAGGGCGTGCTGGCTCTCGGAAACAGCTTGAATGAGCACGGTCTGGATCATGTCTTATTTGTAAAAATCGCCTCAGCAGCCGTATCCTGCTCACTTTTCGGCGGAACCAAAGAGGAGATTGCTGCTGCGGTCAGCCAGGCATTGATCGACAGCTCAAGCCTGCGGACTTACCGCCACGCTCCGAATACCGGGTCCCGGAAATCATGGGCCGCCGGCGATGCAGCAAGCCGCGGTGTCCGATTCGCTTTAATGACGCTGCGCGGAGAGATGGGCTATTCCACGGCCCTGACCGCTCCGGAATGGGGATTCCAGGATGTCCTGTATGGAGGGCAAAAACTGGATCTCGTTCAGCCTCCTGGTTCTTATGTTATGGAAAATATCCTTTTCAAGGTATCCTACCCCGCCGAATTTCACGCACAGACGGCGCTTGAAGCAGCGATCACGCTCCATCCGGAGGTATCCGGCCGTCTTGATGATATTGAGCGGATCACCATCACGACACATGAATCGGCTATCCGTATTATTGATAAAACCGGCCCGCTGCGTAATCCTGCCGACCGGGATCACTGCATTCAATACATTGTCGCCATCGGACTGATTCATGGAACACTGAACGCCGATCACTATGAAAACGAGGCGGCAAGGGATCCCCGTATCGATTCACTGCGTGCAAAGATGGAAATTCGTGAAAATCCGGTTTACAGCAAGGATTACCTGGATCCGGAAAAACGTTCGATTGCCAGCAGTGTGCAAATTTTTTTCAAGAACGGAACGAAAACGCAACGTGTGGCTGTCGAATATCCGATCGGCCACCGGAAGCGGCGTAAAGAAGCCATTCCGCTGATCATCGAAAAATTCAGAAACAACCTTCTCAGCCGATTTCCGGCTCGAAAAGCAGAAGAGATTATCGAATTATGCAGTGATCCGGACCGTCTTGAAGCGACTCCGGTTGATGAATGGATGGATTTGTTTTCGCTCGCCTGAGAAAAACAACTGACGAAGACAGGTCCCCGGACGGGAGGCTCCTCTGTTACCCTGCCGCTTTTTTTCATTCTTGTACATCGTTGTATCTGGTCTCTGAAAAAAATCGAATCCGTTTTGACCTGTTTACTGAAACCTTAACTCTTTGTCATGAGGAGGAAAAATGTTATGAGCTGGATCGTAAACACGCAAACTCCGCAAGACCAGCTGGCTGACCGTTTCCGGAAACTGATGAACCGTCCTGAATTATTGAAAATCCCCGGAGCCCACGACGGAATGTCAGCACTAATCGCAAGGCAGGTCGGTTTTGAGGCGCTCTATTTATCCGGAGCCGCCTATACCGCAAGCCGCGGTCTGCCTGATCTCGGAATGGTTTACTCCAATGAAGTCGCCGACAAGGCACGGGAACTGGTTCGAGCATCCGATCTTCCTCTGCTCGTCGATATCGACACCGGTTACGGCAGCGTCCTTAACGTTGCCAGGGCAGCCAAAGAAATGGTTGAAGCAGGGGCGGCCGCCGTACAGATTGAGGATCAGCAGATGCCAAAAAAATGCGGCCATCTAAATGGGAAAAACTTGATTGATCCTGCCGAAATGGTACAAAAAATCCAGACGATCAGGACGGTTGCCCCAAGCCTGGTTATTGTCGCACGGACAGACGCAAGGGCCGTCGAAGGCAGAGACCGGGCAATCGCCCGCGCCAAACAATACAAGGAAGCAGGAGCGGACGCTATTTTTCCTGAAGCATTCATTTCAAAAGAAGATTTTCAAGCCATAAGCGCGGCAATCGACGTCCCTCTTCTTGCCAACATGACCGAGTTCGGAAAAACGCCATACTATACCGCAGAAGAATTTTCCTCATTCGGATTCAATATGGTTATCTATCCCGTGACCTCGATGCGTGCAGCGGCCAGGGCCTGTGAACGGGTTTTTACCGACATTCTTCAAAAAGGAACACAAAAAGATCAGCTCGGCAATATGCAGACACGGAAAGAACTCTATGAAACGATCAACTATCGGCAATATGAAGAACTCGATCAGCACATTGCAAAGACAGTTCTTCCGGAAATTGGCAAAGAAAACTGAAGTTTACGGACATGGGCCGAAAAGAATAAGTTGCTCCGCTCCGGGAAAATTTGCTCCAAATTCGGATAGTTGCTCCGAATTTCGGAAAAGTTGCTCCGAATCCCGTTAATGTTGCTCCGAATTTCCTGGAATCGTGTAGTCAAATGGGATCAGCCCAGGTTGAACGATTTTTTCAGGAAACGGTAGAGTCCGTTTTCGGCATAAGAATAGTCCGTTACTTCATCTGCCTGTTTTTTAACGTGATCCGGTGCATTTTTCATCGCCGCCGAGTGTCCCGCTGCCTGAAACATGGGCAGATCATTTTCTCCGTCTCCGACAACGAGGGCTGACCCAAGAGACAGATGGCAGTAATCCATCAGGTACCTAATGCCGCTTGCTTTCGAGATACCCTTCACTATAACTTCGGTGTTGTTACGTGTGGAAGAAAAGCAATCGAACGGCGTTCTTTCAGCCAGCCGTGACAGTTCTTTTTTCCACCTGTCCATTTTAGCGACATCTGTGCTGAAAAAATAGAGCTTGTTCATTTCCGAACATTCTTCCTTCGTCACCGCATTTTTCCAGTCGATTTCCTGATTGACCGCATTCAGACGCGACAACCATTCGTTTTCAGCAACGGTTTCCGGCCTTTTCCCGTGAATCTGTTCTCTAAAATAAGACTGGTCTTCTAATAATGCGGCGCGTCCGCCAGAGATTGGGTGCATCTCATAATAGAGCCGCTCGTCCCGGGCGCGATTAATCAGCGTTTCAACCAATTCACCGGGAAGGGCGTGCTGTAAAACTTTTTCCGACCCGACATAAACTGCCATACCGTTTGCCGTCACCATTCCTTCGGCAGGAAAATCATCAGGAAGTACATTCCACGCTTCCTGATAAGTTCTGCCTGTTACCGCAAACACATGTACACCGTGGTTTCTGAGAAACTTCAAATAGTCATTTAATTCATCAGTGACTGTATTTACCGGCGTCAGCACCGTTCCATCCAGATCCATCAGAATCGATTGGTACATTTGTCCATCACCTTCCGTATCTATTACTCACGAACTTATTCACATGGTTACATGATACACTACTTTTTGCACCGGTTCCTCTATGAAAATCTGTTTTCACGTGTTTTTATCCAGAATCTTGAATTATCGCTCGATAAAAGTTCTTTTGGTCTGACAGCCAAAATAACTGTGAAAAAAAGCGGAGCGGGAAAGCCTGATGGTCCTTCCCCTCCGCTTTAATCAGTATTCATGACCTGACTCTGATCCACATCAGATCGGCGTGTTCAGTTGTGCTCCGCTTCAATAAGTTTTAATGAACCAGTAAGGACTCTTCCACACTTTCAGTGAATATGTCCATTGCCTGATCAATCTCATCCTTATTAACGACAAGCGGCGGAATGAAACGGATCACATTTTTACTTACACCGCAGGATAGTAAAATCAAACCCTTTTCCAAAGCTTTTTCCCGGATGCTCGCAACCAGAGCCGGATCGGGTTTACCCTTTCTGTCAACGAATTCCGCACCGATCATCAGCCCAAGTCCACGGATCTCCAGAATTTCTTCGTGCTTTTCTTTCAACTCTTCAAGTTTCCTTTTAAAGTAAGCACCGACGTCCACCGCATTGTCGATCAGGCCGCCCTCCAGCAATTCCATAACCGCAACACCCGCGGCACAGGCAACCGGATTGCCTCCGAAAGTACCTCCATGTGTACCGGCCGGCCATTTATCCATCAATGATTTTTTTGCGACCATCGCGCTAAGAGGAAAACCATTGGCAATCGCCTTGGCCAGTGTCAGAATATCAGGCTTTACATCAAAATTTTCATAAGCGAACATTTTTCCTGTCCGACCAAAACCAGTCTGAACCTCATCAAAGGCGAGAAGGATACCATGTTCGTCGCAGATTCTGCGAAGCGCCTGAAGGAACGATTTGGGCGGAACGATATATCCGCCTTCTCCCTGAACGGGTTCGAGAATCATACAGGCCACCTGTTCCGGTTCAATCAGATAGTGAAAGATGTCGTCCAGCTGGCTGAGGCACCGCTTTATCTCCTCTTCTTCCGAAAGGCCGGTACGCGTGGCATAGGGATATTCCGCATAATAAACGCTTGGGAGAAGCCCCTCATAGTTCAGGCGATACCTGGCGCTGGAGGCAGTCAATGTGGTCGTTGCCAGCGTGCGCCCGTGGAAACTATGTTTAAAAGAAATAATCCCGGGACGCTGTGATACCTGTTTGGCAAGCTTGATTGCTGCTTCGTTCGCTTCGGCTCCGCTGTTCGAAAAGTAAATTTTATAATCACTGCCTGCATGTGCGATTATTTTTTCCGCCAATTGAATATAAGACGGATAGTAGACGACGTTGTGTCCGCCGTGAATCAGCTTTTCCATCTGCTCTTTTGCTTTTTCGACCACATATGGATTGTTATGGCCGCAGTTAACGACAGCAACACCACTCGCAAAGTCAAAATATTTTCTGCCCGTCTCATCCCAGACATAAATGCCTTCACCCTTGACAATGCCAAGATGAGTCGCACGGCTTGCGACCGGGGGAAATAGATTCAGAGATTTCTCATACAAGCTTTTTTCCGCCATGATTCACACGACCCTCTTTTTAAAAGTTCATTATCCCTTACGCAAAAAAGATCGATAATTAAATCCTTCTATACATGGTATGATTTTGTCATTTTATTATTTTGGTTATGAATGCTTTTAGTTCTTGAACTTCTTTAATCTCCGGATGAAGAAAAAGAAAAGGACTCAGTTCCATTCATCCGGATTTCAGGCTGACAGGTATTACAAAATTTTTTCCAGAAATTCTTTCGCGCGATCCGTTTTCGGTGCACTGAAAAACTTTTCCGGAGACGTCGACTCAAGAATTTGTCCGTCATCCATGAATACAACCTTATCAGCGACCATCCTGGCGAATCCCATTTCATGGGTGACAATGATCATCGTCATGCCCGTTTCTGCCAGAGACTGAATGACATCAAGCACTTCTTTAACCATTTCGGGGTCAAGCGCGGAAGTCGGTTCATCGAACAGCATATACTCCGGCTCCATGGCAAGGGCCCGGGCAATGGCGACACGCTGTTTCTGGCCGCCAGACAAACGGCTTGGATACTGATCCGCTTTGTCCGTCAAACCAACCTGATCCAGCAGTTTTCGTGCCCGTTCCTCTGCTTGTTCCTTTGATAAGCCTTTTACTTTCACAGGTGCATAAGTCAGGTTTTCAAGGACTGTTTTGTGCGGGAAGAGATAGAAATGCTGGAAAACCATACCTACTTTCTCACGTACCCTGACCACCTGTTTACTGCGCATGGCCGTCACTTCCTCGTCGTCAATCCTTACTGAGCCTTCAGTCGGCTGTTCCAGAAGATTAATACAACGCAGAAAAGTGGATTTTCCGGAACCTGACGGACCTATAATAACGACAACTTCCCCATTGTTGACTTCCAGTGAGACATCTTTAAGGACACGTGTATCCCCGAAGTTTTTAATAATGTGTTCAGCTTTAATCACTGCGGCTCAGCCTCCTTTCCAGCCTGCCACCAAGGAATGTAAGAACCATGACGACAATGTAATAAAGAATAAATGCCACAAACATCGGCGGAAAATAAAGATAGTATTGTGCGGAGACGATTTGCGAGCGCCGCATTAAATCTGTGACAGATATGGTCGAAACGATGGCCGATTCCTTCGTCAGTGAGATAAATTCATTCATCATCGCCGGCAGGATGTTTTTGATCGCCTGAGGCAGAATGATATCTTTCATCATTGACCAGTAACGGACGCCAAGAGCGCTGGCTGCTTCAAACTGACCTTTATCAACAGCATTTATCCCTGACCGTATAATCTCAGACATATAGGCGCCCGAGTTGAGACCGAAAGTCAGAACAGCTGCTGTAAACGGGTCGACATTGTTAATACCGAGCAGCTGCGGTATAGCAAAGTAAGCCAGAGCGAGCTGCATAATCAGTGGTGTCCCTCGAAAAACAGATGTGTATCCCCGGGCAAAACTGTTCAAAATTTTTATTCTGCCGATCTTGCACAAGGAAAGCAGAGTGCCCAGTACAAGACCAATGATTGAGGCGACCAGCGCAATCGCCAGTGTCACCCAAATGCCGTTCATAATATATGGAATCGAAGGCGCAATTGCTTTAAATCCATTAATTAAACCGTTCATTTCTGCCCCCCTCTAAAAAGTGTACAATTATTGATTGACAATCCACTTTTTAGCCAGTTCGTCCGTCTTCCCGGTCTTATCCATTTTCTTCAGCACTTTGTTAAATTGTGCCTTCAATTTACTGTTCTTCGGAAAAGCTACACTGATCGGGTCAAATTGCGTCTTGCCGCCAACAATTGCTTTAAACTGTTTTAAACTCTTATCTTTGCTTGTATAACCATAAGCAACGGAACTAACCGTGATAACGGCGTCAAGTCTCCCAGCCCGCATCGCTTCGGTCATTTCATTCAGTTTGTCCCATCTCTGAATATGCATTGGAATCGTTTTGTTCAGTTTAACAGCCAGTGTTTCCTGCGTGGTTCCAAGCTGAACACCGACTTTCTTTCCTTTCAGGTCCTGAAGGCTCTTGATATTTTTATTTTTTGTCAGGACGACCTGATAGTCAGGATAATACACTTGTGAGAAGTCAACCTGTTTCTCTCTGTCTGGTGTGTTTACCATTCCGGCCATAACAAAATCGACTTTTTTACTGTTCAGAGCGGCAATAAGACCGTTAAAATCCTGATTCTTGATTTCCAGTTTATAACCAAGCTGATTGGTTATGTATTTGGCCATATCAATGTCAAATCCGACAATCTTGTTCCCATGTACGGTATCAACCGACTCGAATGGCGGATAATCCGCACTTGTCCCCATTACAATCGTTTTTTTCTTATCTCCGCCGCTGCCGGCTGAATTTGAGCCTGAGCATGCCGATAAAATAACAAGCAACGCAGCAATTAGAATTAAACCTGCTTTTTTCATTTAAAACCCTCGCCTCTTATAATTTTTTATCCCGATATTTCCGGGAGTAAAACACAACCGACTTATTCAATGCGACGTTCCTGATCAGGACAAAACCCTCTCCGTCATTTTCCGTATCATTTTCGGCAGAATGCGAAAAGAATAAGGCCTGTACACCCTCTCCATCCAGGTGTGCGCTTTTTTACCATATACTCCCATATCAATCACAGGAATATTCAACTTCCGGATTGCGTCAATCGGGATGCTGTACGTTTTTCCCCATCCCGGAAAATTGCCGGTGATTTCCTTTGTTTCATCTTCTGTTTCGGTCATCGACAAGTAACTGCTATCTGCAAGATAGGGGAAAAACCTTTTCTTTGCGAAAGGTTCGCCCGTTTCCTTCCCGGTTTCAGCGAGCAGGTGGTCCAGCAGGTCATCGCAGCGTTTCTCAAGTTCTACGTTTTCCCGTAAATAATTATGCGGACAATAGGGCGGTGCGAAGAAAACGAGAACTTTTGGTCGCTTATCATCCGCCTGTTCTTCAAGCGCCTCAATTATTCTGAAACTGACAAGACGAAAGTCCTCATTTGCGTTCGCCTTAATGACTTTATCAGTCACTGCAGCGACGTCGATGCCCTTTGCCCTGAGCTCATCAACAAACTCGCCATAAGTCATTACGGAAACCGACCAGTCCGGTGAAGTTCCTTTCAAATCGCAGTTACTCGAAAATATATTGTATTGCTTTTTCAAAAATGTTGCAACGTCTCCGCAGACGGTTTCGGCCACTTTTTTTAATTGGTTAATAACGGTTTTCGGCGACCGTTCGTATAGAAAATAATTAAAATATAAATAAGAAGCACCCGATGTCTGAACGTTATAAAACGCTTTTCGGTCACGCTGGAAAAGGCAGGAAGCCGGTAAAATAACCTCACCGGGAATATTCTCCGCGTAAGCCATGTTATTGTTCAGTTCATCGTTGATCCTGCTCGCGATCAGAGTCGGATCTACACCGGAGAGTGTTTCGCCGACATGCGTTTCCCGGCCCCTGATATAAAAACACCCCAGCAGTTTCCCGGCCGATCCTGTATAGACATAGCGATGCGGGTCTCCTTTGTAAAGCGGACTGACAAAGTCACCGTTAATGGCAAGCAGGAACTTCAGCTTTTTTTCCCGCTTTAAACGATCAAGTTCCCTGACGGCAGACATCACACCTTCATGGTCATTTTCCTCGACCGGATTAAACATAGCGAGGATATTCCCCTTTAATAATTCGCGATGCTCTGAGTAATAAAGGAGGTTGCAAAGATGAACGGCGTCACCGCTTTTCATGTCGAGTGCTCCCCGGCCGAACAGCCAGTCTCCGGATTCAGCGTCTTCACGGACTTCCTCGTCCTTATCATAGTTTTTGAAAAAAGCGGCCAAATAATCCGGATCAAGGGAAAAATGTTCAATGGCACCGAAGTCGTCAGTTCCGACGGTATCCATATGGCCGTGATAGATCACGGTATCTTCCGCCGGTTCGCTGCTCTCAACCAGTGCGAACACATTTTTCCTGCTCAGCTTATCCCCGTCCAGCTCCTGAGTCCATACGTTTTGCGGATGACTTTTAAAATAGGGAAACGAACGAATAATGGCTTCAAGGCGATTGGCCATTTCCCGTTCGCCGTTCGTTCCATTGACACTTTTCACACTGACCAGGTCCCGGGTCATGGTTTCTATCTGTTCTTCCATAGCCAGATTTTTGATTTGCTGATACATCGGAATCCCCTCTGCCTTATTTATTTTTCAACTGAATCAATCCTCCACGTTGTCTCTTTGCAGAACCAGTGACGAGCAGTGGATGCCGCCGCCCATTTTATTCAGCTCATCGACCGGAATAGCAATCACTTCGACTCCCGCCTTGTCAAGGGCCTCGATTGTCCGTTCTCCAAGAGAGGTAAACAGCACTTTGCCCGGAGACAGGCAGAGACAATTGGTCGTCATCGGTGGATCATAAGGGTCCGTATAGATGAGTTTGATACCGCGTTCCTGCAGGTCCTGTAAGAACCAGAAAGGCAGATTGCTCGGATCGACGAGTGCCTTATCGACGTCGACCATGTTAAATACTTCATCCAAATGGATCATGTTTGAAGGCAGATCGACAACGACAAGTTCCATCCCCTGCCAGGATAAAATATCGCGCAGCTGGTCAATGCCCGCCTGGTTAACCCGGATCGATCGGCCAACCATCGCGGTCCTGCGGTCGAACACCATGAAACTGCCGCCTTCAACAAAGCCTTCGCCCTGTATCGAGGCTAAAACAGGCATGCCGATTCTTGCGGCCGTTTTCAGCGTCCGTCTCGTTTCCCCATATCTGAACTTCAAAGCAAAACGAGCCAGAATCAACCCGCCGGGAATGACCATGCCGACATCCCGGGCAAACAAATTATTCGTCAGAAGGTCGTCATCTTCTTCGATCGGGATAACCTCTACACCTTCTTTTTTGAGTACAGAGGTCATCCTGTCGTGCTGTTCCTGCATCCTGGCAAGATCAAGTGGATCCTTACTCAGACAGTAGCTACGGATGTTTCCGTCGCTGTCACGCAGGATTCTGGCGTGAGCATCCGGTTCGTACTTTGCCTTATTCAGTTCAAGAATCTCATTACCCGGCCGGTGGACAAGCACTTTTCTGATCTTACCAACTGCATTTGGGTTGCCCCAGTCGCTGTTCCAATATTTCTCCAGGAGAGCCTTGTCTTCGAACGGCCGCTTAACCATATTTTCATCCAAAAATTTATGTAGTACCGACACATGAATCACTCCCCAAATATGACACAAAACATGTTAAACAAATGTGTTACAAAAAATAACACTAAATCCGTACATTTCTATAATAATATAAAAAGGCGTAATACGTCATGTAAATTTTGCAATAATAAGTCCAGTGCAAGGCTATCGGCGTCCTGTTAAACGCAGATACTCACTCATGATAGCCCGTTTTTTTACTTCGCAAAGCCTTTGTGGCCGAATGCATCATTCTTGCGGATCATTCGAAAACGTGTATGATTAAAGTATTCCAGCTAAACAGAATAAGCCCGATATCGCCACTTTACTTCCAATATGAAAAAGTCTTTGTCAGCAGGATGCCCGTCAGCCTGCCCATTTGTCAGAACTCTTACCCGATTAAATAAAATGTGTGTCAGATTTTATTACATATGATTTGACGTTTATCTGACATCAGCTTATGATAATAAACGTAAACTTCATCCTTTCTGTTTTCGTATATCCTTAATAATACGGTTTGAGGGTCTCTACCGAGGAACCGAAAATTCCTGGCTACGAAAAAAGATATGTGTCCGCATATGTCTTTTTTCGCAGCCATTTTTTTAATTTTATCTAACCGGGGTGGTCCAAATTGGAAAAGTTGCTCATTAAAAATGCTGAAATCATAACCATGAATCCAGGTGAGGAGATTGTACAGGGCGACCTTTTGATCGAAGGCGACAGAATCGTGTCGGTTGGCCCGCCTGTCGCCGCGGAGTCTGTCGATCGGGTTATTGACGGCAGCGGCCGTACCGTCATCCCGGGTTTTATCCAGACGCACATTCACCTTTGCCAGACCCTTTTCCGCGGCAAAGCGGATGACCTTGAGTTATTGGACTGGCTGAGAAAACGCATCTGGCCGCTTGAAGCCGCCCATGACGAAGAATCGATTTATGTCTCCGCCCTTCTGGGAATTGGCGAATTAATCGCCGGTGGTTCAACAACCATTGTCGATATGGAGACTGTCCATCATACAAACGAAGCGTTCGAAGCGATCGCGCAAAGTGGCATTCGTGCTCTTTCAGGAAAAGTAATGATGGATAAGGGCGATGATGTACCGAGAGGACTCCAGGAGAAGACAGTCGACTCTGTTCAGGAGAGTGTCGATCTGCTCGAGAAGTGGAACGGCTATGATCATGGCAGAATCCGTTATGCGTTCGCTCCCCGTTTTGTCATTTCATGCACCGAACAGCTGCTTCTCCAGGTCCGGGATCTGGCCGAAAAATATCGCGTGTTTGTTCACACGCACGCATCTGAAAACAAAGGCGAAATCGCTATTGTCGAGCGGGACACAGGAATGAGAAATATCATTTATCTGGATCATATTGGCCTTACAGGCAAACGGCTGATTCTCGCACACTGCATCTGGCTTAATGACGAAGAAAAGGAAATTATCCGTAAGAGAGGTGTCCATGTCAGCCACTGCCCGGGATCTAATCTGAAACTTGCTTCCGGTATCGCTGATGTGACTCATATGACAAAGATGGGGATTAATCTGGGGCTGGGCGCAGATGGGGCACCCTGCAACAACAACCTCGACATGTTTCATGAGATGCGGCTTGCGGCACTGATTCACAAGCCTGCAAACGGTCCGACGGCAATGGAAGCCCGGCAGATCTTCCGAATGGCGACGATTGAAGGAGCAAGGGCTGTCGGAATGGATCAGGAGATCGGCAGCCTTGAACCGGGTAAAAAGGCGGATCTCGCGATTTTGAATTTGAATCAATTTCACACTTACCCAGCTTTCGACGTCGACCCGATCTCCCGAATTGTTTATTCGGCCGCAAGCAGTGATGTAGAAACGACGATTATTGACGGACATATTGTTATGGAAAACCGCAAGATAAAGACTTTGGATAAAGACAGGGTATTAAAAGACGCTGATCGCTCGATTAAACGACTGCTCAGGCGGTCAGGGATCCATGCATAGAAATCAACAGGAAAACAACCCACCCGGCTTTGCCGGGTCTTTTTTTTTTCTAAACGAAGATGTTTCTGAAACTAATGCTTCTCAGTGTTTTCTTAATTCTGGCAAGCATTCTCATTGCATTTAATGCTCATTATTGGTTAAATTAAAATAAATTAATAAACCAATTGGTTTATTAATAGATACCGGAATTAGACTTCGAACGACGTTAATGTATTTATCCTGAGGAGAAGAGCGATCAGAAGTTAAAAAAGGAGGGAAACAATCATGAAGGCCACTATATTATATGCAAGTATGACCGGAAACGACGAGGAAATTGCAAACATTTTAATAAGTGATTTCAATCAGTCAGGAGTTGCAACTGAGCTAAAGGAAATAGACGAAGCGGACGTAAAAGATTTTGATGCGTCTGATATATGTATTATAGTCACTTATACTTATGATGATGGAGATATTCCAGAAGAAGCTCTTGATTTGTATGACGACCTTGACCATTATGATCTATCAAATAAGATATTTGGTGTTTGTGGCTCTGGCGACACGTGTTATGGTGACTTTTGTATGGCAGTTGACAAGTTTGAAAAGAGGTTATTAACAACCGGTGCACAAAAAGGGGCTGATTCAGTCAAAATCGAATTATATCCGGAGGAAGAGGATAAGGAGAAATTGATGCAATTTGTTCAATCCATTGTGAACTCAGCACAAACGATGTTGGATAAACTGCAGCATAATTAACGGGGTATATAAAAGCCTGGAACAGAATTTTTCCCGGGTTTTTTTCGTATTGTAAGAAAACAGATCGAAAAACAGTATGAACACAACTAAAGTTTTTCTTCTTTCATCTGCGTTTTATCGAATTTTATCATAAACCGGCAATGTGCTTCACCATCAGGTCGGCACATGATCCGTTCCACGCGCTCCGCTTTCAGCGCATCCCTGATTAGATCCGTTTCAAGAACGCAGGCCAGCCTGTATCGGTTTGCAATAGCGAATATCGGACAATTGTATTCAATGAGTTCATAAGTTGAATCATTGATTTGATTCAATTGACTCATATAACCGCGGACATTCTGGAGCTTTGCCAATTCGCTTATTTTCTCTTCGTTACTTTTTCTATCTGCCATCGCCGGCTCGTACTCGTGAAGCAGTCGTTCTTTACTTTTTTCAAACAGCAGTCTGATCGAGTCTTTACCAAATAATTGTTCAATGTCATTCAGAAAATGTACAGCCATTCCTTCATAGTTCCTCGGAAACAGCTGGTCCGCTTTACTCGTAAGCGAAAATAGCTGGACGGGTCTCCCTGCCGATCTCCGGATGTTCTCTACTTTTATCCATCCATCTTTCACCAAAACGTTTAAATGTTTTCGAACACCCATTTTGGTCATTTGGAGATAATCAGACAGTTCACTCGCCGTCAGCTTCTCTCTTCTCTTCAGGATGTCGAGAATTTTGTTCTTTGTACCGACCATTTTTATTGCCATAAAGTATCAGGCTCCCCTCCCTGCACTTGTTCCATGTTCCTTTTAACATACTAACATAGGGGAAACCGGACACAAAAATAAGAAGCCTCCAAAAGTCTGTCAGGACATGAAGGCTTCAATGAAAATGTTGAGAAAGGGGGCTTTTCCTTTCCAACTTAACTGTTCCCTATTAATATTAACTGAATAATTCAAAAAACTCAAGTATTTAATGTTTATGGCCATCCATTCAGACGGTACCCTTTTAATCCCGTACATGAAGGAACTTAACGCATACCGGATCGGGAACTTTACTATCTGAAGAATTCAGAGTCAGCCGCCCCGTTTCAGAATCTCTGGCATAAAGGACAAGATTGCCTGAATATTGATTGGCAACGATCAGAAACTTTTCCGATGGATCGAGTTCAAAATCGCGCGGCCATTCTCCTGCGGTCGAAACATGCTCCACAAGCGACAATTGTCCTGACTCACTGTTCGTCTTAAACACGGCAATACTATTTTCTCCACGATTCGAAACGTAAACGAAACGGCCGTCCGATGTGATCTTTATCGCAGCGCCCTGGCTGTGTCCTTCAAACTCCGGCTTCACACTGCTGATAATCTGCAGGGGGGAAAAATGGCCGGATTCTTTATCGAACCTGAGCGCGATGACCTCGTTGCTTAGTTCAGACATTACATAAGCAAAAGGGGCCGCCGGATGGAAAACGAGGTGGCGCGGACCCGTACCCGGATTAAATGTATAGACATCCTTTCGCCTTAATTGGCCTTCAGACTCCTCGTAAGTGGAGAGCTGATCGGTTCCAAGGTCGACGGATACAATATATTTTTCGTCCGGTGTAAAATCTGCGAAGTGAAGATGTGGGCCTTCCTGTCTGGATTTGTCCGGTCCCGACCCTGTCTGCCGAACTGTATCTGATTTTTCTTTAATACCTCGATCCGTGTCAGTCGGGTAAATGTCGAGCGTACCCTTATGATAGTTGGCTGACAATACAAAACGATTTTTCCGGTCAACACTGACGTAACAAGGCGGTGCGCCCTCGATCATCTCGGTACTCAGTTTCGAAAGCCGGCCCGACGAATCAATCCGATAAGCCGCCACTCCACCAAACATACCTTCTTTTATCACGGTATACAGCCTTTGATTATCCTTACTTATTGTCAGATATGTAGGATTCTCCAGCTCGGCGGCCACCTGTACTTTCGAAAAAACAGGCTGATCCGTATCAAGATCAAATGAATAGATTCCTCTGCTTTCGCCTTTTGTGTATGTACCGACATATCCCCTGTAAACGCTCACACTTTTTCCCTCCTTTTCCTTTATTGCCCTGCTTATTATAACATAGAATTATTCTAGATTAAGAGATCACCACCCGCTTTATTTGATAAGTCAAGTAACTGAAAATCAGTGTCAGCAGGGAAAAGAAGACAGCAAAACTAAGCAGAATCAGCAAAAAAGCTTATTCGGCTGATTCCCGCCATGAATTGCCCGTGTTTTACAGGATTGAGTAAAGAAAACGCAGGAGCATCATCTCATTCCAGGTGCGGAGATGATCAATTGATTAGACAACCGCTCAAGAAAGCCTGAAATAAATCCACCAATCATAAGACCGGCTGCAAGAGAAGCAAACTCCGTTGCGCTGAAACGTATAATCTGCAGAATGAGAGGAACCCGGTTTTCAGCGTTCATCGCTTAGCGCAGTCCTAAGTGTTGGTCCTTAAAAAACGGTCTCAAAGCTTCCCGGTAAGGCAAGCTGAGTCCCCGCGTAATTTGCCCGGTCCATGTTTCACGTCGCGTTCCACCGGTTCTGGTCTGATAATAACGTTCGACTTCCTGGTCATATCGTTTTAAGGATTCCTCCGAAAGCTCAGAATGGTAATGATTCTGATGAAAAACAACATCAAAGGGTAAACGGGGTTTCTTCTCAGGATTCTGATCCGGATAGCCGACAGCCATGCCGAAAAACGGAAAAGTATATTCAGGAAGCCGTAGTATCTCCGCTGTTTTGTAAATATCATTTTGAATACTTCCGATATAGCAAATACCAAGCCCCATCGATTCTGCGGCAACTGCCATGTTCTGTGCTGCAAAACAGGCATCGCCAAGAGCGACAATCATCCGCTGTGTTGTATCTAAAACCGAAGTGCCCGCCCCATTCTTCTCGCCTACGGCCCTGTTCCGGTGCTGATCCGCAACAAAAACAAAAAAATAGCCATTGTGTTCGACATAGGCCTGGTCTGAAGCAATCGCCCGCAGTTGCTTTTTTATTTTCGGATCATCAATGCCGATAATCGAGTACGACTGGGTAAAACTGGAGGTCGCGGCTGCCTGGGCACTTTTCACAAGCGTTCTGACTTGATCCTGAGTCAGCGGCTTGTCCTTAAATTTCCGAATCGATCGATGATTTAACAGAGTCTCTATGACAGGATTTAATTCCATTTAACACACATCTCCTTTAAATGCCGAACAGGTTCAATACTTTTTTCTCAGCCCGGGTTAAGCTCGAAACGCAAAAGAAGCAGGAGGATCTCACGTGCCCCTCTCTGCTCCCTTCCAGTCCGGTCTCGTTTCGTTATTTTGTCAGTTCCTCGGTCAGTACAGGTACGATTTGTTTCTTTCTGGAAACGACACCTTTCAGTATTGCCCTGTTATTTTTTAATTCTACATGAAATGCGTTTTCCGCAGCCGCGGCCGCCTTGCCGATAATCAGTGATTCTGAGTCACTGGTTAATATGTTGGTTACGGCAAGCACAAACAAATCGAGGTTCTTAGTGTCAATTTCCGTACGAATCGCATCTTCCAGTTCAGCCTGGCGGGATAAAGCGTCATTAAAATCAACGACATTAACCTGGGCGATCTCCACCTTGTATTTGCCCATTTCAAATGGCTTCACGTCCAGAGAAATAAGTTCTTCTGCTGTTTTGTCGCTTATGTTTGTCCCGGCTTTAAGCATATCAAGACCATATTTTTCTGCTTCAACACCCGAAATCTTTTCCAGCTCGCGTGCTGCCTCTACGTCTGCTTTTGTACAGGTCGGGGATTTGAAAAGAAGGGTGTCCGAAATGATTGATGAGAGCATCAGACCTGCAATGGTTTTTGGAATGGCAACACTGTTTTCCTTATAAAGTTTATTAAGAATGGTAGCCGTACAGCCTACCGGTTCCGCCCGGTAATAAATGGGCGCGCTTGTTTCAAAGTTTGCGATTCTGTGGTGATCGACAACGGAAAGCACATCAACTTTTTCAATATCATCCGCACTTTGCTGCCGTTCATTATGATCGACAAGATAAACAGCAGGAACTTCGTTGGCTACTTTTTTCACAAAACGCGGAGCTTTCACCTGAAAATGCTTCAAAACATATTCAGTTTCACCGTTTAACTCACCAAGACGAACGGGTTCCACATTTTCTCCCAATGCTTTTTTCAATTCAGCAAAGGCGATCGCCGAGCAAATTGCATCTGTGTCAGGACTCTTATGCCCGAATACCAGCACTTTTTCCATTTTCCTACCCCTTAATCACGTTTATTTGCTATTCACAGATTCAAATATCTGGTGCATAGTCTCTCAACAAAACCATACCTTATGTGTCGGATAATTTCAATAGCAGCGCTTTTGGGTATTTACACGGGTGGATTATTTCCTTTATATAGAAGCAATCACAGTTTTTCTAAGCAATACTGATGAACTTTGTCAATGATTTAGTTAACTATCAAGATACCAGTTAAAGGATTATTTTACATTTTTCACAAATTATTCACTTTTTTAAGCGTTTTCACTAGATATTTCATGATTTGTCCTTTATACTCAAGTTATCAAAGAAAGGATGATGAAATATGGCAGAAGTCACTACGAGAGTAAAAACCGGAAAACTGGCCAAGTCAATTACCTCGCCTAAAAAATTCATTGTTGGTCAGGGGATTTTGCCGAATATCAGCGATTATATTTCACAGTTTGGTGATAACGCTTACTTTATTTGCGATGAGTTTATTGTGGATCGGGCATCGGAAGAAGCAGGGGCATCTTTTCATGCCGCCGGTAAAAAAGCAACATTTGAAAAGTTTAATTACGAATGCTCCCAAACAGAGATTGATCGAAACCGGGAGCTGGCTCGCGAGGCTGGTGCAAACGTCATCGTGGGTATCGGCGGCGGAAAAACACTGGATACGGCAAAAGCAACCGCATATTTTGAAAAGCTTCCCGTTATTATCTATCCTACCATCGCGTCAACCGATGCACCATGCACGGCTCTTGCTGTGATATATACGGAAGAAGGTCAATTCGATCACTATCTCTTTTTACCAGGCAATCCGGACATGGTCATCGCAGACACAGATATTCTGGCCGCTGCTCCTTCCCGGTTCTTCGCAGCCGGTATCGGCGACGGAATGACCACGTACTTTGAAGCACGTGCATGCTTCCGGGCAAACGGTCTGAATCTCGTCAATCTGAAACCTTCTCTTGTCGGTGTCGGTCTCTCCAAATTGTGCTATGACACGATTCGCCGTAACGCAATTCCTGCGATGCGAGCGGTGGAAAAGAAATTGTCAACAACAGCCGTTGAAGCGACAATTGAAGCAACAATTTATTTAAGCGGCGTCGGTGCAGAGTCGGGAGGTCTCGCAGCAGCTCACGCCATCCACAACGGAATGACCGCCGTACCCGCCCTGCACCGCGTACAGCATGGGGAAAAAGTAACCTTTGCCCTTCTTGCGCAGCTTGTCCTTGAGAACGCGCCTCAGGAAGAAATAGAAGAAGTGATTCATATCATCAAGGCCGTCGGACTCCCGATGACTCTGGAGGACCTCGGCGTTAAAGAGTTTGTCGAAGAAGAATGGCGCAACGTAGCTGAACTGTCCTGTGCAGAAAATGATACGATGGGCAATATGCCTTTTGAAGTAACTCCGGACGATGTCTTCAATGCTATCGTTACAGCCAACGCTATAGCTCAATCCTATCATGACTGAATCTATTATTGGGATGAATTGAAAACGTTTTTATGAACATTTTATGACATGAGAACATGGTCCTTTTTATTAAGAAGGGACATGTTCTCTTTTTCTGCATCAACAATTTTGACAATCTAATCTATTCATGGTCGACGATTATTTTCGCACGACCGCCGATTTTTCCGAGTATCGCCGATATATCTGCACGACCGCCGATTTTCGTGTAAAAAAAATACGGTAACGGGAGTGCCCGTTACCGTCTTATTATAAAAACAGTTTTATTCATTTTAATTCTTTTTTAATCTTCTCGCCACAACGTTACCAATCGTTTGGACGATCTGGACAATAACGATCAGAATGATAATTACGGCATACATCACATCTGGCTGGAAACGAACATAGCCGAACTGATAAGCCAGATCGCCGAGTCCGCCGGCGCCGACGAAACCGGCCATCGCCGTTTCACCGATCAGTCCGATGATCGCAATGGTCAGACCGAGAATAATGGACGAGCGGGCTTCGCGGATGATCACATGCCAGATGATTTTCGGTGTTGAAATGCCCATCGATTGATAGGCTTCAATGACGCCTCTGTTTACTTCCAGCATTGCAGATTCCAGCAGCCGGGCAATAAAAGGAGCACAGGCAACAACGAGGGGGACAATGACTCCCCTGACCCCGATTGTTGTCCCGGCAACCGCCTTTGTAAATGGAAGAATAAAGAACAACAGTATGATAAATGGAATTGAGCGAATGACATTAATAACTGAATTAACAACGGTATAGATAACAACATTTTCCAGCTGACCGTTTTTACGCGTCAGTACCAGAAGAACGCCGAGCGGAAGTCCTATGATAATCGAAAAGAGCAGGGAAATAACAGTCATCTGCATCGTCTGGATAAAACCATCCCAGATCGCGCCGCCCCATTGATTTAAAAAGTCTGCCATTTTATTCGCTCACCTCTTCCACTACGATCTGCCTTGATTTCAAAAAGTGGATCGCCTCATCGACTTTGCCCTGATCGCCTTTGATATGAACAAGCAGATTTCCGATGGACTGGTCTTTCAGCTGATCAATACCGCCGGCAATGATACTGGGTAGAACGTCATACCTTTTGGCCATCGTCGCCAGCGCGGGATCCTTGGCCGATTCCCCAATGAATGTCAGGTTAACCAGTTTTCCGGTCGCAATCAGATCTTTGAAAATTGTCGGAGGAATTCTGAATCGAGCCTCGTCATGCACAAACTGCTTCGTCATCGCTTCTGTCGGCCTCGTGAACACATCGACTACCGAGCCCGTTTCAACAATACGACCTTTATCCATGACTGCCACACGGTCACAGATTCGCTGGATTACGTCCAGCTCATGGGTAATGAGAAAAATCGTAATACCGAGTTCCCGGTTTACCTTGAGAAGGAGCTCCAATATCGAATCCGTTGTATTCGGATCGAGGGCGCTTGTCGCTTCATCGCTAAGCAGGACTTCCGGTTCATGAGCAAGCGCGCGGGCGATCGCAACACGCTGTTTCTGTCCGCCGGAAAGCTGACTGGGATACGCCTTGCTCCGGTCTTTAAGCCCGACAATTTCCAGATACTTTTCGGTTCTTGCTTTAATCTCGTCCCCTGAAATACCCTCAAGTTTCAGCGGAATGGCAACATTGTCATAAACATTGGCGGTTTCCAGCAGATTGTATCCTTGAAAAATCATGCCAATTTTTCGGCGAAGCTTGAGCAGATCTTTTTTGTTTAAGGACTGGATATCAACACCATCGACAAATACTTTTCCGCTTGTCGGCCGTTCCAGCAGATTGACACAGCGTATCAGCGTACTTTTCCCGGCACCGCTGTAGCCAATGACGCCGAAAATCTCGCCTCTGTTTACTTCCACAGAAACATCCTTCAAAGCTTCAATTTTATTTTTACCTACACTGAATGTTTTCGACACATGCTGAAGCTTAATCAAAGTTCTTCCCCCTTAAACATTACCATGCAGGAACAACGGAACCGCCAAACGTCTTCTTAATAAATGCCTTAACCTCAGGAGAGTGATAATATTTTTCCAGTTTCTTAACGACTTTGTCGTTTTTATTTTCGGTTCGAACAACAAAATAGTTTGGATAAGGGTTATTGACCAGCGGTTCATGGAAGATCGCATCTTTCAGAACGGTAAGCCCCGCACCCATTGCGAAGTTGGTGTTGATCCCGGCAGCAGCTACTTCATCAAGTTGTGCCGGAAGCTGAGCGGCGTCCATTTCCACGATCTGCAGATGTTTCGGATTTCCAATAACGTCTCTCTTCGTTGATGTGACGCCGGCACCTTTTTTCAGCTTAATGACACCTGCTTTTTCGAACAGCTGCAATGCACGAAGTTCATTAGCCGGGTCGTTCGGTACGGCGATTTTAGCACCGTTCTTCAGATCCTTAAGGTTTTTGATTTTTTTGGAATAAATCCCCATCGGAAAAGCAACCGTTTTAAACGCATCAGTAATCTTATAATTCTTATTCTGGATCTGGTTCTTTAAGAAAGGCAAAGTCTGATAGCTGTTGGCATCGAGTTCCTTCTCATTCAGCGCTGTATTCGGCTGATTATAGTCATTGAATACTTTCAGGTGAATGGTCAGGCCGTCTTTCTTTGCCAGTTTGGCTACCTGCTCCATGACCTGCTGATGAGGTCCGCCTGTTACACCGACTGTAATTTCCTTGTCGCTTAACGACTTCGAAGAACCACTTCCGCAAGCTGTTAATACAAAAATTAATGATAAAATTAAACCAAAAGATAGCACCGTCCCGAGTTTTCTCACCATGTTCCCTCCAATATAATAGATGAATACTATGATTTCTAAGTACTAAATATCTGTCTCTTCCGGCAACAAAAAGCGCCTCTCTATAAGAGAAGCGTGAACGATCGGACTCTCCTCTTATCTCTCAAAACCCGAAAGGATTTTGCAGGAATTGGCACCTGAATTACAAGGAATTTGGTTGCCGGGTTTCATAGGGCCTGTCCCTCCGCCGCTCTGGATAAGATATTATTGACTTAGATTGTGATATGATTGTACACCGAAACGATAGTGGTGTCAAAATGTTTTTTATTCCCGGAAAGATGAAATTTCTTCCAGATAAGCTTTTGAGCTAAAGCCGGAACCTCCGGGAATAAAACTCAGGAAAATCTTCAGCTGGTCTCCAGTGGAGCGTATCCCTTCGGATGGGTGCTGTGCCATTGCCAGGCATCTTTGAGAATTTCCGGAATTGTTGTGTGCTCAGGATTCCAGCCGAGCACCGCCTTTGCTTTATCCGAGGAGGCGATCAGCGTACTCGGGTCGCCCGCGCGGCGCGGTGCAACGACAGCCGGAATTGCCTTGCCCGTTACTTTTCGCGCCGCCTCAATGATTTCTTTTACAGAAAATCCTTCGTTTGAACCGAGATTGAACACGTCGCTCTGTCCGCCTTTCTTCAGATAATCAAGCGCCAGCAGGTGAGCGCTGATCAGGTCCTCGATATGGACATAATCACGGACACACGTACCATCCTTTGTCGGATAGTCGTCGCCGAAAATAGAAATGTGATCGCGTTCGCCTGCGGCCACCTGAAGCACGATCGGAATCAGGTGTGTTTCCGGGTGGTGGTCCTCACCAATCCGGCCCGATTTGTCTGCTCCGGCAACGTTGAAGTAGCGCAGAGCGACAAACCTCATGCCGTAAGCCCTGTCGCACCATTTCATCATCTTTTCCATCGTCAGTTTTGTTTCGCCGTAAGGATTGGTTGGCCGCGTTGGCATGTCTTCGGTGATCGGAACCTGCTCCGGTTCGCCATAGGTTGCGGCGGTCGACGAGAAGACAATGTGCCTCACACCGTTGTCGTGCATGACTTCAAGAAGGACCTGCATACCGTAAACATTATTATTGAAATACATCAGCGGTTTTTCGACCGATTCACCTACGAGCGAATTGGCTGCAAAATGGATGACTCCCTCAATGTTCTCCTTTTTAAACACCGAATCGAGCAATGCTTTATCGCGAATATCGCCCTGATAAAAGACAGCATCCGGATGTAACGCATCTTTGTGGCCTGTCTGCAGATTATCGACAACGATGACCTCTCTGCCGGCAGCAATCAGACGGCGGACCGCATGCGAACCGATATAGCCCGCGCCTCCAAGTACCAATATGGACATGGATGAACCCCTTCCCATGAATGACGCTTTATTTTTTCACATATGAATAAGCCTATTGTCCACTATTCAGAGCGTTTTGACAAGTACGGGACCGACATTTCAAAAAGAGCGCATCTCAGGACTCATCGCCCTTACCTTGCCTTGAAGTTAATGGCTACCGGCAGCCTGAGTGCCCGTTCCAGATGCTTCTTATGTTTTTGCGCCGCCTGATCTTCGAAGAAGGGATCATCATGGTAATAAGCAGTCAAATGAAGAAATTTCTTTCTGGAGACCTTTACCCTGATCTCATCCACGACATGCTGCCTCGTTCGGTCAAAATCATGGGCCAGACGCAGAACAGCTCCGAGCGTCTCGCACATCTTCAATTCATCTCTCGTCACCATTTTACGAAAAGGTTCTGCAAAATCCTGAAGTTTTGAGCGCGATTTAAACGAAGCAATGAGTGCAACGGCGAGTCGGTCGCGATGACTCATCCCATTTATATTGATATTCGTCAATAAATAAAAGGTATGCGCACTGCTCGATTTGCTGTTTACATACTCGCCAATATAAGCCAGATCCGCACTGTGCGAAAGCAGCCAGGCCGACCGCTCTTCAGAAAGTGACCCCTCAATGACTGGTTGAATGCCATCAAATATCTGGAAGGCCAATGCCTTGATATAGCTGATATGACTGGTGTCCAAATTAAAACTTTTCTTCAGCTGGCGAATGCTTTCATTGAGAACGTACGGTATACGATCCACCCCTCTTGCTTTTAACATCCACTCATAGAAGACACCTTCACGCAGTCCTTCTCCACTTAACATGAACTGATTTCCGTTGTTCAATCTGACCAGTGTATTTATAACCATTGATGCCGGAACAATGATGTCAGACCGATCCTTCGACAACCCGTCAATTGATTCCCGTTCCTCAAGGGTCATCGATGCCAGTTTCTTTGTCAGCTCATCCAGGCGCTGGCCCGGCATGACATATTGATGAAGGCCGGCCATTCGATAATGCTGCTGCCCCTGATCGATACGGGCCAGGTTGCGTGCACTTCCGCCGATACCAACGACCGGAAGAGACTGATTGACCAGCCAGTCGAATCCCAGGAATGTTTTTCTCAGAAAAGCTTCTAATTTTTCCCCACCTTTTAAGTCCCCGTTTCCAAAGTAAGTATTATACAGCGTAACCGCGCCAAACGGAAAAGAATGGGAATGAACAAGTGCCCGGTTTCTGAATAAAGTGACTTCCGTACTTCCGCCGCCAATATCAATCGAGATACCGTCTTCTATATATGTGGAATTGATGACCGCATAATAGCCGTAATAAGCCTCTTTTAACCCGGAAAGAAGACGGACCGACACGCCTGTTTCTCTTTTTACCCGTTCAAAGACTTGATCCCGGTTTCTTGCCTTCCGCATGGCCGCCGTTGCGACGGCGTCAATCACAGATACGTTGCTTTCTCTTTTAAGGATGGATTGAAATCGCTTAAGAACCGTCAGCAGAATAGAGATTCCCTCATTGTTCAGATTTTCGCTTTCATCTATGTAGTCGCTTAGCCTCGCAACCGCCTTGAAATTGTGCAGCTCTTCAAAAAAATAGTTCCTGTCTATACCGATGACGACAAGCCGAATTGAATTGGAACCAATATCGATCATGGCATGTTTCCGTACAATCTCCATTTTCATCCTCCTGACCCGGATTCTCTTCAGCTCCTGCTAACAAAACTCGTGTCACAGGACTTGAACATTCCCGAAACCCCCGTTATGTAGTCAACCGCGACAATTGACCGAGATAAAAGCGTCCAATGCCCAAAATTCTAAACATTGAACGCTTTACCCTTCAGGTTCTCCCTGAGTCCATTATATACTGAAGAGGCTGGATTTCAGGAAAATTTTTCACTGCACGGCAAGAGTCTCAGCTTCTCCAGGTCTTCCTTACGTCTTATGTCTTTCCTGCTTTTTGCCGGCCTTGTCCGTTTCAGAGGAGCGTTCCTTAATGGCTGCCGGTCCTTCCGAACGCTCTTCTTCCGGATCATCGTCCTCTTCCATTGCCCCTTCTCTTCTCAAAAGATCCGGGTAAGGTGGAAGCGGTATATCATGTTTCTGCAAATCATTCTCGATCGCTTTTACCATCTGCCTGACTACAGCGATCCTTGCGAACCACTTGCTGTTCGCCGGAATAATGTGCCATGGCGCGTTTGGTTTGTCCGTTTTTCTGAACATCTCTTCAGCCGCCTCGGCATACTGATCCCACTTCTCACGGTTGCGCCAGTCTTCGTCCGTTATCTTCCAGCGTTTCATCGGGTTATTCTCCCGCTCTTTAAACCGCTTATACTGCTCGTCTTTACTGATATGGAGCCAGAACTTTTCAATAATGTAGTGATCGTCGGTCAGTAGTTTTTCAAAGGCGTTAATTTCACCAAAAGCGCGCTGCCACTCGTTCTTCTCTGCAAAGCCCTCAATTCGCTCAACAAGAACCCGTCCATACCAGGAGCGGTCGAATATTGCGATTTGACCATATTGCGGAATCTTACGCCAGAAACGCTGCATATAGTGGTATCGTTTCTCGTGAGGCAGTGGAGCGGCAATTGATGACACACGTACACCACGCGGGTCAAGATTAGCAACAGCTCTTTTAATCGACCCGCCTTTACCCGCAGCATCCCAGCCCTCAAAAACAAAAATAGCAGCGATCTTTTTTTCAAAAAGGACATGCTGCAAAGCCAGAAGCCGCAACTGATATTTCTTCAGCTTTTTCTTATACTTCTTCTTGTTTTCAATGCTCTGAGTGAGGTCCGCTTGTTCCAACCTTCCTTTTGTCACTTCTTGCCCCTTCCCTTTTCTTCGATTTACAACGGATATTTTTATCATAGCACTTCTCAGTTTCGATAATGGCAAAAATTCAGTCCTGGAAACAGGTCAGGCAACGCTTTTTAATATACCCGCCAGGGATACTTTGTACACCGGAGATCCAATAATCACGCTGTCTGCCCGGTAAAGGGTATCCGATATTTCTTTGGTTTCCGGTCCTTAAAGTCGGCACGAAACAGTATGAAAAACAGCACTGAGATGATCAGCCTGTCGATGAGTCCAGTATCTTTTGTATAATCAACGCCAAAAAGTTCACACTAGTTAGCGGCGTTAACCGCCAAATAATTCAAAAGAAGGCCGTGAAAAAATGGATAAGTTTACAAACGATTCAAAACAGCGCAGTAAAGATCAGATTAAGTCCAATTCTTTCGTGAATGAAGAATTCGCTCAGCCGCTTGATGAACACAGCGTGGAAGAAAGAGAACGTGCGCAGCGGACAGACAATCGCAGTAATTTTGACCTGCAAAATCAAAATCAAAACAATAACAAGTAACGAAGTGGGATCCGCAGACTGGATGCGGATCCCATTCATTTTGTATTCAATTGAAACTGATGAAAAAATTGTGGATCCATTATATTGAGAATAGAATCGTCTCCGTAAGTTTTTCCGGTCGAACCTGGCTGTGGGGGTTCATCCGGCTCGCCCTTTTCCTCGCAAGTGTCTCGTCAGTTTGATGTTTCTTAAACGGACCATAATCAAACGAAGCCTAGTTTTTAAATGAATGAATAGGTGACGGTATCCGGCCGCCCCGGGAAATAAATGCCGCGGATGATTTCGTATTCACGGCCATAACGGGGGCATGTCCGAGCAGGCCCCCGAACTCGACTGAATCGCCGACTTTCTTCCCTGGCGCAGGAATAACCCGTACAGCCGTCGTCTTATTATTAATAACCCCGATCGCCGCCTCGTCGGCAATCATTGCGGAAATCGTTTCGGCAGGCGTGTCGCCAGGAATGGCGATCATATCGAGTCCAACAGAGCAGACAGCAGTCATGGCTTCCAGCTTCTCCAAACTCAGAGATCCTGACTCAACCGCATCGATCATCCCTTCATCTTCTGAAACAGGTATGAAGGCTCCGCTCAGTCCGCCGACGTGGCTGCAGGCCATCACACCGCCTTTTTTCACTGCATCATTCAGGAGTGCAAGCGCCGCAGTCGTGCCGTGTGTTCCGGCAGTTTCAAGACCAAGCTCTTCCAGAATTCGGGCGACGGAATCGCCGACTGCAGGTGTCGGGGCAAGAGATAGATCGACAATGCCGAATGGGACATTCAGCCGCTTTGAGGCCTCCTGGCCAACCAGCTGACCCATTCTCGTGATTTTAAACGCAATTTTCTTTATCGTTTCTGAAACAACATCGAAACTCCGGCCTTTCACTTTCTCCAGTGCGCGCTTGACGACACCGGGTCCGCTGACCCCGACATTAAGGATACAATCCGCTTCACCCGTACCGTGGAAAGCACCAGCCATAAAAGGATTGTCTTCCACCGCATTGGCAAATATGACCAGCTTGGCACAGCCCAGTCCCTGCGCTTCCGCTGTCCGTTCAGCTGTTTCCCTGACTATGCGGCCCATCTCTGCGACTGCATCCATATTAATACCCGACCGTGATGAACCGACATTGACTGATGAACAGACCCTTTCAGTCTCCGCAAGCGCCTCGGGGATGGATTGAATCAGCTTGTGATCACCCGCTGTATAGCCTTTCTGGACAAGTGCCGAGAAACCGCCGATAAAGTTGACACCCGTAGCCTTTGCTGCCTCATCCAGTGTTCTTGCGTATCCGGTATAATTCTGATCATCGGATGCCCCGGCTACAAGAGCAATCGGCGTAACGGAAATTCTTTTATGAATGATCGGGATGCCAAATTCCATTTCAATCTGCTTACCCGTTTCTACCAGTTTTTCGGCTAAACGAGTGACCTTATCGTATATCTTCTGCCGGGCGACCGCTCCGTTGCTGTCTATACAATCCAGAAGCGAAATGCCCATCGTTATCGTTCGGATATCCAGTTTTTCTTCCTCGATCATACGAATAGTTTCCAAAATCTGCGTTGTTTCCATTTATACTCTTATTCCTCCATCTTTTTTATAGACTGTGCATTGATGTAAAAATCTCTTCACGCTGAATCTTAATCTGTACATGCAGTTCGTCGCCCTTTTCAGCGAGCGCCTTTTTGATTTCTTCAAAGTTCGGCTCTGCCTTCGACAAGTCAAGAATCATCATCATTGTAAAATAACCGTTCATAATCGTTTGCGTGACGTCGAGAATGTTAACCTGCAAATCTGCCAGTTGCTGGCTGACTCCGGCAATAATTCCTATATTGTCTTTTCCAATAACTGTTAAAATGGCTTTCAAAGTCTTCACTCCTCATTTTTTACTGGTTGAATTGTTTAGCACACCCGGCTTAAAGTAACTGGTGTTTGACAAATACGACTTCTGCCTATAAAATAATATTTGTCTTCACATGCGGGTGTAGTTTAATGGTAAAATTAGAGCTTCCCAAGCTCTCGTCGTGGGTTCGATTCCCATCACCCGCTTAGGAATTCTCAGAAAGAGCGACGCGTTCGCTCTTTTTTTGTTGCCCTGATTAAATACTCGTGACTTTTCCAAACTTACTTAGATGATCAATCTGATTATAGTCAAGAATCGTCCATGACTCTCCATTTGAGACAATATGATTGATACATGTATTGAACAGCTTTGTTTTGCCCGTCCCGATTTTCCCATTGGAAAGAACCGACAGTATGACATTGATCAGACCACCGTGGGCAACCAGAAGCACCTGATCATCCGGATGCTGCTTCCTGATTTTCGCCAGGCCATCCATGACTCTCGCTTTTATATGCTCAAAAGATTCCAGTCCCGGAATATGGCCGTCGGGAAAACGCCTGTCCCGCTGATCTGTAGTCATGCCCGAGGCCTCGCCGTAGTCTTTTTCAACAAAATCGCTGTTCTCAATCAAAGGAAGATTGCCGATAAACAGATTTATCGTTTGTGCGGTTTCTTTTGCCCGTAACAGCGGGCTTGTATAAATGGCGGCAAACTTTGTATCCTTCAGATATTGACCGACAATTTTTGCCTGTTCTTTTCCTCTTTCATTTAATGGAATATCTTCGCGCCCCTGCAATTTGCCCAAAGCATTCCAATTGGTTTCGCCATGCCTGACAAGGCAAATCTTTGTCATGATCAAGCCTCCATCTTGCTATATAGATCCTATTTCGAGTTTTCCAAAAGTCGATGTTGCATTTTGGCAGTCTCTTCCTGATGCCTGTTCAAAAGGTCATCAGGTAAATAGGGTTAAAACCATTATAACGAAAAAAGAACAATTATGCGGAACCAATTTTTGAAACTTTTTTTGCTTTTACGCTGTTTGTTCCTTTTTTTACTGTTCAGAGCATTTGAACATGGAGGTTCAGGATTGTTTTCCCGGAATGCATTCGTCCATTGATTTTCTGACGAATTCCTGATTGAATGCTCCCTCACGCCCTTGCCAACGATTTTCTGTTAGAATGGTATCTGAATACTCGTTTAACAAAGGAGAACGTGCCGTGAATAATCTGACGGAAAAAGAAAAAATGATTCAGGGAAAATATTATAACGCCGGTGACCCGGAACTCGCCTCCGATCGTCTGCATGCGAGGTCGCTTGTTAAGGAATTTAACGACACAGGTGTGAACGAAAAGGCTAAACGCACAACACTGCTTAAGACACTTTTTGGAAAGACCGGGGAAAAAATTTACATCGAACCTTTTTTTCATTGTGATTATGGCTTTAACATCCGCGTCGGTGAGCATTTCTATGCTAATTTCGACTGTATAATCCTGGATTGTGCTCCTGTGACGATTGGAAACAACTGTATGTTTGCTCCCGGTGTACATATCTATACAGCAGCGCATCCGATCGATCCCGAAGAAAGAATCGCCGGCGCCGAGTTTGCCAAAGCGGTGACTATAGGCGACAATGTCTGGATCGGCGGACGGTCGATTATCAATCCCGGGATTACAATCGGCAGCAACGTTGTCGTCGGTTCAGGTTCAGTCGTAACCAGAGATGTACCTGACAATGTGGTCGTTGCTGGTAACCCCGCACGAATGATTAAAAAAATTCAGGTTTAAAAATCAAGGTTTTCATTCAAAGTAAACGTTCGGCAAAAGGCTTCTATTTCAGAATTCAAAAAGAAGAAGCATTCTCATCCGATTGAGGATGCTTCTTTGTTTCGTTCAGCGCTCACGATCCGTCCTGGGAGAGTTTCTGGAAAATGTCGAAAAATCGGTGCATTCATTGGTACTTACGGACGATCTCGATAAATTGGCACACGCGTTTCGACAGCTCCAGGGTTTTTCGATAGACAAGCATTACAGTTAAAAGCGGCTCGCCTTTATCTGTGAGAGGGATACTGACGATCGGATCACCAGGAAGAATGGACAGGTCGGCAATATAGCTGATGGCCATCCCGCGTGAGACAATCCGCTTTAACGTATCAATATTGCCACTTCGATAAATGATTTTCGGGGAAACGCCGGCATGGTGAGAAATTTGCTCAAAGGCAACCGGATTGGCAAAATTATCATTAAGTACTACAAAAGGGAAACGACTGGCCTCCTGAAAACTAATCGATGACCGACTGGCCAGCGGGCTGGATGGACTGACGACGATTTTAAAATGGACAACTTTCAGATTTTCCGCGACAAGTTGTTCATCCAAAAGCGGTGTAACGCTGCCAATCAGTCCGATATCAATCTTCCCGTCGAGAATGGATCGGAGCACTTCACGCGAACCATCTTCGTACGTCTGCAAATGGTTCAATAATCCGTTTTTAAATAATTGGTTGGTGACACTGGGAAAGAAGTAGCTGCTGATCGTAGGTGACATGCCAAAACGAATGATTTGCTGATTCAGTGCGTCAATTTCACGATGTGCCAGCCGCCATTCATTCAGCATCAGTTCGGTGTGATGATACAGCTGCATGCCACTTGCTGTCATTTCCAGTTCGTTATGGGCATGATTCCGCTCAACCAATTTTGTATGAAATTCTTTCTCCATCCGCTTAACAGCGAGTGTTATCGTTGGCTGGCTGACCTTAAAATATTCCGCAACTTTCGTGAAATTCCGATCCTGAACCAATCGTTGAAAGTACTTTAAATCCTGTAAATTCATTTTCTCCGTCCTTTTATACCATTGTTCGAAAAGCCGGATTGATTATGATATGCAGCAATCGGATGTCCTGTTGCAGGGGCCGGATGCAGCTTCCGTCTCAGTCCGAGATCAGGCCTGTCGCTCGACTTACGCCACGCACCTTTTAAAAATAACCACCGGCAATTTTTCCCGAACTTTTGAATATCCCTTATTATTAATGGTTTTTATGACCCTTTGAATATTTGACTATGATTCTAGCATAGTTGTATGCTCTTTTGTACGGAAAGATAAGAAAAATTAATGACAGGGTTACACGGTTAAGTATTTGTCATTTGTCATGGAGGTATTTGGATTGGGTACATTTCTTCAGGGAACCCAGGGCGTGTTAATTATTCTCATCATGATCGCCGTGGGTTATGTATTAGCGGAACGCGGCTGGTTTGATAAAAAGACCAGTAAAATGATCGCAAAACTGGTCACGCAAATTGCGCTACCCGCTTATATGATCAGCACGATTACATCGGATTTTTCAAGCAAAGAATTAATTGAACTACTGCCGAATCTTCGTTTTCCGTTTTTTTCGATGTTTATTCTGTTTGCTATTTCGTTTTTCGCAGTTAAAATATTTGCCGTTCCGCGCAATCACAGTGGTCTTTTTAAATCTATGTTCTGCAACTCGAACACTGTCTTTATCGGCCTTCCTGTGAACATGGCATTATTCGGTGAACAAAGTCTGCCCTATGTACTCGTTTATTATATGGCCAACACCACGTTTTTCTGGACTTTAGGCGTTTACCTGATTCAAACCGATGGCGACTGTGGTGCCAAAATCAATGTAAAGCAGACAATGGGCAAAATCTTCTCCCCTCCGCTGCTCGGTTTCATTGCCGGAGTCGCTCTCGTCCTGATGCATATCAAACTGCCAAATTTCATCATGTCCGACTTCAATTATATTGGCAACCTGACGATTCCATTATCGATGATTTTTATCGGTATTGCGATTCATTCGGCCGGGCTCCGCAAGCTTCGCTTAGGCAAAGATAATATCGGTATTCTCGTCGGACGCTTTATCGCCGCTCCCGCACTCATGACGCTGCTTGTTCTTCCAACACCGATTCCGACTCTGATGAAGGAAGTTTTCATTTTGCAATCGGCCATGCCGGTGATGACGAACGCCCCCGTTGTTTCCGAACTCTACCACGCTGATTCAGATTACGCAGCCGTCATGGTAACCGAAACAACGCTTTTGAGCCTGATTGAAATCCCGATATTAATGGCGATCTTTTAAGGTGTCTCCCGGGATAACCAACCCTGACAGGAAATTGTTAAAAAAAAATGAGAGGTCTGGTTTTCCTCTCGTTTTTATTGTTTCTAATTTTAGACTGTGACTCATCCTTACGAGCATTTCAATGAACGGGTTCAATCCTTACTTTTTCTCCGTGATAATCGGTACCGACTTTTATAAGTCTCCAGTTTTTTGAAAGAATTTGTTCAAGCTGAACAAGCTCACGGTTGTTCAGAATGAGATCGGTAAAAGTGTAATCCTTTATACGGTAATCCCTGCCTTCATTTTTGTTAAACTTTAGTTTTAACAGATTTTTGACACCTTTAAACGTGACAAATTTGACGGTATATCCCTGATTAATCATCTTTTCAAAATTTCCAGGATTCCGGTGGGCTAAAACGATCAATTGCGTAAAATCAAAGTGATCGGATAAGTATTTCCATGGTGTCACGTCTCCACTCAAAACCTTTGCAATCAATTCTTTATTCGTTACGCCTTTGCTGCGCAGGGTCTCAATTAAATAAGCATTCATCAGAGAAATACTGCTTAATGTCATATGAACCGACTCCTGTCCGTTTTTCTACTTGACGGAGGTGCGAGGATCCGATGGAGCTTCCCCGACCACGCTGTTGTTCTTAACGGGGTAAAAGCAGGCTGCACGATGATCAGCCGTAATGTTAACGAACTCAGGAACATGCTCCCTGCAGTAATCCTGAGCAATAGGACATCTCGAATAGAAGACGCATCCCCTGGATGCAGATCCGGCATTAACCGGAAAATCATTTTTTATAGCAATTCTATTACGTGCCTTTTCCGCCCGTGGATCCGGGAGAGGGATCGCCGAAAGCAGCATGTGGGTATAGGGATGAAACGGTTGATTGAAAAATGATTCATTTTCAGCGAATTCGACAACTTTACCTAAGTATATCACGGCGACCCTGTTGGCTATATTTTTTACGACGGACAAGTCATGAGAAATGAAGAGATAAGTTAAATGGAACTCCTTCTGCAAGTCTTTCAAAAGATTAATAATTTGCGCCTGAATCGAGACGTCAAGCGCACTGACCGGTTCATCACAGACAATGAGCTTCGGTTTTAAGGCGATTGCGCGTGCGATTCCAATTCGTTGGCATTGTCCGCCGGAAAATTCATGAGGCAACCGGTCATAATATTCCGGTTTAATACCTACGAGATCCATCAGCTCGCTGACCTTTTTTCGTATGCCTTTATTCGGATATCCATAGGCTTTCAGGGGAGCAGCAATAATATCGCCGACCTTCATCCTTGGATTCAGACTTGAAAAGGGATCCTGAAAAACCATCTGGATGTCTCTTCTCAGTTGATGCATTTGTTTCCGGTTTAAGCTGAAAATGTCCTGTCCCTCGAATAAAACAGTTCCTGAAGTCGGCTTCTCCAGGCCCATGATCGTTCTTGCTAACGTGCTTTTCCCGCAGCCAGATTCACCGACAATTCCGAGCGTTTCTCCCGCTTTAAGTGATAACGTCACCTTATCAACCGCCCGGATTTCATCTTGTTTCTTTTTCAGAAAGCCGCTCTTTTTCGAAAAATAAACTTTTAAATCCTTAACTTGTAACAGATCCTTGCCCATTTGAGATCATACTCCCTCCGGATTCTTTCTTCTCGAGCTCCTTTTTACGACTTTCGAAGGTCTCTTCATCCAGAATACAGGCCGCCCGATGTCCCTTACCGATTTCTTTCAGAACCGGTTCGGCCTCCCGGCACTTCGGCGAGGCAAACGGACACCTTGGATAGAAGTTGCATCCCTGAGGCGGTGAAGCCAAATCAGGAGGCTGTCCCGGAATCGAGACAAGTCGATCATTGAGCGTTAATTTCAAGCTGGGTATCGCACGCAAAAGCGACCAGGTATAAGGCATGGAAGTCCGATAAAAGATATCTTCCGCTGTGCCTTCTTCAACAATCTTTCCGGAGTACATAACCAAAATTCGATCTGCTAATCGGGCAACTACACCCAGGTCATGGGTAATAATGATAATAGAGGTTCCATACTTGGATTGAAGACGCGTCAGCAGTTCCAATATCTGTGCCTGGATTGTCACGTCCAGCGCTGTCGTCGGCTCATCCGCAATCAAGAGTTTCGGATGTCCGGATAAGGCGATTGCGATCATTACGCGCTGGCGCATCCCCCCCGACAGCTCATGAGGATAACTTTTCATACACCTTTCCGGCTGAGAAATGCCAACATCTTTCAATAACGACAACGCTTTTACTTCTGCCTGCCTGCGAGTCATTCGATGATGGGCGCGAACAGCCTCGACCAACTGCCGGCCAATTTTAAAAATTGGATTGAGACTGGACAGTGGATCCTGAAAAATCATCGAAATCTCATTACCGCGGATGTTGCATAATTCTTTCTCGCTGAGCTTCAATAAATCCCGGCCCTCAAACTGTATTTCACCCTGAGGATAAAAAACTGGAGGAGACGGGTTTAACTGGATTAAAGATTGCGCGAGAATACTTTTTCCGCTTCCAGACTCACCAACGATACCGATGGTCTCCCCTTTGCCGATTGAAAAAGTCAGATCGTCAACTGCTTTCACGATACCATCAATTGAGTCAATATAGGCTTTCAGATGATTGACTTTCAGCATTAAACCGTCCTCCCGCCAATGGAGTTGATAGTTTCTCTCTTTGTTTTGTTGCTAAGTCTCTGCGCGCCGCTTCGTTTCATCCTGCTATGCGGATCAAATGCATCCCTCAGGCCATCACCGAGGATATTCAGTGAAAGGACTGTGGTAACAATGGCCAGCCCTGGAAAAATACACAGCCAGGGTGCAATCGTAATATAATTCTGTGCTTCCTGAAGCATGTTCCCCCATGTCGGGATGGTTGGACTAATTCCTAAACCTAAGAAACTTAATGCGGCTTCAGCCAAAATCGCTTTAGCAAATGTGAATGTTCCCTGAACGATAATAGGTGACACGACATTCGGCAGGATATAAAAAAAAAGGATGGTTCCTGAACCGGTCCCGGTTGTCTTCGCTGCTTCAACAAACTGGATCTGTTTGACTTTCAAAACCGCCGACCGGATGACTCTCGCCATTTGCGGAAAGAATGCAAAGGTTAAGGCAATGATGATGTTGGTTATATTTCCGCCGATTGCGGCAACAAGGGCCAGTGCTAAAAGTAAGGCCGGAAAAGCCATCATTCCGTCAATAAGACGCATGACAAGAAAATCAATTTTCTTAAAATAACCGGAGAGCAGTCCGACAAGAGTACCCATTACCGTCGCTATTAGTGCAACCGATGCACCAATAAAGAAAGAGACTTTTGCCGCTGCAATGGTCCGTGCAAAGACATCCCGTCCAAAGTTATCCGTCCCAAACCAGTGCTGCAGGGATAGCCCCTGCAGCCGCTGATCTGGTTCGATCAAGGTTGGAGAGTGGGGCAGCCACACAGAAGATGTGACAGACGCCACAAGGATGATCATGAGTATCCCTGCTGACAATAGGATTCTTTTCTTCACCATTTTCAAAGGACCCCTTTAATCATATCGAATCCGCGGATCCAATAATGTGTAGAGTAAATCAACAATCAAATTAACGAGCACATAAACGACCGCAATAAATAAAATGACGCCTTGAATGACTGGATAATCTCTGCGGTAAATCGAATCGATCAGTAGCTGGCCGATGCCCGGTATTGTAAAGATCGTTTCAACAATCACTGTCCCCCCCATCAGTCCGGCTACCATCGTTCCAATCACCGTAGTCGTCGGGATGAGCGCATTAGCCAGCACATGTTTCAGCAGAACGGTACTTTCCGTTAAGCCTTTTGCCCGTGCGGTTTTTGTATAATTCTGATTCACGGCTTCCAGCATGCCGTCGCGAAGCATTCTGGCAACAAGGCCGGTTTCCACAGCAGCCAGAATAAAGGCCGGCAAAAACAGGTGATATAAACCACCAAGAAAATTTCTGGAGAGCGGGACATACCCGGCTACCGGAAAGACCGGGAGAGCGACCGCAAAAATCAGAACAAGCAGAATAGCCAGCCAAAATGCCGGGATTGAAACACCAAGGAGGGAAACCGAAATAAAAATCGGGTCCAAAATCGTGTTTCTCTTCCAGACTGCAATGACAGCCATTGGTATGGCAATGATAAGCGTTAAGATGAGTGCGAAAACCATCAAACTGAACGTTGGTCCCAGATTAGCGGCAATCATATGCGTTACCGGTTCCGAGGAATAAACCGACTGCCCGAAATCGCCGGTCACCATTTTTTTCAACCAGTCCAAATATTGAACAACAATCGGCTGATTAAGTCCCAGTTTTTCTTCAAGCTGATGAATGCTTGTCGGAGAGGCCTCTTCACCCAGAATCAGGGTTGCGGGATTGCCAGGTGTCAGATGAATGATTAAAAAGACGATAATACTCACAATAATCAAAACCGGTAACAATGAAACGATCCGGTTTACAACATATCTCAGCAAAATCTTCCCTCCCACGTCACAGGTCAACGACGGTCATTCGTTCGTTTTCCAGGTATTCCAGAAGCGCTCACCCAGCCAACTATCATAATGTAATTGACTGCTGCGGATATCAAGAGTCTTTTCATTGGCAATTTTATAGAACGGCAGTTCAGTATAAACGGTCCGATTCATTTGTGCGAGAACTTCTTGTTTCTGTTTTTCCGTTACAGCTTTACCCCACTGACCAAGCAAAGATTCCCACTTCCTGCTCTTATACCAGCCACTACTGTTCGTATTCAGCTGCAGCATGCCGAGTTCGACCGGTGAGAAACGGGTTGACCATCCGACAATTTCCAAGTCCCAATTTTTCGGATTTTCCCATTTCGTCAGGAAGGTTGCCCATTCGTAAGGAATCAGTTCAACTTTGAACCCAACCGCTTCCATCTGCTGTTTGACAATTTCGGCAATCTCTTTGTAGTTATCGTTATTGTTTGAGTAGATAATCTTTAACGTTCTGCCGTCATAGCTTGATTCCTTTAACAGCTGCCTGGCTTTGCCCTCGTTGTAGGCTAGGTAAGGCCTGGTTCCGGCTTTGGTATACAGCTGTTTCTGCTGAGGATCAAAAAGAGCACCGTCCATTTGGTAAAACTTTTTATTGCCATATGTGGCTTTTGCGATAGCTTCCTTATTCAATGCATCATTTAACGCCTGACGTGCTTTGATATCATTGAATGGCGGTTCGGATTTATCCGGAGTGACTGCCGAATAGCCATTAATGTAAGTTACCGGCTTCACTTGTCCGGATGACTGAATCGAATCATAGAGATCAGTCGGAATCGACTGCGCATAATCATATAGTCCTGTTTTCAGACCATTTTGCCGGACCTGGGCGTCTTTGACAATCAGAAAATCAATTTTCTTAAAGTAAGCCGTTTTCTTGCCCGTCAATCCTCCCCAATGGGTTTCTTTACGAGCGGAGTACTGATTAAAGCGTGCTAATTCAATTTTCTGTCCCTTCGTCCACGTTGACAGCTTATAAGGGCCGGTACCGGTAAGCTGATTGTTGCTAAGCGGCTTGTCTTTGGCCTGATTGGCAATTTTCGCCGGAATTATGGCTAATGCTGATTTCGGGGCACTGATATTTGAGATAAAAGACTCATACGGCGTCTTTAAAGTCACCTGAATGGTGTGTTCATCAACCGGCGTGATCTTTTTAATATAGGGATCTGTAATCTGCCCAACAGAGGAGACCTTTCTCCAACGGTTGAACGATGCTTTGACATCACTGGCAGTCATCACCGATCCGTCATGAAATTTCACACCGCGCCGTAGTTTTATCGTGTAGACCTTCCGATCTTTACTAACCCTGTAGCTGCTGGCGAGCATCGGCTTAATGTCGTAATTTTTATCCAGTGTGAATAAGGTTTCAAAAATGTTCCAACCGATGTCTCGAGTTGCTGATGCAGAGGTATACGACCAGTCAAGCGTAGCTGGTTCAGACGCATACGCTACCTTCAATGTTCCACCTTTTGCCGGTTTTGAACTTGATTGATTTGATGCCCCTGAGCCGCAGGCAGACAGACTGAAGAGTAATATGAGTGCGACAATTGCAGATAGTAATTTCTCAGACTGATGTTTCATGAACTGTTCCCCCTAAAGTCCTCATGTTGATAAAGTCTTTAATCTACTTTTTACTGTATGACCAGGTTATAACATGCAAAGTACAGCCTATTCCAGTCACCGTAAGGCAAAAAACCCATAAAAAAATTCTTGTCGAATGGACAAGAAAGGACAATTCAGGACTAAGCCTGGACATCACTTCCTTATCTCTCAAACATCACTGTTTGCAGGAATTGGCACAGTACTCGAATCGAGCCTTTTGCCGAGACTTCATCGGACCCGTCCCTCCATCTCTCTTGATAAGAATGGTTTATATTTAATTATTTCCAATAAGATTACCAGGAATATCGTGTTTTTATTATAAAGTCGTTTCGAGACACTGTCAAGCTACGGTTTTTAAGATGAGCAAGTTGCACTGACAGGCAGGGTCGCCGTACGGCGACCCTGCCTGTCAGGGAGATCCCCCACCGAATGAAGTGGCGGCTGATTTATTCTATTCACAGTAAGACCCCGACTGATGGAAATTTCACTTTACCTTTGTCCTTTTATATACGGAACACCGTCCGCTTTCGGCGCTTCGGCACGGCCGACAAAACCGGCAAGAACAAGGAGGGTCAGCACGTATGGAGCGATTAAAAGATAAACATCAGGAAGTCTGTCAAGAATCGGGATCTGCTGGCTTGTGATACTGAGCGACTGGGCGAAACCAAAGAAAAGCCCGGCGCCCAGCGCCCCGACCGGATTCCATTTTCCGAAAACCATCGCTGCCAGTGCAAGAAAGCCCTGGCCGGAAATCGTTGTCGCATTGTAGTTTCCCGCAATCGTCACAAGATAAATGGCTCCGCCTGTCCCGCCGAAGGCTCCGCTGAGCATAACACCGATGTAACGCATTTTTGTAACATTAATGCCGAGTGTATCCGCCGCAGCCGGATGTTCACCGACCGACCGCAGCCTGAGACCAAAAGGTGTTTTAAAGAGTATATACCAAACCAAAAATCCCATGGCTATGGCAATAAACGATGTATAGGCTACATGCGAAAACAGCATCGGCCCAATTACAGGAATTTGATCCAGTCCCGGTATATCGACCTTGTCGATACGATGTTCAATATAAGGTGTCTGTCCGGCACCTTGAAAAAGGAGTTTTACGAGGAAAACCGTGACCCCTGTCGCGAGGAAGTTCAGAGCAACCCCGCTGACCGTTTGATCAGCTCGGAAAGAGATCGATACAACAGCATGTATCAGAGAAAAGAGGCAACCGGCAACAGCTGCAATCAGTAACGACAGCCAGGGAGCCGCTGCACCCGCTCCCATGTTTTCGAGGTAATACGTAGAGATTGCTGCGGTAAAAGCGCCGACCGCCATAAGTCCTTCAAGTCCGATATTGACTACACCTGATCGTTCCGAGAAAACACCCCCGAGCGCCGTAAAAATAAGCGGAGCCGCAGTTAAAAGCATCGATGGAATGATGATATCCAGTATACTTAATAAACTCAATTCTTCTCACCCCTTTTTGCCAGACGGTTAAGCACCCATTTAATCACGTAACTTGAACCGACAAAAAAGATAATCAGAGCGATCACAATGTTAATCAGGTCAACAGGAACACCGGCATCAGACTGCATAGTCAGCCCGCCCGTCTGAAGCGCTGAAAACAGGGCTCCTGAAAGAAAGACACCGACTACGGTATTTAAGCCGAGCAGGGCAACGGCAATTCCATTAAAACCGATACCGATAAATGACGCATTGATCATCATATACTGGTAAGTACCCAGGCCCTCCATCGTACCAGCCAGTCCGGCAAACATACCCGAAAAGGCCATGGACAAAACGATATTCCGTTCAACATTAATTCCTGCATATCTGGAAGCACCGGGGCTGAAACCAACAGCACGCAGCTCATAACCGCGTGTCGTTTTCCATAAAATGAACCACATCAGCAGTCCGGCAATGATCGCCACGATGAATCCCCAGTGAAGCCTGGACCCCTGGGTCAGATTGGCCAGCATGGGTGAGGCAAGCGATGCGTTATCCGGTATATTGGGTGTTCTTTCGCCCTGCGTATATAGATAATGTTTAATTAGATAGTTCGTTGTATAGAGAGCGATATAGTTCATCATAATTGTTGAGATTACTTCATGAACCTTGAAACGGGCCTTCAGAAATCCAGGAATAATCCCCCAAACTCCACCAGCAATCCCCCCCGCCAAAATGGAAAGAGGGAGCAGGACGACTTTCGGCAGATGGCCAAAAAAGATAGCCGTCGCAACAGATACAAACCATCCGGCCAAAAGCTGACCCTCAACACCGATATTGAACAGGCCCGTACGGAATGCAAAAGCTACGGAAAGCCCGGCAAGAACAAGAGGAATCATGGCTCGTATCGTTTCCCCCGTATAATAGGGCTGCAAAAAGACCGATTCGACAATAGACTGATAAGCGAGTATCGGATTATATCCGGCAGCCAGCATGATAATCGCCCCGACCATAAGCCCCAGAACGACCGAAATCAGCGGCACAAGAATATGAAAGTATTTCCCGCTGGTCAATAGTTTGCTCATGCCTGTCTCCCCGCTTCCTTACGGCCTGCCATTAATAATCCGAGCTGATTCTCGTTTGTCTCCTTCGGATTGACGATATCAATGATGCGGCCTTCATAAATAACAGCAATTCTGTCGCTTAAATGCAATATTTCATCCAGTTCAAATGAAACAAGCAGAACCGCTTTTCCTTTCTTTTTTTCCTCAAGCAGCTTGTTATGAATAAATTCAATGGCTCCAATGTCCAGTCCGCGGGTTGGCTGAGCGGCGATCAGTAATTTCGGACTGCGATCGACTTCCCTGGCAATAACTACTTTCTGCTGATTTCCGCCTGAAAGCGACCGGGCAAGCGTTTTTTCACCTGGCGTCCGCACATCAAATTCCTTTATCAACTGTTTTGCCTTTTTTGAAATAACCTTATTCTGCAAAACCCCTGCATGTGCGAAAGGTTTTTTGTAATATGTCTGCAGAACCATGTTCTCGCCAACTGTAAAGTCCAGAACCAGTCCATGTTTGTGCCGATCTTCCGGTATATAGCCCAGTCCCGCCTCGATAATTTTTCGGGTCTTAAGCCGCGTTATATCCTCGCCGTTCAGCAAGATTTGTCCTTCATGAACCTTTCTCAGCCCGGCAATCGCTTCTATCAGTTCCGTCTGGCCGTTTCCATCAACTCCGGCAATGCCCAATATCTCGCCGCCATGAACCTCCAGATCCAGTTTTCTTACGGCGGGAACCTTTCTGGAATCAAGCACAGTCAGATCTTTGATTTCAAGTACCTTTTCCTTCGGTGCATAAGGAGAATCGTTAACAGGTATATTCACTTTACGTCCGACCATCATATCGGCCAGTTTACTCGGGTTGGTATCGCTAATATCAACCGTCCCGATTACTTTTCCAAGTCGGATAACCGTACAACGGTCGCAGGCTTCAAATATTTCTTTCAACTTGTGGGTAATCAGAATGATTGACTTTCCCTCTTTAACCAGTCGTTTCATGATTTCGATCAGTTCTTTGATCTCGATCGGTGTCAGCACCGCTGTAGGTTCATCAAAAATCAAAATATTGGATCCGCGATACAGTATTTTGAGAATTTCAACACGCTGCTGCATGCCGATTGTAATATCTTCCACTTTTTTCAGTGGATCAACATCCAGTCCGTAACGATCGGACAGATCTCTGACAATTTTGACGGCCTTGTCCATATCCAGTGCCATTCCCCGGGTCGGTTCACTTCCGAGAATAATGTTCTCAGCAACCGTAAAATTATCGATCAGCATGAAATGCTGATGAACCATCCCAATTCCCAGACGGTTCGCATCATTTGGATCTGAAATGTTCACTTTTTGTCCTTTGACATATATTTCACCGGCATCGGGCTGGTAAAGGCCAAACAGCACGTTCATTAATGTTGATTTTCCGGCACCGTTTTCCCCGAATAAGGCGTGGATCTCTCCTTCTTTTACCTGCAGCGTCACGTCGTCATTAGCAACAATACCAGGAAACTCTTTCCTGATGTTTCTCATTTCGATTGCATAGGACATGCCGTTTACTCCTAACTATTGTTATGTATAAAAATAATAAAGAAAGTGTGTTAAAGCCAGGCCTCATGTGATGGTTTAGTCTATAATCGTAAAATGCTCTGTTCTGCCAGATTTTTAGAGCGGAACATATAAAAGTGACCACTTTTTTATCGGTGGTCTCCTTTCAGTGTTTCTACATATAACCCATAATAACCGCAGTTTTTATAAATGGGAAGAGCTGTTATTGAAAATAAGCGATGGACAGAAGACATATGCCTCATATCCACCGCCTGTTTTTATTTTGCTAAAGAAGAAAGATAAGTTTTATACTCATTATCAGTTGTCGGGACAACAATGTCACCCTTGATAATCTTATCCTGGTATTTCTTTACTTGCGCCAGAACCGATGGCTTAACATTTTTGGTTGTAGGAGCGATACCAACACCTTTTTCAGCCAGACCGTATTCGATAACCTGTCCACCCGGGAATTTGCCTTTCTTTGCTTTTGCTGTTGTATCATAGATGGCCTGATCGACACGTTTAACCATTGAAGTCAGAGTGACATTCTCAGGGAGACCCTCGCTGTACTGGTCTTTATCCACTCCGATCACCCAAACTTTTTTACCGCTCCTCGTCCTTGTTTTTGCTTCTGTAAACACGCCGTTTCCGGTGTTTCCGGCAGAAGCATAAATGATATCCGCACCCTTGCCGTAAATTGTTGAAGCGATACTCTGGCCTTTATCCGGTGCATTAAAGTCGCCCGCATACTGTGCGAAAATCTGCGCCTTCGGATTAACTGACTTGACTCCGGCCTTGAACCCATTCTCAAACTTCTTAATTAATTCCGAATTGATACCGCCGATAAAGCCCACTTTATTGGTTTTGGTTGTCATCCCGGCCACGACACCAACCAGGAAGGAACCCTGCTGTTCTTTAAATGTCAGGCTGGCCACGTTCTTAAGAGGTTTGTTGTTCTTATCAACCGCGACACTGTCGATTAGGCCGAAATGTGCATCCGGATGCTGTTCGGCAACTTTTTGAAGATCACTTTGCATCAGGAATCCGATACCGAAGATAATGTTGTATTTTTGCTGAACTAATTGATTCAGATTTGGCGCGTAATCCGTTGGCTGTTTGGATTGAAGATACTTGACACCGGATCCGACCGCGAGCCCGTTGTCTTTACCAAATTTCTTCAGGCCCTCCCATGAAGACTGGTTGAATGATTTGTCATCAACACCGCCGGTATCCGTAACCATTCCCGCTTTAAAAGATGATTTCTTTGTGCTGCCCGCAGAGCTTCCATTGTTTCCGCAGCCTGCAAGAATAGTTGCCAGAACAACGATACATGCGGCAAGAACTGCTATTCTCTTCTTAATCACGAAATGACCCCCTGTTATTCTTTTATCAAACACTCCACAATCAACTATATCTTATCCTGCAATAAAAATAAATATTAAATTTCGACAAAAAGCGAAGATTTATGTAGCTGTTCTCTTTCATCGTTCGCCTTTCATATGATCTGTTTTTTACCAGATCTCTATGATAATCGGCAAAATATCTTAATCGTTAACGGGTCACCTCTTCTTAACACTCGGATTTATTTTATACCACTTTTTTAAGCCAAACGTTGATTTTGTCAGATTATCTCACATGTTTTAATAAAAAGTCAGAATAGAGCGTTTTACGTGGATAACCGACTGGTTTTGTTATAATAAAGAATAACAAAGTAGTTTGGAGGAATGAACATGGAGCATTTGCTATTTATTGAAACCGGTGTCGGGGTCGATGTTCATGGACAAGACGTCACAACTGCCGCTGTTCGTGCGGTTTTCAATGCGATTCACAAAAACTCAATGCCCGGTATTACTGAGTTTCTGCCTGGTCATGATTTAAACAATATGAAGGTTAATATTCGTCTTGCCGTTCCTCTCGAAAAAGAGACACTCGATAAGGAACAGGTTAAAGCCGAAATCCCATACGGCACTGTAACGGTTGAAGTCATGGACGGCGGTATGGCCACACCAAGTGGTATCGTTCTGAAAGAGCAAAATGACAAAAATAATCTGATGTATATTGTGAACGCCTCTGTTGAAGTCGGTTATTAGAGATGAGCCCAATCAAACAGATTTTCCGCTGCAATCATTCTTTTAGTGTCAGGGAAGACTAAAAATCGGGGACCTGCTCCCCGATTTTTTATATAACTCACTGAACCTTGCCATAACTCATAACAGGAATAGTGGACTATTTCATAGTCAGCGGCGGCCAGGGTTCTCATTTTTAAATCCCTTTTTTCATCGCTTATTTTCTGAATCAGGCTTTCTTTGCCAAATGAGTCATGCAGGTAAAAAAAGCGTCAGAGTCAACATCATAGACGAGATCGACCGGCCGGCCATCTTCAGACACTTCGATCCTGCCCTGGCCCGGTTCTTCAACATGTACTTTTGTCCGGACGGTTTTTATTCTGACCAGTTCAGGGTGCCCTGCTGATACAGCAGTCAGAACGTCCCACAAATAATAAGTCGAGTTGGTTTCAAAATGAACCAATGGCGGCACGAAAGCGTAACACTGCCCGATAAAATCAACGCCCGAAAATCTTCTGAGCGATGCCCAGCGGTTCCGAACAGCCAGGGTCAGGGGCACCTGCTTCGTGCTTTCAAGGGCCACCATCTGAATCGGAATCCTGCTCGCCCAGACTCTGGCAACCGCGTCGGGATCCCAGAATGCATTCCACTCAGCCGTGCCGTCATGCTCCGGTTCCTGAACGTTGCCGACCGGATTCAAAGTCCCGCCCATCCAAATTAATTGATCGATCTTCTCCTCTATATCAGGTGCCGCGTCCAGTGCCCGGGCAACATCGGTCAGCGGTCCCGTACATAACAAAGTGGTTTTTTCCTTTCTTTCCCTGACCTTACGGATCAGATGCTCATGCGCGTATAGATTACTGAGCGGTGCGTCCACCCGGCCCGATTCGTTCAAAACAGGCAGCGCATCAACAAAAAAAGAGTGCATCCTCCATTCTTTCGGAAATGGATTCAGGCCCCGGGAATTGGAGCTCGCGACCTCAATGTCTCCTCCTCCAAAACGATCAATGATCTTACGGCTTGCCTGAATACCCGGCTTTAAATAGCCATCTGCCGGTATGACCGATACACCGCTCAGCTCGATATTTTCCATTTGCAGTAAAAGAAAAAGAGAAACCAGATCGTCCACTCCGGCATCATGATTAAAATAGATTGTTTTTTCGCTCATTCTGCGCTTCCTTTCTCGCTATTCAAACGTTTATTTAATTTTTAATTAAGGGCCCAAATCCCTTGCCTCTCCCCGATTAAACTGAATCTCCCGGTTTGGGACACCCCGACAGATTCAAAGCATTTCCCTCCCGCAGATTTCTTTTAAATACAAACAAGCCAGTTATATCCAGTTTAGCATGCATATGTACGCCGAGACAGTGAAAATTAATGTTAAAAGCCTGTCCCGATTCACTTGCCCAAAACAATGGTAAAAGAGAGACGATCGCTTTGATCTTCTATTGTCTTTACACTTATGTTTACAGCTATAAATAAACTTTATATAATGATAGCGAACTTATCTCAGCTATTTCTTTAAAATTCTATGCACTTGCGCGATCCATTCAGTTCACAGGTGCAATGAACTATACGGGGGGATAAAATGTCAACAACTCGTCAGTCAACAGCAAATCAATTTTCAGCAACAAACCGTACGTCTGAAGGAAAGCTGCTTGGTGTTGCCGGCCTCGCGTGGCTGTTTGATGCCATGGATGTCGGAATGTTATCTTTTATCATTGCCGCACTTAAAATGGAATGGAACTTGAACGAGGTGCAAATGGGCTGGATCGGGAGCATCAGCTCTATCGGAATGGCTGTCGGTGCCCTGATTTTTGGTCTGCTGGCCGATCGCACCGGAAGAAAACTCGTCTTAATTCTGACTTTGCTTGTTTTTTCTCTGGGTAACGCATTTTCCGCATTAACCGCCGGACTGGGTGCGTTTCTCTTTCTGCGTTTCTTTGTTGGCATGGGTTTGGGCGGCGAACTCCCCGTCGCATCAACACTTGTATCAGAGAGTGTTCCCGCCGATAAGCGGGGGCGTATCGTCGTCCTGCTTGAAAGCTTCTGGGCAGGCGGATGGATCGTCGCCGCATTGCTTTCCTATTTTATTATTCCTGAATACGGGTGGCGGATTGCCCTGATAATCAGTGCTCTTCCCGCCTTTTACGCGATTTATCTGAGATGGAATATTCATGATTCGGCAATGTATTTATCGCTGAAACGAGAGGAAAAGCCAAACGTTTTGGAGAACATGGCCAGAATCTGGTCAAAAAAGTATGTCAGGCGGACCGTCATGCTCTGGATACTCTGGTTCTGCGTGGTCTTCTCGTACTACGGTATGTTTCTTTGGCTTCCGAGCGTTGTCGTTCTAAAAGGCTTCAGTCTGGTCAAAAGTTTTCAATATGTGCTGATCATGACACTTGCTCAATTGCCGGGGTACTTTACTGCAGCATGGCTGATCGAAAAATGGGGAAGAAAATGGGTACTGATCATTTATCTGCTTGGAACGGCGGTCAGCGCATATTTCTTCGGTACCTCGGTAAACCTTCCCCTTCTCATGACTTCCGGCATCCTGCTTTCTTTCTTCAACCTTGGAGCCTGGGGCGCTCTCTACGCCTATTCACCGGAACAGTACCCGACACTTATCCGCGGGACCGGAACAGGAATGTCCGCTGCGTTCGGCCGGATCGGCGGGATATTTGGCCCGATGCTGGTCGGTTATCTGATTGCGCAGCATCTATCGATCACTGCCATTTTTACGGTTTTCTGTATATCGATTTTAATTGCAATACTTGCCGTTCTTGTGCTTGGAAAGGAAACAAAGAACAAAGAATTGGCATGACTTCACTTACAAGCTTCTTTTTGATCTTTTTCCCCGTTGCGCGTTCGGTCTTGATATAATAAAAATATGAAATTATCTAACTTTTATTAAGATGAGACACCAGGGAGGGGAAAAGTTGACCCATAAGTTAAAAAAGGAATTGTTCGGCGGATGGACAACGTTCGAAGCGTCTTACATTATTGCTTTTCTTTTGCTTCAAATTGTTGTTTTCATCTATGAACCAGGTAACTGGCTCAGTTTTATCAGCGGCTTTACCGGGATTCTGTGCGTAACCTTTGTCGCCAAGGGTAAAATCAGTAATTATGCATTCGGACTGGTTCAGGTTGTGACTTATATTATTCTCAGCTGGCAGGCTCGTCTGTACGGTGAAGTGAGCCTCAATCTGATCATCTACCTGCCCGTTCAATTCATCGGCTTTTATATGTGGCACAAAAACATGATGAAAGAAAAAGTAGCAAACAAACCGCAATCTGAAGAGATTGAAGTTGTCGAAGCCAAAGGTTTGAGCTTGAAGCAATACATCATCACGATGGCCGTCATTGTGATCGGCTGGCTGCTCTATGCTTTGCTTCTTGACCGGATCGGCAGCCACCAGCCATACCTCGACGCGCTGACCGTCGCCCTGTCCGTTACCGCACAAATCCTGATGCTTCTCCGTTTCAAAGAACAATGGACGTTATGGATTATCGTTAACGTCCTTTCGATTATTCTTTGGGTACGCGTTGTGCTTCAGCAAGGATCAACCGACTACGGATTGATTGTTATGTACCTTGCTTATCTTGGAAACAGTATATATGGGTTAATCAACTGGGCACGACTGCAGCGCAAGACCGAACAACTTCAGGGCAAAGCCGTCTATCTGTAAAAACTGGCTCAGCTAAGTCCCCGACGCAGGCTGAAATTTAGTTTAATCTACTATGCACTGCTCGTGTAACGAACAACCCGGAGTGATCGTTTGTCACTCCGGGTTGTTCGTTTTTTCTCTATTGGAAAGGTATAAAAATAATATTTTTTACATTCCTTCTTTTGGATTCGGGCCATATTTGTTTTCTTTGTCCTGACTGTCTGTGCAATTATAAATCAGCAGCACAATCCATCCCAGAACAGGAATCACTCCTATGAGAATCCACCAACCGGTTCGGCCGATATCGTGAAGCCGGCGTACCTGGACCGCAAGTGAGGGCAGAAGCACAGCGAGTGAATACAAAGTATCGACAATTCGTAATCCATTCAGCAAATAATAATCAATCAGCATCGCGATAATCGAAATGATGGCGTTGATCAGTGTAAACATCCAGAATTCTGTACGTGTTGCCCTGCCCCTGAAACCAGTGTAATTCTTGATCACGTCAAGATACCAATGCATAGAATGATCCTCCCCGGAAAATTATGGTATTTATCTTTATTAGTCTAACCGAATCCAGTTGAAAAAATCAATCAACAATGGATCATGAATTTTTCAGGCTAAGAAAGATTCTTTTTGTCATCAGCCAGTTCATGTTCGCCGCCGGACAGAACATCGGACGACGTTTTCATCATAACCTCCTTATATACATCATACGTGGCTTGCTGAAATATATTATGCTGAATGATCAATACGTCTTGCCCATTTTTTTCATCTCATCCAAAAGTGAGAAACTGTCCGAAACGCTTAAATCCAGTACTTGACGTTAATCATGAGACAAGTCTAACATGACAGTGACAGACTGTCTTTTTCACCTGTATTTTAAAGACCGAAGCCTGAGCAAGAGTCCCGGAATCGTTCTTTTGTTTATCTATTGAATTATGTCAGCCACACCCAGGGCTGGAATTAAATTGAAGCGATCTAAACCCAGGATCTGCAACGATTCTGGAATCCCGGCAATTTCTTGCCGATGTAGTTTATAAAACCAAAACCAGCAGGACTACAGGAGTGTAAAGTTATGGACCCACAATATATCGCGACATTCGACATCGGAACATCTGCCGTTAAAGGATTGCTACTTGGCAAAGCCGGGGATATCGTTTTGCCGGATCAGGTTAACCTGCACACAGATACCACCAGGGATTTCAGGGAACAGGATCCGCTGGAATGGGCCGAAACCATTAAATTGATTATCAGACATTGGCGGGACAGCGGCATTTCTCCGGCGCAGATTGCTGCCGTTACTTTCAGTGGTCAGATGCAGGATCTTATTTGTCTGGATAAACAGGGAAAACCGGTGGCTCCGGCGATTCTGTACAGTGACTCACGGGCGGATGAAGAAGCAGAAACCATCGGCTGTTTATTCGAAAACATAACCGAAACAACGGGAAATCCTTTCGATGGGACAACGCCACTTGCCAAATGGCTATGGATGAAAAAGAGACATCCTGTTCCAGAGGAAAACACGGTGTCTCTTTTATTTGGAGCAAAGGATTATCTCATTTTTTGTCTTACCGGCCGACGGGTTATTGATCCGACCAATGCCTCGACAACCGGGCTTATGGGACTGAAATTCTCAACATGGATCGAGGGCTGGCTTCCGTCTCTCGGCCTGTCTGCCGGGAAACTGCCCCAGATTGTCCCGTTTGATCAAGTGGCTGGAACTGTGACGGAAAAAGCGGCCGGTGAATTTGGATTAACAGAAGGTACTTCCGTCTTCTGCGGTTGCGGAGACGCGGGGAGCACAAGTATGGGAGCCGGCGCCTTTTCAAATGACGATACCTACATTTATCTGGGAACCACGGCATGGGCAGCCTGCGCTTCGGAGAACAGAGCGGATAAAAAAAAGGGCTTGTTTCAGCTTCGGTACCTTGATCAGACGCCCTATCTCGCCATCGCTCCCCTTGTTAATGGTGGAAATGTACATAAATGGGCCGTAGAACAATTGGCCTCAGGTGAATATTACATATTTGAAAGAATGGTTCGAAATAGCCGGCCCGGAGCACGAGGATTGCTGTTTCTTCCTTATCTGAACGGTGCGCGCAGTCCAGTCAACGATTCGGGGGCGCGAGGGGCGTTTATCGGTTTATCCGTCGAAACCATGTCTGCCGATATGGCGCGTGCCGTTCTCGAAGGCACCGCTTATTCACTGAAGCAGGTCTTGTCGATCCTTCCCTCGTCCGGCAGTAAACAATCAATCAGAATAATCGGCGGTGGTACACAAAGCGCCGTATGGTGCCAGATTATTGCTGATGTTTTTCAGAAGAGGATCGTCGTTCCCGAATCGGCCCAATATCTGCCTGCACTTGGGTCCGCTGCCGGACCATTTGTCAGGCTGGGCTGGCAGTCTTCCTATTCTTCCTACGTGAAAAATATTTTAGACATGCAGGATTCTGCTGTGTACAGGCCAGATCCCACACTTAAGAAGGGATATGAAAGTGGATATAAAAAATTCAAAAGCATATATCCCGCTTTAAAAGAGATCTGAATGATACTGAGTCTTTTGGCGGGAAGAGTGAAACAGAAGTGGATCAGTCGCTTTGCCTGCTCCACTTCTGTTTTGTCTTCATTGACAGCTGTTTGCGCCCCTCTTTCTCTGTTATCCCGAAAGGAACATACAGCAGCAGGAAAACAATCAGTGTCATCGCCTCAAGGGATATGATATACCAGGGCCACGGACCAATAAAATCCAGGAGTGATGCCGCTTTCGGTTTATGCATCAGGTAAAGATAGTTGGCTCCCGTCGCCCGGTCAAAGAAAAAGATGCACACTCCGTATACATTGACCAGTAGAAACGTTATCCAAAGCGAACGGAATGTCGGACGGTAGTATTCAACAGCGATCATGAACAGACAGGCAAGAATCATGAGCCCATGTGCCGTAAAAAACTGGATGTATTGAAAGTGGGGAAACCTGTAACCCCCAAGATCCGGAGTCAGGATAGCCTGAAGTGAACTTCCGACACCGGCAAAATAAAGAAAGGCAAACAGGGGGCGATTCCCTGTTGCAAGCATCAATGCTGCAAGCAGAACGGCCAGATCACTTAATTCAAGCGGGAGAGACGATTTTACCGACCAATTCCCGTAATAAAGATACCAGAACTGAATGGCCGCTTCCGAAATCAACAGGGCAGCCGCGAGAAAAAAGCGAAGACCGTTTTTCCATTCAGATTGTCGAAGCTTCTTTTGAAAAGTAAACAGAAAAACGGCGAGCAATCCGATCACACATAATGTCAAAAGGTGCTCGATTGAAAAAAGACGGAATGCCCCATCGACTTTCATCTGAAAATATTCTTTCATAATGACACCTCGTTAACAGACTCATTATGATTAGTTTGCCAGTCATTCACTTTTTCATGTAAATCAAAAATAATTTTCACTAAAAAATAAGATGCTCCCTCCCGCTGAACGCGGATAGGAAGCACCCATGCAGGCAGCTCCTGTCGTTTTACATATAGGGGCATTCATTTTCGCAATTCATTCTCAGCGTGCTCCTCTTTCGGTCCAAATGTTCTTCTCAGAAAAAGTGACAGAATAAACGATACAATTGCGGCAATCAGCGCGGCTGTAAATGCGTGCTGCATGCCGGATACCAGCCCGTTCAGTACCTGCCCCGGATCAGCAGGATCAGGCGATCGGTCCAGATATGCCCGTTGTCCGGCAGCCATGATTCCGACAAAAAGTGCTGTCCCGATTCCGCCGGCTACTTGTTGCAGTGTGTTCATGATCGCTGTCCCATGCGGATATAAATTTTTCGGCACCTGGTTCAGCCCTGTCGTTGACACTGGCATGATCACCATCGCCATGCCGATGAGCAGTAAACTATAAAGAATCACAATATAGAGCACATTCTCAGATGCCGTGAGCCGGCTGAAAAGCCAAACCACGATGCTGATCACAAACAACCCGGGAATGGCTAACCATCGGGGCCCGAATTTATCGAATAGTTTACCCATAACAGGGGAAAGCAGCCCATTCATTAATCCGCCCGGAAGCAGGATCAGTCCGGCGTCGAATGACGTCAGAAGCAGCGCCTTCTGTATATACAGTGGCAGCAAAATCATAGTCGAGAACAGAGTCATCATGACTAAAATCAAGATAACTGTCGCCAGAGTAAACATGGGGTATCGAAAGGTACGTAAATCAAGGATCGGCTCATCGATGGTCAGCTGGCGCCAGATAAACAGCAGCAGGGCGACGACTCCCGTAATCAGAAAAGCCATTCCCGGCAGGCCACCTTCACTGCCTGATCCGAGTCCGTATACAAGGCCGCCGAATCCCAGTGTTGATAAGAGGATGGATGGAATCTCTACCTTAGGGCGGGTCACTTCCGAGACATTTTTCAGATAGTACGTGGCAAATACAATGGAAAAAACGGCAAGCGGAATGACAAGATAGAACAGCCAGCGCCAGGACAGGACGGAGACGATCAGCCCGGACAAAGTCGGACCGATCGCCGGAGCAAACATAATCACGAGTCCGATCGTCCCCATTGCCGCCCCCCTTTTTTCAGGCGGATAGATGAGTAGAATCGTGTTCATCATAACAGGAAAAAGCAGACCCGAACCAAAGGCCTGTATCACTCTCCCCAAAAGAAGGAAACCGAAGCTGGGTGAGAAACCGCAGATGATCGTCCCAATAAGGAACAGGGACATCGCCCCGAGAAACATCTGCCGTGTCGTGAACCAGCCCGTCAGCAGTGCGGTCACCGGCATCAGGACTCCAATCACGAGCATATAGGCTGTCGCCAGCCACTGAACCGTAGTCGCCGTCACATGAAAAGTCTGTATAAGGCCTGCGAGGGCGATATTCAGAAGTGTTTCATTTAAAATAGCGACAAACGCTCCGATGATCAGGGCCACGGTAATCGGGACCCGTTTTATTTCATTTTCAGGCAGACCGGCGTAATGAGCCTTTGCGGTATACGTCATTACTAAAATTCCTCCTGTCAGGGTTTCTCGTTTCCAGTAAGGCTGTAAAGCAAATCTTTCTAAGTGATGAGATCAAGCGTGACTACCCGTCTGGTATAACACGGTATATACGGATCCGGGTCTGGAAGTACAGAGCCTTCGGTTGGTGATTTTATCCCGGCTTTTTCGGTGCTCATTAGATTTTCTCACAATCTTAAAAAAGAAAAAAGAATTTTACTCAGGACATGTTTTATTTTATCATCCCGGTCTTGCCTTATACCCATTTCCCTTAATACCCCCGGCTCCTTCTCAGTCGCACTCAGACCACTTTTCAATCCATTTTTTTGAATAAAAAAAAAGTGCCCGCAGTTCATCCTGCAGACACCTCGACTATTTTGTACCTAAAACGCCTCAACGTTGTGCGGACCAGTACCATGAATCGGAACGTGATGATGAATCATCATGAGTATCCCGGCTCATTCCGGCCAGCTTAGACGACAGGTCCATAAACCATTCACGATCGGAAGTCATCAGGGCAAGGTCAGTCATACTGCGCAATTGCTCCCCGTTCAGTGGCTGAATCGGAAACGGTTTAATTAAATAACCGAGCGTTTCTACCGTCCGTCCGACTGTTGATTCACGGTCACAAGCGACAACGTGAACTTTAACGGTCCCGTCTTCATCGTTATAATCAACAATATAACCGTGCATTAATTCGCCGTTTACTGTTCTTCCCTTGATCCAATCGCCCTTTTTCCACTTGGACTCCTGCTGCATCATCTTTCACCACCGATCCTTTATTTGTGGTTGTTCAAAAAACACTCTCTTCCGATCAGCGGTTTTTTCAGTTTATTTAAGCTGAAAAACCACATTCTCAAGGAGCGGTATCTTTTGAACAAAAATTTTACTATCTCACGCTTGTTCTCTTCCACGGAAACAAGCTAACTTTCTGCCTGACTGAGTAACATTTGTTTCATGGATTGTTCCGTCTGCTCAAGAAGCGAAGCAATTGTCAATTGTTCCAAATACTTTTCCAGCACCATTTCGGCATTCTGAAATGTATGATTCATGACCGTCTGAACACTTCGAAACGCCGGATCATTTTTGTCATCCCCGGAACTCCAATTCAGTTTCAGCGCCTCACACGCAATGGTCCGATAGACAAGGGCTAAAGTAACTTTGCAAGGCTCACAGTTCAGCCGATATCCTCCGCCAAGTCCTTCTTTGGTCATGACAAGTTCATTCCTGCGCAAAACACTCATAATCTTCCGAACTCTGGCCGGATGAGCGTGAACCTTTCTCGAAAGCGCCTCACTGCTGGACATATGCCCCGGAATGCGCGCCAGCACAATAAGACAGTGGACTGCTATTGTAAACTCGCTATTCATTCTATCGATCCCTCTTCAAGAAGGTTAGTGTAATTATAATAGATACAGTTTGCAAAATCAATCATTCTGTTCGAAAAATATCCGAATGGAAGTAATTTACTAGTTCGCTTGCAAACCTTATCTGATCTGAAAGGCACGGATGGCTTCCAGGCAATTGGCAATCGGATGATAATCCGTTTTAGGAGGCGGGCTTTTTACAGCCGTCAGTTTCTGATTTTCTCTGTTTAATTTCTGATACCAGCCGCCATACTTTTTATCAATAAAAAATGTCCAGCAATACTTAAACAAGGATTCATAGGCTTCGAGATAAAAAGATTGCGAGCTTAATGAAGCAAAATGCGCCGAAGCACCGATTGCTTCAGCCATGACCCAATAATATTTATTCCCGTTCAGCAGCCTGCCTTTCGGAGAAATTGAAAAAAATAACCCACCATACTTGAAATCAGTTGCTATTCTTAAAGCGCGATTATATAAGAAATACGCCCGCTGCAGGATCCATTGATCAGGGATATATCCCGAGAGCTTGATCAGGAGTTTGCTCCATTCAATCGAGTGCCCGGGAATGTATCCGTACAGTCTGAATTCATTTCCTGCATACTCTTTATGATATCGCCAGTCCGGATTCCAGTTCTTATCATACTGTTCCCAGATCAATCCTCCTGTTTTCCCTGCCAGTCGGACGGTAACCGCATGGGCCAGCTGGAGGGCGCGCCGCAGATACCTTTGATTTCCTGTTGCTTCATATGCGGCAATCATCGCTTCACAAAGATGCATATTCGCATTTTGCCCTCGATAAGGGTCAGCTTCTCGAAAATCAAAAGACCGCTTATCAATGTATAAACCGTAACGGCTGTCCCAGAAACGGGATTCCAGTATGTCATAAATTTCCTCTATGAAGGGAAAGGCCCATGAGATCCCCGCCTGACCGGCAGCCGAAACCGCAAGCAGAGCAAACGCGTGCCCATAAGCAAACTTGGATGGATTATCGGCCAGATGCCCCTTTAAATGCGCGTAGTAGCCCCCGTATTCCCGGTCACGAAAATAACGGTTGAGAAAATGAAGCCCATGCTCAGCTGCCTTTTTCCATTCGGGCGGTCCGCCAAGCTGCACTCCGACACTGAAATTATAAATAAAGCGTGCTGTTCCAACGAGTGGCTTGTTTAGTTCGTCACAAACCGTTCCGTCATCCATAAAACAGTGAAAGTAACCGCCTGAAATCTCATCTATGCATTGAGGATAATAAAAACCGATGATCTGAAAAATATGTGCACGCAGCCAGAGTGGATTAGAAAAGTCGGGGGTTTCATGATCAGTATACTGTTTGTTGTACCACGATGGCCGCCTCTTTTCATCATCAGATTATGCTTATATGCTTATAAGTATGGTTCGTTAACCACTTTTATACGAAAAAACGCCTGTCACCTTAAGAGGAGACAAGCGTTTTCTTTCAACTCAGCGTAGCCCCGGTTTTCTGATAAAGAAGGAAAGTGCAAGAGCGGCGGCGCAAAGGACCGATGCGGTTAAAAAAGCGATATCCACACCGTGGATAAGTCCTTCAGCTCCATATTTTTTCGGATCAAGGGAAGTATTTGCCATAATAGTGAACAGAATAGCGGTTCCGATTGACCCCGCGACCTGGCGCATCGTATTATTCATCGCTGTTCCGTGAGGAATCAATTTTGAAGGAAGCTGATTTAGTCCCGCTGTTGTCGACGGCATCATCACCATCGAAAGCCCGAACATACGCAGTGCATTGATTATTGCCAGGTAAGTAAACGATGTGGATTTATCAAGCCGGCTCATCAGCACCGTCATCAAAAAAAGAATCAGAATGCCGGTAATGGATAATCCCCTGGCGCCTACCTTATCAAAGATTCTGCCTGTAATTGGAGACATAATTCCCATGAGAACCGCTCCGGGAAGCAGCATCAACCCTGATTCAAGTGGAGAAAACCCGAGCATCTCCTGCATATAAATAGGCAGAATCGTCGCTCCGGCGATAAATACGGCAAAAATAAGCATGCCGATAACTGTTGTTAAAGTAAAAAGCGAGTATTGAAAAACCCTGAACTCAAGAATCGGCTGCTCCAGATAAAATTGTCGTATAATAAACGCGACCAGTGCGACTGCTCCGATCACGAGCGTCATCAAAACTTCAGGATGAATCCAGCCGACACTCCCTGCTATGCTCGATCCATAAAGAAGACCGCCAAAACCGACAGTCGATAATAGAATAGATAAAATATCCAACTTTGGATAGGTCAGTCTGGTAACATTCTTTAATATAAAGTAAGCGCAGACCATATCGATCAGGGCTACAGGCAGGACGATGTAAAACAAAACACGCCATGGATATTGGTTTACAAGCCACCCGGAAAGTGTGGGTCCGATCGCTGGCGCAAATCCGATTACCAATCCAAAAATCCCCATCGCCGAACCACGTTTTTCAACAGGGAAAATGATAAACATCACGGTTTGCATCAGCGGCATCATAATTCCCGCACCCACAGCCTGAATAATTCTTCCGATCACCAGAATAGTAAAATTCGGAGCAACAGCGCAGACTAATGTGCCAAAAGCAAACGACCCGATCGCAAAAATAAACAGCCTCCTTGTCGTAAACCTGCCAACGAGAAAAGCCGTTACCGGGATCATGATCCCATTGACGAGCAGAAAAACTGTTTGCAGCCATTGTACCAGGTTAGAAGCCAGATTAAGTTCTCTCATGATACTCGGAAGTGCAGTAACGAGTAAAGTCTGATTTAATATCGTTACGAAAGCTCCCGATACCAGTACAAGGACGATTGGCGTGACTTTGAACTGCTGCTCGCCGCTCTGTAGTTCCTCTTTTCCTATTGCACTCATTGCATCACTCTTTTCTTCCGTCGCTTCCCTTGCCCGGGCAGGCGAGTAAAATCCACGTTTAACCCGGCAGTTCTTCCATAATATCATGAATTTCGGACCCTTTAAAGAAATAAGAATCGATCAGCTAATCACTTTCCGAATGGATTTTTGCCCGAAAAAGACCCTGAGTGCCGAAACATTTTTAAGTTGCCCGAACGGACGTTAATTAACCCCGATTTTGCCGGGAGGCTTACTTTTATAAATGCCATTCTTTATATGCCGGCTTAAGCAGATAGAACTGCCAGACCGGGTCCCGGATGTTTGTTAAGCGCCATTCCCCCTGGTTCAATTCCCGGACGAATCCGTTTCTTCCTGCCATCCTTTGCAAACATCGACCCATTCTTTCGCCTTTCCATACTGGTAAAGTTCATCAATAGTCAGTTCAATAGCCGAAGTACTGCTTCCGCATGCGGGAAAAACACGTTCAAACCGCTGAAGCGAAACATCCATGAAGACAGGCCAATCATGCTTCAGGGCGAAAGGGCAGACCCCGCCAACCGCATGTCCGACTAAATTAAGGGTTTCCTCCGGTGACAGCATATGAGCTTTGAATCCGAAAGTATGACGAAACTTCTTATTATCAATTTTTGCGTCACCAGCTGAAACGACCAGCATGGCGCCCACCCGGTCCTCGCCTCTGAACGCCAGTGTTTTAGCGATACGTTCCGGCTCGACATGAAGCGCCTTCGCAGCCAGATCAACCGTCGCACTGGAGAGTTCCAATTCGATAATATCCTTCTCACGATTGAATTGTTGAAAATAAGTCCGTACTCCTTCAACAGACACTTTTATCCCTCCTGATTCGATAATGATCCCTTTTTTGGATAATACAAGCCGGAACAGGACGTCGCCTCCATCAGTAAACCCTTCAGCCGTCCAGTCTGGCCCTGTGGTTCTGCGTTTGACCTTCCGGCAGCCCTGATAAACGGATAAGACCGCTCTGTTTGTCCCGCCTGTCCTTTTTGAATACCCCGCAGGATAAAAGCAAATAGTAATCCTGTAAAGACAACCTGGCTAAGCCAGGTCTCCAGGTGGAGTATGGTCCATAGTTGAACTGTACGATTTTCCACTGCATCTTTATGGATTCATGTAAATAACAAAAAGGTGGTATGAACGATGGACAAACAAAGAGCCCAGGAAATCACGAAATCTCCGATTATGATAAATGTAACCTATAATGGAGAACCTGTCTATATTCAGCATGTTGATGAAAACAAAAATACAGCAAGAATCTACCCGCTGAATGATCCCCAAAATGAGCAGGATGTGCCTGTTGAATCTTTAATTGAAAAAGGAAAAATGAATGTAGATCAGGGTAAGACTGGTGTCCGGACGGGATTCTGATCAGTGACAGATAAACGCTGAACGGGATAAGAGGGGACGGAATTTTCCGTCCCCTTATTAGTAACTTTCTGTTCCAAAGCTGACCTGATTCCGGCTGAGACGATCCACCCGGACATCAGCGGCACAATGGGTGCCCCGGATATTGGGCACACCACCATGGTTTTGGTCTCAACCCGCTCGTACCGCCCGGCATCATTCCCGGCACGCCTCCGCTCTGGGTGCCGAATGATGCTCCGCCGGGACTCGATGTACCGCCTGGTCCCCCGCTGCCTGGCGCTCCGCCTGAACTCGGCAATCCATGGCCCGGATACCCGGGCATTCCGCCGGGACTCGATGTACCGCCTGGTCCCCCGCTGCCTGGCGCTCCGCCTGAACTCGGCAATCCATGGCCCGGATACCCGGGCATTCCACCGGGACTCGATGGCCCGCCTGGTGCACCGCTGCCTGGCGCTCCGCCGGGTCCTGGCGCTCCCAGACTCGGATACCCGAGCATTCCGCCGGGACTCAATGGCCCGCCTGGTGCACCGCTGCCTGGCGCTCCGCCGGGTCCTGGCGTTCCCAGACCAGGAAACCCGGGCATTCCGCCGGGACTCGATGTACCGCCTGGTGCACCGCTGCCTGGCGCTCCGCCTTGGCCTGGCGTCCCCAGGCCAGGAAACCCGGGCATTCCGCCGGGACTCGATGTACCGCCTGGTGCACCGCTGCCTGGCGCTCCGCCGGGTCCTGGCGCTCCCAGACCCGGAAACCCGGGCATTCCGCCGGGACTCGATGGCCCGCCCGGTGCACCGCCAACTGGCGCTCCGCCTTGGGCTGGCGTTCCCAGGCCAGGAAACCCGGGCATTCCGCCGGGACTCGATGTACCGCCTGGTGCACCGCCAACTGGCGCTCCGCCTTGGGCTGGCGTTCCCAGGCCAGGAAACCCGGGCATTCCGCCGGGACTCGATGTACCGCCTGGTGCACCGCTGCCTGTATGACTGGGTGCAGCCAAAAACTCATGAAGGAGTGTGCTAACTATTTTTTCGGTTCTCGGACCCGGGCGACCCTGCATCACGGTTTCTCCGTTATCAACTCCCCACATTTGGCTGCCTGTTTGCTGCGGGGTCGGCCCGAGATATGTAAGCCCCTGCATATTTGAATTGTGTTCCCGGTGATAAAATGAATGTCTTTGTTCAGGAATAAAGACATTCATTTCGACCAATCCCGTATCCGGGTCAAAGGAAAGAAGCTGGATCGTTACGATCTTCCTGAAACTCGCAAGTCTTGTTTCATAATAGTGTCCTGATCTTCCTAAATTTATTTCATTTTGAATCGCTTCCGGCGAGAGAGAATGCATTTCATGTTCCCGGCAGTCATGGCAATCATAATCATAAATGTATGGATATTCATTCATTGAAATACGCACCTACCCATCTATTTTTTACTACTCTATGCAGGGCGAATTCATAAGGATAGGCTGACGCCTTTGTGTCCTGGCCTAATCCAAAAAAGCCCCTGACTAGACGAATGGATTAGAACTTTTTTGACTGTCGAGTGTAATGATGCATTTAATGGATTGAATTTGTACTGAAGAGTGAAAAGTTCGAACAACAAAAAAATAAACTCTGAGTCGGATTTATGATATCTTACTTTTACTACAAATATCGGAGATAAAATTGCCCAGGCTTATCGTCAGATTCTTTAATCCGGCAGTTGAACTCGTCCTATCGGCAGTTGAGCTCCTCCTATCGGCAGTTGAGCTCCTTCTATCGGCAGTTTAACTGCTCCTATCGGCAGTTGAACCGCTTCTATCGGCAGTTGAGCTCCTTCTATCGGCAGTTGAGCCGATCCTATCGGCAGTTGAGCCGATCCTATCGGCAGTTGAGCCGATCCTATCGGCAGTTGAGCCGATCCTATCGGCAGTTGAGCTCCTCCTATCGGCAGTTGAGCCGATCCTATCGGCAGTTGAACTCGTCCTATCGGCAGTTGAGCCGGCTCTATCGGCAGTTCAGCCGATCCTATCGGCAGTTGAGCTGCTTCT
>NZ_SEMD01000005.1:0-102793 GCF_004153165.1 Sporolactobacillus sp. THM7-4 | reverse complement strand
CCGCTCCTATCGGCAGTTGAGCTCCTCCTATCGGCAGTTGAGCCGATCCTATCGGCAGTTGAACTCGTCCTATCGGCAGTTGAGCCGGCTCTATCGGCAGTTCAGCCGATCCTATCGGCAGTTGAGCTGCTTCTATCGGCAGTTGAGCCGACCCTATCGGCAGTTGAACTCGTCCTATCGGCAGTTGAGCCGGCTCTATCGGCAGTTCAGCCGATCCTATCGGCAGTTGAGCTGCTTCTATCGGCAGTTGAGCCACTTCTATCGGCAGTTGAGCCGACCCTATCGGCAGTTTAACCGATCCTATCGGCAGTTGAGCTCCTCCTATCGGCAGTTCAGCTCCTTCTATCGGCAGTTGAGCCGATCCTATCGGCAGTTTAACCGATCCTATCGGCAGTTGAACCGCTTCTATCGGCAGTTGAACCGCTTCTATCGGCAGTTGAGCCACTTCTATCGGCAGTTGAGCCGACCCTATCGGCAGTTGAACCGCTTCTATCGGCAGTTGAGCCGACCCTATCGGCAGTTCAGCTCCTTCTATCGGCAGTTGAGCCGATCCTATCGGCAGTTTAACCGGCTCTATCGGCAGTTGAGCTCCTCCTATCGGCAGTTGAGCCAATCCTATCGGCAGTTGAGCTCCTCCTATCGGCAGTTGAGCCGATCCTATCGGCAGTTGAGCGACTTGGTCCGGCAGTTGAGCCGTTCGGTCCGGCAGTTGAGCCACTTCTATCGGCAGTTGAGCCGATCCTATCGGCAGTTCAGCTCCTTCTATCGGCAGTTGAGCTCCTTCGTCCGGCAGTTCAGCCCGTTCGTCCGGCAGTTGAGCTGCTTCTATCGGCAGTTGAGCCGATCCTATCGGCAGTTTAACCGGCTCTATCGGCAGTTGGGCCGATCCTATCGGCAGTTCAGCTCCTTCTATCGGCAGTTGAGCCGATCCTATCGGCAGTTGAGCTCCTTCGTCCGGCAGTTCAGCCGGTCCGTCCGGCAGTTGAGCTCCTTCGTCCGGCAGTTGAGCCGGTTGGTCCGGCAGTTGAGCTCCTCCTATCGGCAGTTGAGCCAATCCTATCGGCAGTTGAGCTCCTCCTATCGGCAGTTCAGCTCCTTCTATCGGCAGTTGAACCGCTTCTATCGGCAGTTGAGCCGATCCTATCGGCAGTTGAGCTCCTCCTATCGGCAGTTGAGCCGACCCTATCGGCAGTTCAGCTCCTTCTATCGGCAGTTGAGCCGATCCTATCGGCAGTTTAACTGCTCCTATCGGCAGTTGAACCGCTTCTATCGGCAGTTGAGCTCCTCCTATCGGCAGTTGAGCCGATCCTATCGGCAGTTGAACTCGTCCTATCGGCAGTTGAGCCGGCTCTATCGGCAGTTCAGCCGATCCTATCGGCAGTTGAGCTGCTTCTATCGGCAGTTGAGCCGACCCTATCGGCAGTTGAACTCGTCCTATCGGCAGTTGAGCCGGCTCTATCGGCAGTTGAGCTCCTCCTATCGGCAGTTGAGCTCCTCCTATCGGCAGTTGGGCCACTCCTATCGGCAGTTCAGCTCCTTCTATCGGCAGTTCAGCTTTTTGCGCTGATCGATTTTTTGACTATTTGCCCGAAACCGTCGTTCAGTCATAACCCAAATCATGAGAAATAGCAGGAAATACCTTCCGCAGACGACGACTGACTCATTTCTTAGACGACTGACTCATTTCTTCTTAGTGGTTTAGAACTTTTTTGACTGTCCAGTGAAGTAATGACATAATTTAATCCCTTCGATTCATAAACGGGCGCACTAAAAAATCGAGACTCAATGTGCATCCCGATTTTTCTTCAAGTATTTTTTTGTTGGCACTATTACAAAAAGCAAATGAGGAAGAAAGGTCAAAATCACAGTATTTTGCTGAGAAAGGCTTTGGTCCTCTCTTCCTGAGGGTTTTCAAATAGCTCATTGGGTTTATTTTGTTCCACAATATAGCCGCCATCCATGAACAGGACACGATCGCCGACTTCACGGGCAAAGCCCATTTCATGAGTAACAATAACCATTGTCATCCCGTCTTTCGCCAGCTGCTTCATAACATCAAGGACTTCGCCGACCATTTCGGGGTCAAGTGCCGATGTTGGCTCATCAAAAAGCATGATTTTCGGCTCCATGGCAAGAGCCCGCGCAATCGCGATCCGCTGTTTCTGGCCACCGGACAGTGAATCGGGATAAGCCGATGCTTTCTCCTCCAGTCCGACTTTTTGAAGCAGCTTAATCGCCCTTTCGTGAGCTTCTTCTTTGGATATTCGTCTAACCTTTACAGGAGCAAGCATGATGTTCTCAAGTACGGTCATATGTGGAAACAGATTAAAGTGCTGGAACACCATGCCGACTTCTTCACGAATTTTATTAATATTCGTCTTCCTGCCAGCCAGATCAACACCCTCTATATAGACATGGCCCGATGTGATGCTGTCGAGAAGATTGATGCATCTGAGGAAGGTGGATTTCCCGGCACCCGAAGGCCCGATGACCACAACGACTTCGCTGCGTTTGACTTCAAGATTGATATCCTCGAGCACAACATTTTCTCCGAATGTTTTCTTCAAGTGTTCCACTTTAATCATTTGACAGCCATCCTTCTTTCCAATTGATGTACAAGGAAGCTCATGGACAGTGTGAGTACAAGATAGATTAATGAGATCGTCAGATAGGGCGTCCAGACGATGGAATACTGCGCACCCATCGCCTGTGCCCAATAGGTCAGCTCAGGTGCTGCTATAGTGGAGACCAGAGAAGAGTCTTTGATCAGGCTGATGAATTCATTTCCGAGAGGCGGCAAAATCCGCTTCACTGCCTGTGGCAGTATAATGTACCTCATCGCCTGCCTGTGCGTCATCCCGAGTGATCTTGCCGCTTCCATCTGTCCACGTTCGATCGACTGAATACCCGCCCGGAAAACTTCGGCGATATAGGCCGCCTCGTTCAGAGAAAGAGCAATAATCCCGGCAACAATACCATTCGACTGGCCGAGAATGAACGGTACCACGCCAAAATGAACGATTAAAATTTGTACATACAACGGAGTCCCTCGAAAAAAGGCGATATAACCGATAAAAGGAGCGGCAAGAGCCGTGTTCTTCATCATTTTTCCGAGTGCGATGCCCAGGCCAATCAACGTGCCGAACAAGATTCCTGCAAAAGAAAAACCAATGGTCAGCAATGTTCCGCTTAAAAAAAACGGCATATATTCTTTGAGAAACTCAAATGCCAATCACTTTTCCTCCTCTAACCTAAAAAGTTGCGTAACGCTACCGGAGTTACGCAACTTTTTGGAATTCAGCTCAGTCGTTTTACTGTTGGGCTTTCAAATCTTTTACATTCGGTGTAACTTTAAACCATTTTTTATAGATTTTTGTGTAGGTGCCGTTGTCATAGATTTTATTAATGGCTTTATTAAAATCAGCTCTCAGTTTGCTGCCCTTAGGATACATCAATCCATAAAATTCAGGGTCGAATGCTTTTTTATCTGTTATGACCTTCAGATTTTTACCCGGGTTATTCTTTGCATATTGTTCAATAACCGTATTATCGGCAACGACTGCATCAGCGCCACCGCTTGTCAGTTCCATGATGGCAAGGTTAATTGTTTTGAATCTTTTAATGCTCGGATTGTTTTTACCGACAATTTTTTCAACTGCTGTCTGCCCTGTCGTCGCTGTCTGAACCGCAATTCTCTTGCCTTTTAAATCAGCACCGGATTTTATGCTGCTGTTTTTCGGGACAAGAATTTTGTTTGTTGAGAGAAAATAAGGATAGGAAAAATCATACGTTTTCTCACGGTCGCTATTAATCGTAATTGCGGAAATACTCATATCCGCCGTTTTATTTTTCAGTTCGGCAAACACCGGATCCCAGCCGACATTGACAAGCTGATACTTATATCCGGCTTCTTTTGCCAATGCTTTCATAATATCGACATCAAACCCTGTAATCTTGCCCTTATCCAGATACTCAAAGGGCGCATAAGTCGCATCATCAACAATACGCAATGTTTTCTTTTTCGGTGCAGCAGAGCTTCCGGCGCTGCTCCCTGAACCGGCTCCGCAAGCGGAAAGAATGAGTACAAATACGAGTACAAATGCCAAAACGGAAAATTTCTTCATTATTTGTCTTCCCCCGTCATATTTTTCGTGAAATATGTAAAATAAATTAACAATAATTATACTATTATCTCACAAAGTGAGGCAAGATCTATTATTTAAATTGTGAATATATTTATTCACACGTGTCAATCTTTGTTCACAATAGAAAAAAACTCTTCCTCGAGGCGCACCGAACAGGTTCCCCTGTCCGGGGAATTTGTTTATCGCTATTGATCTTCCCGGCACCTTTTTTCTCCAGTATCAAGAGTGAATTTTCCCCATTACTTTATTAACGGCAGCGGTAAATAACCCGCCGGCCTCAATCACTTCAGATTCGGCCGTTTTTTCTCCAAAAGAGATCCGGACCAGCTCTCTGGCCTCATCTTCCGTCCTCCCCATTGAAAGAAGCGTCCCGGAAGGCTGATGAGCTCCCGTGCTGCAGGCACTCCCTGTCGCAACAGCGAGGCCAAGCCTGCTGGCTTCCAGCATAATTTGCTGGCCTTCAGCACCTTTTACTCTAAGTGCCAGAATATGCGGCAGCTGGCTGCGCTTCGATTCCTCAATAACAAATGGAATATCCCTTCGCTTCAATTCTTCGACAAAAAGGGCTCTTAGATGTGCGACATGCTGCAGCATTCCTTTCGCGTCGCCATAACAATCCTGCGATGCCGTTACAAAAGCAGCGATTCCGGGAAGGTTTACCGTTCCGGGACGGATGCCTTTTTCATGAGCGACGCCTGGCAGAAGCGGCAGATAGGCGGCATTTGGATCAATATAGCAGACACCCACGCCTTTCGGACCATAGATTTTGTGTGATGAGACCGACAAACTGGTCACATGCATGGCGACGACATCAATGGGCAGCTTTCCATAGGACTGCACGGCATCACAATGAAGAAGAATTTTTCTCTTTTGAAGAAGGTTACCGATTGCTTCTATATTCTGGATCGTCCCCACTTCGCTATTGACATGGTCGATACTGACCAGAATCGTGTCATTCCTGATCGCACGCTCAATTCTCTCCGCTTCAATTTCCCCATCTCTGTTTCTTGGAAGCGAAGTGACTGAGAATCCTTCTCTCCGTAATTTTTCGAACGTTGAAACAATGGAAGAATGCTCGCCCGCAACCATGATCAGATGCTTGCCTTTATCAGCGTGCGCTCTGGCCAATCCTTCTATGGCTAACTGGTTGCTCTCGGATCCCCCGGAAGTGAAATAAATACCATTCACGTCGGCGTGAAGCCTGTCCGCGACTTGAGAGCGGCAATAATCAAGCAGCCGGCGGGCCCGTGTTCCGCTGTCGTGCGGGCTCATCGTATTGGCAAAATAATTTTGTGCAACATCTCCATAGGTAGAAAGAGCATGATCGGACATCGGCGTTGTCGCTGCGTAATCGAGGTAAATCATCTTTTATCCTCCCAAATTTTTCAAGACAATTTTTAATAAAAATAAAAAAATATGACTTGCTAATAGTCTATCGATATGACAAGATAGGTGTCAAGACATATATAAACAAGGGTGTTGAATGATGAAGGTTTTGAATACGGATGTTGTGATCATCGGCAGCGGATTAGCCGCGCTTTACGCCGCTGTCAGGCTTTCCGGAAAGAAAAGAGTCGTCCTTCTGACCAAAAGTAAATGGCAGTCCAGCAATTCTTATCTTGCTCAGGGAGGGATCGCGGCGGCGTATGACCAAAGTGATGATTGGCATGTTCAGCTTGAAGACGCGCTCAAAGCCGGGAGATACCATAACAACGTGCGGGAGACATCCTTCATGATCAAAGAGAGCAAGCATACGATTGACCGGCTGATTCAAATGGGCATGACTTTTGACCGTAATGAAGACGGAAGCATAGCTCTTGCAAGAGAGGGAGGGCATTCGGCTGCCCGCATCCTGCACGCCGGCGGTGACGCAACCGGGCGTGAACTGACAAAGTTTATCAAGTCGCAGCTTGATCAACACGTTCATATTGACGAATACACACAGGCCTGTGACTTGATCGTGAAGGATAATCGTTGCGCAGGCGTATGGGCAAAAGATGAAAATGGTGAAAAAGTGGCTTACCTGGCACAGGATACGGTCATCGCTACAGGCGGTTGTGGCCATATCTACGCGCCGACAACCGCCGATCCCGCTGTAACAGGTGACGGCCTCGCGATCGCCTACCGGGCCGGTGCCGCTCTCAGTGATATGGAGTTTGTCCAGTTTCATCCGACACTTCTTATTAAAGACGGTAAAGTATACGGGCTCGTGTCCGAAGCAGTACGCGGTGAAGGAGCGAAACTGATCAATCAGGACGGCCGTCGTCTCCTTGCCGGAAAGCATCCTCTTGAAGATCTCGCTCCACGCGATGTCGTGACCCGGGTGTTATTTAAAGCTCAAAAGACAGGCCTTGCCAGTCAGGTGTATCTGGATATTTCGATGATTGATCAGTTTTCCGGGCACTTCCCGACGATTTCACGGCTCTGCCGGGAAGCAGGCATTGATTTATCGAAAGGCCGTATTCCGGTGTCGCCCGGTGCCCACTTCATGATGGGCGGAATTGCTGCCGGACATGACGGGGCGACAACGCTCCCCGGTCTTTACGCGATTGGCGAAGCGGCATGTACGGGCGTTCACGGGGCAAACCGGATCGCCAGCCATTCGCTCCTTGAGGCGATCACTTATGCATCCACGATGGCAGAAAGCATCCTTACGGAAAAGAAATCGCCTGTTAACGGTCATGCGCCTGCAGTAACACCGGCGCACCTTCACCTGCCGGCCAAAGAGCAGATTCAGCGTATGATGTTTGGCAACGTCGGCATCTGGCGAACAAAAGAATCGCTCCTTCGTGCCATTGACTGGTGCGAATCCTGGGGCATCGACTTTAACGGAGCACGGAATCTCGATCTGAGCAAAGACGAGGCAGAGCGGTTGAACATGCTGACCGTTGCCTGGCTGATTGCGTCATCGGCTCTTGAACGGACAGAAAGCCGGGGAGGGCACACCCGGATCGATTTTCCAGGGGAAGCGGAGCGTTGGCGTCAAAAAAGCATCATTCGTGAGGTGAATCAGCTTGAACACTATTAAATTAAAGGCGGATCTTGAATCTTTTTTTAATGAGGATCTCGGCGCTGCGGACCTGACAAGTGAAGCGATCTTCGCCCCGGGAGAACAGGGATCTGGAACATATACAGCAAAAGCACCAGGGATTATTTGCGGGTTGCCGGTCGTGGCATCGGGATTCGAACTGTTTGACCCGCAAGTTGAAGTTCATCCCCATGTGAATGAGGGTGACCGGGTTGAGGCCGGCGATGACATCATCACGGTCCATGGTTCGATCCGTTCACTGCTCAGTGCGGAGAGGGTATTGCTCAACCTGCTTCAGCGGATGAGCGGTATCGCCACAATGACGGACAAGGCCGCGCAAATAGTGAAAGGAACCCGGACCCGGGTCACTGACACCCGAAAAACAACACCGGGTCTGCGTATGTTTGAAAAATATGCCGTTACAGTTGGCGGAGGATTTAATCATCGCTTTGGTCTGTACGATGCTGTCATGATCAAGGACAATCATATCGCTTATTCAGGTTCTATCGCAAAAGCAGTGCAAAAGGTTCGGGCAAAGCTCGGACATACGGTGAAAATTGAAGTGGAAACGACTTGTCCTGAGGAAGTCAGAGAAGCGGTTCAGGCCAAACCGGACATCATCATGTTTGACAATCTGACGCCCGAACAGATTCTCCACCTCATTCCTGAAGTGCCGGAATGGATCGTGACAGAGGCCTCCGGCGGAATCGATTTGTCTAATCTGGCATCTTACGCCGGATGCGGCGTTGACTATATATCGCTTGGATGCCTGACACACTCAGTTCGGGCGCTTGATATCAGTTTCAACTTAGTATCAGCGCTAAAAGGAGCCGAGCCTCAAAAAGGAGTGATCCAATGATGAGTCTAATGGAAGAGTTTTTGAAAGAATCACAGATTCCGGAATCCTATACAAAAAAATCAGATCAGGAATTAACAGACGAAGGATGGCGTTTAAAAAAGGAACTCGGACAACGCGTCTACATTCCCGGTCATCATTATCAGCGCGACGAAGTCATCCAGTTTGCCGATGATCGCGGCGATTCGCTTCGTCTTGCCCAATTGTCGGCTAAAAAACCGGATGCTGAATATATCGTATTTTGCGGGGTACATTTCATGGCAGAAACCGCCGATATCCTGACCGGAGACCATCAGACGGTCATCCTGCCTGACCAGCGCGCCGGTTGTGCGATGGCCGACATGGCGAGCATTTACCAGCTTGAGCGAGCATGGGATAAATTACAGGAAACGTTCGGCGATACCATTCTGCCGATGACCTATGTAAACTCCACTGCCGAAATCAAGGCGTTCTGCGGCAGGCACGGCGGCGCTACGGTGACCTCGTCCAATGCCGACAAAATGATGAAATGGGCCTTTTCGCAAAAAGAAAGACTCCTCTTTCTGCCTGATCAGCATCTCGGTCGCAACACGGGTGTCAAACTGGGCCTTGATCTCAATCAGATGGTCGTCTGGGATCCTGTTCGGAACGCCTTCGAAGGTGAAGCGAATGAGAAAACGAAAGTCATCCTGTGGAAAGGCTGCTGTACCGTCCATGAAAAATTTACTGCTGCAAATATTGTTTCCTGTCGCCGAGCCGATCCGGATGTCCGTATCCTCGTCCACCCTGAATGTTCCTATGATGTTGTTCAGCAAGCCGACTATGCCGGTTCGACAGAGTACATTATTAATATGATTAAACATGCGCCAAAAGGCTCCCATTGGGCAATCGGAACGGAAATGAATTTGGTTAACCGGCTGAAAAACGAACATCCCGACTTAACTATCCGTTTATTAAATCCGGTCATGTGCTCCTGTCTGACTATGAACCGAATCGATTTGCCCCACCTGGTCTGGTCATTGGCGCAAATCGCCGAAGGCAAGCCTGTCAATGTGGTCAAAGTACCGGATCACATTGCAAGGGATGCCGTATTGGCTCTGGACCGAATGCTTATGCAATAGAACAAATTTGAGCAGCTCAGCCAAAACGTCACACAGAATAACCCAAAGTAAAAGTTGCTCCGAATCCCGGAAATAGTTGCTCCGAATCCGGTAATAGTTGCTCCGAATCCCGGAAAAGTTGCTCCGAATCCCGGAAAAGTTGCTCCGAATTCGGGAAAAGTTGCTCCGAATCCGGAAATGGTTGCTCCGAATTCGGGAAAAGTTGTTCGCCCGCGGAATGCGTCCCGCCCGTAGCGGAAATCAACAGCCGTGTTTAACAGAGATTTAAAAAAATCGAGATGCAGGCATCTCGATTTTTTCGTTTTCGATCATTTGTACCTGTCTTTTGCAGGATAAGCCGGTATTCCAGGCAGAAGACTGCTCTCAACCCAGAACTTTTACTCTTTCCTCAATAGGCATGAATTCCTTTTCTCCCGCCGGCTCGGCGATGTTGCCGAAAGGCATCTGCCCGGTCAGTTTCCAGCTTTCAGGAATATTAAACGTTTTCCGTACACCTTCGTCAATCAGCGGGTTGTAGTGCTGAAGCGATGCGCCAATCCCTATGTTTGCAAGTGCCGTCCATACAGAGAACTGTGCGATCGCTGTGCTGTGCTGCGACCAGACCGGGAAGTTGTCGGCATAGAGGGAAAATTGTTTCTGAAGGTTTTTGACCACCGAGGTGTCTTCAAAATACAGCACCGTTCCTGTTCCCGCATTAAAAGAGGCTAGTTTCCGGGCAGTTGGCTCGAACGACTGGCCTTCCGGAAGCACGTTTCGAATGGCGCGTTCCACAATACCATCTTCGCCCCATAGTTTATTACTTTCTTCGCCAAACAAAACGACCACACGGGAAGTTTGAGAGTTGAATGCAGAAGGTGCGTGTTTTATTGCTTCCTGAATGGTTGTAACAATTTCTTCCTTGCTTGCCGATACATTTTTATCAAGCGCGTAGATGGTACGCCGCTTCTTCATGGATTCTAAATAAGCATTGGACATTTCAAAACCCCATTTCTAATTATTAGTAATTTACTTACATAAGTATAGCTATCAGGTAAAAAAAAGTAAACTAATTTGTCTCTTCACTGATTACCTCTTCCCCAAACCAACGTTCTGCCCAGTGATGGACTTCCTTAAGTATGGGTTCAATTTCCCGTCCCTTTGTCGTTAACTTATAAATAACCTGAACAGGATAGCCGGTGTCAACATGCCGCTCAACAATCCCGAGGCTTTCCAGTTCCTTCAACCGGGCAGCAAGCATCCGGTCGCTAAGCTCCGGTATCGCACCGGCGATTGTGCTGAAATGTACATCCCCGCTTAAAAGGACTTCTATAATTAAACCGTTCCATTTCTTCCCCAATATCTGAAAAGCTTTCTCAAATTTAGGACAGACGGATAAGTCTTTTTTCATCGTCATCACTCCTCTCTATATTGTACTATACGCAAAAAAATATACCTAACCGGAGCCTGAAATGGATAACAGATATGCCTCTTATCGCATCGGATGACTTTCTGAAGCCTGTTTCATTACATATCCAGAAACCCTTTTCCGAATACGGCCCGCACGTCATGAATGATCACAAACGCCCTGGGGTCGTTTCGTTTAATGATCTTTTTCAGCTTAAGCAGTTCCTGTTTATTAATCACGACATATAAAATGTCTTTCGACTCTTTTGTGTAATTTCCCTGTCCATGCAGCAGTGTAACCCCGCGTTCCAGAGTATCATTGATCTCTGCCGCAATCTCGTCTTTCTTCGATGAAATGATCGTGACCGCTTTCCGCGTGTTCAGTCCTTCAACTACAAAGTCCATTACTTTGGCTCCGACATACAGCATGGCGATCGTCAGCATCACTTTTTCCACCCCTATCAGAAAAAAGGAAGAAAAAACGACGAGCACATCAAAAAATAAAGTAGCATAACTGATGCTCCAATCCAGGTACTTATTCGCGATCCGTGCCAGGATGACCGATCCCGCCGTTGTCCCGCCTGCGCGCAGGATCATCCCCACACCTGTGCCTGAAACAACGCCGGCAAAAATAATGCCGATCCATGTTTCGTGCAGGTGGAGTACCCACCCCGACGTCAGGTGCAGGAACAGAGAGTTCGCTGTAACCGCGATAATGGTATAAATAATCGTTTTCCCGTCCAAAAACTTGTAACCGATCATCAGCAGAATGCCGTTCAGGGCAAACGTACTTATACTGGGTGAAAGATGAAACAGATAGTAGAATATAATCGACAGCCCCGTTACACCGCCTTCACTTAGATGAAGCGGGATAACCAGTGCGTTAATGGAAACCGCGAACAGGAATGCGCCGATCATCAGATGAAGCATGTCAATGGCTTTTCTTGTCAAAATGAAACCGCCCTTTCCTTCACAGACAATAAAAACCCCCCTTCTTTCTTTATCAAGAAATGAAAGAAGAGAAGTTTTCATTTAATCATCCATTTGAGTAATTATTTAATGCGCACTCCACCATAACAAACAAACTATAATATGATGCGTTGAGCTTTGTCAATGACCTTTGATGCTTTTTATCAGCTGCATGGGGTTTTGTTCACTCCTTCGCCTCATACCGTTTCTTTCTTCAACTCACTTCGCTTCGGCTCAGGTAAAATACCGCTCTTCAAAAACAGACCAAATGAAAGAATAAAACACAGCACAGTCAATACGCAGACACCTCTGAACCCGCCTGCACCAGCGTATAAAACACCGGCGAAGGATGAGCCGATCGTTGTTCCGAAATACATGGATGAGTTAGCAAGTGACGAGATAGTTCCGCGGACTGTTACGGATAAAGATTGTAATACACTCATCATAATCGGGAATAACATCCCGAGAAGGAAAAAGATCAAAAAATAAGTGGCTCGAACAGCGTACAAATTGGGTAAAAACGGCAGGCTCATATAAAGCAAAATAACGAGAAGCATGCCACTGATAAAAGAAGTTTTGATACCAATTTTCTGCACCAATCCGCTGCTGAAAAAGCTGCTTAATGTATTGCCGAGGCCGATGAATAAGATGACAGTTCCGATCCTTGCGACACTCAGATCAAACTGGTCGGACAGCCAGGTCCCGATAAATGAAAAAGCGGCAAAGTTACCTGATTGAAAAATGAAGTAAGCAAGAAAAGCAACTTTTGCGCCTCGCTCAGACAGTAATGTCCGATAACGCTGATAAATTGAGGAAGATTTTTGCTGTGAATGAACGGCCGGCATTGACGGCAGGACAAAAGCAATCAGTATAACCAGTAAAAACGAACTGACACCGATGACGATGAACGGAATCGGCCAGCCAAAAGCGGCAAGATAACTTCCTGTCGGCACGCCGAGCATTTGTGAAACAGCAAGACCCGCCGTAGCAATCCCCATTGCTTTCAGTATTTTATTTTTGGGAACAAGCTGCGGGATAGCTGCCCAAATCTGCGGTGAAGTAATGGCGGCACTGACTCCCGAGAGGAAACGCAGGAGTATCATCAGCCAATAGTGACTCGCGAATCCGCATAGAAAAGAAAACACAGCAAAGCTGGTCATGCCTGCAATCATGACCGTCTTCCGATTCAGTCCATCTGAGACAGGCCCGGTTACAAGAGCGAAGAGCGCGTATCCCAGGGCGTAGGCGGACACGATCCACCCTGAACTTTCGACTGAGATTTGGTAAACTTTTCGAAGAGTTGGGAGCAGCGGTGAAACAATGAACGTGTCGGTTCCGATGACAAACATCGTAAAGAAAAACACACTTAATTTGGTTTTCATAACGGATTCTCCTCTTTTTATTCGTTTGTTCGATTATAATCGAATTAATGAAATTATAGAGTGAATCATGGTATAATGCAATTAAAAGCTATGGGACAGGAGGTAATTTTTTGCGAACCCTTTATCACCCGAATGTTCATGACATCCAATTATCGACCGTCCTTTATGCCCTCAGTGATCCGATCAGACTGCGTATCATCAGAAATCTGGCTGAATGCGGCGAACAATCGTGCAGTACTCTGGACATCTCTGCCCCCAAATCAACGCTCTCCCATCACTTTAAGGTTCTGAGGGAATCCGGGGTAATTAATACTCGAATCGAAGGAACCCAGCGATTTATTTCTATCCGCTACACTGATCTTGAAGCACGCTTTCCAGGTTTACTGACAGCTATCCTTCAGGGGCTGAGAGCTGAGGAGCATTCCAAAGCAAAAAAGTGACTTTTCCCAAAAGGCAGTGGGAAAAGTCTCAGTAATTATTGCGTTTTCAGTCGGAGATCCTGTCATTTTTCGACTGTACAACACATCATGAATTGCAGGTATCGTTTTCCAGAAACGGTCGCCCGAGACGCCGATTCATCTCGGCAATAAATTGCCGGGTTTTCTCGGACTGACGACCTGCATAAAAAAATGGGGAGTCGAATCCCCATCAGACTTATCTATTTATCCCATTCTTATCGGAGTGTATTTATCCATCACTATTTTCAGGATCATAGCCTGTCATTTACACAAGATGTCTGAGGTTGATCAGGGTCTTTGCAGGATTTACGGACTGGTGTTCCCGGCGTACTTGTGTGAATGAGGAGTCGCGCCGTTTACTGTAGTTGTTCCACTGAACTCATGGTAGTGGCCGCCGTCCGGAAGCGGAACAGCCGGCCCCGTCACTCCCCTGATCTCATGACGATGACCATCATCGAAAGAAGTGAAAGTGAAGTATCGATGGGTATGAGGGACACCAAACAGGTCTGAAGCATCAGATACTACTCTGAAGCCATGAATAAGTGATATTTATAATGGGTCTTCCGAACTATATTTATTACAGTTATATTCCACGCCATTTTTTCCTGGAGTTCTTCTTCAATTTAACTGTTCGCACAGGTCACTGTCTTTGTTCCGGATACTATTAAAGTCTGATCCAGGCGTCTGTTTTTACCGGTTTTCTTGAAGGATCAGAGACTTCGGTGCTTATTTTTTTTTACGCCTTTTCGTTCATGTATTGCGGCCTGCAGCCTTTGATCCTGATACATCTTTTACAATTGTCATACCAATGTAAAACAAGCCAGGTCAATAGAATCAGCCGGAAGCCCCGGAATTTCGGTTAATTTTACCAGAAAAAAATCTTTATCTATTAATAAAAAGCGTTTACAAAAAATACCCCTGTCTCTACCCGATATCTTCATCAGTTCCGGACATTGACCTAAAGTCAAGTCACTTATTTTTGTTTTACGCATTCTTTTGATTTAAAATCAATATATTAAGAAAGCCTGTACGCTTTTTCTACTCATGTCGTATGCCAACTTTTTCTTCAGGAGGAAAAATCATAATGAGTCATTTTAAACAAAACGCGATCGTTCATGGTTTTAAGCTTGTACATACAGACGAAGTGCATGAAATTAATTCCAGAGCGTACTTATTCGAGCATGTCAGGAGCGGTGCGAGACTTCTCTATCTGCAAAACGATGACGATAACAAAGTTTTTTCAATCAGCTTCAGAACGCCGCCGGAAGACAATACCGGTGTCTTTCATATTCTCGAACACTCCGTACTTTGCGGATCTGAAAAGTACCCGGTGAAGGAACCGTTTGTCGAACTTCTGAAAGGATCGCTCAGCACGTTTCTCAACGCCTTTACGTTCAGTGACAAAACGATGTATCCTGTCGCAAGCAGGAATGAGAAGGACTTTCTTAACCTTATAGGCGTCTATATGGATGCAGTTTTTCATCCTGATATCTACAAATATAAAGAGATTCTCGAACAGGAAGGCTGGCATTATGAGTTGAACAGCCCGGATGACGAGATCAAATATAAAGGCGTCGTCTACAATGAAATGAAAGGCGCTTTTTCCTCGCCTGAAGGCTTGCTTCAGAGAACCAATCAGAATTCGCTCTTTCCAGATACAGCCTACGGGTTCGAATCGGGGGGCGATCCGCTCGAGATTCCTGAGCTGACCTATGAGCATTTTATCGACTCGCACAAAAAATATTACAGTCCGTCGAACAGCTATATATACCTTTATGGCAATATGGACATCGATGAAAAGCTGGATTTTCTGGATAAAGCCTACCTGAGCACCTATGACCGGGTTGATGTTGATTCAGAAATCAGCGTTCAAAAACCGATCGGCCACTCAACGGAAGTGGTTAAAGAGTATCCGATTTCTGCAAGCGCGGACGAGGAAGACAAAACCTATTTAAGCCTGAACTTTGCTGTGTCAAGATCTACAGATGCCGAGTTGTATCTTGCCTTTGATATTCTGAAATATATCCTGCTGGATAGTCCGGCCGCCCCTCTTAAGAAGGCTGTTCTCGATGCGGGTATCGGCCAGGATGTATTTGGCACCTTCGACAACAGCATTTTGCAGCCGTATTTTTCAATTAATGTGAAAAATGCCAGCGAAGATAAGAAGGAACCATTCAAAAAGATTGTTTTTGACACGCTGACCCAGTTAGTCAGGGACGGGATAAATAAGCGGCAGATTGAAGCGGCCATTAATGTAAAAGAATTTAACCTGCGTGAAGCCGATTACGGATACATGCCTAAAGGACTGATCTACAGCATTATGGCGATGGACAGCTGGCTGTACGACGAAAATCCGCTCATTCACCTGAAATTTGAGGGAACACTGGAGCGAATCAAGCAAGCCCTGACCAACCACTATTTTGAAAATCTGATTAAGAACTATCTTTTAGACAGCGATCACCAGACACTGGTGATGATTAAACCTTCAAAAACCATTGCGGATGAAGAATCCGAAAAAATCGCTGAACGTCTGTCCCGGTTTAAACAAAGCCTGAATGCAGAGGAACTCAGCCGGCTCGTCGAATCAACCCAAAAATTAAAGGAGCGTCAGGCAAGCGAAGACCGACCTGAAGATTTGAGGAAACTTCCGATGCTGTCGATAGAGGATATTGATAAAAAAGCTGAGCAACTTCCGTTAACCGAGACCAATATCGGTGACGTCAAAACACTTTTCCACGAACTGTCGACAAATAAAATTGCTTATATCAGCCTGTACTTCGACGCCTCCTCCATTCCGTCAGATCAGATTCCTTACCTTGCTCTTCTTGAAGAAGTCATGGGTAAAGTCGATACGGAAAAATATAAGTACAGTGATCTTGTGAACGAAATCAATATTCAAACGGGCGGAATCGATTTCGAAAACGACACATTCTCTGATAAAGAAAACGATGACAGGTATCAGCCAAAGTTTGCCGTTAGAGTCAAGACTCTGGTCAGCAAGCTGCCCGAGTCGTTGAATCTGATCGATGAAATCCTCAATCGAAGCAAGTTTGACAGCGAGTCGCGGATCAAAGAAATCATTAAAGAGATCAAATCCAGACTGGAAATGTCCTTTAACCAAAACGGACAGTCTGTCGTATTGAGAAGACTGGGTTCATACATGTCTCAGGCCTCTCAATACACTGAACAGCTTAAAGGTCTTGGTTTTTATCGATTTATTGGCGAGCTGGATAAAAACCTGGCTGACCGATTTAATGAAACGGCGCAGATACTCAAGCGAATTACTGATCAATTATTCATAAAGGAAGGGCTGACCGTCAGTGTGACCGGTGACGAGGATATTCTGCAAGCCTTCAGCGATCACTTTAAAGAACTGGATATCCCGTCCCGTCCCCGTCATAATGCCCGTGTTTCCGGGTCCGGCACACTGGTGGCGCCATCAAAGAATGAAGGATTGATGACATCAAGCAAAGTTCAATATGTGGCTAAAGGCGCGAATTTTAAATCTCTTGGATTTCCCTATACCGGAAAACTGCACGTGCTGAAACAAATCCTGACGCTCGATTATTTATGGAACCAGGTTCGGGTAATGGGCGGCGCCTACGGCTGCGGCGTCTCGCTCAAATCCTCAGGAAACTTTATTTTCTGGTCTTATCGCGATCCGAATCTGGATGAAACACTGACGGTCTATGACAAAGCCGGCGATTACGCGAAGTCCTTTGCCGCTGACGACTATGAAATGACCAAATATATTATCGGAACGATTTCCAGTCTTGAAGCTCCACTGACACCAAGGGATAAGGGAGAGCAGTCCGATGCAGAGTATTTCCGGAACGTGACCCAGGCCGACATTCAGCGGATCAGGGAAGAAGTTCTGTCTACAAGAAAAGAAGACATCAATCAGTTCGCAGGACTCCTGAAAGCCGTTACCGATCAAAATCTTATCTGCGTCCTCGGTAATGAAACAATGATCACGCAGAATAAAGATCTGTTTGAAGAATGTGTCAATGTGTTTGAGTGAGTTATTTATATAAGGGAAATGACAGCGAAAAGCCGCAGAAACGTTCTGCGGTTTTTTTACTGTATAATATACGTGACTCAAAATTTCGACCACTTTGTCTTTCATTATAAAAAAAAGAAAAGATCGCTTTTAGCACCAGAGAATAGAAATAACCAGGGACGAATAATAAATGAAATAAATTTTGCGTGAATCATTGAATGAAGAACCGGCCGTTCAACGCTTAGACCTGTATTAAGAGTGAATACTCAGAAAGAAGTGAAACTATGCCTTTGAGAAGAATTCCGCTATCCTGCACGTTGAACACAAGAGATTTGGGCGGTTATCCAACGAATGACGGCAGAGTGACCCAATTCAAACGCGTATTCCGAAGCGACGCGCCGCCTTCACTCAGCGCTGAAGATATTGTTTTGCTGAAACGTCTCGGGGTTACGGCAGCTATCGATTTACGTTCTCAGAAGGAGATTGAGACTCATCCAAGCGCTTTTGAAAGTGCAACCGATTTCGAGTACTTTCACTGCCCTTTTGCGATTGGTAACCGTGATCCGGGTTCAAAAGAGGGTGTTCCTCCGCTCTATGCTGAAATAATCGCGGATTTTCCGGTGATGCGGAAAATTATGCGGATCATAGCCAAACAGGAAGGCGCAGTGCTGATCCATTGCGCGTCCGGAAAAGACCGGACGGGTGTTGTTACAGCCATTTTGCTACTTTCTGCAGGCGCCTGCATGAGTGATATTCTGGCAGATTACCAGATCTCTTATACTTACATTCGGGCACAGGTACGAGAGATCCTCAGACAACATCCTGAACTGCCCGATTATATCGGACGGACTGACATGGAATACATGGAAACTACTCTGGAACAGTTTTTTAAGACATATGGCGATGTCAATCGTTATCTTGAGAAAATCGGTCTCGGCCCGGACGAAATTTCTTCAATAAAAAACAAGCTTTGCCTGTGACACAGCAGTCGGATATGAAAATCAGCCAGGCTGATGTGATACCGTTCATTTAACGGAGGTTCGCCGGATCAAATAGCGCTGCCGTTCGGCTGTCATTCATCTACGTAGAACTGATGAGATCCAGTCAAAACCGGATCCCTTTTTTCTTTTTCCTCTTTATCATGGACATTTTCCGGAGAGAAAAGGACAAGACAGGTACTGCCATTCTCCGCCTGCGTTACGCTCAGCAGCCATCGCCGTTTTTTCTATATATTGCTGATCAGCTGATTGATTTCTTCACCCTTCATCTTCTCATACTCGAAGGCCTGGATCAGTTCTTCAGGGGGGATTTCATTTTTTCTTCCAAACTTCTCCTGTGCTGTTTCATAGAGTTGATATGGGAAAAGCATATCGATAAACATCACTTTTTTCTCTTCGTTTGATAAAGGTGATACTTTTTCATATGAGCTCAGCAAGTGATGGAATAGTTCCCGGTCCCAGACACCCTGATCCTCCATCAGCGGTACGATTACTTTTCGCAAATCACGGACAGGCAGATCGAAGGTCGTTGTATCAAGATCAATGATCCAGATGTTATTGTCAGAGAGCAGCGTATTCCCTGTTCCGTAGTCCTGGTGGCACAGGTTCGGTTTTAATTTGCATTTTGATACCCAATCCGGATAGTAGGATTCGAGGAGTTTTTTCAGAACGTCTCTGCCAGACTGAATATGATCATCGATTTCAGATAAATAGAGCTTTGAAAACGGATCATCCGGTGTCTTTGCTGCGATCAGCTTCCATGACTCCATTTGCTGGCAGCGTTTAATATAGTGTCTTGGCCACTTCCCAAGCTTTGTAAAAGCGGGAATTCCATCCAGCGGCTGATAACCGATCGAATCCAGATGGTACTGAGCGAGACCCTTCATGATCCACTCCAGGTCTTCTGGAACGGTTAAATCAAATGGTCTTCCTTCGATCCAATCGTACACGACGAATAGGAATGGACCCTGCTTCGTGTACAGCTTGCCTTCTTTATTCGGGATAATTCCGGGTACTCGAGACCCTTTTTTGGCTAAATAATCCTGGGCATGAATCGAAAACAGCGCTTTTTTTTCAGGTCGATGAATTCGCTTCAGACAATAAGGCCCCTTATCCGTTGTAAATTTCCAGACAATCGCCATTTGTCCGCCCTGAACCAACTCAATGTTCTGCACATTTAAATCCCAATTGAGCAAAAGGGTTGAGGCAAGCTGGATCAGTTTTTCCGTCATCTCTGGTGTGAGGTCTGTTTCTTCTTTTTCCTCCGTTTTTTCCATGTCTTCCCTTTCACGTATCCCACTCGTTATTGCATGGTTATTTTTCTTGTAAAACCGGCCGGCGGCTTTGCTCTCTTCCCGATCACTTACATGTTTTTTTTCTATCTCTTCTTTTATATAAACGCTTTGCCGTTCAATATGTTCCATCATTAAAAGAGGTCTGTTCTTGTTTTCCGGCATGGGTTACCCTCCAGTTCATCGTTCATATATCTTAATTTATGGCCGGATAACGATATATGTCATCGTTTCATTCCCAATTTGAGAAATTAGGCAATCAGACCAGGGCTGTCGCCTTTTTTTCTCGAATACAGCAAGGTTTTCGAACAACACCATTTTTTAGACGTATGATACAGGGACTAATCCATTACTTTTTGAAAAGGGGGAGGTTCATGAACATTGCACTGATCGCGACAGAAAAGCTGCCGGTTCCGGCGATCCGCGGCGGGGCCACCCAAATCTATCTTCAATCGACCGCAGAGATAATTGCAAAAAACCATGAAGTAACTGTTTTTTCGATAAGCGATCCTGATTTACCCGATCAGGAAACCTCCAAAGGTATTCAATATATTCGCATAAACCAGGAAAAATATTTAAAAGGTTTAACTGAAGCATTAAAAAGCAAAAAGTTTGATGTCATTCATCTTTGCAACAGACCCGGCTGGGTTAAACAGTTAAAGGAAGCGGCACCAGACAGTAAATTCGTGCTTAGTGTCCATAATGAAATGTTTTCAGAAGGAAAGATAAGCAGGGAAAGCGGTGAGCGGTGCATCCAGACGGTTTCGATGATTGTAACTGTCAGTGATTATATTCGAAAAACAATCACTGACAGGTTTCCAGGTGCCGGGAATAAAACGCAAACGGTCTATTCAGGCGTGGATTTGCAAAACTATCATCCGGGCTGGACGGATAAAGGGGCATCCATCCGTACAGAAATGAGAGAAAAGACAGGTTTGGGAGATAAGAAAATCGCCTTATTTGTCGGCAGATTAAGCAAAGTAAAGGGACCCCACATCCTTCTGCAGGCGATACCGGAGATTGTCGAAGAACACCCGGACTCCATGCTTGTCTTTGTCGGCTCAAAATGGTTTGGAGACAACCAGGTTAACAACTATGTCAAATACCTCTACACTCTTGGAGCTCTGCATCAGAAATATGTCACATTCGTGAAATTTGTGAAACCGCAGGATATCCCGAATCTCTATACTATGTCGGATATTTTTGTATGCTGTTCACAGTGGCAGGAACCACTTGCACGTGTTCATTATGAAGCAATGGCTGCCGGGCTCCCGATTATTACAACCAACCGGGGAGGAAACGCGGAAGTCATCGAAAACGGGGAAAACGGGATTGTTATCGACCATTTTGATGATCCGCATGAATATGCCCGTGTAATCAACTCATTGTTCGATGACAAGAGTAAGAGAACAGAAATGGGTAAAAACGGAAGACGCATTGCCGAACGGTCCTACGGCTGGCAGAGAGTTGCCGGGCAATTACAAGATGTTTATGAATCTATATGAACACTGGCGAAATGTGAGAAGGAGGAGTTGACTTGAATAAGGAGGCCTATGCGGCGCGTTTAGAGCAGGAGTATGAAAAACTCAACATCATCTTACAAAACTATCCGATTACCCCGGGGAAAATAACCTTGTTGTCCACACGAGGGGGAAGGTCGAAATGGCGGATTGAAACGGATCGGGGAAATCTGTTCCTGAGGCAGGAATATATCAATCCGAGGCGGATGTTATTTATCGCCGGAGCTCACTGGCACCTTCAAAAGAACGGATTGCCGATAGCGAAGCTTATCCCGACAAAAAGCGGAGGCCTTTGTTTATCCGGGGGCGATCATGCCTATTTGTTATATGAAGCGCATGAAGGCGAGCCGATGCTTTATTATGATAAAACACATGCAATCAAAACGATGGAGTTTATAGGAAAATTTCATCAAGCTTCGAAAGGTTATGTTCAGCCGGAAGAAAGCAAAAGGCGTACACGATCGGGAAAATGGCACAAACTGTACAGGTGGAAACTTCAGGAGCTTGAAAGCAATAAAAAGCTGGCAGAAAGTTTCCCGAACGATGCTTTCTCTTTATTGTTTCTGGAGCAGGTCGATAAAATGCTCAAGCGGGGTTACGAGTCATTGAGTGAATTGGATCAGCCCTATTTTGAGCAGTGGACAAAAGAAACGATTCAATCGAGGATGTTCTGCCAGCAGGATTTTACGATGGCCCGTATGATTTTGAAAGACGATCAGCCTTTTATGAAGGATCTCCATTCCATCACTATTGATTTTCCGACAAAAGATCTGAGGATTCTATTAAACAAATTGATGAAAAAACTGGCGGTATGGGATGAGAATCTTGCATGTCAAATGCTGACTGCTTATGACCAGGTCCATCCTTTAAGTAAAGAAAACTATCGCGTTTTATGGACAGATCTAAAGTTCCCTCATCTTTTCTGCGCCATTTCCCATAAATATTATCTCGGCCAGAAAAGATCCTGGGGAGATGAAAAATATTTAATGAATATGCGTCATGTGATGGCCGTTGAAAACTCAAAAGAAGGCTTTCTCAACCAATTTGATGAGATGTTCCAAAATATTAAAGGGGGAGGAACCAATGACATCAAATGATCAACAGGACCTGTTTGAAATTCCAAAAGTCGATCTCGAACACTACAATTTTTCTCCGCCGGGTTCGATGGGCTGGAGCGCGACCGATTATGAAAGAATACTGAATCATCCGGAAGCGGAAATTCAAGAATTTGAATTTTCCCCGCCCTCCATACCGCTGACAACATTAAAATCACTTCCATCGTCACCGGATCAGCGAATTGTCGAACAAGACGCACCCGAAGCAGGGATTGGAGCTGCCTCTGACAACAACGGATACAATGAATCAATCGGCGAGTCTGATTCAATCGAAATGGAACAGCAGAAAACACCAAACAATCAGCAGGACCCGTTAAAAGCAGATTCTGAAAAAGATCAGCAGAAGGAGAAAATCGAAAAAGCAGCGGAAAAACAGCAAAGTGACGACGACAACGGCTATATTAAAGATCCTTACCCGCCGGCCAGTCCCTGGCTGTCGAAAATAGTAAGCAGGCTTTTTAAAAAAAAATAAATTAAAGGGTGGAATGCTTCTCGAACATCCGCCCTTTTTTTCAAGGAGGATTCACTTTACCAGAGAACCTGCCGCATCAACCACAAATGGACCGTTTTTTTTTTATACAGGTCGCCAGTTGAAAATACCCGGAAATAATTTCCGGGATGGATCAACGTATCAGGCGACCATTCCTGTGTTTGACTTGTTGGTTTTTAATACGCCTTAAATTTTTATAAACCGTGTTTGAAAAACAGGTTCCTCTATTGATTCTAATCGAACCATTTTTTCAGCACGATTGCTGCCGTCCTGATGCACTTCCCGATACACCCTGAGCAGACGAGCGGCTACGTGCTGAAATTGATGATTTTTTTCCACGAATTTTCTCCCGTTAAGGGCTAATATCGATGCTGTATAGGAATTGGACAGCACGTAACTGATCGTATGGACAAAGGCACTGACCCGATTAAAGTTATTGATGATCAATCCATTGTACCCGTGCTTGATGACTTCAGGGTTTCCTCCTCGATTTGTCGTTATAATTGGAATCCCCGCAGCCATCGCCTCATAATGGACCCGTGCCAGCGGCTCCTGCCATTGTGAGCTGCAGACAAATACATCAGCCATCAAATAGATGTCCGGTATCTGCTCTGAGGGAACATAGCCTGTAAAAAGAACATGATCGGCTAATGGTTCAGCCAGTCGGTGCAAGTAACGGACATATTGGTTCATCCCGTTGTCACTGAACCATTTTCCGCCAGCAATCACGAGGACCGCATCAGGATGGTCTTTGATAATATACTTCATGGCCTTGATCAATAAATGAGGTCCTTTCGCACGGCTTAAACGACCAACAAAAAGAATGACCTTTTTATTTTCGATTCCGTACATTTGTCGAAGCCTGTGCCGGATCGCTTCCCCTTCACTTGTCCCTGTCGAGGAGTAGCGATCAAGATCAACACCCGAATAGATGACTTGCGTTTTACCCGCCGCATCCGGGAAACGCCCATCGATCGTGTCTTTAATATATTGACTTACCGTCATTAACCGTTCAGCCGAACGAATCGCTTTTTCTCCAAGTTGATCAGAAATTTTCCCTGGATTGAACATGTCATTATGCAGACTGAGGACAAATCTGCTATCAGGGGCCGCTTCTTTATACTTGATCAGGTGCTTTGGTCTGTTAAAAACGTGAATCACATCAAAGTGATGACGACTGAGCTCTTCGGCAATGTCGTCCGGATATGTTTCAGCCGGAAATCTTATATAACGAATATTATTATTTACTTCACGGTCGGGCAGCATTTCGTCTGTAACAGAGAAAATAGTCAGTTCATTTCCCTTTGCTAAAAAAGGGGCAATACCGTCAATCATAATTTGGATTGCACCGCCCTTTACAGCCGGGGAGGGGAGCTTTTCTGTACATATCAGCGCCAGTTTCATTTTCTCTCTCCTTACATAAAAGCTATACTTGCTGATTCTTTTTCAAGTCCTGATTTTAATGGGACGTAATCAACGAATATCCCTCTTTTTACATCGTATTCCAGGTTGCCTGTACAGTAACTTGTCTTTTGGGAAACAGGCGTTTACACATACAATTGCAATATCGTTTCACTATACCGGGATTTCGGTCAATAAGATATTCACTTTTAGATCAAATGGCCGACCGTGTAAGTAATGATCATGGTCAGTGCCCCGACAATAACGTTCCTCACGATTGCCGGCCTTTTGGGTGCACCGCCCAGATGTGCACTGATATACCCGGTAATGGCCAGCGCTGCAAGCACGGAAAAAACTGTTAATGCGACGCGAATGGCCACGGGCATAAGAAGAATAGACAAAAAAGGCAGGATCGACCCGAGTGAAAAAGAGATCATCGAAGAAAAAGCAGCATGCCACGGATTGACATATTCATTTGGATTAACACCTAACTCTGCCGCGGCATGGGCCGCGATGGCGTCTTTTTTCATCAGTTCTTCAGCAACCTTTTGCGAAAGGTCTTTCGATAACCCGTTTTCCATATAAATCTCAGCCAGTTCTTTTACCTCTCCTGCGTAATCTTCCCTGAGCCTGATTTTTTCCGCCTCAACCACGGCTTTTTCGGTATCTTTCTGTGTGCTGACAGAGACATATTCTCCTCCGCCCATCGACAGCGCACCGGCGATGAGGCCTGCAAGCCCGGAGATCAAAATCGTCATCGTATTCGCTGTTGCTCCGGCAACGCCAATGACGATCCCCGCTGTCGACACGATGCCGTCATTTGCACCAAGGACACCCGCACGCAGAATATTCAATTTCTGATTCATTTTGTTTTCTTTCCGCACCATTGATAACGGACCTCTTTTCTGTAAACATAAAACCCTTATGATTTCAATAACACTGAAATGAAAATAATTGATTATAATTGAGAATAGTAATCATCTTCATAGCCCTGAAAACGAGACATGCTGTCGCCCAATCGGACGACAGCACGATATTAAAATTATTATAATTTTAATCTTAATGTTATTGTATAGTGAAAAACATCTGTTGTCAATAAAAAACTGCAAAAGCAAAAGTCAGCTTAACTCCGTTGACAATCGATGCATTTTCCAGTCTGTTTGTACTGCACAGGTCCCGGAAAAAAAGGTCAGCTGTTGATCACAAATACTGATGATCTGCGTTGGTTCTTTCAATAAGATCATGCGATCATTCCCATTTTTAAGATCAGCGGGGACAAAAAAAGACCCCCATCCGATTCAGAACGGGAGGCCCAGCAGGTACAGGTGAACACCCAAAAAGACTTTGCCCTTTCAGTTCAGCTATTGATACAGCGTTGAGTCAATACAACCGGCTATAACTCAACATAACTTTTCTTACTGGTAACAATAAACTGTTGGATCCTTTTTAACTCCATTTCTCTGAACGAATGATTTTTGATCATTTCCTTTACGGTACACTCCCAGACAATCAAGCATCTTATCCCCTGTCTCTTTAATTCATCAGCAACTTTCCTGTCCCGTGTTTGGTTTGTTTCAAATTTCTCTTTCCAAAACTCAACATTTGATTTTGGAATATACGCATATTTACACCCCTTATGCCTGTGCCAGAAACAGCCATGCACAAAAACGGCAATTCTGTATTTTGTAAAATACAGATCGGGCTTCCCAATAATTTCAGAGTAATTAACACGGTACCTCATACCATTTCTAAATAACAAAGAACGAATATACATTTCCGGTTTGGTTTTACTGCTTTTGATACTTGCCATATTTCGGCTTCGTTCTTCAGGTGATTTAATATCCATTTAAGTCAGTCGCTTTCTTTCTCTTTGACGTAATCAACAAATCTTTTCAAAGTCCAGATAGAATCCCGCTTTTCTTTTGGATAAGTCTTAATGTACTTTTCAGGTACAACCAGAATGACCCCTGCTTCTTCCATTTCGTTCAACTGTCGGACAGAAATTCCCTGTTGGAGTGTAAAAAGGTGTTTAACAGCAATACGATCCGCTTCATTGAGGATCTGTCTCCAGCGATCTTTACAAGTTGTTTTGGCACCAAGAAATACCAGATTATCTGTTGGAAAAGAAAAATTATGATATGAACCGGCATCTGGAAACAGGAAGTCTGGTTTTTTGTTTCCTTCTGTCGTTGGTTGAGAAACGTATCTGAGTGAGTTTCCATCAAATATTGCTGACAAGTGATGTTCAAGGGACTTTCCAGCTCTGCTCTTCCTCCTGTTTAAAACGGCGTTAGCAAGTTTAATAAACTGTTCGACGGAATCAAAGCCCTTTGATATTCTGGAACTATAGCGATAAGATTCCAACATACGAAAAAGGCGATATTCCATATCCACCCAGGAGATTATTTCCCCATCAGGATTAAGCCTGATATTTTCTTGATGGTCAAATGTTTCATTATAAATTTTCCGGGCTGCATTTGACATATCAGCAGATGAGGGAAAGTCTATATCAAGGTTCTTAATATAAGCCATAATCGATAGATCTTCCGGACTTATTATATGTCCAGGCTTTAAATCTTCTTTCTGAATGATTCCTCCCGTATCAGCAGGGGACATACCGAAAGCATTAAGGAAACTGTTAATCTCATCTTCGGCATGCAATATGTAACCAAAATAAAATTCGCTATCCCGTTTCACAAGTACAAACAGATCACCCGTGTGTTCCGGCTCCAGATAAGGTATCCTCCGGGTAATCCTATATTCATTTCTGGTTCCCTTACCGTAATAAATAAATCTGCTGCGTGTTTGAAATGAATTTTGCCATTGAATGATGACATACCTGTCTTTATTTTCTCCCCTGACTCCTTCTTTATCAAAAAGTATTGGAAAAGAATGTTTTTGTACATAGATTCCAGACTGATGAGCGCCGGTATCGCCAGTATCATTTGCTGACAGGAATTTACAGAAAGCTATTTGGCCGTCATTTACAGCCTTTATAGCTTCAGCCGAAAGATCATACTCAGCCAATGGCAATCTCCCTTTCCAGTTCCTTCTTTTTAAGTTCTTCCAGTTTCCCGACAATCTTTGTCGCAACAGCAGTGACCAATGGGACAGCTACAGAGTTGCCAAACTGTTTATAGGCCTGGGTATCAGATACAGTTATTCTGAAATTGTCATCGAAACCCTGTAATCGGGCACATTCTCTTGGTGTTAATCTTCTGGGATTCTTTTGATACTGGGGAATAAGTATTTCAGAACCATCTTTATAATATCTGGCGCTTAATGTTCTTGTAATACCCTCTTTTTCTGCAAGACCATACCCAAATCCATTTCCTTTTTTCTTATGTTTTTCAGCGTACTTTTGAAGATAGGTCCATAGTTTATCAGATAATGTATACTTTTCATCAACATGACTTTCCAAAATGTCTTTAAGTAAAGGTCTATGTGCAGGATATTCAACATTAAAGTCAAATTTCAGGTTATCTCCAAACCTTTTACGATCAAAACCAACAATAAAAACTCTCTCTCTGTGCTGGGGAACGAAGTACTGCGCATCTAATACCGCTGTAAAAACTTTATAATCCAGTTCCTCAAGTGATTCCATGATCACGTTCCATGTTCTCCCCCGATCATGACTTCTCAGGTTTTTCACGTTCTCCAGCAGAAATGCACGAGGTCTCTTTTCATTTAGAATTCTGACAACGTCAAAGAATAATGTCCCCTGTGTTTTATCCATAAATCCAGTAGCTCTTCCCAGACTGTTTTTCTTGGATACACCGGCAATTGAAAATGGCTGACAGGGGAATCCTGCAACCAGAATGTCATGATTTGGAATATCCTTCTCATAGACTTTTCTGATATCGCCGTGGGGCATCACTCCAAAATTATCAAAATAGGTTTTTTTGCAGTATTTATCCCATTCACAGGAAAAAACACACTTACCTCTGTTCGCTTCAAATGCCAGTCGCATACCTCCTATTCCAGCAAACAAGTCTATAAAAGTAAATTTGCCTTGTGGATTATCATTTTCTCTATGTTTATCATCAAATAATTGAACAAGCGCATCCATAACAGAGTCCTGTTTTGACTTACCTGATACTGCAGAATATTCTTCAAGCGCATTATAAATAGAATCATCCAGTCGTATATGTAGCTGTTTTGGCATATAAGTCACCTGCTGGGAATTTTTTAATACCATTTTTAACCCATTATAACTTTACAGGCCTGATAAATCAATCATTTTTTACGAACAACTGTTTGATTATTTTCAGAAGGATCAACTCCGGTGAACGCCCATTTCAAGCTGGACGGCCATCACGCTGTAAGTTCATTTTTACCACCTGCTCTGACCACAAGTAATGGTGTCACTTTTTCGCCCAATCATAAAAAAAGACTTGACCTTCTACCTGCTACTGTACTGAAAATGGTATTCTTCAAGAATCCAATTTGATTTATACGAAAACGGGTATGAAAAAAGGTATTTCATTGAAATACCCTGTTTAACATGTTTCATTCTCTTTTGCAGCAATATCCTTTACAACATCCTCAAGTGTAACGTTTTCTAAAACCTTCTCCATCGCCAATTGAGATGCTTCAAAAATCGGTTCGATTGTACTTTGGATATTCCGTCCGACGGGACACTTAGGATTTGGATTTTGATGGACACGAAACAGTTCTTTATTCTGTACGACTTCCACTGCTTTATATACATCAAGCAGGGTAATACTGGACATCTCCTTCGCCAATTTGGCTCCTGCTTTTCCCGGGTGCACTTCCACCAAACCTGCTTTTTTCAGCATCCCCATGATTTTCCGAATGACAACTGGGTTTGTGTTGACGCTTTCCGCTAAGAATTCCGAAGAGCTTACGCCTTCTTTATTGATTTCAATTAAAGACAATATATGAATTCCAACCGCAAAACGGCTGCTGATCGACATGATTTGTCACCTTCCTATTCGCCAAACATGTAATTCATTCGATTACAAGTATACTATACCGTTAATAGAAAATAAATAAGTTGACATCCGACTTTTGTGTAACTACAATTGTTACATGTAATGGAACTGATTACAGATACTGAAGGAGGAATTCAATATGAAAATCGGAATTATTGGTGCGAGTGGTAAAGCCGGCAGCCTGATTTTAAAAGAAGCAATTGACAGAGGGCATGATGTCACTGCCATTGTCAGGGATGCTTCAAAAGTCCAAAACGATCAGGTTACGATTGTTGAAAAAAATGTGTTCGACATTACCTCAGCAGATCTTAAACCTTACGATGTTGTCGTAAATGCGTTTAATTCGGCTCCAGGAGAAGAACACCAGCATGTTGAAGCCGGACGAGTTCTAATCAAAGCATTAAAAGAGGCTCCAAATACCCGATTGGTCGTTGTGGGTGGAGCAGGAAGCCTGTTTGTTGATGAGTCGAAAACAGTCCGTGTGATGGACACACCTGACTTTCCTGCTGAATATTTACCAACTGCGCAAAATCAGGGACACAACCTGGAAGATCTTCAACAATCCGAAGGGATTCAATGGACATTTGTCAGTCCTGCCGCATTCTTTGATCCTGCAGGAAAAAGAACCGGTTCATATAAAATAGGTGGAGATGTGCTTACGCTGAACTCAAAAGGGGAAAGCTATATCAGTTATGCAGATTATGCCATTGCAATACTCGATGAAATTGAACGCCCCCAACATCAAAATAAACGTTTCTCCGTTGTTGGCGAAGCCGAATAACCTGCATTTTTTAAAGGATAAATATAGAAAACCGGTCTTTCTAAAAGAGGGATCGGTTTTTGTTTAAAAAAGCGAAAGAATAAGATAAAGTATGGATAAACCTTTTCACAAACGTGTGGCACAGGCAAAAGAGAAAATTCTCCATAGTTAGAAAAACCAGGCTGCGCCTGGTCTTTTACTTTTACTCCAGATGAGGCTTTGAACCATCAATTCTATGCCTGTGCGACACTTCAGCTGCTCGCTTGCCGCGGGCAGTCCAGGAGCCTCCTCAGACATGCTGATATCTGCGGGGTCTCCTTTGGCCTGCACTCCCGCAGGCGTCTCGCGCTTCCGTGTCTTGATCGGACTTATTGGTGGATTGCCGCTAATCATGAAAAACGATTGAAAAGAGATTGATTACATGGTCCATCTGCTGCTCTTCCCTGATTCCTTGCATTTACTCTAAATTATTATTAATTTCTTTTACAACTTTTGCTGGCACTCCTGCAACAACAGTGTTTTCCTGGACATCCTTAGTGACTACTGCTCCTGCCGCAACAACAGAATTGTCGCCAATTGTCACACCAGGTACTATTGTTGCGTTTGACCCAATCCACACATTTTCGTCCGCTACAACCGGAACATTCGATAAGTCTCTGACCCAATAAAACCTCTGATTGCATCCATTTCTTCAGATCCATATTTTTCCTTAATCATCCGGGTGACATATCTGTCAAAAAAATCTATCGTTCTGGCATTCACTTTCGTCATACAACGCACTCCCTTCAAACGTCAATCTTTAAAGCGTCAGCCGTTAAAAAGGCATACTGGTCAATTAAGTTTTGCGGTATCAGCCTCTTAACCGCCTCTTCTTTTGTATAAACACCGCCCAGATAATTATCGATCACAGGCTAAGTCGAATCATTTGCTACCGGACCAATCACTTGCTGTTCTATAGCGAAAGCGGGAAAGTAGCTCTGCCACTTTCCCACTCCATTCAAACGTTTACACCTAAAATCTTCAACTGTTCGTTAATTGCAGACTCAAGTTCGGCAATTTCCTTTTTATCTTGTTCCAATTGTCTAATCACTTCATCAAGATTAATTGGCGGTTCTTCTTCAAAAGTGTCCACATAACGAGGGATATTCAAGTTAAAGTCATTTTCTTTGATTTCATCAAGCGATGCAACATGAGCATATTTATCGACGTCTGCACGATTTTGGTACGTTTCAATAATTTTGTCGATATGCTCGCCCGTAAGTTTGTTTTGATTTTTACCTTTTTCAAACTCCTTACTTGCGTCAATAAATAAAATATCTTTCGTTTTACGATTTTTCTTGAATACCAGAATCGTTGTTGGAATGGAAACGCCATAGAATAGATTCGCAGGTAAGCCAATCACGGTATCAAGATAATTCTTTTCAATGATTGTCCGGCGAATGCGTCCTTCAGCAGCCCCGCGGAACAGCACACCATGTGGCAACACAATCGCCATTGTTCCCGTATCGTTCAAGTGGTAAAGGCTGTGCAATACGAAAGCATAGTCTGCTTTGGTTTTTGGAGCGAGCTTTCCGTATTCACTGAAACGTGGATCCTTCAGCTTCGTTTCGCTATTGTCCCAGTGTGCAGAATAGGGTGGGTTGGCAACCACCGCATCAAAACTGCGTGGATGGTCGATGCCCTTTGCATCCGGTCCGTCCGGCCAATCACTTTCCAGCGTATCTGCATTATTTAACGTCATATTGTTAAAAGAAACACCGTGCATCATCAAATTCATGCGTGCCAGGTTGTACGTTGTCGTATTTTTCTCCTGACCGTAGAATTTAATCGCGCCCGGTTTATTTCCTCCCGGCAGCTCACCCTGAACGGTCAAGAGCAGAGAACCCGAGCCACAAGTCGGATCATATACAGAGAAAGTACGGTCGGATTCTTCTACGCCATCCGTGACTATTTTGGCCAGAACCTTGCTGACCTCATGAGGCGTATAAAATTCTCCGCCTTTTTTACCCGCACTTGCGGCGAATTGACCAATTAGATATTCATAAATCGCACCGAGAATATCTTCTCCGTCTTCACCTTTATAGGCAATCCCGTTAATCAATTTGACGATACGGTTAAGCGATTTGGCACGCTCATTTGTCGAGCTGCCAAGGCGGGAGTCTCCCAGGTTAATATCGTTGAATACACCATGGAAGTCCTGTACCGCCTCTTTATTCAGTCCGGCATTTTTATTGAAGTTATCAAAAATAGTCTGATAATCGCTTGGGATCACCTGGCTGTTATTGATTTTATTGATCAGCGATGCCCAGGTATCGTCCGGTGCAATCGCATAGCCTAAACTTGATGAAATATCTTCTAAATAGTCAGCCAGGTCATCTCCTGCGGCCTGTTCTTTATAGGCGTCATTAATGGATTGACCGTTTGCCACATCAATCACATTATAATCTACCAGGTATTGCTCCTGATGTTCTGACAAATAACGATAGAACATAAATGCCAGGATGTAGTTTTTGTACTCTGATGCGTCCATATTTCCACGCAGTTCGTTTGCCATCGCCCAGAGCCGGCTGTTAATGCTTTGTAATTTGTTACTCATGTTTTGATCTCCTTTTGATTTTGAATTTAAACAAACATTTGTTGCAACAAAGCTTTCTTTAACTTCTTGCAATGATCCAGCTTACGCTGATGAAGGGTGATGAGGTGATCGAGATTCTTGAAGAAGGCTCCGATTTTCTGTTGTTCTTCAATGTTCAAAGGGATAGTAACCTTTAGCTTAAGGAAATCTTTTTTATTCATTACACGATTTCGACCAGCCCCTCCAGGAGATATGAACTCTAATTTTCTTCTAAATTCTTCTCGTGAAACTAAATAATGAAGGAAATTAATATCAGATTTCCCATCTGCTCTATAGGTAGGAAATCTATGTGACACTAATAATCCATTATCTGATTTATTTGCAATAGCGATTGCATGCTCCCAAGCAAAAGTAATATTTACAATTAAATCATTTTCTTTAACCACAAATAATTTATCCATAGCGACAGTTTTAGGGTCTTCAACCTTCTGATGAAAAGTACCTTTTGCATGTGATCTGACAGAAATTCTTTCATATGGATGATCAGGTTTTGGAACTTTGCGAATAACTTGAGTTACAAGATCATTTACCTTTCGCTGTTCCCAGGCGTGAGTAAATCCAGGAAAACGGATTTCAGGAACATTTTCACCCTTTTTCGGAAACATTTTTTGCAGCAGACTTTTCTTCTCATCTTGCAAGTGAGTTAACTCACGCTGATGAAGGGTGATGAGATGGTCGAGTTCTACAAAAAAGTTTCCTATTTTTGTCTGTTCCTCTGTTTTTGGAGCTTTATAAGTATATACATTTAATTCATCACGATTGATTTTGGGTATTCCTGTCCGTGCCGAGACAGATACTGAATATTTATAAAAATCCTTAGTCTGGAGTACAGAATATAAGAAATTTTGTACCACTCCGTTCTTAGTATTCAATATATAAGAATCAGCACTGGCAAGCCCCTCAAATGGCGCAATTGCATACTTTCCCAGCTGCGGATTAATCTTTCCATAGATTATATCGCCTTTGTAAAAATGAAATTTTCCACTTATCAAATTGCTGTCTTTAACCCTCAGTACATTATCTAAAATCTTCCCTGTAAATGACTCAATGTTTCCTGGACCGATATGTGGTAATTCATCATAACTGCCCGTCTCTGGATCCACCATATTTGTAGATATATCTACAGTATCTTCCCATTTACGCTGTTCCCAAGGATCAGTGAAACCTGGGAACCTTATCTTGGGTACATTTGTTTTATTTTCACTCATTATCGTTTTCACCTGCAGATCCTTTGATTTTCTTTTATCACGTATAAAGTTCTATTTATCCTCTAAATTTAGTTTCTTACTAGCTCATCAGCTTGTTCATATATGGCATCGCGCAATCCATTGCGGTACTTGATTTTTGAAAGTTTTTGAATGTCTTCGTCGTGGGCCATTGTCTTATAATCATTGCTTGCTTTAGCAATGATATCTCGTATTTGGCCTGTATCATCCAAATCTTGTAAACCATAACGATGGCGGCTGAACAATTCACGCATTTGGCTGCTCGTAATAATATCCGTTATGCCCCACTTCACACGGAAATCTAAAAACATACGGTCAAGACTAATCGTGTTTGCTTGTTGAATAATTTCCTCACTGTCAGAAAGTCTCGCAGGATATTTGAAGTCTGCCCCAGCTGGTGGAAAATGGCCTTGAATAATTGCCAGTGCGGCGTTAATAATCTTAGTTGCATAGTTTCGATCATCCAAACCATTCGCAAATTGCTTGATTTTATCTTGTGTTTCCTGGGCTGCGTCAGACTGTCCCTCATGAACCTGGTTCAATAGTTGTTCAACAAGTTCTGTCAGATAATCATAATCAATTTTAACATCCTTGACGTGCGTCATTCTTAGTTCAATTTGATACACAGGAATTTTCTTTACTTTAGAAATGTGCTGCTTCAGCTCGTTTGTAAGAACTGTCGTCAACATGATTTCCTGTTCAGAAGTCATTCCTAATTTTTCAACCAATTCATCAGGGTCGTCATAATTGAATCCTACTTTTTCACCATCTACCTCATCAGGATTGTACTGTTTTAGCTTCGCCATGCCGACGTTATATGCATGCAACAATTCGAGCATGTACTCTTTTTGTTTTTCAGACGGTGGCAGTTGCTGAAATTCACTGGTTAAATTGCCCAGCTTCCCCACAACCTTTTTCACTTCATGAAACACATCTGCAAATGGCTTGGCAATAATACCATCTTTTTCATTCGAGCGACGTTTCTCATCTTCTGATAAATTTGCTGAATCCTTATTGGCATAAATGGCAAGTGCATTGTTCATCAATTTTTCGTTTTGTGCCGGCCATCTATAGTTGACAATTCGTCCCCACGGCTTTTCTTGCATGTCGGCAATACGGTTTGTTCTGGAGTAGGCCTGAATAAGTCCTGCTCCTTTAAGTGTTCTGTCCACATAAAGCGTATTAAGTTCCGGTGCATCAAAACCCGTTAAGAGCTGATCGACAACAATCACAAGATCAAGATAATTCTTATCGGTTGCCGTTTTGTTTAAACGGCTTGTTACATCTTGCGTATACCCGGAAACATCATCCATACCAAAGGATGTTCCGAATTCTTCATTATAAGCTTTAATGGCATCGTACAAGCCCTGATTGGTTGCAAGCATATGATCATTATTAGAAGCATTTTGGCTGAATGTCACGGCAACTTTTAGCGTCTGTCCGCCGCTCTTCTTGTTCTCAGCATTGACTCGTTGAAATTCATTGAAATACATCATCGCCATTGGCGTACTTGCTTTGCCACCACCGACATGAGTCGTAAATAAGGCATTGTATTTTCCTTCATTTGAACGATTACGCCAATTCTTGAAAATATCTTCGACAACCAATCTGATATGATCCGGATTTTCATCATAGAAGCTTGGTTCAACTGCATCATCCATATCTTCTTGAGACAAATTCTTAATCTTGTCTTTAATTTGCTCATCTGTCCAATTGGGATAACGCTCATGATAGAATTTCGGCAAGTATTGACTCTTCATCTGTTTTTCGTCGATCGTCGTTTCAAAATCAACCTTGAAACCCAGAACGTTTCGATCAGCAATGGCTTCACGAATCGTATAAGCATGAAGAAGTGGTCCGAAAATATCTTCTGTACGAAGTCCGGTCGTCGTTTCATCAAACATTGGTGTTCCGGTATAACCTACCCATGCTGACTTTTTGAACGTTTTTTGAATCGTCGCGAAGCTTTCGCCACCAGTAGATCGGTGCGCCTCATCGACAATAAAAACAATATTTTTATCCGGTGCCTTGAAAGATTTCCTTTTGACTAAAGTATCTAGCTTTTGAACACTTGTCACAATGATGTTATTGTCTTTGCTCTTGAGTTTACGGTTTAAATCACTGGTGTTATTCGTGTTTTGAACACTACCAACTGCATCTTCTGTGCTGTCCGGATCATACGCCTGATAGTTTTCATTTGTTTGTTTCGTCAAGGCGATTCGGTCAACAACAAAAACGACTTTATCCACTTTAGGCATGCGACTGGCAAGCCATGCGGTTTTGAAACTTGTGATGGTTTTACCGGAACCCGTTGTGTGCCATATGTAACCGACCTTGTTCATTCCCAGTTCAAAATCAACGTGCTTCAGTTTTTCAATAACATTTTGCGTAGCATATACCTGGTAAGGACGCATGACTTTAAGCATCTGCTTATTTTTCGTCCCATCCAAAATCATATAGTTCGTCGCCATTTGATGTGCCATTGGGATACTAAGCATTGAGTCGGCAAACTCTCTCCAATTTCGTACGATGGTATTGTCACTTTTACGTTGCCAGTTGAATGCAAAATCTTTATTGAATTTATCAGCTGTTGTATTTGCCATATACTTGACATTATTTGGCGTCATCGCCACTAAAATCTGCAAAGTCGAAAAGATATCACTGTATTGATTTTCATCAATATATTGATGCATTTGATTCAGCGCTTCATTCACGTCATGCGTATCACGCTTTTCTTCAATTTGAATAATCGGCAAACCGTTGATAAGGAGTGTCGTATCGAAACGACGATTTTGCTTACCAGTAATGATCGCCGGTCGTTCAATTTGGTTGACCACTTGATATACCGTATCACCTGCTCCAATCTGTTTCTGGTCGAATACTGTTAAGAAGACATGTCGACCATCATCTAAATCAATCTCAATTTGCGATACACCGTTTAACCCGTATAAAAATTGCCCTGCCTGATAAGGCGTTCGAATGTCAGAGATAATTTTCTTTACCTGATTAAATTCAACAGTGCTTAACGGGTGATCAAGCGTGTTTTGATTATGCTGTTCAAGAATCGCTTTAAAATTAGTCCAAAGTTGCTCTGTCGTTTTGATTTGTGGTTCATATTTCCATAGTTTCGTTTTGACCACATAATCCCCTGGATTTTCGATGATGAGATCACCGATTCCTTCCAGGTGCTCAGGTTTTGTAATGGTCCCACTGGTAATATATTGAATAAGCTCCGTTTCAAATCGGTTTTCATTCACTTGTGGCCACCGCCTCTAATCGTTTGAATAGAATAGCCGTCTCAGATTGTGCCACGCGATTTCGCAGTGCCTGCAAACGTAACTGTTTAAAATAGACGTCTCCGATTTTTTTTTGTTTTTCGAATGATGGTGGTTTTGGAATTTCAAGGTCTTTAAGCTGCTTCAACGTATATTTCATGACTTGTGAACCTTGTAATCCCCTCATCAATTGTTTTCGGATTGTCTTATCTTCATTGAGCAGATAAACCAGGTATTTCGAGTCAATGTTATTTCTTGGATCGAGCTTCACATAATTTTGAGTATAAAGATAATTTTTGTGAACTTCTCTTACCATAGAAGCGGTGCCTGATGTTAGACTGAATACAACATCCTGAGCACACAGCGTGTTTACTTTATCAGATGTACGTATTTGTTTGTTCTCGTTATCTAGCGAAACCATTCCAACCAGATCATCCGATAAATCAATCTGGCTATAAAAGTTATAGAGAGGGGCTTGTTTATCGAAGCTTTCAGTTATTCGAAACTGTGGTGAACCACTGACAAAATCAACTATCTCACCCAATCTTCTCATAAATATCGTGCCTTTCTAAAACTACATATTTGATGATCTAAATATATCACTTAAAATTGTGTTTTACAACAATAAAATTTAATTTTTAAAAATTACATATTTACAGTAGAAAAATTTGATGACAGGCATAGCAGAACCATTTTTGCACACCAACAAAAAAACCGCGGGACTTTTGCTTCTCCTGCAAAAATCTCACGGCTTCTTAAGTATGTTTATGGAGCCTGGCGGGATCGAACCGCTGACCTCCTGCGTGCAATGACTGGTTATTCAATTTCTCCGAAAGGCAGGCTGCTTAACGGAAATAAATACTAGTGGGCGTATTTTCCCTTAAATCGTTGATTTATCAGGCATTTTTTGGTTTTTAATCAATCGTTTGATTCACTTTCGCTAATGTACCGAAGGTGCTATTTCCAAGAAGAACTATACCTTTTCTCAGGCTTTTTTCCTCCTTTTTGGAAACAAAAACACGAGGAAAACTGGAAATAAGTCCAGCTTCCACTCGTGCTCTGGTGTACATTTATTTTAACCATTGTACATTTAGTTTTGCTATTTACCGTTTATGACTGACGGGAACACATGCTGGACCGGTACCGACTTTTTAGCAGTAGGTACCGACTTTTTTTAGCATGGAAATCGAGATTTTGGCGGGAAAATAACAATTGATAAATACAAATAAAGTTGTTTACTCACGTACGCACCAAGCCGTATTCTTTCGTTGAAATTAGTGGTGATTAAAGAAAATAGTTATTTACTCGTTCAGTCATTTAATTATTCACCCACTATTTTATGACAAAAAAGTCCTTTACTGATGCCTACATACATATCATCTGATTAAAAATTTTTGTCTAGTAAGAATTTTTATTTTCGGGATCAAACCAACCATCTGAGCGTCTTGGAGAAATTTCATGAATAAACAAGGTTTCTATTTTATCAAAATCGAAAAATGAAGTTCTTTACTTATTTTTTTAAGATTGATAACCATTATTTACCTACACTTTACTTAATTCATGCTGAATGACAGACCGTATCGCCATTCGTAAGCGTCAAATAATCCCCACCTGAAAAACAGATGGGGATGCTCGTTATTTATGAGCTCTTGGAGACACAGACTAATCAATTAAAGACGCTAAAGCGATCAATATATAGTCGGACCAGCTCAACCGTTCAAATAGTGAACTCTATTTCGCATGTATAAAATGAATCTCAAGCTCATATGCATCCGGATGTAGTTCCAAGTCTTCATTGATTTCATGCAAAAATCATGCCGTACAAAATGAACAATGATTTAACCTCATGATGTCATGTGTTCTAGGTTACTCATTACCCTTTAGTGCCTCAACCATATTAATCCTGCGCAGGGAGCGCATGGTCACCAGGTTGACGACCCAAGTGAAGATGAAGGTAAGCAAGGCACTGATAATAAAACTTTGCGGTAAAATTGACTTAACAAACATCACACCGTCTACCTCGATCCCACTTAGAATCTTCGCATGCAGGAATATGCCGCCAATGATACCGAGTACAATGCCGATCAACGTCAGGATGTAACTTTCTCGAGTAACATAGGCCGAGACTTCTCTGTCATAAAAACCAAGCACCTTGATTGTGGCAATTTCCCTAAACCGCTCACCAATATTGATCGTCGTCAACGTATAGAGAACCACAAACTCAAGAAGGATGGCCGACAAAATAATGACCCAGACCACATCATTGAGACTCTTAACCGTGTCTTGAAAGGTTTGTTCACTATCGGACAGGAAAGACACGTTGGCGACACCATCAACTTTCGTCAATGATGAAGAAATGGAATTATGCGACGCCTTCGTATTTAGATTCGTCAGGATCTGGTTGACCGCTACATGTGAACCGTATGCTTTTGAATACAAGGTGGGCGTCATGAACACATAATTCAGCAAATAATTCTCTGCAATACCCTCAACGTGAAAATGATGGCTATGCGTCGCATCGTCCTCAATCGCAAGAGTATCGCCCGTTTTGATGTTTAATAGCTGAGCAAGTTGCTGCGTAATGACGACACCGTCATTTGACAGAGAAATTGGTGCGCCCGTTTTTGCAAAACGAGAAGGTGCTTGCCGCAACTTTAAGTAGTTTGAAAAATGATCAGGTTGTTGCGGGACCATAAGGTTCACCTGCTCGCTTTTCGTACCCGACTTCACGGTGATATTCTTGTTGGTATTTTCTATGAACGAGAATACCCCGGACGTGTTTCTGAGCTGGTGCGTTATTGTACCTGTCTGACCGGCAGTCACATTGTTTTTCAGTTGAACGGACATGTCGTATTTCATAATCTCGCCAAATTCTCTTTGAGAGACCTGAGTGGATATAGAATCCTTGAGCCCCAGACCGGTAACAAGCATCGCGCAGCAACAGGCGACACCCAATACTGTCATCCAGAAACGCTTTTTGTACCGGAAAAGATTGCGCGCCGTTACTTTCTTACTGAAACTCAGATGGTTCCACAGAAAATGGATACGCTCAAGAAGAATCCGTTTCCCATTTTTTGGCGGTTCCGGCCGCATCAATGCCGAAGGTACGGAACGGAGCTCGCTGATACAGGTGAACAGCGTTGCCGCCGTGATCAGTGCTAATGAAATCACCAGTGCTGTAGTGGCGATGCCGGGATAAAAACCGACACTCATGGCTGGCATCGAATACAAGATCATATAAGCCTTAAATATTACGGACGGCAGTAAGATAAACCCAAGAACCATGCCGATGATACTTCCAATTAAACTCGCCGAAGCGGAATAGAAGAGATATTTGAACGCGATGGCCCCATTACTGTAACCCAAAGCCTTAAGCGTACCAATCTGCGTGCGCTGTTCCTGTACCATTCGAGTCATTGTCGTCAGGCAAACAAGAGCGGCTATTGCAAAGAAGATGACCGGGAGAATACTGGACATACCGTTGCTGCGGTCAACGGTACTTTGGAAACTTGAATAGCCCGTATTGTCGTCGCGGCTCATTATCTTCCAACTTGGTTTCGCAATTTGGCTGACTTTGTGTTTAGCAGTATGGATTTGCTGCTCCGCCTTACTCAGCTTTTTGTTCGTATCCGTTTTTTGCTTCTTCAGATTCTGCCGTGCTTGATCAATGAAATTTTTTTGCCTAGTAATCTCTTGCTGCCCTTGTGTGATCTGCAATTTCTCCTTTTTCTGCGCAGCAGCAAATGAATCTTTCTGACTGTTCAGCTGTGCCGTCGAGTCGGCAAGCTGTTGTTTGCTGGAATTCAGTTGTGTTTGCGTGGCCGCAAGCTTTTTCTGCTGAGCCGAGAGATTAGACTGTGCAGTTGCCCGCTGCTGTGTTAAAGTGGCCAGTGTATCTTTTATTTTTTGAATCTGAGCGTTTGGGCTTTCCATCTGTGCAGGTGTCAGGCTTCCGTTCGTATGACCGACAGAAAGCTCGGTTTCAAGTCCGTTAAACTGATTCTGCAGAGATGAAATTTTTAACGAAAGGGCATTGATTTGCTTTTCGGCGGCGGAAAACTGATTTTGTGCCGCTGCCGTCGATTGTTTAAATGAGGCGGATTTTTGGTTATATACAGCCGTGCTGTCAGTAAGTTGCTTCGTTGCGGTGTCAAGTTTAGCCTGAGTTGCAGTAAATTGCTGATTAGTTTGACTTTCCATCGCTTTCAAGTGATCCTGTGCAGCATTCAGTTTATTTTGTGAATCATCGATTTTCTGCTGTGCCTCAGCAAATGATTGATCCGCTTGTTTCTTTTTTTTGTTATATTCGTTCTGCTGCTGAGTAATCCGCTTATTGTTCTTGCTGACGAGATCGTCATAACGCGTTTTGGTCCGGCTATCTGCCACGTGATTTAAGTCGTCTCTCACGGCGGAAACTTTGTTGGAATAAGTGTCGCTGAACACATCCAAACCGTTGGTATCCGCTGCGGAAACTAGAATGGCCGTGTAGTCAGATTGCTTGAAGTTCTGCTGCGGCATAAAGATCAGACCGCTTACCTTGCCATTTCCGATGGTGCTGGTTCCCCGGGCTCTGGTTAAATAGGCAGGGCTATCGACAGTACCCACGACCTTAAGTTTCGTGTCGTGCAAGCTGTCTGATAGGTTTGCCGCCGAACCGGATGACAAAGTGACAAGGTCGCCGATCTTCGGGTTGCTTCCGTTTTTTTGCTGATCCACGACGACCTCGCGGGAATTTTTCGGAAACCTTCCCTTTACAAGGGTCAGCGAGTTGATCGCTTCGTTTGATCCGTTACCGTTTGGTATGGAGATTAAATGCGCAACATTGGTTTGTTTTCCGTACGTCTGCATGGCATCCATCATAAAAACAGGCTGGGCATTCTTGACGCCGGGCACCGTGCGTATCGCTTTTAAATCGTCCTGGTTAAAGCCAACAGGTGACAGGATTTGAAGATCCATGAACCGACTTTTTGAAAAGTAGTTGGCAACGGATGCAGATAAATCCGGACCGATGGAATTAAATCCGACATAAAAAGCGACACCAAGCGTCACAATCACGAGGATTGCGAAAAAGCGGTTCAAAGAGCCCTTAATTTCACGAAATACTTCTTTAATTAGTGTTTTTTGCATCGCACTCACCACTTAATCTCTTCAACATTGACAGGGTTAGGATTGATCTCCATGTTTTCAACACGTCCATTTTTGATCTTGATCAGTCTGTCACCCATCGGAGCAATCGCCAGATTGTGTGTAATCAGCACAACGGTCATGCCGGTTCTCCGACACGTATCCTGCAAAAGCTTTAATACGGAACGCCCCGTATTGTAATCGAGAGCCCCCGTCGGCTCATCGCAAAGCAGTATCTTCGGATTTTTTGCGAGTGCGCGGGCAATGGCTACACGCTGCTGCTCACCTCCGGAAAGCTGTGCAGGAAAATTCTTCATTCGTTCTTCCAGGCCCACCTGCATCAGCACATCACGAGGCGGAAAGGGGTGATCGCAAATTTCAACAGCCAGTTCCACATTTTCAAGGGCGGTCAGGTTTTGCATCAAGTTATAGAACTGAAAAACAAACCCAATTTGTTTGCGACGGTACGTGATCAATTGCTTTCGTGAATAGTTGTTGATCTCCTGGCCGTCAACGGTAAAGTGTCCTTTTGATGGGGTATCCATGCCACCAAGAATATTCAGCACCGTGCTCTTCCCAGCCCCACTTGGACCCGCTACTATAGCGAATTCCCCTTTATTGACGATGAAATTCACGCCGGAAAGAGCATTAACAACCACCTCCCCCATTTTGTACTGTTTGGTTATTCCTTCAAATTCAATGATGGGTTCACTCATATCTACTTCCTCCTCTCTTTAAAAATAGGCCGAGTTAACGTTAAATGTTGATTTTGCCCATGACTGGTTGGAGTAGAAGGCGCGAGACTCCTGCGAGATCAGCGGAGCCAAATGAGACCCCACAGCGCGCGTCACGAGCGAAGAGGCTCACGGATCGCCCGCGAAAGCGAGTGCCTGAAGCGAAAAACAACAGACACGTTTAACAGAGCTTAAAAATAAAGAATGGGTGACCAAGGGATTACCCTATGTCATCCATCCTAACAATTGAAAATAAAATAAAAATAGAAAAAGATAAAGAAAACTTAAGAATTGACGATGGGCAGCTTTAGTTCAATACCAAAGTCATTGTTCCAGGGTTTGTAAGCACGAATGGATCCCTCGTGCTTTTCAATGATTTCCCTGCAGATAAAAAGACCAAGCCCACTGCCCCCTTTTTCACGGGATCGGGATGGTTCTCCGCGATAAAAGCGATCAAAAAGAAGCTGCAGCTTCTCCTCCGGTACCTGCATCCCGTTATTTTCGATTTTGACTTTTACGTCATTATGGCTTTGCGTTATAAAGGCGTGCACAATAAGTGGCCGCGCACCGTATTTAATAGCGTTGCCCATGATATTCGCAATTAATCGGTTGATAGAAGACTTGTCAATTCGGATCATGGTGTTATCGTCCATTTCACTACTATATTCAAGCTTCGCATCCACACCGTCCCATTCTTCTGTATAGGGTTCCAAAACAGATTGCCAGAATTCTGCGGCGGATATGATTTGAAAGTCTGCAGGTGTATTTAAATCAGTGACAAGGGCAGCGTCCTGAAACTTATCAATCAGGTCTCTGATGTCGTCCGCTTTCCGACCGATCACTTCATAATAATGCTGCTGTTTTTTCAGATCCGAAACTTTTCCGGAAGATAAGCGCTCAGTATACGTGATGATCGATGTGAGCGGTGTCTTCAGATCGTGCGAAATGGCTGCCAGCATCGTCTGTTGCTGCCTGTCGACGGTTTGTAATCGATGGATCATTTGATCAAACCTTTTTTCCAAAACACCGATCTCGTCATGCCGGTAGTCCTTTGCCCTTATTTTCATTTTCAATGGATTGCTCTCCATCCGTCTGTAAAGCGCTAAAACAGGTTTTGTAATGGATAGGTGAAGAAAAAAGGCGATCCATAAAAACAGAAAAGTAAAGAGAAGCAAGATGATCCATAGGTATTTGATGGCGTACGCTTCAAATACCTCGGTGCGTGTCAAATTCATCCCGTTTATCCGCAGACCATATCGTACGACCCCTCGGGTAATGATATAATCTTTTGCCGATATGTTAATGATTGTTGACGATTGACCTAACGACCACAGTACGTTTCCCTTTATATCCAGTAATTGAATTTGCATTCTATGATTCGCAGAGGGTCAGCAGTCTCACTATGCTCTTCTCATCCTTGGATGCGGACGCTTTTTCAGCAAGTTTTGAAACCCTATTTTGATAGTATTGCTCTTCTTTTACCACATCGTAACGAAAATCATTTCTGAAAAAAATAACAAAGCTGAGCAGAAGCGTTGCGACAAAGAAGAGAAATATGACAAGAAAAAACGCAGAGAGCTTAAAACGGATCGATTTGTGCATCAGCCATCGCCTTCCAACTTATAGCCAATGCCCCAGATCGTTTTGATTCGGTGTCCTTCACTGCCTAGCTTGGAGCGAAGATTTTTAATATGCACAGTAATTGTATTGAGGTCTCCGCCGTAGCGGTCATTCCAGACAGCAGAATAGATCTGTTCACGTGTGAGTACCCTGTCTTTGTTTGCAAACAGGTAACTTAGAATTTGAAACTCCTTTGTGGAAAGATCAGCAGGAACTCCATTAACAACAGCCTGCCATTTGGATTTGTGAAGCTCAATTTGTCCAAAACGTAAAATATCGTCCGCTTTTTCCCTTTTGTGTTCGCGTCTTAAATGTGCGTTAAGTCTCGCGATAAGCTCATCCATCGAAAACGGTTTGGCGACATAATCATCGGCTCCGATCTGCAGACCGATGACTTTATCGATGTCCCGACTCTTTGCGCTGAGGATCAGCACAGGGGCGTCTGTCTCTTTTCTGATATGATTCAATGTCTCCAGCCCGTCCATTTCCGGCATCATAATGTCAAGTATGAAGGCATCAATTTTCTCAGATTGCATTAGATCAAGCACTTGTAAACCATTATACGCACAGCTGACAAGATAGCCTTCGTCAGTCAGTGCATCCGATATAATCTCAACAATTTCCCTGTCGTCATCGGCAACCATTATTCGATTCGGCAACTCAATCACTCCAATGATGTGAATGAAAGTCAAAAAGATGGTTAATTAAAGTTAATAATGTGTCGTTCCGTATTACATTGCAACAGAACAGAATGATCAGGCATCCAGATAATATGGACGCTTCTCTTTTTTTACTCTCCAAAACAGGATCAACCCGCCTGCGAAAATGATCAGTACGACTGCTAGCCATTGAGAGACGCGCAGTGGTCCCAGCATCAGACTGTCTGTCCTAAGTCCTTCAATGTAAGATCGGCCGAGCGAATACCAGATAACATAGGACAGAAAGAGCTCACCACGGCGCAGGTTCACCCGCCTCAGTATAAGGAGGAGGATAAAACCGGCAAAATCCCAGACCGATTCATATAGAAAAGTCGGAATATAGTAGGTGCCGTTAATCAGCATCTGATTGACAATAAAATTTGGAAGATGCATAGTCTCAAGCGCAGCTCGTGTCGTCGGGCCACCATGGGCCTGCTGATCCATGAAATTACCCCAACGTCCAAGTGACTGTCCGAGAATCACACTCGGCGCAATAACATCAGCCACCTTCCAGAACGACAAATGACGAATTCGACAAAATACAATCGTCGTGGCTGCCCCTCCAATCAAAGCACCATAAATGGCAATGCCACCGTTCCACACAGCAACGATTTGTGATGGATGTTCCGAATAGAAAGACCATTCAAAAGCGACATAATAGATACGGGCACAAATAACGGCGATTGGTACAGCAAACATGATAAGGTCAACATATGTATCCTTGGGAAGACCACGCTTGTTGCCTTCGCGCATGGCAATCATCAAGCCAAGCAACGCGCCACAGGCAATAATAATACCATACCAATAAATATGAATAGGACCTAGCTGAATAGCGACCGGGTTTAAAGGTTGAACAGTCAAAATTAAATCCTCCACTCCAGAAATTTTGATTTTAGATTTTTCGCCTGCTTGTCGAATAAATTGTATCATATTAATTTTTTTATTCTATTATAGGCTTACGCCATTCTACCAATATAGAAACTAATGATCAGAATTGAAAAGACGATCAGAGTGATCACTGTATATAAATAATCTTTTTCGATGAGAAAGGCGATAATCGAAATACCCACTCGAAAAACCGGAGTGAGCATGAGGGCGAGTAGTCCCATCAAAATCACCCCGTATGGCTTCAATGCAAAACAACCTTGCATGATATCTTTGATATGCGTTGGATAACGATCTGCCTCATATCCCGATTGACCCTCGGCATAAAACAATATAAGCCCGAAAATAATTATTAGGCTACTCATCGTTATTCCTATCCTTAGTGTCCACCCAATCATTAGACCAACTGAATCCATGTTCTTCTCTCTGGTTGCCTTCGCTTGCGAATGATTCACCACTTCCACCCCAATCCTTCCAGAATCATCTGAATAGCGATATAAGCGATCACCGGAACAAAAATAATTCGAATGGTTTTGCTTTTCATCCGCTGCATGATCTTTGTACCAATTGTTGCTCCTACGAGTACACCAATGGCAATCGGTCCGGATATTTGAGGATCGATATCACCGCGAATCAAATAAACACTGGCACTTGCTGCCGCGGTGACACCCATCATAAAATTGCTCGTTGCGCTGGAAACCTTCAATGGCAGTTTCATGAACAAGTCCATGGCCATGACTTTGAAACTGCCACTTCCGATTCCAAGCAATCCTGAAGCCACGCCAGCGCCATACATCACACCAAATCCTGCTGGCACATGAACTGCATGATAGGAGACCTCTTTTTCCAGATTTTTATCATAATAGTTCCCATTCAGTTTCATTTTATTGGCTAAAGATTTTCCCCTGTTCAAATCATATTTCTCTGCTTTCTTTTTTTGAAGCATGGCTAACGCTGAATATAATAAAAAGAGTCCGAAAATGATATAGAGCACGCTCGATGAAACGAAACCCGCTAGAAAAGCTCCAGTGATCGCGCCAATTGTCGTTGCAACCTCCAAAAACATACCAATACGCAAATTTGTAATCCCATCATTGATATAGGCAATCGCTGCACCGCTTGATGTCGCAATAACAGCAATCAGACTGGCCCCTATCGCATGATTTATGTCAATACCGAGCATCAGGGTCAATATTGGAGTGATAACCGTACCCCCACCAAGCCCGAGAACAGAACCAAAAATTCCGGCAAACACAGCAACAAAGATGAGTTTGATTACGAGTAGTGACAAGGTTTCATCTCCCGTACATTGATTATTTTGAAGTCTCACGATATCTTGACGATCATATCAGAATCTGTACGTTCAAAAGGTAAACCCGGCCTAAGCGAACCCTACAGTTTAAATAGTATGCCTTGTTAATTGATAATAAAAATATTATTATTTTATTAATGTCATAAGTAATTTATTATGGAGGAAGAAAATTGACATTCAGACATCTTCAAATATTCATCACAGTGTGTGATAAATTGAACATGACAGCTGCTGCCGAATCCCTTTTTTTATCTCAACCTGCAGTCAGTCAGGCCATCTCTGAACTTGAAAAACATTTCGGCGTTCGTCTTTTTGAGAGGCTGTCCAAAAAGCTCCATCTTACAAAAGCTGGAAATAGCCTTTTATACTATGCTCGTTACATTATCCAAATGAATAGCCAGGCAGAGAAAGAAATGCGTTTAATAAACAAGAGAAATTTTATACGAATTGGCGCAAGCGTCACAATTGGTGCCTATATACTTCCGAAACTTATTCTAAAATTTAAAGAATTGAATTCTGAGAACACGGTTGAAGTTATTGAGGATAATACTGCAAAGATTGAAGAACTCATCTTGCGAGACCAGTTGAATTTAGCTCTCGTGGAGGGAGAGACGACTTCACCGAACCTCATCAGAAAATCTTTTATGGAAGACGAACTAGTCCTTATTTGCGGCGCTAGCCACCGTTTTGCTGCTATGACCTCAGTGAATCCGCATGAACTTGAAACGGAACCTTTCATCGTCCGTGAGAAAGAAAGCGGAACACGTAAAAAATTTGAAGAGGTTATGGCAGAAAAGGAACTGTCCTGGCACGCTTCCTGGACATGCAATAACGTCGATTCCATCAAAATGGCTGTTGCTGCAGGTCTTGGTGTTTCCGTTATTTCAAAGTTTGCCGTAATAAATGAAGTTTGTAGCGGCCAATTATGTAATAAGGAAATTGATGGACTTCATTTCAACCGTCACTATAAAATGATTTATCACAAGGATAAATACTTGTCCCCGGCAATGCAAAGGTTTATCAAGCTTTGCGACGCTTAAAATTAGTACACCAAGCAAAATGTCATATGTCACATCGATGATCTATGATAAATTGACATACTTTTCTTGTTATCAAAGACTGTTGCATAGTACTAAAAAGAAAGACAAGGTGGAAGGAGGGACGGGAACTTGTATCATGTCATTTTCCATATCGATGAAGAAGAGAAGTGGCCTCTGCTGCTTGGAAATGTTGAAAATCTTCTGGCGGGTATGACCGCTGAAGTCGAAGTACTGGCTAATGGAGCGGCTGTCGTTGGCTATAAGTCTGAAGCATTCATCAATCAGATGAACAGTTTGAAGAGTCAGGGCGTTCAGTTTGTTGCCTGCCGGAATGCCTTGAATGCGCGTCATTTACTGAAAGAAGATCTATTTGCATTTGTATCTGTTGTTCCGGCAGGGGTTGTCGAATTAGTGGAAAAACAAAGCAGTGGTTACGCATACATTAAGCCCTAAAATGAAATAAATTCTCCTTAGACACTCGTTAAGCCGCTGTACAATTTGTACCGTTCAAGAAAAATTTGAAAAAGTAATTTTGTAAACAAAACAGCACTGAGCCCCATAACCGGAGGAGACTCAGCGCTGCTTTTTTATCCATTCAGCTGCAAATGTCTGGGTATTACCGGTATATCGTGAAAAATGTACTCACTGAAAGAAGAACAGAAGTAATAGCCATTGCTAGAAATGGCTTTAATGCTTTTGTTCGCAGGTCCTTCAGACTTACATTCAGTCCCAAACCAATCATGGCCATCGTCAAAATAAAAGAAGTGAAGGAAGAGATTCCATTCATCATACTTGCCGGAATAGTAAACGCATGACCCAGAACGTAACTTCCAAATAAGCTCATAATAATGAAACCGATGAGAAACCAGGGAAATTCAATTTTCGCTTCCGAACCAGATTTCGTTTTTTCCTTATGTTTCATCCAGTACACGAGAATAAAACTGAGTGGGACCAGCAGGAAAACCCGGCCCAGTTTGGCCAATAAAGCCATAGCCAGAGCATTTGGACCCGCAGGTGCACCAGCCAGAGCAACATGGGCAATCTCGTGCAGGCTGACTCCTGACCATATCCCGTATTGTAAAGCTGTCAGAGGAATAAAGGGTCTGATAATTGTATACGCGATGGAAAAAACGGTTCCAACCAGTGCGATAATCCCTGCACCGATTGCGGTGTCTTCGTCTTTCGCTTTCAAGATCGAGGATGTCGCTGCAATCGCCGCGGCACCACAGACGCCCGTTCCAATTCCCAGTAACAAAACTAAAGTCGAATCCTCTGCCTTGAGTAATCTTGCAATCAGAATCGTAAAAACTATTGCAAAAACAATTGTTCCGACGTCTCTGATCAGCAGCCATCCTCCCTGATGCAGAATCACATCAATATTCAGTTTTAATCCATAAAGAATAATTGCGAATCGTAACAGCCTTTTTGCAGAAAATTGGATGCCTGAGCGGATTTTTTCCGGATATCCCCAGATCTGCCGATAAATAATTGCGATAATAATCGCGCAGGCAAGCTGTCCCACATGATCAAATCCTGGAACTTTAGATAATCCATAGCCTATTAGAGCGATAATGAACGTGAAGCCGATCCCCCCGAGCCAACGTCCTGTCAAACGAACTTCTTTGTCTGCCACTTGATAATCTCCTTTTTGCAATGTTATGCTCCCAATAATAAAAGTGTTTTAATGATAAGTAAAATAAATTATAATTATCGTTATAATAACTTTTTACGAATGATCATTGCTTTCATCAGAAGCTTAAGTTAATGAGAAGGCGGATTAATGTGGATCAAGCACTATATGTTTTTATTACCGTTGCTGAACAGCAAAATTTCACTCGGGCTGCTGAAATGCTTCATATGACTCAGCCTGCTGTAAGCAATCATATTCATTCACTGGAACGATCGTTGAATATTAAGTTGTTAGAGAGAACCAATAAATATGTTCGGTTGAACAAAGCGGGAGAAATCGTATACCATCATGCCAAAGATATTCTGAATCTCCATACGCGAATGGAGAATCTTCTGGATGATCTAAAAAATACCGTAAGTGGTAACCTGTCTATTGGTGCCAGTTATACCTATGGTGAATATGTACTCCCTTATAAAATCTCAACTCTGCTTCGATCCTATCCTTTACTGAATCCGAATATTACCATAAGGAATACAAACGAGATTATTGACCTCATGATGCATCACCAAATCGATGTAGGGATAATAGAGGGAGAAGGTACCAATGAACGCTTGAAGATTACTCCCTTTGCACAAGATCAACTGTCGGTGATTGCTGCATCGGATCATCCTTTATTTTCCAAGAAGACAATAAGTCTTCTAGACTTGCACCAAGAGAGATGGCTAGTACGAGAGATGGGGTCAGGAACACGAGAAATGCAGCAAAAATGCTTCAAGCAATTGGATTTCTATCCTAAAAACGTGATGACCCTTGGAAGTACTCAAGTGATAAAGGAATCGATTGAAGCTGGTCTGGGCATTTCTCTGCTCTCACATTTGACGATCAAAAAAGAATTAGCGCTTGGAAGATTAAAGTTAGTCAATATAAAGGGATTCCCAATGATCAGGCATTTTTCACTTGTTACGCCGAATATCAAATTTCAGACAAAAGCCGCTGAAGTTTTTGTTGACTTATTAATCAACGAATAGAAGAAGGAAATTGAGAGGTATGGCTTCTCGCGTGCAATTTTTGATAGGGGTAAAGGCCACTATGAATGATAAGGAGGACACCTCTGTAGTACCACAGGTGTCCTCCTATTCTTTAGCATAACTGATCACTCTTGACAGTAGATAAATCTCTACCGCCTGTAACATCAGTGCAGAAGGCTAAGCTTTTTCTGCCACGGTTCAATCGAACTGATCGTTAACCTTTTGTATTGGGTTACTTTACTTTTTCTGGAAAAGCGCTACTGTACAGTTTATAGCCTCCATCCAGATTCTTAACCGAATAGCCCTTCTGAGCAAGAATACGCGCCGCAAGATAGCCGCGAAGCCCCACCCGACATGACACAATCAGGTCGCGATCTTTCGGAATCTCACTTAACCGTTCGCGAAGATTGTCTAAAGGAATATTTACAGCCCCCTGGATGGCGCCGTCACCATATTCCTGTTCCGTCCGAACATCAATAAGCAGCGCTCCTTGTTTTACCAACTGATCGACTTCGTTCCACTGAACATCCTGCACCTTATCATCCAGCAAATTTTCTGAAGCATAGCCAATCAAATTTATCGGTGCTTTTGCCGAATTAAATGGCGGAGCGTAGGCTAGTTCCAGTTCGGTCAGATCATTGACCGTCATCTGTCCATGAATCGCTGTGGCAAGTACATCAATGGTCTTATCGATTCCCTTCTCGCCGACCGCCTGTGCACCCAGCACCTTTCCAGATTCAGGATCAAAGAGCAGCTTGAGTGTCATCTGCGAACTGCCCGGATAATAGGTTGCGTGATCCGGCGGGCACGTGTGCAGCGCTTCGTAGGGGATATTGAATCGCTGCAATAGTTTCTCACTCAATCCAGTTACAGCTGCAGACAAATCAAAGGCTTTCACTATGGAGGTTCCCAGAGTTCCCTTGTAGCTGCGTTTCATCCCGCTAAGAATATCGGCAACCATGCGTCCTTGCCGATTGGCCGGAGAAGCAAGCGGTATGACTGCTGCCCGACCGCCAACGGTTTGAGCAACCTCTATTGCATCTCCAATCGCATAAATGTTTGGATCGCTGGTCTGTAATTGATCATTCACTGATATGCTTCGACGTATGCCAAGCGTCAAACCCGCATGATCAGCTAAGGAGGACTCTGGAACAACACCGACCGATAAGAGCGTCAAATCTGTCTTCAGATGTGTGCCATCATCGAGAGCAAGATTCGCACCTTTTTCTTCAAAGCCAGTAACGGTTTTTCCTTTGAGCACCTCAATGTCGTACTTTTTCAGTTCAGCTTCTATCATAATCGCCATTTCCGGATCAAGTGGAGGAAGGACTTGATGCTCTCGTTCAACAATCGTCACTTTAATTCCGCGTTCTGCCAGATTCTCAGCCATTTCAATGCCGATAAAGCCGGCACCAACGATCACCGCACGATCCGCTTTATGCTGCTGAAGATACTGAACAATACGTTCGGCATCCGGAACATCACGCAGCGTGAACAAATTGTCCGCTTGGTCGATTCCTTCAATTGGCGGACGCATCGGGTGCGCGCCTGTCGAGAGAATCAGCACATCATAGGTCTCATCATAAGACTTTCCATGATGATCAATAATTACCTTCTTTTGTTCCCGATCAATACGGGTTACTTCGCTTTCGGGCCGCACGTCCAGACGAAAACGCTGATACAGCTTTTCTGCCGTCTGCACAAGCAGCTTCGACCGTTCTTTAATCACTCCCCCAATATAATACGGAAGCCCGCAATTGGCAAAAGAAACATAAGGACCACGTTCAAAGACAATAATTTCCGCCTCTTCATTCAATCGGCGTAGACGTGTGGCTGCCGACATACCGCCCGCAACCCCGCCAACAATGACATATTTCATCTAACTTTCCTCCTTAAAATTCGATAGGTCCGTGCCAGTTCATCATTCCGCCTGTCATATTTTTGACCTTAAATCCATTTGCAGATAAGATGGCAGAAGCCACACCGCTTCTGCTTCCAGAATGACAAACAATAATATGCTCTTGATTTTTGTTGATTTCATCGAGTCGGTTCTGGATTCCATTAACCGAAATATTCTTGGCACCAGGAATGTGCCCTTCGGCAAATTCAAAAGGTTCGCGCACATCAATAATACTTACAGGTGCATGACTGCGTATCAGTTGTTCGACTTCTTCGGGTGTCAAATCTTCATACATGCTGTTATCCTCCCTGGACAAAATTTTTATTTTTTCAAAACCCGCGCGCTTATATACCCATATGGGTATATTTTTCTCCATAAAAAAGTTAGAACCAGTGATTCATTCCACCGCGAACATTGGTTACTTTCTCATAACCTGCTTTTTTTAAAACCTTACACGCAACCGAGCTTCTCATACCGCTTTGACAAATGACAACCACTTCTTTTTCTTTCGGAATCTTATTAAGATGATTGCTCAGGGTCTGCAACGGAATATTGACAAAACCCGGAATTGAATGACCATTGAACTCTGCTTTTGTACGTACGTCAAGAAAATATTTACCCTTTTTACTCGGCAGATAGACTTTCTTCAACTCAGAAGTGCTTATCTTTTTGATTTTTGGTTTGCAAAAGAATATGCATCTCATAATTAAATTCCTCCTTAGCCGTTGGATTCACTTCTCTTAATCCCTTAACGGCTTTTCACCAGCATTTGAATCGCTTCGTTTATGATTGCTTCAGACGAACCTTCGCTGTCTTCAATCTGTTGCCGCAAACAGGCTTCAAGATTTTTGCCAATAACCAGGCCCAGTGCACGATCCAGTGCTGACCGTGCGGCCGTCATCTGGGTGACTACGCTGCGACAGTCTAATCCTTGTTCCATCATGTGAATAATTCCACGGATTTGTCCATCAATCCGTTTCAATCGATTGGTCATTTGTGATGTATACTCCATAAGCTGCCTCCTTTATACCCCTACCCGTATATTACTCATTCTATTTTTAAAGTCAAGTGAACGACATCAGCACTGAAACACCCGAAGTCCCAGGAACATTAGCTCCTTTTTTTGGAAGAAGTGCCCCTGAAAAACAACACTCCTGCAAAAGAGTATCTTAAGCCATAGAAGGGTGTCTTCACCGTCAATAGACTAATGAGACGCCCTTTTCGCTGGCTTATACAACGATTTGATCTGATTATATAAATAGATTCACATTTGATTTTGCTGCTTCGCCTAAATAACTGGCCACGCCGCCAAATTCAACACCATCGATGATTTCTTCACGTGCAACGCCCATGAGATCCATACTCATTGTACAGGCCACCATTTTCACGCCAAGCTGTTTTGCACGCTCAATCATAACTGCAAGGCTGTCAACATTCTTGTCAGCCATGACCTTTTTAATCATTTTCGGGCCCATGCCGGCCATATTCATTCGTGACAGCGGCAGATGATTCGCATTCTTCGGCAACATCATACTGAACAGTTTGTCAGTTCCCGACTTGTTGATCTTCGTATTGGCATGTCGCTTAATAATATTTAGCCCCCAGAAAGTGAAGAAAAGCGTGACCGGCTTACCCATTGCGGCCGCACCAGTCGCAATAATAAACGTTGCAATTGCTTTATCCAAATCGCCGTCAAAAACCACCATTGTTGTTGCACCGCCAGATTCTGGGGCTGTATGCACCGCATGAGCAGCATCGTCGCGACTAGCCATGGCCCCCTTCACCACCGTCGCAACGACCTTATTGCCGACAATGTCGTTCGTCAGTAATTGATTACCTGTCGCATTTGCCCAGGCAACAATATCCTTGTGAAAGCCAAAATCAGAGGCCTGCACTTGCATGATATCTCCCTTATTCATCTTCTCCATGGATTGCTTAACCTTGAGAATAGGTCCAGGACATTGCAGTCCGCAGGCATCTACTTCAATTTTCGTACATTGAGGCGCTTGCTTTGCCATGGTTGAAGACAGCTCACTTTGAGCTGCAGGATGAGCTTGTGCATTCATTTGGCCCGTCTCATATTTGGCTTGTTCATAAGTTTTCAAACCGCCGTCAAGATTATATACATCAAAACCATTCAGTGCCAAAATTCGCGCCGCATTATAACCGCGAAGCCCTACAGAGCAATACACATAAATCGGCTGATCCTTGGGAAGCTCCGCAAGCCGGCCTCGCAATTCACCTCGCGGTATGTGATGACTGCCAGGAAGTTTTCCGGTAGCCAGTTCGAAGGATTCGCGTACATCCAAGAAGTACGCCTGTTTCTCAATCAGCGCATCGACCTCATCCCATTCAATCGTCTTTACTAATCCCTGACGCTGATCCGCCGCGATATAACCAGCATAGTTTACCGGATCTTTCGCCGAGGCATACGGCGGCGCATAGGCAACTTCGACCAATTGAAGATCCTCAATCGATCCGTTTAAACGCATCACTGCCGAAATGATGTCAATGCGTTTGTCCGCACCTTCCGTACCAATCGCTTGCGCACCGAGAATTTTCCCTTGTTCATCATAGATCACCTTCAATTCAATCGGTGCTGCACCGGGATAATAGCCAGCGTGGGAATTGGGATGTAAATGAGCCACCCGATAGGAAATACCGGCCTGTTTCAAAAAACGCTCATTTTTCCCCGTGGTTGCCACCGTGAGCGCAAAAACTTTCGCCACAGCTGTTCCCAGCACAGGGGGATTCTTTGCATCCAGTCCGTTTAGATAATCTGCAAGAAACCTCCCTTGACGATTGGCCGGTCCGGCAAGCGGGATTAATGTCTGAGTGCCGGTGATGAAATCTTTTACTTCGATCACATCGCCAATCGCAAATATATCCGGAACATTCGTTTCGAAATGCCCGTTAACAACGATGGCGCCTTTTATGCCCGTCTTTACGCCTGCTTTTTGCGCCAATGTACTGTCGGGCAGTACACCGATCGCCATCACGGTTAGTTCGGTGTCTATTTCTTTGCCGCTGCTGAGCACTACCGCATGTCCGTTCCCTGAAAAACGTGCAATCCCATCATTTAAAATGAGCTGCACACCATGAAGTTCAATTTGTTCATGAACGAATTGCGCCATTTCAAAATCGAGCGGTGCCATTACTTGCGGACTCGCTTCGACCAGTGTGACCTCCAGCCCAAGATCGACAAGATTTTCAGTCATTTCCAGACCAATAAATCCGCCACCGATCACTGTAACTTTTCGCACATTATGGGCATCGATATAATTCTTTATACGCTCAACATCCGGTATATTCCGTACGGAGAAAACATTATCCGCCTGATCAAGTCCCGGGATCTTAGGAATTATCGGTTTTCCGCCAGTGGAAAGAATTAAACGGTCGTAATGATCCGTTGCCGTTTCCCCGTTCAACACATTTTTTACTGTAATGATGTGCTTTTCCGGATCTATATCTACTACTTCTGTGTTGTTGTGAACTTCAATATTGAATTCCTTGACCATGTTCTCAACCGATTCAACAAGCAGCGCGTCTTTTTCACGGATCGTACCACCGACATAATAAGGCAGACCGCAATTAGCAAAAGAAATGTAAGCGCCCTTTTCATACATGACAATGTCATTTTCTTCACTTAATCGCCTGAGCCGTGTCGCCACACTTGCACCGCCGGCGACACCGCCGACAATAATGATTCGCTTTTTCACAATGGGTCCTCCTGCTTCACGTATTCATGGCAACACTTTCGCCAATGTTCAATCACATTATACCCTATAGGGTATGCAGATTACAACCCTTTCAGCCATCAAAAAAGATGAGAAGCTTTTTACCATTCTCCCTTGGTCAATTATCGATTTTTTGTTAACTGACAATAAAGTCGTTTACTAAGAGCTGTGCCAAGCCGCATTCATCTGTTGGAAAACATATCTAAATTAAAATTGTATAAGCAATAGATTATATATTGCAAGGCGTGGACCTTTATTTTTACGTCACTTTTGCAATTGCCCGTTTATCTTCTGCAATTGATACACTTCATGACATCAGCATCAGTTGACATAACTATACAACTAGTTTTATAATTTTGTTTAGCAAAGGAGGTTATTTAATGGTCACAGAACAGAGAGCGTGGAATATTCGAACTGATGAAGAGATCAAGCAATTCATCGCTCGTTCAAAAGAGAAACTTACTTTTCTAAGAAACAATGAATCGCTTGAAAAGAAAGCTGAACTGTTCAAGTCACTTGGGGATGCGACACGATTAAAGATTGTCGGCATGTTACTGATCAGTGATCTATGCATGTGTGAGATCGTTTCAGGGCTTCAATTGCCTCAATCAACGATTAGCCATCATTTAAAAATTCTTGAACGCGGTGGAGTAATCCATTCTAGAAAAGATGGGAAGTTCACTGTTTACACATTAAGCACACCGTTGAATTGTCTATCAACAACACCTCACGAGTAAATCCCTTGCGGATGGTTTTATCTTGTCTGGCATCTATAATTTTTATTATTAAGGAGCGATTTCAAATGATCATTAAAATTTTGGGGACCGGCTGTAAACGATGCAAAGCACTTGAGCAAAATGTTCGTGAAGCCATTTCATCGGCTCAGGTCAATGCCACTGTTGAAAAGGTTGAAGACATTCCTTCAATTGTACGTTACGGAGTCATGAGTACACCTGCACTAACCATTGATGAGAAGGTCGTATCAGCGGGGAAAGTTCTATCCGTTGATGAGGTTGTCGGGTTATTAAAAAAATAATTTTTGATTGAGGGAAAAATGATGAATATTCATGACCTACTAGAACAAATGAAAAAACAATCCGGAAGCACTCCACTTCCCATGAAATTATTGAGTCAGTTGGATGAAAGCGCAGTATTTGAACATGTCAACAACAAAAAGTGGCTGTATAGCAAAACCGCTGTTCCAAACAAATATAAGCTTCTAATGAGCATAGCCGCCGCTGCAGCATTAGGACAAGAAACCTGCATTATTTCATATGTCAAAAGCGCGCTGATCCAAGGAATAAGCAAAGATGAGATTGTAGAGGCCTTGCTTACTGCCAGATTTGTAAAGGGTACGACGGTTATTTCAGCTTCACTGGAAGCGATGAAGTTGCTAGTTAATCAAACAGAGAAATTAACCTAACCCTATTGTTTTTATCTAAATGCCGATGGTGAGAAGAAGGGGTCAAATGGCATTTCCATCTTTTTACGAAAAAACGCCACCCTTCTTTTTCTTATTGTTATTTTTGGCAATAAAACGCCGACTATTTTCACGCATTAACTAGCTAAAGCTATGGATTAAAAATCAAATTTACAAGAAGATGATACTTTGGATAAGAAAAAAATACTGTTGATACTTGGCCTTGCGGGTTTTGTCACAATGGCGGACAATTGGGTGGTTTCACCTATCCTTCCGTCTATAGCACAGAACCTAAATGTGGATGTTACATCTGCTTCAGTGATAATTTCAGCATACATGCTGCCATTTGGATTGTTTCAGCTGTTGTATGGATATCTTGCAGAGCGATTCGGGAAGAAACAGGTTATCACATTTTCAATATCAATGTTTACAATAGCGACTACCTTATGTGCATTTTCTGTTGCACTGCCAGATTTAACAGCATACAGAGCGTTAACAGGAATGTTTGCAGCAGCGGTGATGCCAGTTTCATTGGCACTTATAGGTGATTTGTTCCCAATAGAAGAAAGACAATCAGCAATAGGAACATTTATGGGGATATCTTTTCTAGGACAGGGGCTGAGTATGGCGATCGGGGGCTCTATTGCATATTTTTTAAATTGGAGAGGTGTATTTGGAGTTTACGCAATTTTGGCCGTTGTTTCTTCCATCCTACTGTTTACCATCGGTAAAAAGATACCTTCAACAAAAAACAAGGAAAGCAAGGCGATAATGCCTTATATAAACGTACTCAAAAATCCATCAAGTGTAATTATCTATACATTAGTCATATTTGAAGGTATCTTCTTAATTGGTTCCTTTTCATTCCTGGGAGGCTTCATTAAGCAGACTTTTGAATTAAATAATTTTGCGATAGGAATAGTTATGACTGCGTTTGGCTTAATGGCATTACTTGCAGGCAGGAAGTCGGGAGTAATAGCAAGAAAAATAGGCCGCAAGAAAACTGCAGCTGTTGGTATTAGCTTTGCCTCTTTAGCGGATTTGTTGTTCATCGTATTGGGAAATTCCCTGCCAATTGTTGTGATCGCAATTGGGCTGATGGGTTTGGGTTTCATGCTAGCTCATTCATCCTTCCTGACTGTGGCTACAGAATTTGCAGCAAAAGCAAGAAGCGTTGCCACATCCCTCGTCGCCTTCTGCTTTATGGGTGGTGGTGGGATAGGTACTGCTCTTGGAGCGAAAATTGTTGCTGCATCAAACTTTAGAGCGCTGTTTATCATCTATGGTTTTGGGCTTCTGTTGGTGACGTTCAGCGTTCTACTTGTCAAGAATAGCTTTAACCCAAGCTCAGAATCATAAAAATAGAATAACCATGACTGAAATAATTATGGTCCGCTGACCATTTTAAAGAGGAAGTGACTTTATGTTCACGCCAATACAGATCTTTGCCGACTGGCTTGTCTATAATATTTTTGGAATTGCTCAGGATAGCAAACTTGGAAGTGCTTTGAATTTTTTCGTGTTTGATAGTATAAAGATCTTTATATTGCTCTTAATAATCATTTATGCAATAACTTTTCTAAGAAGTTTCTTTCCCCCTGAAAAAACAAGAAAGATCCTTGCCAAAAACAAAGGGAACATTTTTATCGGTCATATCCTAGCGGCACTTCTTGGCATCGTGACACCGTTTTGCTCATGCTCAGCCGTCCCCCTTTTCATCGGTTTCGTAGAAGCAGGGATACCGCTCGGAGTCACTTTTTCCTATTTAATTGCGGCTCCCATGGTAAATGAGGTGGCATTAGGGCTTCTATACGGATTATTCGGTTGGAAAATCGCGCTTATTTATATCGCTTCCGGTGAAATGATTGCTATAGTCGGCGGCATTATTTTAGGAAAGATGAAACTTGAAAAATACGTCGAAGGCTATGTCTATAAAATGAATGTCAAAGCTGATCAAGACATTCCAGATCCATCAATGAAAGAGAAATTATTGGATTCTTGGGTTTTCACATGGGATCTAATAAAGAAGATTTGGATCTATGTCATCATCGGCATTGCTATAGGTGGCGTGATGCATGGCTGGATTCCGGCCGGAGCACTAGCAGAATATGCCGGTAAGGACAATCCCTTTGCAGTACTTATTGCTGTTTTAATCGGCATTCCATTATATTCAAATGCAGCAGGAGTTATTCCACTGGTCAGTGAGCTTACAAGAGCAGGAGTCGCAACAGGAACGGCATTATCATTTATGATGGCTGTAACCGCATTGAGCTTGCCGGAAATGATTCTTTTGAGGAGAGTACTGAAACCGAAGCTGCTTGCAATATTTATTACTATTGTCGGCCTTGGGATTGTATTTACAGGTTATTTGTTTAATTTTATTATTGCATAATTTTGTAAACTGCAAATAAATTTTCTATCATCTATTTTCCGCCAGATCCCATACTGGATTTGGTGGAATTATTATTGTTTTACAAAAAAATACTCTTCCAGTGTCACAGGTGACTACTCATGAAAGAGTTATATAAACGCATATATAACTTTCTGGGTTTGACCGTTGGTATGATTGAGTAAAAATGTCCTTCTGAATCTCAACCTACAATGTCCACTCTTTAATAAATTTTGAAGCATCTTTAGCCTATATGACGATTTTAATAAAACCATCCGTCTTCACGACATGTTTGTTAGTTCTATTAATCAATGAATCCCCTACAAACAGGCCGCTAATAATGATCAAGACACATCCAAAACGTATTAGCGATAGCTATGTTTTTCTTTAAGAAAGAGAATGACAACAGCATATAGAACATACCCCAACTCATATTCAGTTCAAGAACAGTCAGTACGGATACAGAGAGTGCAATACCCTTAATCTGGCAACCAACTTTTCTACTGCAGGGCTGATCTTGGACATAATTAACCCTACAATCAATTTTAGATATATTTTGATTTCCACAGGATGAAAAAAATCTTAATATTCATGATTCAGTAGAATATTTTAAACGGCATTTCCTGCTATATCTTCTTGGATGCTAAATGGATTTCTGTGAAAGCAATGCCTAAAGCCATCCCAATATAAAAAATTGGTCCGTAGAAATCTAAAAAAGCAGACAATTGTCGGCAATTCTTACATATTATGGTTTGATCGCTTGAATAACTGATGAAACAATGTACTTTTCAATCTCTATCCCCGGAGACCTGTTTTCCAAAACACTAATTGATAATGCACATGAGAAGCGACTGGAATACGAAGTATCGAGATCATTCTTAATTTCTAAAGGCAATTCAGTCGTCAAAATAATATCAGAAAGACGCCCTCCGGGGGTTTATCAGAAGAAAGATTGACGACACAATTTGAAATGATCACGTATGGTCTGATCAGCGACCGGCAAATGTTCAATTTCTCCTAAGATGCAACATTTTTCAGCCTGTTGCCGGTCAGGCAAGATTATGCATGAACAAAACCCATGATCCGATCAGGATCATATCCGAGTACCCACTGACCATTCACATTTGTTTGCGGTACACCCATTTGTCCGGTTGTTTCCACAAGACGTTGACCGGCAGCAGGATCTTGCTGCACATTGATTTCTTTAAATGGCAGTCCTTGCTTTTTCAGAAAATTCTTCACCATATGGCAATAAGGACAAGTATTGGTCGTGTACACAGTTACTTCATTCATCATTCATAGCTCCCTTATAAAGTTTTTCACAATCTTAGTATTTGGATTTCTTATCTCGGCGAGCCGAGAACTCAGTTTTTTTAACTGTTCGTTCCGACTACACTTGCAGTATATACCTATACGGGTATTATCGAAACTGTTTTGCTCACCATTTTTTCAATCAGCCCTCATTCAGCTTTCATGACATTACTTAAAGTATGACAAAAGCAAACCGCGTGATCTGTTTGATCCTGCGATTTGCTCACTCTAGTTTAATCTAATGGGTTACTTTGCTATTTAATCAAAAGTTTACCGTACATGCCCTTTTGTGCATGGCCGGGATACTGGCAGATATAATAGAACGTACCTGGCTGAATTGCCTTAAATGTGGTCGTGGCCATTGCGAAATGGCCGCCTGAGGTTTTGGGCAATGCACGTATGATACTTCCCGGATAGATACCTCCGTCCATCATTGACATATAGTCATAGGGCGGTGCGGCATCGGTGATTTCAAAGGCGTGCGGCATGTCTGCGTCTTCGTTTACAAACTCTACCGTGACATCAGCACCTTTTGTCACGACCAGCTTCGGATTGACCAGGCCGTCAATGACAAATTTGCCATCGGTCTTCTCGGGACCGCCCGCAATGACAAGCGTCACACTATTGCCTGAATAGGTAATGGTATTCGTTTTTTTGTCAACATGCGCATTCTTCTGTGCAGCAGCAATATCCTTCTGAACGGCAGATTCGGTGACACTGGCTTGGCCACTGTAACTATCTCTCGCCCCGTTCATCATGCCGTAACCGCCACCCATCATACCATAACCATATCGGTCGTAACTCGCTGCATCTGGATTGACATTATCGTCACTGCGATCTGTTTGTGCTGCTTCAGCTTGGGTCCGTGTTTTATTTTGTATGGATACAGCAGAGACTGTTTGAATAGCACCAAAGATGATTAATCCTATTGCAAAGATGCCGACGACGGATAACGCAGCCATCGTTATTCTCATTTTCACGATCCATGCCTCCTTATAAGAATCTGCGAGAGGATTGTTTATCGCATTGGTATACTGCTTTAAATCGTCATCGGGATTCTAATGATAAAATTGCTTCCTTTACCAGGCGCTGATGCGACACGAATCGTTCCCCCGATTTGCTCCAGATTCTGCTTCACAACATACAGTCCCAACCCTTCTCCGGGAACCGTCTGGGCGTTACTTCCCTTGTAATAGGCTTCAAATAAATGCTGCTGTTCTTTGGGCGATATACCTGCACCAGTATCCCTGATCTCGATAGTGAGCATCTTCTCATCCGCCTGGAAGAAAACCTCCACTTTACTGCCCGGTTGGGTGAATTTGTAAGCGTTGGTCAGGATGTTGTAAATACTCTGGCTCAGTTTATACAAATCGGTCTTAATCATTATTTTCTCGTGACTCATCAAGGAAAGTGCGACTTGCTTCTGATCGAATTGAAGCTTAAGCCCGGCAATAATTCGTCGCAGTAAATGGCTGAATTCGAATGCTTCGACGCGGAGCGGGGATGCTTTTCTTTCGGTATCCAGCAGACCGCTCATATTGGAAATGATTGAGGAAATGTTCTCGATCTGCATTTCACAGGTTTTGATTTCCTCTGGTGTCAGATCAATGACCCCGTCCTGAAACCCTTCCAGATGTGTCTTCAATATTGTGAGCGGCGTCCGCGTCTGATGAACCATTTCATCAAGTAGACGCTTACGCCCTTTTTGTTTCAGCTTTAACCGTGATTTCAATTCCTTCAGGCTTTGCTGGATAATCCGGACCTCCCGGATTTTTGAGAGCGGAATATCCACCTGATTTCCCAAATCGATATTCAGCGCCATAGATGAGGTATTTCTTAAGTCTCTGCTCAATCTTCGGCTCACGAAGAGCCCGATTATTATCAGTAAAGCCAGCACGATAACGAAAGAGAGCAGGCTGGTGCGAATCAGCGCGGAACGAAACATCATGGAAGTCAGAGAATCACCGATGGAACTGTAGTGCGTCACGTTTACCGTGCCGATCGAAATGCCGGATTCCTTGAGTTCCGTCCGGTCGACCTCCTGGGAAAATGTGCCCGGCGCCCTGTGCCGCATCATACCGCTCATCATATTGTTCATGCTGCTAATGTCATTACTAACATTCGCAATGACCGAGCCATCCGCTTTATAGAGCGTGATTCGGGTAACCGGATCGTTCAAATATGACGCAAGCTGCGCCTCAATCTGCCGGGTAGTCATGTTATTTTGAGAAAGTGCTATTTTTGAAAAACTCTTGATCTGTGACAGGCTTTTATTATATTCACTGGTCGTGTAGGTCTGAAAATAGCGGTTGATGAGCGAACTGAAGATCAGCGTATTGACAACGATCGCAAGAACGGCCGTTAGGGTCAGCATGATCAGCCACTGCCGCCGTATGGTCATTGTTTCACATCCCCGAAAATGTAACCCGCACCATATTTTGTGATGAGCATCTTTGGATGCCTGGGGTCTTCCTCGATTTTCTGACGAATACGCTTGATATAACTGTCAATGTTGCGGTCATATCCCTCGTAATTGTTTCCATATGCCAGTTCAATGAGCTGCTCTCGGGTCAGCACCTGACCTTGATGCCGAAACATAACAAGAAGCAGTGCGTACTCGGCAGAAGTGACCGGAATCTCTTCCTCTCCCTGATAGAGCTTCATGCTGCCGGTATGCAAGTGCAGCGCTTTACAATGATAAACCATTTCATCGGTTTCATGGTAAACCCGCTTGATGATCACCCGAACACGTTTCATTAGCTCCTTAAGGCTGAATGGTTTGACGACATAATCATCTGCGCCCGTGTCAAACCCGTGAAGTCTGTCAATTTCCTCCTGTTTTGCTGTGAGCATAATGACCGGAACGTCGGAAACCTTTCGGATTTCCCTCAGCACCTCAAATCCGTCAATTCCAGGCATCATAATATCTAATAGAATGAGGTGAATGGTCTGGCTGCCAAAGATCTCAAGTGCTTCGAAGCCATCTTTCGCAAGAGAAGGAATGTAGCCTTCTTTCTCAAGATATTTGGCTACGACATCCCGTATTTCCTTTTGATCTTCCACAATCATCACATGATAGTCCATTCCACTCAACTCGTCCCCATTTGAGAATTATGCTGCTTTGCCTGCCTCATCAATAACTCCGCTGTTTATTTGCCCAGTACCTTCTTCATCTTTAAGTACTCCTCTTCGCTTATTTCTCCCTTTGCGTAACGTAGTTTCAAAAGTTCGAGCGAACCGTCATCCTTTTTTTTAGGTGAGGCCATTCTGAACAGAATCACGGCGGCAATGATGACCGCAGCCAGCAGCAATACACCCGTACCCATCATCATCCAGGGCCCAAAAAATCCGTCTCCATAGCCAAAACATCCACCAAAACCATTATATCCTCTGAACATCATACAAATCCTCCTTAACTGTCATTGAAATTTTGTCGCTTAAGACCGGATTGTTTTCAGCATCCGGTTGTAGGTATCTTCGTCAATCTCCCCTGAGACAAAACGCTGTTTCAGGATCTCTTCCGCATTTGACGTTTTATCCCGGCTGAGCCCGTTTCTGCTTGTCTGACGAAAAAGGTAGTAGCCACCAAACACTAGTAGAATAATTATAAGAAGCATCAATAGAAAGGCCTCCTTTGGATTGTTTCTATAATCATTATTACCGAAAAATGTGGCACAATTATGATTAAGTTCATTAAATTTCAATTTAAAACATGGTATAAAGTACTTGAGAGTGCAACTTAAAAAGCAAAACTTATTTTCCCGGTGATCCCTTGTATCTTTAAACACTATCTGGGTGACATTACGTAAAGAGCGACTCATTATTTTTCGATCATACTTATGTTGAAGTTGTTGGCCTGATCCTGAGCTTTAAGCCCTTGGTGACCATGGAATTCACCTCCCATCAAGATCCATTGTAGCACATATGTTCGCCTTAATGATGACTAAATGGCATTATTATGCAGTTACCGGGTTGCCCGTGGCGCGGATTCATCCCGGCCATGAATAGCCAGGTTTTCTCCGCTGGCAACCTTTATAAATGGATAATATGGTTAAAATGGAATGGTGCACCTTTTAGGGACTCGTTGGCTTTTTTGATCACACCAGAGAAATCAATCATCTGAATATTATGACATAAGGGAATCAGTATGTTTATGCAACGCTAGTATTTTTATTAATATAAAAATACTGTTTTTCACGTTAATTAGCTGAGTCATTAAGTCATATCAAATCCCTTTTTTGTGTGAATTTAGTCACAAATTTGTGTTTTATCAGAATACCGACTTTACGGGTAATACTGCAGGTCAAGTCCCCACATTTGTGTCCCGTGCTGGTCGAGTCCCCAAGTTTGTGTCGCAAAAAATTATGAAAAAAAAACGACACAAACTTGGGGATTTTGTAGATATTAAAGCTTTTTTTAGTCCCCATCTTCATGTCGCCAGACACTAAGCGAAAAATAGTCAAACAAGCTGGATTTCCCTAGGGAATATCCGGCTTGTTTTGTGCAAACGCTATGGAGGATCAACTTTTAAACCGAAGAGGAGGCATATATTTTCTACCGCTTCTTTTTAGATGAATTTATTTTCTTTCTTAAATATTTACTTTCCTTGAAGATGTTCAAACACTCTGGACAGTTCCATTGGTAAATCGCCAGGCTTACGTGCTGTAATAAATTGACCGTCCTCTACCATAGGTTCATTTACATAGACACCGCCAGCCTCAGTTATTTCATTAGCAACTTCGTGCCAAAATGTCATATTGCGTCCTTTTACAAGCCCAGCCGACGCAAGTAATTGTGGACCGTGACAGACAGCACCAATAAGATTTCCGCTCTTTGCAAATTCCTGTACAAAATGAATAGCTTCTGGAATTTGTCTGAGTGCACCAGGTGCCAATCCTCCAGGAATATAAAGAAGTTTGTAATCCTCTGGATTGCATTCATTAAGTCTTTTTGTAACCTGTAGTTCCATCCCACGGTAAGCCTTCAATACTCCACCTGCTTGAAAATAAGTTCTTTTCTCCGTTGAAGTTCTTGCTTTAAGCTTTCTTCCTTTATTCGCTTGCAATTTTCACACTGACAATTTGGAGCATCCTGATGTCCACATTTTGGGCAATATGATATGCTTTCGCCTTGGTTATAGCCATGCAGTGAGGTCCAATCTTGTACCATCTTTGTACGGCAGTAAAAACAATGAGTGTCCGTCAATTTTTTTGGAAAAGTGAATATGAGCCTGGATGTGGGAACCTTCACCTTGTAATCTTTTATTAATCTAGTTACCTTCTCACCAGCATAGTACTTGTTAATTAATTCAACTATTTCAGCTTTTGTTAAATGACTGATCTTATCATTGACATGAGAAAAATCCAGTTCGTTTTCAGTGATTTTCATTTTGAGTTCATCATTCCTAATTAATTTCTATTCACTTTTTTACATTTTCTTACTGTTTGTTTTCGGCAATTAGAAAATGCATGTTTTGGCAATTTAATTAATTTTATAATTCTCATTTGGTGAGTATCATAAATGGCTTGACATGGAGCCTCTGCGGATACAGTTTTACCGCAAAAGCGGCAGGCACATTGGTTTTGCACGGCTTATTAGCCTACCGCATCCGCCTCTCCATGTAAAGCCGTGCATTGAACTTATTATAATTTGCTAATTGCCAAATACTACATTCCTTAGTTGCCACTAACACTGTTTATCCCTGATTAATAAAAGGCTTTCATTTTATTTTACCATATACATCCAACAAAATTACTAGCCTTAGATTGCACTTATAATAAAATACTTTTGTTTCCACTTACAAATTAACTATTTACAAAATCAGAGCAAAGAAAAACTCGGAGGCCGAAGTCCGATTGAATATCAGATTGGGACAACCGAGCAACCAATATAATTAAACTGTCCAACTTTTGGGGTTTACATCAAGTCAATTTTTTGGCAAAACAAGCAGCTTAAAACCAAAAATTAGATGTCCCCTTAAAGGACGATCAACTATTTCTCCTAACCGTTTTAAACAAGAAGCGATATCTTTTCAAAAACTCTATCTGCCCAATGTCTGCTGTCTTTACTTGTATGCTTCAGCTTTGCATAATTCACGTGTTGCAAGCAATCCTTAGACCAGCTGCCGCTTTTTAAAACCAATGTATTAAGCAAATTATGTATGCCTCTTTCTTCATCACCCCTGTTTTTCACATTTTTTATCCGGACAAGAAGAGTCGATAGGGAGCGCTGATCCGGACGGGCAACTTCTAATATAAAAACGGGCTGTAAATAGCGTGGCACTACTCTCACCACAGCACATATCCGTCTTTCTCCATTCGGCAACCATGCAAATTTTCTGCCTAAGGGCAGAGGAACAGGAGATGCCGAGATTTGAAACTCCTGATGTATGTCAGCAAAAATTCTAAGCATTTGATAAAAATCTTCCAGCCCAAATTTCTTCGCATCAGGCAATTCAATTGGCTTAAAATCAATTGGCTGCAAGGTGCCACCAGCAATTGGTTCATCGACACTTGCAGCGATGACTTGGGCTCCCCCTCCTCCTTTCTTAGTTATATATGTATCCCCCTGGTTAACTTGCTGCTGAGTTTTGGGAATCCGCTTTATCTCGATTGGATTTTGAAAAGAGATTTGCGTATCATCCAGTTCGATTACCGGTTGATGGATGTCTTCCTTGGCCTCATCCTTCCGATCATTGTTTACCTCAAAATCTTGTTCTTTTTCCCATTTTGTTTTTTGCTTTTTCTTAGGATTGGGGACGTAATATCGCTGTTTTATGGCGTCATGACTATAATTAATTCTATCAAATGCGATATCCGCTCCGGTAAAACGAAGCAGTTCATAAATAAGAACTTGATCTTTTATTCGTCGGCCTCTAACTGTCCATTTAGAATTCATCATCCGAGGAACATTCAATTCTAAGAACTGCCCATATTTATGCATGTCTTGAACCATCTGGGCATAAACATTGCTCTGCACAGATCCAAAGGCATTTCGAATCACAGGCGTTAAATAAAGCCACGCAAAATGACTGGCAAAGTAATTATTTATTATGGCAGAAGGAATAACATTAGAAAATGCCAAATCAACCTCTCTCCCGTTTATTTGACAGGCATTAATTAAGAACTCTAATCCCTGGGGACGGAGCAGTGCATTGGCAAGTTCTTTGTTTCTTATAAATAAGGCTCTTATCAGCTCAGCATGGGGAATAAAGTAATGAACTCCCTGTGCTTGAAAACACCAGATCTTCTGGCGAATCAGCTCAGCTTTACCGTGCAGATAATAATTAAATGATCGGCATACATTAAGAGCCTGTTCCGTATGACCATGAGAAAGATCCTGTACCAAGAGTGTTTCAATCGTACCGTCTTTTTGCGATGTTAACGGCCGACCGTTTTGATAATATTGGCCGATTCGCAACATAGGTAATAGCCCGATAGGATATTGAACTAAGTTGACTTTTTTCCTATCTTCAAACGCAACAAAAATTCTCCATTTTTTTGCCGGAGTCAGTACTACATGGCCTATCCAATGCAGTTTGACAACTCGGTTTTGAAACGGCCACGGCTTAAGTATGACAGATGTCAAATCTCACACCTCTTTCCGACAGTTTGAATAGTTGTCTATTTGCAAATCTATTTCTCGGTTGACTTTTTCTCCGATATCTTTATGCAACCCGGCTAAGCGCCTAATTCTCCATGCAACGACGTCCTGATGCTGATTGTACAATGTTTTAGCAGCCCAACGAACACGCCGTATCTGGAACTGCTCCACCGATTCTGTGACTTGGTTTAAATAAACATTTGTTTGAAATAATTTTTCCAAATGTCTCTCCAGAAGAGCAAGTTTTCCGATTTCCTTTCCGATCCGGCTTCGATTAATGCGAACGGGCTTAGGAAATTTCAACAACTTATGGACGACATCCTTGATTTCCTTTACTAACTGCCGATCTCGCTCTGTCCAATTAACACGTTGGTTTTTGACAGCTGTTTTGTTTATTTTTGATGAATGCTTCTGTAGCCACTGTCTATCATGCCTGTACAACCAGGCATACAATGCTGGATTACGTTTCCGAACTTCCGTCACCGATGTTTTAGAATTCTCTTCCTGAAAAAGTAACCATTGTGTTCTTTTTGATTCCAGAGGCAGCGTGCTGGCTTCCTTTGAGTCATCTTTGGCAATTTGCTGCTGATTGGCGTATTTTTTCACAGTGCCTATGTCCACCTTTAACCGCTTCGCCGCAGCATAATAGCTTAACTTCTTAATATAAATCAAATCATGCACCTTATCTTGCCATACCAGGCCAAATTGTTTCACACGCCCGATTTTATAACGATCTTCTATACTGTGATCAGGCCCTCTTCTTGAATAGATGAAACCGCAGGAACAAGTAAACGTCCCCACTGGTTTTCTTGTGTCAGTACAAATCGTTTCTTTAACATTCGGGATAACAGGTTGCAGATAGTGATCTGCGGCTGGATTCAAACAAGGATATGGCGGCGAACCAAAGGGGTCGTATGTCTGCGATTCGTACCGATAGAAAGTATCAATGGATTCTCCGAGAAAATGAGTCAACAGTATATGCCGAATGGGATGGAAAGCTTTTCTTTGTTTACGAGTAATGGCCTTCAGCCAGCAGGAGGAATTGTCTGAATCAATCGGTGATTGAACAGCTTCAAGCAACTCCCTTCCGTAGAAATGGCTAAACTGCTGTGCTAAGGTATGCTGATCAACCGAACCGCTGATCGTTGCGTATCCCTGCCTTTGAAGCAAATATTTATAAGCTTGTTCTACACCGGAACGTGTAAAAGAAAGATCGGTATGGGCTAGCTGGATGAGCTCTTTCGCGATGATCAGCAGGCTTTGTATCGTTTTTTCACTATACATTGGCAGACCTTGTGACCGTTTGCAGTTCTGCATGGTCGCTGCATGATATACATACTTATTTTTTCCTCGAAAAGATACCGAAGAATTGAGCAGGAAATGCTTATGCTTCGGACATACTAAAACGCCGGGAAGCTGATGGGACATATGCCAGTACATTTCTCCATATTGCTGGATATCTTCATCTGCACATTTCGGACAGAAGCGAAAGACTGATGGCTCGGAAACACTGCTGGCCATTGCACCAGTCATCATGTGTATCGAACCCGGGCTAGTTCCTTCAAGCATTTCTGTAAAGACCCTGTCCCTAACATCTTTCTTAGCAAAAGTCGTGTAATAGTGAAAAAAGGTGTGCTGGCCGATCCATTCATCAATTCCCAGTGGATCAAAATGTTTCAGACGTTTATAGACCTGTCTCAAATGGGCAGGAAGATCCGGCACAGCCATTACCCTTGAAGAGCCATACAGTTCAGTCATCGTCGCTTTCGGGCTGAGGTTGCATGAACGCATATGATAACGGGCAAACCAGCTGTACAGTAATTCATCTTCGTAAAGCTCAGGGAAGAAAGCTAGCATCGTTCAGTCCTCCTAAAGTGCAAATTCATCCAGCGGAGATTTTATGTATCCAGCCTTCTGCAGCGCATCATATGCTGAAAGCTTTCGTTTTTTCCCTTCTTCTGCAATTTTCTGCAATTCATTAGTTGAGGCAGAGACATCACTGATTTTTCTATTGTCGGCTGTCTTCTGCATTTCAACAAAGGCCAAAGCTTTCTGCATCAGGCCTGCCTGCGATATTTCCGGATTTGCTTTAATCACAAATTCTGCTGCCTTCTCGGCCCTTGAAGGTTCAATATCTATGTCTATCAACGCAAGAATAATCTTTTCTAACTTCGTTGTCTCTCTGTTCTGACGAGCCTTTGCCTGTTCTTCTTTCTTTTTCTGGATGGTTGCCTTTAGGTCGATCTTAGACTGATGATGCTGTAAATAGTCTTCTACATCCATCGGCATGATGTCACCGTATCTTTCGATCTCAGATAGCAAACCGGATCTCAGTGCATTAAGCATTGGCTGAACCAGTTTAAGGTCGTCTTTGGCTACCTTTCTGATCATCCCCGGTGTTATTTGCTCTTCTCCCGTTTCAATCGCACGTCCCTGGGAAAGAACAAACAGTTTGACCGCTATATCAATTATTCCCTGACTTTGTTCGTACAGTGTATCATTCAGATTATCCGTTAGTTCAACTCTATTCTTCGTCCACTGATAGTTCCACATCTCCGATATCAGGACATCCCAGTCGTCATCCTTTTTCATTTGCTGCCACACCATGTCTCCCTGACCGCTGCCCCGGCGCGCCTGCCTGAAGTCCTGTTGGAGAACACTTCTTGCGCGCATCGTACCAATCATCATGACCGGAACACCAATTTCATTGACCAAAGTGACAAAGAAGTTCATCATTTTTTCGGAACCGCTGCTTTTTGCGGTTAATAAGTGCTGGATCTCATCAATGATCAGAGCGCCGATATAATGCAGACGAGCAATCTGTCCCATCCGAGTTACCATTGAACTGATTGAATTACGTTTGCCCCCAAAACGGTCATAATAGTTGGTTCCTAATAATCGATCTACTTTTAAAAAGAAATCCATACATAAAGATTTGAGTGAGCCGTCATGAGGGCAATTTAATTTAAGCCATACAATCTGTGTAATATTTAAGGGATACTTATGGATAATAGTCTGTGGATACAGCGATAAGACACGTTCAATCGCCGTTGTTTTACCAATACCTGAAAAGCCCATAAGGGTAAAGCTGGAAGCTGTTGAACGTATATCATGAGGTGTCAGCAACTGACCATTCATTACATAATGTGCGGTATTTAATTGATGGACGTTCTCCGGCATACATGGATTACGTCCGACATAACCATATCTCAGCAATCGGGAAAAGCGCTGTTCAAGATCAAGATGCTGCGTCACCGGCTGGAAAAATCGTGTCAGCCGTAATAATGCGTGATAGCGGAGCTGCGGCGACAGTTCTGTTTCTTTTTCATCATAGGCCGGGTAGTAGCTGAGTTTTTCAAATGCTTCTTCCTGTGACAGGATCGGCGGTAAGGCTTCAATTAAGGGGTTCCCCTCAAAGTCAATCAGCTGCTGAGGATGATAGACAGCAACTTGTGCTTGATTTGAGGCGTTCTGTGCATCATTCATTGCTATCCTCCCCGCTCTTATGCCATAGTCCACGTGCTTTTATTGACGGCCGGGCATAGCGTTCATCATTGTCACTCTCTTTTGTGTTAAAAGGGATAACAGCTGATGGCGAACTGGTATTTTTCCTGTTTCCTAGGAGAAAGGCCTCATCATCTTGCCGAGATTCACGCTCATCCTTTCGATGTTCGCGAATCGATTTTGTTTTTTGGGACTTACTGATCACTTTTGACTGGCCTTGATCAGCCTCTTTTGTTGCTGATTTAATGAGAGCCTCGGCATCTGAAATAAAATCTACTTCTTTTTGAAGCTGCTGGTGTTCTGACTGACTGCGCTGCAGCTTTTCATATCCCAGTAAATACTGTATCTCGTCCAGTGTTTTACCCTCGTACCGTTTTTGGTGTTCAAGCAAATGACAGGTTGAAAATGAATATAGATCTTCGTTAATCAAGTAAACAAACGACATATTTCTGGGATCATAGGAAATACTTACTCGCCAGCTCCCTTTTTGTCTGGCCGTTGGAAACCATGATTCCTTCAAAGCCCGTTCACAGCTGTAGTACATGCCCTTGAATTTAATGCCACGATACGTGACCGTTGCCTGTCCCCGCGGCAATAAATGCAACTTCACCGTCTCCTCTGGAAAATAGCGCAGTTTTCCGGAACGATTGCGTATGCCCCAGTTCCATAAATTCAATGGAGTAGGCTGCACATCGTCGCGAATCATATCTTCATCACGTACATAATCCCTTAAATAGTGCTTTGTGTTGTAATAAATAATCTGCTTGATAATCAGCTGCGTAAACTGCTCAATCGTAAGTTTTGCGTCTAACCGGTAATCCCGTGCGCCGCGTTCGCGAAAATCCTTATCGATATAACCGGGCAGGAATGGCTTAACTTTCCTCTGAATGGTATCAAACTGTTTTTCAACGATACCCTTCCAATCTGCTCGATAAGGCGCAGCATTCTCCACCTGAATATTGAAGGCCGCAACTAAATGGTCGGCATTCATTCCTTCTAATTCACCGCGGTCTCCAAGCAAGACATCAGGCAAATGCTCAACCGGCCAAAGCTCTTTGGCTATATCAATGCCATGTTCATGACAAAACCGCTGCTTATCTGTGACGACATTGGCCAGCGCCATCATGGCCCCGCTCCATGACGGACCTTCCAGACCAATATTTAATCCGACAATCATACGGCTGAAAACATCGACGACAAAATAAATAATGGGTCGTCCAATGATCCAATCTGGATTGTAGCGAGAGATTAAATATACATCACCGACCGTCGCATCAATCTGATAACGAGAGCCGGGACCAATAGCCTCAGCGGTCGATGATCCTAACACTGATCGAAAGTCTTTCTCATATTTTTTACGTCCCTGCCGCGCAATGGTTGATTCCTGTACGGTATATTCTTTGTTGTACCAATAACGGAATTGCTTAAGTGAAGGTAATTGATTCTTGTCTTTAACGATTACTTTTTTTATACCATCTTCAAAATAATAGTCTTCAGCATAAAATTCTCGAATCATCATCATATATGCTTCAGTCAGCCTGTTTTTTTTGGATGTTAAATAATATTTTTCAATTTATACGCGAAACAGCTTTTTGGTCTCTTCATCAACATTAATGCCCTGTTCATCATATTTACGGGGCCGTCCCCGTTTCTTCGTACCGCTGACTCTCTCTTTACCCTTTCCACCTGATTTAAAATACTCAGGAAGTAAGGCGTCTGGTCTCTTGCCTCTTTGCCAATATTTACGTAAATACTTTCTGACGGTTGGCAGAGATACCTCATAAGTCTCAGAAGCCTTCTTAACGTACATTGCTCGTTTCTTTTTTTCGAATATATCCGATTCTGCCGCAACCATTTCTTTGATAATATTCCAAGCCTGGTCTCGATACTCAATATTTTTAGGATTCTGAGCTTGGTTGATGAATGGTACAAAGGGATCTTCTTTAATTTTTGTCAGTTCATCCTGTATAATTTCATCAATGATCTCACGTACGGATCGAATAAACGGAAGAGCTTTTCGATCATATATGTCAATCAAATAAGCCATAATATTTTCTTCATCAATCCAGAGCACTCGAAATACTTGATTATTTGCTTCATCTTTTAAAAGTTCATTAACGATTAGATTCATTTCACCGCCCGCTTCTCATTGGAATTTGGGTTGATAATAATCAAGTCCGCAGGCAGTTGCGACAGGCTGAATTTCTTTTTTACATCAAAGATTATACTTTTCCGTGCGAGTAAATATTTGAAAAGTGATAAGGCGGTGCCATCTTCAAGACTGTACGATTTGTCAAAGTCACGAAGTGATAAAAGAATGGAATCCTTACTTTTTTGAAGAAAAATGCTTAATTCTGAGACAAGATCACGTTCTGATGAGGCAGATAACTGATATGAAGAATGCATCCAGCCGATATTTTCAACAGCCTCTTTTAAGATATCCTTTTCAGTGACGATTCCCCAATCCACTTGTCTTTTTTGCCAATACGCACGTTCAATTTCAAATTTATCTCTTATTCTGGGATCTTCTAATTTTTCGCTCGGCTTTATAGTCCTAGCAATATAGGTAATTTTTTCATTCTTTCTGATCGTAATAATAAAATCAGTTGTCATAACGATTGGCGTCTGAGTACTCGGATCAATGGGGTGTGAAATTTGTTTGCTGGCGGCGATGTTTACTGTAATTTCTCGATTGAGAGGGTATTGTTCACGAATATCAATCACATTATCTGCCCACTCAAGAAGGTAAAAATAACTTTGCTCTAAATCAGACAGTAAATGGTGGATTCTAGATGTCTTCCATCCCTTGATTCGGTGGACTCGGCCAGAAGATGGAACATTCTGGATCGTCAGCCATGGCTTATAATTACTGAGTTCTCCGCTTCCGCGGCCTTCCTCATAATAACGGGCAATTTTATCCTCAGTCCATGAATTTTTATGTTTAGCCATCCTCTCACCTCTGATAAATGGCAATAATAAACACGCCACAAGTTACATTAAGTATACTTTATGGCGTGATATTTAGAAACAACTTTATTGTCAGAGAAAAGACTTTATTGTAACTGAAACAACTTTATTAGACGAGTACAACAATCAAAACATACGATTTTCTTTTTATTCCACCGTGACCGATTTGGCCAGGTTACGTGGTTTATCAACGTCGCATTCGTTCTGCAGGGCTGCGTAGTAGGCAATCAACTGCAGAGGAATGGCGCAAACAAGTGGTGTAAAGAATCTGTGCACTTTTGGAAGTACAATCTGGTCGTCAGGTTTGTCAGTAACGCCTTCCATACTGATGATACATGTATAGGCGCCGCGTGTGGATACTTCCTGAACATTGCTTCGGATGCTGTTATTGACATTCGGCTGTGTCGTAAAAGCGAGTACGGGCGTACCGTCTTCGATTAGCGCGATGGTGCCGTGCTTGAGCTCGCCCCCGGCAAAACCTTCTGCCTGAATATACGAGACTTCCTTCAGCTTCAGTGCGGCTTCCATGCAGACGTAATAATCAATGCCGCGTCCGATGTAGAATGCGTTTCGCGTTACTGACAGATAGTTCCGGGCAATTTCCTTCAGCTGAGCCTTCTGATCGATCATCCGCTCCATTGCCTGAGCGACGAAGCTCAGTTCATGAATCGGCTCAAAATCCAGCGCGATACCTTTGCTTTCAGCTGCAGCAATCGCAATGAACGACAGAACGGCGATCTGGGCCGTGTAAGCTTTAGTCGAGGCAACCGCGATTTCCGGACCTGCATAAAGCAACATTTTATAGTCCGCTTCACGATACAGGGTAGAACCTTCAACGTTCGTCAGCGTCAACGTCGGGTAACCCATTTTCTTCACTTTCACGAGCACTGTACGGCTGTCAGCTGTCTCCCCGCTTTGTGAGATGAAAATAAACAAAGGTTTTTTCGACAGTAGCGGTGTATTGTAGGAAAACTCGCTTGAGATATGGACTTCAGTCGGTATCTGGGCAATCTGTTCAATCAGCTGTTTGCCAACGAGGCCAGCATGATAACTTGTGCCGCATGCCACGATATAGAGCCGGTCCGCATTCTGAATAGCCCGTGTAATCGCCGAATCAACAGACAGGTGGCCTGTCTCGTCTTCATACTTCTGCAGCAGCCTTCTTAATACGGCAGGCTGTTCGTCGATTTCTTTCAGCATATAATGCGGATAGGCACCTTTTTCCGTATCCCGTGCGTCAAACGAAACCGTATACGGCTTGCGTCTTTTCACTTTTCCATCCAGATCCTTGATCACGTAGCTGTCCCGGGTCAGAAGAACAATTTCTTCATCCATGAGTTCCACATACTGTTTCGTTTGCTGAATCATTGCCGTCGCATCACTGGCAACCACATGAAAACCGTCACCCACACCGATTAAAAGCGGACTTTTATTCTTCCCGACATAAATCATCTCAGGATTTTCCCTGTCCAGAAGAGCAATCGCGTAAGATCCCTCGACCAGCTTCAATGTTTTTCTGAGGGCAGCTTCAACACCCATGCCGCCTGTTACAAAACACTCGATCAGCTGAACAACAATTTCCGTATCTGTATCGCTTCTTAATGGGACCCCGGAAAGATATTGGTCCCTGAGTGAAGCAAAATTTTCGATCACACCGTTATGAACAATCGCAAAACGTCCGGAAGCACTTTGATGCGGATGCGCATTCCGTCTGTTTGGTTCGCCGTGAGTCGCCCAGCGGGTATGTCCGATTCCCATTGTCGCCCGAACGTTCGGGTCGACAATATTTCGAAGCGCGGCAATCCGTCCTTTCTCTTTAAAGATATGGACGCCTTCCGCATTCAGAAGAGCGATGCCTGCCGAATCATAACCGCGGTACTCCAGATTGCTGAGGCCTTTCAATAAAATGTCACTTGCATCCTGGTTCCCGATATATCCAACAATTCCGCACATAGGATTTTCCTCCTTGTGAGGCAAGAATCCCACGATGACGGGGCTTCTTGCCCCACTTGTTTTATATATAAAATATCCCTGTGCTTGCTGCTTCCATCTCTGTCCAAAGAGTTGCCTCCCTGTTTTGTACAGAAACTAACGGGTGCAAGCGATCCCGAGAGGTATCCGCCGAGTTTTTCGATTAACCTCTTCCTCGTCAACTATTTCCTGCATTCCCCGTTCTCAGAAATAGTCCAGGCGCTTAGTATTCAGTTGTTCCGCCCTCTCTTTCCTGCCTGAGTCACATGAATCGTGCTTCTCCCAAATTCTACTTAAAGAACAAACTCGTGTCAATAAATTCTTTCACTCTCACATTATGCAAAAAGGTCATTTTTTGTGTACTTCGGACATACTTCTAAAACAGGGCGATTCATTCAGTGATTATTTCTGAATTTCTCCGCCCAGTTCCTTTTCGACGACATCAGCGATCCGGAAAACATACTCGGCACATTTATCTTCCGTCGGAGCCTCAGCCATGACCCGGACCAGTGACTCTGTCCCTGACGGGCGGACAAGTACACGTCCGTCACCGGCCATTTCGGCTTCCACCTCTTGAATCGTCCGGGCAACCACAGGGTTATCGGTCACGTGGAGCTTATCTGCAACCTTGATATTGACCAGCTTCTGCGGATACGTCCGCACTCCGGCAGCCAGTTCAGAAAGCTTTTTCCCCGTCACTTTCATGATACCGACGAGTTGCAGGGCGGTCAGCATGCCGTCGCCAGTTGTTGAGTGGTCGAGAAAAATAATATGACCAGATTGTTCGCCTCCGAGTGAGTATCCCCCGGCACGCATTTCTTCCATTACATACCGGTCGCCGACTTTAGTCTGCTTTGTTACAATCTGCTCCGCCTGCAATGCTTTATACAGTCCAAGGTTGCTCATTACCGTCGTAACAAGCGTGTTCTTGTTCAGGAGTCCCCTCGATTTTAAGTAAGTCGCGCAGATGTACATAACTTTATCCCCATCAATAATGTTTCCCTGTTCGTCAACTGCGATCAGCCGGTCTCCGTCACCGTCAAAAGCGAGGCCGCAATCTGCTCCTTTTTCTTTAACGAGAGCAGAAAGTGCCTCCGGATGAGTCGATCCGACACCATCATTGATATTTTTTCCATTAGGAGATGTACCGATAGTCACAATATCAGCTTCCAGATCGGCGAAAAGATGCGGAGCGAGTGAACTGGTCGAGCCATTGGCGCAATCCAGAGCAAGACTGAACATTGAGAAGTCGTCTTCCTGAATGGTATCCTTCAGAAACTGCAGATACTTCTGTGCACCCTCAAAATAATCACTGGCGGTGCCCAGATCCCCTCCGATCGGTCTTGGAAGATCGTCTTTTTCTTTCGCAAGCAGTGACTCAATGGTCTCTTCTACCTCATCACTTAATTTGAAACCGTCGCTGCCGAAAAATTTGATGCCATTATCGGCGACAGGATTATGTGATGCCGAGATCATAATACCCGCACTGGCGTCCATTGCTTTTGTCAGATAGGCAACACCGGGGGTTGAAATAATGCCGAGTCGCATAACCTCTGCACCAATTGATAATAATCCGGAAATCAGGGCTCCTTCCAGCATATATCCAGAAATCCGGGTATCCCGGCCGACCAGTACTTTAGGGTGTTCCGTCGTCCTGGTCAAAGCGTATCCGCCCGCACGCCCGAGTCTGAAGGCGAGCTCGGGAGTCAGGCCGACATTCGCAACACCTCTGACCCCATCTGTACCAAAATACTTCGCCATTTCAATCGCTCCTATCCTTCCACTTGTCCAGTATCATCACTTTGTTTGTATAAACCTGATAAGGATTTATGCGGAAGTGTCATTTTTCTTGTTTTTATCTGTAATTTTCACTCCGACACTATGCGGAGCCGGCAGGCCGCTCAATCCCTCCGGAACAGTCACGTCAACAGCCACTTGATGATCGCCTGCACTTAACCCCTTCAAATTAACACTTGCCTGAATATCTTTTTCCGTTAACCTGTCGAGGACTGAAGACGTGCCTGAAACCGTTACATTGACATCATCATTTTGATTAAAAGTAGCTTTCTGTGCCGAAGAGAGTCCCTTAACAGTAATCGGAATCCCTTTGAATACTTTGGAAACCGATGATCCGGATGCCGATGATCCGGAACCCGATGATTCAGGCACCGATGATCCGAATACCGCTGAATCACGGCTGCCGACGCTCTGACTCTGACTGGAGCCCCCGCTTGAGGCGCCGGTCTTAACAATATGGACGGTAGCTTCGACCTCTCCGGGTGAAACTTTTGTTGCTCCGTCCGGAAGGGGTACCCTGACTTTAATGGTCTTATCCTTATTCAAGCCATCAACCGGGACGGATAGCGGAGGAAGATCAGTGATCGAATCCAGAGTTTTACTGTCATCCGTAAAGACTGTAACACTTTTTTCAGATAAGTCAATAGAACGAACTGCATATCCGTTTGCCGGCCGTCCGGATGCCGCTGCCTGTATCGCCATCTGTTTGGATACTTTAATCAGAGGTACGCGTACGTGGACAGCAGAAGGGGTGATGGTCACATTCAACTGATTACCATTATTATCGTATGCATGAAGGGTAATCATACTGTCAGCTGTACTGTCTGCTCCGGACACATTGATGACCCCTTTAATAAAAGCGATTGAGTTAATGCTGTTCTCACCGCCAGTAACGGTTACAGTCTGCGGGTCAATCACAGGATCGCCAATAGCGAGACCCTGGCTGATTTTATTTTTATTCAGGATATCTATCCCGACAGGCAGTTCCTTGCTCGATTTCCTTTGAAGTGTAATCCTCACCGTGTCCGGAACAGGTGTGACTTTCAAACCGGCAGGAAAACCGCTTGTCCGGACCCTGACATCATACGTACCGGGACTCAGCCTTGTCAGATCGATAAAGGCGCTCCTGGACGCAAGAAGTCTTGCTTTTAATAAAAGATCGCCAGAGCCTCTCATCCGGATTTTGACATAATGAGGTGCGCCGCTAACCACATCCTGATCCGAATTGTACCTGACGTTCAGCCGTTCCGTTACTGTTGCCTGCTGTTCATTATTCTCCAATATATTTGAGGGATCCGGAGAAGGATTTTCCCCGGAGGACACAATGGCATAAAGCATCAGGGCGGTGACAAAGGAGATGATTTTCACAAGCCAGTTTTTGTGCAAAAGTTTATCCATGGTGCTTCCCTCTCCAATTCCATCGTAAAGAAGCCGGGCTGTCGGTCTCTGTTAATTCATTCTGCAGCATATTCTTCAGCTGTTCGGGGGAAATGTCACGGAACATTTCACCGTTTTTTGTTACTGTGATGCCCCCGGTTTCCTCGGAAACAACAACCGTAAGGCAGTCGGTGACTTCACTGACCCCCATGGCTGCCCGATGTCTCGTTCCGAGTTCTTTGGAAATAAACGGGCTTTCAGACAGCGGCAGATAACACGCCGCTGCTACAACTTCATTTCCGCGGATAATGACGGCGCCATCATGAAGTGGTGTATTCGGAATGAATATGTTAATAAGCAATTGTGACGTCAGATTGCCGTTCAGGAGGATGCCTGTCTCAATATAGTCGTTAAGTCCGGTTTTCCGTTCGATCGACATCAGCGCGCCAATTCGTCTTTTTGCCATATATAAGGAAGCTTTGACAATCGCATCAGTCATTTGCTTATGCTCTTCCTCAACGATTCCTCTGGTAAAAATTCTTCCTCGTCCCAGTTGTTCAAGGACTCGTCTTAATTCAGGCTGAAATATAATAATGATCGCAAAGATCCCATAGGTAATCGCTTTGTTCGTCAGCCACTCCAATGTTCTTAATTGAAAGAGACTGCTCAGGAACCAGACACCGACGATAACCAGAATTCCTTTAGCGAGCTGGACCGCTTTTGTACCGCGGATGATCATTATGACTTTATATACAACGTAAGTTACGATTAATATATCAATAATATCTGTCAGGTAATTAAGAATGTTGAAATGAGCCCAAAAAGACATGGCTTTCATCCTCCAAATTGGCCGCTTGTCTGACATTGCCGACACTTGGTTTTTCTCCTGGAATCCTCTCTTAGATAAGCCAGAGGAATCAGAATGTCAAGGCGGCTAAGTTTTTGAGGACCGTAATGAGATTGTAGATACTGCCTGCATATAAATCAAGAGATGAAACATACCCGGGCGGGGAAATGGCGCGGGACGGTGGCCATTTACCGGCCTCCTGATGTTTTTTTATTAAGCAGAATAAGAAAACGGCGTTGGAAAAGGCCGGGTGCATCAGAAGGAGCCGGGGAGGTTAACTCATTTTCACCTTGTTCGCTTAATCACTCCGCCGGTTTCATTTCAACTGATAATAGGTCATTTTTTCCTCAGAAGCTTGATTCTTATTATAATAGGGCCAATCATCATGCACAAACGGCTGCTTTTTTATTTTTCGTTTACTGTTTCTTATTCTATGCTTACCATTCTTAAATAATGAACAGCCTGTCTCTCTTCTGCCGGGCCTCTCTTTTCAGATTCAGGAACGGTCTTCAGGCACTCTCAGCAGAAGATACCCGTGATCCTCACCATTTTTCCCTTGAAAAAATGTTTGTCTCTTAGCTGCAATCATTACAAATGACATAGGCAAGGCACAAATAGCGGCTGTTGCCCATACAGGATGCCGACTCATCCATTCTCTCAACGCATGCCGGTTCTCTGCAGGAAGTTTATCAAGAACATTCTTCGTAAAACTGAATGGCAGTTGTGGGTGGGACAAATGGTTCAGCAATTCAGTCGATTGTTTTAATTCTCTAAAATGGTTCCGGCAGCTTTCGCACGTTTCCATATGCCGATCCAGTTCCATTTTTTCCTCTCTTCTTGCCTCTCCATCCAGGACCTTATTCATTAATGACACGAATCTTTTGTTTAAACAAGTCATTATTCCTCACCTCGGATCGCTGTTATATTCTTTCTCAGGATTTCACGGCCGCGGTGAATCCTCGTCTTAACCGTTCCTATCGGGACGCCCAGAATTTCGCTGATTTCCTTAAGACTGAGACCCTGTATATATTTTAAGATAATCGCCGATCGGTATTTCTCCCGAAGCCGGTCGATCTCGTACTGCACGATTCGCTCCGTTTCGCTCCAGACGACCAGCTCATCCGGAAGTGCCTCGCCTGAAGCCAGTATTTCTTTCAATTCTAATCCGTCTGTACCTGGCAATTCAGCATCCAGGGAGACACTCGGTTTCTTTCTTCGAAGAAAATCGATCGATAAATTCGTCGCAATCCGAAATATCCAGGTTGAGAATTTCCGATCAGTGTCAAACTGGTCAATGTGTTTGTATGCACGAATAAAAGTTTCCTGCGACAAGTCCTCCGCCTCCTGGCTATTGCCGACCATCCTCAGGCATATGGAGTAGACGCTGTTTTTATATTTATCGACAAGCTCGGCGAATGCTTGATGATCCCCTTTTTTTACTTTTTTTATCAGCCGCTTCTCTTTGTATTCCATCTTGACCTCTCTTTTGCAGCAATATTTATACGAAAAAGATTAAATTCAAGTTTCATTTGGAAAGCTTTACCGAGTGCACTCTGTGCACCCGTCCGGGAAAGTCGGAACACACTCTCCCCCGGTTGTTACAGGTTTTTATCCAGGTTAAGGTCGTTCAACCGAAAACGAATCATTCAGGTAGTCATACTCAAATCAAAAGAACCTGAACCTGTAAAATGTGTGTTTTTCTGATATTTATCGTTCTGGACTGGCTTTTCCTTCTTCAAGACCGAATTTACGGATCGACTATATGTTAAAACATCTATGTATTCGTTTGATTATGGAATAAAGGGGTAATTTTAGACTATAACAACAGTAGTATTTGGAGGCAAGCCAATGAATAAACGCCAAATAAGCATCGAAATTGAAAAACTGCGCAATCAACTGCTCCTTGCAGCTCTCAATCAATCTCTTACTTCGCAAAAAGTTCAGCTTTTAAGCCGTCGTTTGGATCAATGGATCATTAAATATGAACGTATGATCCGATAACTCTATTTAAAGAGAAGTCCAACAAGTGCGCTCTTACTTTGCAAATGGTTGATTAACCAGGCGTTGGGGTGCAGCTGGCAGATTAGAGTTTACTGCTGCACCTGTTTAAATTATACCACAACACAGGTATCTTCGAGCCGCAGTTTACGTTGCAGAACAGGAGGAAATCGATCTCATTATCTCGTCCAGCCTGACCGAAACTTGTTTTACTTTTCCGGGAAGAGAGGTATATCTCTGAAATCGACATTTAAAGAAGAAAATCTCGCGAAGCCGTCGTTCTGGACGTGACGAGCCTTCGTTTTTCTTTACAGGAATACGAAAAAGGGACTTCTGATCATTCAATCAAAAGTCCTGTTCTTTGTGATAGAGTTGAATATGGAGCCTGGGGGGATCGAACCCCCGACCTCCTGCGTGCAAAGCAGGCGCTCTCCCGGCTGAGCTAAGGCCCCATAAATAATGGAGCGGAAGACGGGACTTGAACCCGCGACCCTCACCATGGCAAGGTGATGTTCTACCGCTGAACTACTTCCGCAAACCGGTAGTGTCATTAAAAAGTTTGAATAAAAACATGAATGATTTCCTCTTTTATTACTGACCGGCTTGCGTCACTTGCATTTGTCCATTCAGATAAATAACCAGATCGAAATCATAACTTTCAACTTTTTAACACACACTGCCGAAATATATAAATTAATGCGGATGAGAGGACTTGAACCTCCACGTCCGGTAAAGGACACTAGAACCTGAATCTAGCGCGTCTGCCAATTCCGCCACACCCGCAAAATAAGTGGTGGGCCATGAAGGTCTCGAACCTTCGACCCTCTGATTAAGAGTCAGATGCTCTACCAACTGAGCTAATGGCCCACAATTAATTTAGTTTTAGTGGTGGAGGGAGAAGGATTCGAACCTTCGAACCCAAAGGGAACGGATTTACAGTCCGTCGCGTTTAGCCTCTTCGCTATCCCTCCGAAACAGTATATATCTATTCGAGCATTGGTGCCGGTCAGAGGACTTGAACCCCCAACCTACTGATTACAAGTCAGTTGCTCTACCAATTGAGCTAGACCGGCGAAATGGTGGAGGATACAGGGCTCGAACCTGTGACCCTCTGCTTGTAAGGCAGACGCTCTCCCAGCTGAGCTAATCCTCCAAATGACCCGTGCGGGATTCGAACCCACGAACCCACCGTGAAAGGGTGGTGTCTTAACCACTTGACGAACGGGCCACAACCTTCCGTCGCAATCGACGTTCCTTATTATATACAGAATCAAAGGGCTTGTAAAGTAAAATATAAAAACTTTTATATTCTGACTATTAGGCTCTCCTGTTTTAGCCTGAAAAACCCCTTATACATAAGGAAAATGCTGAGCCACTTCTGAAGAATGATTCTATTTTGTGACCGGAACAACACGCAAGTACTCCTCAAGAGCAAGCTTGTTTTTTGTTATCGTTTTTGCTGCCTGAACACCAACATAGCGTATATGCCAGGCCTCATATTCATAACCTGTAACTTTTTCCTTTCCTTTAGGGTATCGGATAATAAATCCATAATTCTGTGCATGTTCAGCCAGCCATTTCGCCTGAGCGGTTTTCGCAAATGCTTCTGTCGCTGCGTACATGCCACTGGTACCCGATACATCAATGGCAAGTCCTGTTTCATGCTCGCTTGTTCCGGGACTGGCGCAATAGGTCAGCGCTTTTTTCACACCGTCTTGTCTGGCGTAGTTATTAAATAGCACCGTCTGCAAAGCGAAAGATCGATACGCGGATACCCCGGCAAGGCTGATCCCATCTTTTTTTGCCGCAGCAAACATTTTTTCCAGAGCATCGGCCGCAACTTTGCGCATTTTGAACTTTTCTGATCTTTGAGAAGTAATAAATGGTACATTCGGATAGACCAGCTGCCTCGGCACATAATGATCCGGGAGTTTGAAGTGTTTATTGACCAAAACAAGCGTGCTGTCCGGATCTGCAACTACATGCACGCCTTTTTGACTCATTGGCGAAACCATCTTCGAATCATTATTCGCTTGTTCTCCCGACAGTTTTATATTAGCCTGGCTTTTCCCCTGATTAGACTTGTCCTGCTGAATTTTGGAGGACTGTTCTTGTTTTTCAGGTACCTGGGCAGCTTGCGAACAAGCGGACAGGCTTAGCAAGGCTGCAGACGCAAGAGTCAGACAAAACTTTGGATTCAATTTCATATTTCTCACCTTCAGATCTTTCATCAATATAACTAAGTCTAGTCCATTCATAACGCTATGTCAGCCCATTAGCAAAAAAATGATGGGATCCACTTATTCCCATCATAAGTCCCAATCCTACGTTTCGATTTCCAAACAGGCAGATTTACCCTGTAAATAATTTGACATTAATGGCAATGGAAACGGCCAGTACACAGTTCGTCAGAAACAGTTTGCGGCTCAATTTGACATTTGCCTGATCAAGGGCCCCATCTGTATTTTCCTTTAGCTCTTCCTTCCTGACATATTCCGTATTTTTGCCTGCCAGTTTCATCATCTCCTGTCCTGGACTAGTTACCTGACTGCGATGAAGCAAAAATCAAAAGTTAACTTTTAAACCTCTCGTGCCAAAGTTATTTCCAATAACTGCATTCTTTATTCTGGCTTCCTTAAGTATGCACAGTGAACTACATCGGCACTAAAGTGTCGAGCTTCCAGGAACATCGCACACTTATTCCTGGCATTTCAGCCTTGAACAGAGGTCACGACTCGCGTCGCTTATTCTTTTTTCTAATGATGTTCGTTGTAAAGTCAACGATCGCACGTTGAGACATTAACGTCGATTTTGCCTGTCCGACCCACCCTCTTTTCCAGGCATCATGATTAGACCCGCTGGCCTCGAATGCTCTTCCGATTCTCGAAAATTGTTCTTCATGATAGTCCCAATCCTGATATGTTACCCACTTTCTCTCTCCCTGAACATTGACGGGGCTTGCCCGCCTTATACTTTGCAAGCGTCTGGCAAGACACTCTCCAAGGTGCATGGATGTGTTATTTCCATAATCGACACCGATCAACAGAACAAATCCGTCACAATCATAGATTTTCCCCAGCGGCGATGTTTTACCAAGGCCGTCGTTTAAATCATGTCCGGATACAAACTGTTCAGCTCCGGCACCCCATGCTGTAAAGGAGTAAATCGGATGAGCGCTTCTTTTGACACCGGGGAATGTTCGAAAGCATTCCGCAACTCTGCCCATGCCGAGTGTCGGCGTTCTGTCAGGATCAAATGCCGGCATCTCCTGATAAATAGCTTCCCACCAACTTTTTGGAACAGGAGGATTCTCCCAGTCCCTGGGATCCGACACATCGGCGCTGTGAGCCGGCATGACGAGAAGTCCTTCAGGAGTCAGAACATCCTGAAGGGCCTCAATTACCGCAACAGGTCCCCCGCATACCCAGCCGATTTTACTCATCGATGTGTGGACGATAACCGTCATCCCCCGTTTTAATCCCAGTGCCCGAAAATCTCTGGCGAGCGAACTCCGTGTAATAACTGTTTTTGTTCGTTTGATCGCATCTATTTCACTCATCCTGGTTCCTCTTCCTTTTCTGTTTTATCCTGAAATTTCTGACCTCAGTCTTTGTTCGGGATAACGGGATGAAAGGTCGGCATAGAAAAGGCACTCTCTATGAACAGAGAGAGCCGTTGTTTCTGAAATGACGTTATTTAATTTATTTTACAATCAGCACCGGGATTTTCGAGCGCTGGACAACACCATGGCTGACACTTCCCAGGAACTCCTTAACCCCGCTCAAGCCGCGGCTTCCGATAACAATCAAATCATAGCCGTTTTCTTCAGCAGTTTTGAGAATGATACGTACCGGCTGGCCTTCTTTGACAAACGTGTGTGTCGGATTGGAAAGCTGTTTCAGTACGTCCTCAGCTCCATTTACGATTTCCTGGCCGCATTTATAAATGGATTTCTGAACTTCGCGGTAAACATCTCCCACAATAAACTGATTGGTCGGAACAGTAACCACATTTAAGACATCGACAACCGTATTTTTATCGAGTTTTGCAATATCCACCGCTTTTTGCAGCGCTTTCTTTGATAGATCCGAATCATCATAGGAAACCAGAATTTTAGAGTACAGCATGACGATCACCTGCCTCACTTTTTATCTTTCTTCTATTATTTTACCACACGATGATGTGATCTGCGGATTAAAATCAGATGAATTATTCTCAACGAACCAGTCGTTCATCGAGACCTTTGCAGGCTCAAATGAGAATTCTTTTTGACAATTTATTAATACCTGTTAAATATTTTTCCCGATTTCACTTAAAATTTAATAATACTAGCGTTATATTATTAAATGTACATTGAGAGCGGAAATGTATTATTTGATTGCGTTTTCATTTTGCAAAGCCGGTCTTTCGCGGCTCCTGACTAAAGCGATCAGATCACCTGAATTTAAATCCACGGTGAGAAATCGAGGTTTTTTATTATGAAAAAAGGCTATATTTATATTGCACTGTCCGCACTTTTCTTCAGCACGATGGAAATTGCCATTAAGCTTGTCGCTACAGAGTTTAACCCGCTTCAACTGAACTTTCTCCGTTTTTTAATTGGTTCAGCCATTTTGGCTCCGCTTGCGATTCGCCATCTGAAAGGGAGCGGTTTTTCACTTAACAAAAGTAATATTTTATATTTCCTCCTGTCAGGGTTCATGTGTGTTGTCGTCAGCATGACTTTCTTTCAAATGGCCATCGTTTATGCCAAAGCGTCAACCGTTGCCATTTTGTTCAGCTGCAATGCGGTATTCGTTATCCCTTTTGCGCATTTCTTTCTCAGGGAGAAACTGACAAAGCTGTCCCTGGTATCGCTTGTTGTCAGCGTAATTGGTATGCTGTTTATAGTTAATCCGGCAAACCTGACCAATATACCGGGCATCACCCTGTCGCTCCTGGCAGCCATTACTTTTGCTCTTTATGGCATTATCGGCCGCAAGGGAAGTATCAGGTTCGGCTATTCCGGTGTCGTACAAAGCAGTTTCAGCTTTCTGACCGGATCTATTGAGCTTCTTGTACTTATGCTTATCACTAAGATTAGTGCCGTCGCTCATTGGCTGACGAGCGTTGGTATGAGCACATTCAGCAATATTCCGGTATTCCATGGCATCTCACTTGGAACCATGCCCATTCTGATTTATCTGGGCGTTTTCGTAACCGGCCTTGGTTTCAGCTTTTACTTTCTGGCAATGGAAGAAACATCAGCGTCTACAGCTTCGATGGTCTTTTTTATCAAGCCGGCACTTGCCCCCGTTCTTGCGTTGATCATACTCGGTGAAGCCATAACAGCTAATGTTTTATCCGGTATCATTTTGATCCTTGCAGGCTCGTGTATCACGTTTATTTCAGATAATCGAGAAGCAAAACTTGTCAAACTTGCTGAAGCCAGAAAAATAACGGAACAGTCTATTGACGTGAAAAGCGCACACGCCAGATAATCCATTCAACCAAAATGGTTATTTAAGGAAAAAGGGATACAGGATCGTTTCGATCCTGTATCCCTTTTTTACGTATCAGACCTGTTATTTGTCCGCTGCAATTACTTTATACTTCTCAGGAATATAGGTGCAGTATGGCTCGGATGCCTTGTAATCCCCGGTAATCGCATAAGCCCGTGCACGCGATCCCCCGCATACATAGCGAAATTCACAGACCCCGCATTTTCCCTTTGTCCGATCCGGCTCGCGAAGCGCCTTAAATACCGGATGATGACGATAAATTTCCGGAAGAGAGGTTTCCCTGATATTTCCACACTTGATCGGCAAAAAACCCGAAGGCTGCACATCTCCGGTATGGCTGATAAATACAAACCCATTCCCGTCATTCGTCCCACGGGGGGCCTTCGCCAGATCATCATGTGGACGGCCGATTGGCTTTAACCCGTTTTTCTTCCGAAGCTGGTTCTCCTGAAAAGCCACACGGCGATAAAACTGCGCTTCAGTCGTCGACACAATGTAAGGCATGCGTTCCTGCAAGCGAAAAGCCCAATGCAGCACTTTCTCATGTGCTTCAGGACTGATGGGTTCAAGCAGCCGGCCTCTTCCGGTCGGCACAAGAAAAAACAGTGTCCATACAGATGCTCCGATCGTCTTCATCAATTCGGCCATTTCTGGTAATTTATCAACGTTGAACTGAGTCACGGTCGTATTCACCTGAAAACTCATACCCGCTTCATTCAAATAGGAAATGCCTTTCATTGTCCGGTCGAAAATGCCAGGTTCACCCCGAAAGTCATCATGTGTTGCCGGATCCGGCCCATCAAGTGAAAAAGCCCAGCGTGCGATACCGGATTCTATAGATCGGAGTACCGCCTTTTTGGTAACACGGGGTGTAGCGGATGGGGTCATCGAGACACGCATGCCTTTTCCTGACGCATAAGCTGCAAGGTCAAACAGATCGTCACGCATCAATGGATCACCACCCGAGAAGACAAGCAGCGGATTATTCATTGAGTAAATCTGATCAATCAGATTTTTTCCTTCCTCTGTTGAAAGTTCACCGGGATAAGGATGAAGCTGAGCTGAAGCCCGGCAGTGTTTGCAGTGAAGCGGACACATTCGCGTGACTTCCCAAATTACGATAAAAGGATCCTGATTATAGTCCCGTTTCATCATTTTGTTATCATCGCTTTCTGTTTTCCTTTTAAATAGGTAGCGATTTGTTCCGCTACTTTTTTTGCCCCGTCTACACAATCAGGAAGACCAACCCCATGCAAGATCGCCCCGCACGCATAAATGCCCGGGATGCGATCCAGCGCCTTTTCAAATGCCTGAACGCGTTGATTGTGATTGACCGTATATTGAGGCATATTGTCAATCTGCCTCGTTACCACGGAAAACAGCGGGTTCCCGACCTTTCCGATTTTTCTCAGACTGGCCAAAGCCTTGCTTACAATCGTATCGTCTTCTTCCTGGACAATCCCGTCATCTTCAGCTTTACCGACATAAGTACGGATCAGTGAGCAGCCTTCGGGAGCAGTATGTGGCCACTTCCGGTCCATCCAGCTGCATGCCGTAATGTCAAGGCCCTCTTTTCTTGAAATAACATAGCCTGTTCCGTCCATAGCTTCAACAGATCCCTTTTCGAAAGCCATCGCTACGGTCGCCGTGGTTGTCCGTTTGTCGCGCGCCAGATCCCATGCCTCCCTGAAATCAAGAAGCGGCCCGAGCTGCTTTGGAGATGTCGCTAAAAGGATAGCCTCCCCCTCTATCACTGCCCCGTTATCCAGGGCAACTTTTCCCGGTTCCACGTGTGTAACGGAAACATTCAGCCTGATATCATCGACAAATGAAGCCAGTTTCTCCGTCAGTACGTCCAATCCGCACGAGAGGGTGAGAAATCGCCCCTGATTCTTTTTCGATGCACCCGCCTGTTTCGGAGGCTGAATTTGCTTCATTCCTAAAATAAGACTTCTATACTTCTTCTCAACTGAGACGAATTGGGGCAGCGTTGCTTCCAGGCTCATATCCGACAATTTTCCGTTGTATATTCCGGACAGCAGAGGTTCAATCATATTCGTGACCAATTCCGATCCAAGACGCCTGCTGAAAAATTCCTCAAGCGAAATATCCTTGTCCTTATAGACACGTGGAATAAACAAATCCATTGCGGCTCTCAGTTTGCCAAACGGACTGATCAAATCCGTTGTAACCATCGGCATCATTTTTGTAGGTATGCCCATGAAAGAACCCTTTGGCATTTTCCTCAGCCGATTTCTGACATAGATATATGAAGTTCCTGTATTTGAGCGAACCAGTTTATCCTCCAGATCCAGTTCTTTTATCAGTTCCGTCAGCGTAGGTTTGCGCGCCATGTAGCCGTCCGGTCCGCACTCGATCAAAAACCCGTCACGACGAACGGTTTTGACTTTCCCGCCAATCCGTTCAGAAGCTTCAAGTAATATGACATTCGCCCGTGGCTGTTGCTTTTTTACATAATAAGCAGCAGCAAGGCCCGATATCCCTGCTCCGATCACAATCACTTGTTGTTCTGTCACCGGCTGACCCCCCTTTATGGTCACAATTGTAGTCCTGGCTCGTCTCTTTTGCTGCGTCTTATATCACAAATTAAACCGTATTCACCATGACTGGAGGCAGGCAGCTGATCGCTCCCATTCAGTGATCCGGGATGAAAAAACATCCGATGCGGATGCTTATCGATAACCAGGTATGTGCTGATTTCTTCTTCATTAACAAAGATAAAATCGTGACCAGGTATTAAGAGTCAGAAAACAAATGGTCTGTGATCTGATTCATGCCAAATATGATCTGAATGCAGGTAGATAACAGCTTTATCCTGCAGTCCGATGATCATCTCCTAAATGCTGTTTTCTCCGTATTGAATGAAAATCTTTTGTCAAAGCTATTGAAAAAAAAGGATGCTTAACACGTGTCTCTTTCTGTTCTCCTTCTCACTATTGTTGTTTTTTTATCCATTACTTTTTTCATGCCCAAAAATTTAAGCTATATCGAATTATATGTAACGACAGCCATGTCAATTATCATGCAGCTTATTACAGATGATATCCTGGAAACCAATTACCACTTGTATGGATATTTTCATCCCGGGTTTGAGTGGGAGAGCTATCTTATTTTTTTCTTTGTGTATCCACCGATAAACATGGTTTTTTTAAACTTTTATCCTTTTCATTCAGATGTTTACCGAAAGTTGATCTATATTTTATCTTTTTCTGCATTTTCTGTCGCGTATGAGTGGCTGGCGGTAAAGGTTGGAATTTTCTATTATACCGGCTGGCATCTCTGGTATTCAGCCATTGCCTACCCCTTCATATATGTTCTTTTATTGCTTAATTTGTTCATTGTAAGAAAAATCATTTTTTTAAGCCGAAAGCAGGACGAGGATTCCTTGTAAAAGGGTTACGTTGCAATCGCTCAGTCGTGATCCAATATGGCTCATTCGGGTACCTTATGACTCACCAAAACACCCAATCCTCTTTGCTTTCGGTGCGGGGGTCTTAATTATAAAAATGGACAACAAATTCAGTGGAAAATAGTGTAAAACAACCCGGCCTTTAGCCGTTTGCTTCGCTTATTTCCCTTGATTAGTCCTTCATTTCCTGTTTTTACATGACATTCTTTTTATTGAGTAACCAAAGATAATGATGAATTGGAGGTGAAAATAAAAGTGAGAAATATACCGTGGACTTTATTAGCTGTTTGCGGAGCCGTTGCAGGGATTCTCTGGATGCGAAACGGTCAAAACAATATGCCGCAGTGGGTGAAACAGCCGATGCAGCAAATGGGAAATGCAGCTCAGCAGATGACCGGCGGAGCCTTTAATCCCCAGAGCTAACCATCAGACCGTTCACTTACCGCTGATTGTTTCGGATCGATAAATAGGCCCTCAGCTGATAAAAAGCTGAGGGTTTATTTAAAACCTTGATCTTCCGGAGAATTGACTGCTCCATGGTGCTCCTGTAAGAATTAAAACTTTATCCTGCCATCAGCCATCATTAAATCTGTTCAACGTTAATTTCAAAACATTTCGTATTCCTGAATCAGCCGGTATGGTATATTAGTGATTATGACAGGTCACAAGAGACAAAATAATCAATAACGGGCATTGCTGATAAAATCCCATAAATGCAGATAACTCATGTCTCATTATCTCCCGCAATAAGTATGTTATAATCGTAAGCGTCTAATAATAACGGTAATTTCTCAAGGAAATGTTTGAGGAGCTGAGCTGTCTGTGTGTTATTTAATTCCAATGAGGGTAGATATTTGAGTACATAGGGGTTCAACTACGGTAAATCATGCTATTTCATTGTATTTGACTTCATCAGTAGATTAAATACATTTTTCTTTTGAGATGGTTAAGGAGCTTAATTCTATGGAGAACAAAATGATTGATCGCTGCTCTTTCACAGGCATGCTGGTTACATTAGGTATAGTTTATGGTGATATTGGAACATCGCCGCTATATGTTATGAATGCCATTATCACCGACGCTGGAAAAATGCAGAATGCTGTACCCGAGTATATTATCGGCTCGGTCTCTTTAATATTCTGGACTTTAATGATTATTACCACGATCAAATATGTTGGCATTGCTATGCAGGCTGATAACAACCACGAAGGTGGTATTTTTGCTTTATATGCTCTGATTCGCAATCGGGGACGCTGGTTAGTCCCTGCAGCCCTTATCGGCGGAGCTGCACTATTAGCCGATGGAACTTTGACTCCGGCTGTGTCTGTAACTTCAGCAGTTGAGGGATTAAAGGGGCAACAAATAGGGCCACTGAAATTCAGTAATAATCAACTGATCGTCGTTCTGGTGGTTTCTATTATCTTATTAGGCATTTTTTTGATACAGCACTTTGGAACGGCTGTTATCGGACGTTCATTCGGACCGATTATGCTCATTTGGTTTACTTTTATTGGTCTTGTTGGTCTGATGAATTTATGGTCTTATTTAGATATCTTGAAAGCATTATCTCCGTATTATGCGATCCACGTTTTATTCAGCCCTGTAAATAAAGTCGGTATATTTATTCTTGGGAGTGTCTTCCTCGCCACTACAGGTGCGGAAGCGCTCTACTCAGACATGGGGCATGTCGGCAAGAAAAATATTTACGGCAGCTGGCCCTTTGTGTACCTGATGCTGATGCTCAGCTACTTTGGTCAGGGGGCCTGGATTATCCGTCATTATCAGGACCCTGCTTATCAAAATTGGCAGAACATCAATCCTTTTTATGAAATGATGCCGATGCAAATAAGAATGTTTGCCATAATGATTGCTACTCTGGCAACAATTATCGCTTCTCAGGCTCTGATTACAGGCAGTTATACGCTGGCAAATGAAGCGATCGGTTTAAAATTTCTACCGAGAATGCTGATTAAACATCCAAGTACGATCCGGAGTCAAATCTATATTGCGACCGTAAATTGGGTCTTGTGCATCATTACATTGAGCATTGTCTGGCTGTTTCAGACCTCACAGCATATGGAAGCTGCTTATGGGTTAGCGATTACGATCACGATGTTGATGACATCTTTATTACTGTTTGAATTTATTAAAATGAAGGCAAATCAACTGCTGGCATATTGCATGGTGTTGTTTTTCGGTCTGATTGAGATCCTTTTCTTTGTAGCAAGTTTAGTCAAGTTTGTTCATGGCGGGTATCTGACTGTACTCATTACCCTTCTCATCTTATCGGTCATGGTGGTCTGGTATTACGGCAACAAGCAACGTGAAAAATATGAGCAGACCAGCGAATACGTTTCATTACTGGATTATCGAAAACAGTTAATCAAGCTGAGCAAGGATGAGGCTGAGCCGCTTTTTGCAACGAATTTAGTTTACATGACCAAAGTTGGTCCTCATTATCGTATCAAACGAACGGTCCTCTATTCTATTTTAGACAAGCGTCCTAAACGGGCAAAGGTCTACTGGTTCATTACGGTCAACCAAACGGATGCACCCTATAAGAGTTTATATACTGTCGACATGCTGGGAACGCGTAATATTATCAATGTCCAGCTCTATCTCGGGTTCAAAAACTCGCAGTATGTTAATGTCTATATTCGGCAGATTATCAATGATCTTCTCGATCAAAACATAATCGATCCGCAATATCCTAAATATACAACCATCAAAAACAGACGAGTTGGTGATTTCAGATTTGTCGTTACAACGCAACAATTGATGGATTTAGCGACAGATCCGGAAATGAATCGTCTGGATCGATTCCTGATCGGAGGAAGGATTTTCCTGCAAAACATCACGACGACTCCGGCTGTCTGGTATGGGTTGAGATTTAGTGAAGTGGTTGAGGAATCCGTACCATTAGTCCTTTATGATCCGGCGTTTTTCCGGTTAACTCAAAAAGAGATACGGCATGCCGTTAAAGATTCAGATCAATGAGATCCGGATGTTCAGCAACTCAGGCGGAATGATAACAGAGATATAGTGATGCGAAATAATGACAACAGATATTTTGATTTTTTCCCGTATAACTATCGTGGCTGGCTTTATCGCCTGTTTACTTAACTCTGTAAATAACGGATAGCGCCCAGGTAATCGTATGAAACAAACGTTTGTTTAAAAAATAACAGTCCCTGTTACGGGTATATTATAAAAACGGCGGAGTACCAGACATCTGGTAACCCCGCTGTTCTCATGTTAATCGAAAGCTTGCTCGTTTTGCGTCAGGCGGTTCTGTCGCCCTGCTGTGACGCAGCAGCCAGGAACCCGGCGAGCCTGCTCCGTCTTTTTCATCACAATCTGCATGGTTTGTTGTTCCGCTTCCTTTAGTTTCCGGGACATCCATCCACCTGTTCGCCAATCCCTGCCTTAACTTTTTATTTTGGACGAATCGCGCTGGAAAAAAATTGATGCCGATGAGGCAAGACACAGGTTTCCTCCCTTAAATTGCAAAATAAGACGATTTTATTAAGGATTAATCTATATATTGATATAATAATCGACTTAATATACAATATATAGTGTTTAGAGTAGGAGGAGCACATATATGATGATTACATTAAGTCAGACTTTTGTTGACCAGACAAAACAAGAAATTACGCCGCATTGGGGCCCGCTCGGCTGGGTGACCTACAAACGGACTTATGCACGCTGGCTTCCAGAAAAAAACAGAACAGAGAACTGGGATGAAACCGTCAAACGGGTCGTCGAAGGGAATATCAACCTTGATCCGCGGCTTCGTCAACCGAATGTGCCGAAATCCCTGCAAGCTGAGCTGACCCGTGAAGCTGAGCAACTGTTTCGATTAGTCTACAGTCTTTCCGCAACGCCGTCAGGACGGAACCTCTGGATTTCCGGCACGCCCTATCAGAAAAAGCACGGCGACGCGCTGAACAACTGCTGGTTTATCAATATCAGGCCGCAGAAATACGGCCGGAGCAAGATCGTGCCGTACTATCTGAGTCCGGAACAGACCGCTGTATCAATGCCGTTTGCCTTCGTATTTGACGAACTGATGAAGGGCGGAGGTGTCGGTCTGTCGGTCGCAAAAGAGAATATAAGTCAGATCCCGGCTGTTGAACGGCAGGTGAAACTCGTCGTTCTAATCGGCAAGGAGAGCGCATCCTATCAGGAGTGCCTCCGGCTCGGTGCCATTGACCGTGACCAGTGGCTCGACGCCAATCATCCATCTCATGTGCTATTTTCTACGCTTGAAGATTCCCGCGAAGGCTGGGTTAAAGGCATGGCGCTTCTGATCGATGCCCATTTCAGCTATACCGGCCGCCACATCGAGGAGGCGGTGATCGATATCACCAACATCCGCGGAAAAGGTGAAAAAATACACGGCTTCGGTGGAAGCGCCAGCGGGCCGTCCAGTTATGTGACTTCGCTGTTTGATGTAAGCAGATTGCTGAACCAGGCAGCAGGGCGAAAACTTACATCCGTTGACTGTACCGATCTGTGTAACCTGATCGCCAAGTGTGTTGTCTCCGGAGGCGTCCGTCGCAGCGCGCAGATTGCCATCGGTGATGCCTCCGATTCCGATTTTATCGTTATGAAACAGGACAAAGAGCAGCTCTACCACCACCGCTGGGCTTCCAACAATTCCGTAATCGTCACGCGGCATGATACCGACTTCGACGAAATTGCAGCCTCCATCGCCCAAAACGGTGAACCGGGCATCATCCGATTGGATCTGGCACGCAATTTCGGTCGCATCATCGACGGCTATCAGAAAGACATCGACGCGGGCGTTTGCGGTTTCAACCCGTGCGGCGAGATTGGACTGGAAAACGGCGAGCCATGCAATCTGTTTGAAGTCTTTCCTTTAATCGCCCGGGAGCAGGGATGGGACATGAACGAGGTCCTGACGCTGGCTGTACGCTCTGCCAAACGTGTGACTTTCTCACCTTATGACTGGGAAGTCTCCCGTAAAGTCATTTCCCGTAACCGCCGGATCGGCATTTCCCTGTCCGGTATCCAGGACTGGGTCCTGAACACATTTGGCCAGCGCATCGTCACCGGATTTCATGACGCCTGCGATCAGGAGACTGGGGAAAAAATCTCCGAGCCTGACTACAACCCGGAGGTAATCCGGGCCGTGGACGGATTTTACAAAACTGTCCTTGAGGCAGACCGGACCTACTCCGAACAGATCGGTTGCCGCCCGTCTATCAAACATACGACGGTCAAGCCCTCGGGCACTGTCAGCAAACTTGCCGGCGTATCGGAAGGGATGCATTTTCACTATGGTGCCTATCTCATTCAGCGAATCCGTTTTCAGGATACCGATCCGCTTCTGGGCGCCCTTCGCCGTTGCGGTTATCATATTGAAAAGGACGTCTATTCAGACAACACGATGTGCGCTGAGTTTCCTGTTAAGGCAGTTAATGCGGACAGTGATCGATTCGTTTCTTCGGGTGAGGTCTCGATTGAAGAACAGTTTGCTACTCAGGCATTCCTGCAGACATACTGGGCCGACAACGCCGTCAGCTGCACGATTACATTCCAGAAAAACGAGGCAACGCGTATTGACCCGCTGCTCCGTCAGTACCGTAACGTTATTAAGTCGACTTCTCTGCTACCCTACAGCGGATCCGGCTACGCCCAGGCACCTAAAGAGCCGATCACCCAGGAAAAATACCATGAAATCAAATCGTCCATCCATGGTAACGTCGAACAGGCCTTTATCGAAATGCATACTGACAAGAAAGACCAGGAGCTGGTTGGTCAGGAAGACTGTACCACCGGTGCCTGCCCGGTTCGATAATGGGCAGGCCATTAAGATGCCCATTCGAAAAATGACTGTTTCTTTCCTTACTGACTGCCGTCGCAGTCGCCGGACAGACCGAAGTTCATGGCACGAATATTCAGCCGGCAATGTTCGTTATGGTACGTAATTCGGCCGGAAGATGAGGACTACTCAATTTTGTACGCTGAAGTCCTGCCCATTTCATCTTTTCTCCGAATCCGGATATAAAAAAAACAGGGAACATAAAAAACCGCCAGTGCTACTACACTGACGGATGGCAATATCCGCGCTAAGAGCGGATGCGGTGCTAAACGAATATCTTACAGAGTGATCCGTCTCAGCTCCCGTCAGAGGATATGAGACGGATTATTTTTTTCCTGCCGAACAAAAAAGTAGCTGTCGGATAGTAACTGGAGACTGCGATCCAGAGTGTATCTGTCTTCAGAACTTCCTTTCTCGATCCTTACCTTCCCTTTTTAGCGATAAACCGCAAATACTTCATTGGCACCACTGACTTTATGCCCCGCAATATGCGTTGTTGCGGTTTTATCTTTTGATGAATTTGCCAGTACAAAATTGTACATTTTCTTTGACTCTGCTGTATTGCTACCAAAGAAGGCATCTGTTGCTACTTTTAATGCTTTTTCTGTTTGCGTCTTATTGTGCTTATTCTTTAAATACGGGAAATAGTTATCCGGTTCAATGAAGATGTAATCAATTTTCTGTTTAAAATCTAATGAAACTCCAACGCCCCGCCCATAATCATTATCGTATTCATAATCATATTCATAGGAATGTTTTGCCAATGTCCGATACATTTTGCTTGATTCAACTTGCCTGGCAATGTAACTCACCGGCTTAAGTGATGGAGCAATATATTTTCCCTTTTCTACATATTTCTTGTTTACGTAAACATATTTGTTCTCCCACTTAATTGTGTACCAGCCATTGGAGTATTTATAAACACTTATGTTCTTATTCTTACTGATATGGCCGGTGACTTTACTTTTGCTGCCTGGTCCACTATGATACGGTGCCGTTTTAATGGTATGTGCATAGTACTGAAATCTGAGTGGCCTATACTTGCCCTTTGCCACATACTTTTGATTTACCCACACATACCGATTACCCCAGATGATTTTATACCAGCCTTTATAATAGGTATTGACACGCACTGTTTTGTGGCTCGGAATATATCCTCGCACCGTACTTTTCTCACTTCTACTGTAATAGTAGGCAGCTTTTTTTATCGTGTGCGCGTCATAACTCGTGTGTAAAGATGCAGCTTGCGTAGCAACTGGCACACTAAACGCAAAAATCAACACAAAAATAAATCCCAATACCGATAATCTCTTTTTCATTCCATGTTTCCCCCGAGTTCAATATTTTTCTTTCACTCTATTATCGGACTTTAGAACTAAAATTTTATTATAGTTCGAAAGAAAAAACTGGATCATGAGAATGGGATTCATAGAGGATTACATATTGACTTTTCAGGGTCATCTTATCAACTTCACGAAATGCGGTACTCGTCGGTAACCTGCTTGTTCACTAAGGGAATTAACATGAAACTTATTCAAAAAGTCCTCAAAAAGGAGAAAAAAATGCAAAAATAATAGAAGCATCAATGAGAGCAAATGCTCAAACCTATGATGCATCAACGTTTTGTAAAAGAGCTTTCAACTGGACTTGAACGAGCACCCTTTCCTTACCATAACTAGTGACATAATATTTTACAGTTTGTTCCAGTTTATAAAGCCTGATATAAAGGCATTTTTCATATATCCTGTTGGCTACAATGTCTTCTGTCGTTCAATTATGGCTGATTTCTGCAGCCAAATCTGCAGCCACTTTAAAGCCCCGCCCTGTGAATCTTCAAGCTCTGCAATTTTGCAGAGTGAACCAGTACAACTTTGTACTGGTTAATGCGCTCAAATCTGAGCGAAACTATCCTGACCATTGCATCTTTTCTCTGTATCCGGGTATAATAAGAGCACAGGGAACGTAAAATAAAACCGCCAGTGCTGTAACACTGACGGAATGGCAATATCCGCACAGAGCGGAACAGCGCTTCAATTAAAAACTTACATTTTCGGGAAATGGTCTGCTTCAATCAAAGCCACTGCGAATGGCATATGAAGCGGATCATTTCTTTTTTCTATCTGACAGCATGAGTACCAGCACACCGAAAGAAATCATCAGTGTTACGGCTTGAAATACTGTCATTGGCGCCACCCCCATTCTATAAGGGTGTCGCTGTCCGCTCATATGCTTCATCTATCACCTTTGTTGATTATAGCACATCATTCCCCAAATCTATTGCCTCTCATTTTTAAATATGAAAAAAGCACCTCTGAAGGGAGGCTCTAAAATTCTTTGTTTTAATTCAATTCTATGACATCGCCTTTTTCCAAGTGAAACGATCTGATTGCCGCTTGAATGCTGCTCTTGGATCTTTGTGATCTTCCGGCGTTTGCGTATGGGTATTCGCATAGACCTTGTTAAAATGTTGATACATTTCTTTGTCTGCAATTCCTTTTTTCTCTGCCAGTTTCAACATCTTCAGGAGTTTTCCAAGACCTTCAGTTTTCATATATTCCGTTTTGAAGTCCATCACATCAACCCCTTAATAAAATTATAAAGCCTTTTACCTTTGCTCTTCAAATATTCGAGACTCATTACTCATTCTCTATCTTCTCTTTTCGCTCAAAATCACAGCCCAGTTCATGAAATGCCAGCTCGTATCCTTCCAGCATCAAATCATATTCATTTCTAACTTGCTCGTTCGTTTCTTTGATCAGCAAAGCAAGCAATGCATAATAACCAAAGACCATTACTCGGTAAACGGGACTATCTTTTTCAGCAAAAACTTTATTTCTAACTTTAACAAGTGCTTTGTACTTGGTCATTATTCTAGTTTATCCTCTGGTACAAGCTTGTGCTCAACCTTCCACCCAATCAAATATAGCGCCGCTTTTGAGCCGTTACGCTTCCAGTTTTTGTATCATTGTTCAATTTCTTCCAAGATATTTTTTTAAGACCTATACTGGCACGCGGCTGTCCGCCTTGCCCTCTCGGCATGCAGCACGGTGAAATCGTAGCTCTTGAGTGAACCCTGATAGACTTTAATAAAAAGACAGTCACGATCAAACAATCAATGACGCTTAACCAGCGAAGCAATGACCGGCGAACTCTGAAGGGAATAAAAACTGACCGGTGGAGGCATGGTATCCATGAGCGACGAGCTGGGAGAACTGCTTAAGGCTCTGAGCAAAGAGAAGAAAAAGGAAATGGCAGGTATGGCCGAACTTTATCAAGGGGAAAAGCACTTTTTTGTAATCACGGATGAAACTGGACAGCCATTCCGCCCTGATTCCATCTCTAAACGCTGGCGCAGGTTCAGAATGAAGTACAGCATCAGAGCACTTTCATTTCATGCTCTGCGGCATACCAGTGCAACCTGGATACTCAATCGCGGCGTGTCGCCTAAGGTTATACAGGAACGTCTGGGACACCGGGATATTAAAACCACGCTCAATGTTTACAGCCACGTGCTGCCGATGACAGGGAGGGATACCGCAGATATGTTCCATGTTCAAAGAGAATGAAAAGACATTAAAAACTGCCGTTAGGGACACTCGCGATGACCTCCTTTTGCTCAAATTGCCTATTTTTTTTTCAAATCTGCAGCCAAATCTGCAGCCAAGCCCTCTTTAACACAAAAACAGCGGGGCTTCGGACATCCGAAAAACCCCGCTGTTATCGCGTTTTTTAGAAGAGCTTCCAACTGGACTTGAACCAGCGACCCCTTCCTTACCATGGAAGTGCTCTACCTGCTGAGCTATGGAAGCAATAAATATGGCTCCACAGGTAGGGTTCGAACCTACGACCGATCGGTTAACAGCCGATTGCTCTACCACTGAGCTACTGTGGAATAGTAAAACATAAATTGCCCTAATAAGATAAGCTTTAGAATCAATATATTAAACAAACAGGCCGCCATCCTTTCAGATGGCTTCCTGCTTCATATATCATTTGCCTGGCAGTGACCTACTCTCACAGGGGGACAGCCCCCTATTACCATCGGCACAGAAGAGCTTAACGACCGTGTTCGGGATGGGAACGGGTGTGACCTCTTCGCTATGACCACCAGACTGTTGAAGGCGAACCTTCA
>NZ_SEMD01000036.1 GCF_004153165.1 Sporolactobacillus sp. THM7-4 | reverse complement strand
TGAACTGACCCCCTAAAGTTGGACGACAAAATTCAACTTTAGGGGGTTTTACTATGACCAAATACTCAACTGATTTTAAGATAAAGGTTGTTAGTGAATATCTCAAGGGGATGGGGAGCGCTTCGTTGTGCCACAAGTATCAGATTCCATTTCATCAAATGATTTTGAAATGGGTGCATCGCTATCAGGAACACGGCATTGCAGGCATTAAAAATTTGAAACAACGGCCGGCATATACCTGCAATTTTAAGCTGAACGTATTAAAGTGGATGAAGGAGAACCATTCATCACTCGAACGTGCAGCCCTTCATTTCAAAATCTCTTCGCCGTCAACGATTTATCAATGGGATCGGCGGTTTGAATCAATGGGTGTGGATGGATTAAAAACCAAGCGAGGTCGTCCACCTATGGGGAAACATGAAAATACAAAGCACGAAGCCAAAAAGAACGACAAGTTGAAAAATGTTGATCAGTCTGAACAGGAGCGGCTTAAGGATCTTGAAAAGGAAAATGAGCTGCTTCGGATTGAGATTGAGTACTTAAAAAAATGGGACACCTTAGTTCGCCAGAGAGAGCAACACGGGCGGAGCAAACGCAAGTAGTTACTGAACTAAGGCGCAATCACTCTCTGAATGATATTCTGCGGGTCGTGAAACTGCCTAAAAGCGTCTATTACTATCAGAAACAGCGCCAGCAAAAGCATACTGATGACCCTGTGATCTCTGAAGTTAAAGCTGTAAAACAGAAGCATCCAGCTTATGGGTATCGTCGTGTGGTCTTGACTCTGCGGCGCTGTCATTTAAAAGTGAATCACAAAAAGGTCCAACGCATCATGAGAACGGAAGGACTTCAGTCAACGGCCTATACCAAACGGATCCGTAAGTACAATTCCTATAAAGGTACTGTTGGCAAAGTCGCTAAGAATCGCTTGAACCGTAGGTTCATGACAGATCGGCCATACCAAAAGCTTGTCTCTGACGTTTCCGAATTTCGTTGGGGGCATCAAACAACCAACGAACGTCTTTATCTCGAACCCGTTATGGATCTTTATTCTGATGAGATTTTAGCTTCTAATATTAGTGATCATCCAACAGTAGCCTTTGCGTTAAAACCGCTTCATGAGGCTCTAGAACGCCTACCGGAACATCACTATCGCACGTACGTTCATACGGATCAGGGCTTCCAGTACCAAAATTACCTTTGGCGTAAGGAACTTAAAGCGCATCATGTTTGTCAGAGTATGTCTCGAAAGGCGACTTGTCTGGACAATGCCCAGATGGAGAGCTTTTTCCACCTCATGAAAGCTGAAACAGTAGCGTCACACCACTATCAGACACACGAAGAGCTAGAAAATGCCATGCGTGTGTGGATTAAGTACTATAATGAGTCTAGGATCAAAGAAAAACTCGGCGGTCAAAGTCCGATTGAATATCGGATTTCAAACACCGAGCAAGTAGCTTAAAACTATGTCTAACTTTTGGGGTTCACATCA
>NZ_SEMD01000004.1 GCF_004153165.1 Sporolactobacillus sp. THM7-4 | reverse complement strand
TTCGGCGGGCGTCACCCCGAAGGGATCCGCCCGCTTCCTGCGCTCGACTTGCATGTATTAGGCACGCCGCCAGCGTTCGTCCTGAGCCAGGATCAAACTCTCCAAAAAGTATATTACTTTGATCGGATATCGCTATCCGGTAAAATTTTTGTTCGTTATGATCCATAGCATTGAATTGATTTCAAGGGTTTACCCTTTTCAATCACGCTTGGCTTTTGTTCAGTTTTCAAGGAACATTTCTTCATGTTCATCTTAACAGCAACTCTCATATTATATCAAGTTGCTGTTTCAATGTCAACAACTTTTTAAATTTCTTCTTCGCTGTTTTTCGCAGCGACAAGCTTTATTATAACTCAATGAATCAATCATGTCAAGCTGTTATTTCATCACCGTATTTTTTCGTCAAAATTGCGGCGAGAGATATAATACCATCCTGCGAAATGTTCGTCAACACCTTTCAACAAGTCTATCAGGTATTTTGTGAGAGATCAAAAGGCATTCCGGTCATTACAGAGAACGGTTCGCCAGGGTATCCTTAGATATAATCAGAAATCGTCGTTTTGCATATAAACCATCTCGTCATAAGAAATCTGTTCTCCAAGTTTCTTTGCATCCCGCGGCGAAATCTTTTTATCAGCCAGCTTCTTTTGTATATATTCATATTGTGTCTGAAAGGCCTGAATGAATAAATTACTTTGCAGCTCCTTTTTTTTCTCGCTCGCATTGATTCGTCTGTGGCGTTCATCGTAATGACGGAGGACGATGTTGACTTCATCGTCTTTTTGGGCTGTATCCTGTTCACGTAAAAAGTCGGATACCGCTTGATACCCGATCTGTTCCAGGCGGTGCATGATTCTTTTTCTCCTCTCAATGACGTGCCTCGCTTTCTTTTTATTCTCAAACTGGCTTGTATGTTGATGAATCCTTTTGATTCTCACTCTCTGAATGAAAAAAAGAAACCGCATCTTAAAGTGAAGCCACATCGAATAAAGTAAATTCTGACGTGGGCGGCCTCTGCCGAGCATGAGAAAGTGTTCATAAAGTATTTGTTCTTTTTTTGTCACGAGGCCGTCCTTTTCAGCCTGCTTAATCGCTTCTTCTTCGACTCGCCGTGCGTCTTGAAACAATTGCTCCACTTTTTCCTGATCAATGTCGACACGGATTGCTTTTAACTGATAAAGGGTCTCAACGACCAGCTGTCTCTCTGTCGAAGGTTCGGCGGATTCGCGCAAATGGTTTATGCTGTAATCGAGCATTCTGTTTCTCAGCGAAACAAGGTCAATGTCCGATTTATCATTGGTTTCCGGCAGAAGCATTCCAATCGTTGCAAGCGGCACGATCAGACTAAGCAAAATGACCACGGTCGCGATAAAAATCAAATCATTGCGCATTGGAAAAGCCGTGCCGGCGTGAGTCGTCAAGGGAATGGAAAAAGCAATCGACAGCGTGATGGTTCCGTGGACCCCACAGACCGCGATCAATGCGGCAGTTTTGCTTTTACTGAGATTGAGTAACGGCAGTTGGACGAAAAATCGTGCCCAGATAAAGCGGATCAAAGTCATCAATACATAAATAATCAGGGCAAATAGAATCATCCGGCTGACCGTCTCCAGGTGACGGATCTGTAGATCACCGATGACTGTCGGCAAAGTGACACCCATTAAAACGAAAACAAATCCATTGAGAAGATTGGTCAGAATCGTCCAGAGACTGGTTTCAACCACCTGAATTCGGGTTGAGATCAGCCGCAGCTGATCCCGTTCCATGCCATGAACGATGCCGGCAGCAACGACGGCAAGAATGCCTGAGACATGAAAAGTTTCCGCAACAAAATAAACCGCAAAGGGCGTCACCCATTGAATCGAAACATTGAGTGTCGGGTTGTCCATAACCTTCTGATAAACGATCATACGCAGGAAAACAATCAGGTAACCCATGATCAGACCGGATGCGAGACCGCCAAAGAAGTTGAGCAAAAATTCACCCGCTCCGTTAGCCGGTGAGAAATTTCCGGAGAGGAAAGCCGACAGACTGACATTAAAAGCCACGATACCGGACGCATCATTAAACAGAGATTCGTTTTTCAGGAGCGACATAGCCTGTTCGGGTACCGGCAATTTTTTGGTCACAGAGGAAACCGCAGTGGCATCCGTTGGAGTGACAATACTGCTGATCATAAATGCAAGCGGCAGAGCGAGGGCCGGATAGATCGCATGGATGGAAAACCCGGTCACAAGAACCGAGATCAGGACAAGGCCGACCGCAAGTGACAGTGTGCTCAATAACCCATGTTTCAGCCGGCTCCGTGATGTCGTCTGTCCCTCATTGAACAAAAGAGGGGCAATGATCGCAAACATAAAAATATCAGGATTCAGCTGATAATGATGATAGGCGGGTAATAAGGCCAAAAGCAGCCCCATCGCAATCTGATAAAATGCAAGAGGTATTTTATTAAAATAGCCATAGCAGATTTCAGAAAAGATGACCGCAATAATCAAAAGGCCAATTGAAAACGCCTGCTCCATAGTCGAAAAACGCTCCTGTCTGAACAACAGTCTATTACCCTATACCCATTATTCAGAAAGAATAACTTTCCCCTGAGATTCATGCCTTCTTCTACCCCTGTCTTTATGCCCACAGATTCAGATTCCGGTTTACTTTTTTCCATCAGGAATCCGTGAAAAACTATACTAGACCCGGAAGCGGCTAAAAGTTGTCGTCAGGTACAGCAGAAGTGACTTTGTTATAAAAACCGTTTGTGTTTGTTTATCTTTATCGCGGTCCTGTATTTTCGTTGTTTGGACTGATAAGTACGCCATCCCGTATAAACCGACATCCCCGCTATCACGACAAGTACCCATTGGGACGTAAATATCAGAATAAACAATAAACTGAACCCTAAAAAAGCAGACGTCCACCTGACCCATCTCTCCTTTAATAACCGAAAGGCCGCAAGAATTCCCAGAAAAGCGTTGCAAAGAAAGAATGCGTCAGCGATCGCGACCAATTGAATCAGCGGGATCAATTTAAAAGAAACAAGTAAGAAAATGATGAAGTGTATCACGAACAAAGCGAGGAGTGCAGCTATAGGAACCTGTTTTCTATTTCGACAGGAAAAAATCGAAGGAAGAACGCCTTCAGCAGCCAGCGCACGAATGAGACGGGAAACCGCCCCGATTACCATGATAACGGTACTTAAACATAACAATATAGTGACCAGACTGATGATCATTGAGGCATACCGGCCGAACAAAGAAATCAGAATGATCTCCAGTTTTCCGCTATAGGGCACGCCCAGTCTTTCCGGCTCAACCCATTGAAGAGCTGCCGCAACCGTCAGCGAAACCATCGTAATGACCAGACAGCTTAGCCATATGGCCCTGGGGATCGTCTTATTCGGACTTCTCACTTCACCCGAATAACTGCCAATAATCTCCCACCCGACAAGGCACCAGAACAAAAGGAGCAGACTGTATCCAAAGGAGTACGGCTGAAACGGAGTCCGGAAATCCATTCGTCCGTGAGCAAACAGCAACGAATGAACCGAACCGCTGACCAGAATGATGACAATCAAACTGGACAGGATCAAAGAAAACCGGCCCAGAGAGGTGATACTCATTGTAACCATGGTATAACAGAATAATAGCAGTCCCAGCAGATAAAAAGGGTTATTATCCGTACCCGTCCAGAGGCTTAAATATTCGGACGCCGTACCGAGGACTGCAATCGGGCCAAGAGAGACCGCAGTGATCAGAAAAGCAGCCCCAAGATTTCGAAACGGTTTACCCAGTGTCTCTTCAACAGCTTCTGCAGCTCCTGAGTCGCCAGGGAAAAGGATATAGAGCTTTCCAAATACAAGAGCAAACAAAAAACTGATCATCATCATCAGCAGCCACGCGAGTAGAGCGTAATCACCGGTCGTCTGGTAGACAATCGGCGGAAGAATAATGATTCCGGATCCGAGGATCGGACCAACGATTAAACCGCTTAACAGGAGAGGACCTATTCGATTTGAGTTCATTTCAATTCCTTCTTTCAATAAGACAATTTTTATTGAAATCAATGGGTTTCCGCAATATAGTGAGTATAACAACCATTCATCAATCGGTAAAACGAATCTTTCCGAATGAAACAATCGATATTTTTGATAATAAATGCAGGACGGGGGATTAAGCCTATGGAGATTCGCCAGTTGCAGACGTTTAAAACGATTGCAGAAGTCCACGGATTCATCCGTGCAGCAGATGTTTTAGGTTATGCTCAATCCAGTGTAACAGCCCAAATTCAGGGACTGGAAGATGAGATCGGATCTCCTCTATTTAACCGATTAGGTAAAAAAATCACTTTAACCGAAGCCGGAAAACGTCTTCTCCCTTATGCTCACGAAATACTGAAGATGCACGATTCAGCAGTGGCGCAGGCGAAAGAAGGCGAAATTCCGGCCGGAAAAATTGTGATCGGGGCCCCGGAGTCGCTGGCTGCCTATCGCCTGCCTTCCGTGCTTGAAAAATATCGCAGCCTCTATCCTCAGGTAAAAATTGTGCTGAAGCCTGGCCTCTGCCGGGAATTAATCGAAAGGGTAAGAAGAGGAGAATTAGACATTGCTTTTCTATTGCAACAGGAGACCATATTTTCAGATCTTCATAGTGAAACACTGGTCAGAGAGCCCATGATGCTCATTGCCTCCCCGAAACACCGTTTAACCCAACACCAGCATGTCAGACCTTCGGATTTACAGGGGGAGACTATTCTTTCTACAGAGCCAGGTTGCAGTTATCGTGAATTATTTGAGAGCTACCTCAATCAGTCCGGAACTCCTGTTAATACCGATCTTGAATTCTGGAATATTGAAGCGATCAAACAATGTGTCATGTGTGGTCTGGGCATCTCTTACTTGCCGTATATCACACTGAAATCGGAAATCAGGCAGAATCGATTGGTTGCTCTGCCGTGGAAAGACGACATTGCACCCGTTACCACACAGGTTATTTACCATAAATCGAAATGGCTTTCCTCCGCACTGAAGGAATTTTTCCGGCTGCTGCGCGATCAGGCACAATTATGGAGAAAAGAGGTTATGCTTGAAGATCAGTTGAGGTTATCATGACGAAAGAGGGATCATCAGCATGATGATCATGCTGAGGAAACAAAAAGAAATAATCCGTCTCTATGCTCATCGGGAGCGAGACGGATTAATACAACGAAATATATTAATTTTCATGTCCTAGCAGTTGGCATGGGCGTGATTTTCATAATCATGACCTTCTTGAAAAGAAGTTAGAAAATGAACAAAATGGCGTAATTTTGCTTCTATCTTGTCAGATAACAAGCTTGTTGGACACCAAATGAATACTATGGATGACGAACTTCTGAATCAGATCATCGAGAAACTAAGTGTCATCAATGATCGAACGTTGGGAATGCAAAACAATTGAATAATGTAGACAAGCGAACTAACCAGTTAGCAATGCAATAACAACTCACTTAATTATAATATTTTTATTATCATATATTTGTTGTGGAGTGATTAAAATATGTGAATTGTCATTGTTATAATAACTTGTCTGTTAAATAGCTACAGTGGTGAGTAAATAGGCTAATTCACTCATTCTTTTGAGCTGCATCTAAAACAGAAAGGAATTTGATAATGACAAAAAAATATTCATTTAGATGTCTTTGGATTGGGCAATCTTTGGCCAATTGTGGAGATGTATTTTATATTGTCGGATTAATGACAGTCGTATATGCTATTACCAAATCAGCAATTTTTATGACCGTCATTCCTTTTTTAACGACATTCATAAGATTTATCAGCGGTATTTTTGCTCCCCTTATTCTGGATAAGTGGGGTTTAAAAGGTTCTTTGGTGAGCTCTCAAATAGGTAAGTCCTTCTTTTTACTGCTTATGGCGCTTACTTTAACGCTCCATGTATTTGGACCAAATTTTCTTATCATGTTCTTTTTCGTGTCTTGTATCAGTTTCCTTGATGGTTGGGCATCCCCTGCCAGAAATGCAATGGTTCCAATGCTTATAGATCAGGATAGATTGATAAAAGCTAATGGATTTTTGTCAATATTAGATCAATCCATTAATTTAAGTGGATGGGCGCTGGGAGGCATGTTGGCAGCACTTATAGGCGGGTCAAATATCGTTTGGGCTACTTTTTTTCTGTTCGTTATTTCAACCATTTTTATGTTCATGATTAAGATCGATGCTTCGTTTAATGCTTCCAAAAACAATAATTCACCAGTTAAGAAATTTGAAGTCATGATGGAAGGATGGCATGCTATTTGGCATAAGCCTGTTTTACGTATCATCAGTATTACTGATGTGATCGGAACCCTTGCCTCGGTAGTGTGGATGGCAGCGATTGTATTAGTGTTCGTTCATCAGGCATTACATGTCAATGAATCGTGGTGGGGGTTTGTGAATTTCAGTTTTTTTGCCGGTCTTATTATTGGTGGTCTAATCAGTGTTAGACTTTCTAACCATATAAATAAACATTTAAACGTTGTCTCGTTAGCGGGCTTGTTCATGACCGGCATTGCGACAATGCTCTTTGGATGGAATACTTTGCCTTTACTTGCATTGATTTTTTCAGTTGTAGTTGGGATTTTCGACCAGCTAAAAAATGTGACCTTTGAAACGCTCATTCAAACAAATACGAAATCAGATTTATTGGCAAAGGTTTATTCTGCTCAAGATGCGATGTATTCATTGTCTTATGGCATAGCAACTTTGGTTTTTGGATATCTGACCGATAAAATCGGAGTTCAATTTGTTTTCACTTTATCTGGTGCGCTTTTGTTTATTTCGTTTTTATATGTAATAGGTTCCAAAAATTATCTTGTTAAACCTGAAAATGTCGGAGTGGATGAGTAATTCAGCACGGAAAGAAAAAAGCGAGAAATGATTTCATCCCTGATGTGAACCCCAAAAGTTGGACATAGTTTTAAGCTACTTGCTCGGTGGTTGAAATCCGATAGTCAATCGGACTTTGACCGCCGAGTTTTTCTAATACATTTAAAAACTTATTGTTATGACACTACCATTCTGAAACACTTCTCAATCGAGTAGGAGGAAACCTCGGTTTCCGACCTCTCACACCACCGTACTTACGGCTTCGTATACGGCGGTTCCATAATTTACGTGCATACGCTATGCCGGGCGCACTATAAAGAAGATGCTGCCTTGTCAGGACAGTCTCTTCTTTTTCGGGTAATTTTGTATAAGTAGCTTACTGCGCATCGTGACTCAAGAGTCCGACCCATTTTTTTGATAGCCGTTTTATTCAGATTCGCTTTTGCTATGAGAGACTAAAACGATAGACTCGTAGTCATTTGTCGGTCAGGACCTTACCGAAATACCCCCTTTTGCTATTGTACCTGGAACTGCCCCATCATCCCAGCGTCTTCATGCTCCAGTATGTGGCAGTGGTACATGAAAATTCCTTTATATTGAAACTTTGTGATGACCTTAACAGTTTCTCCGGGATTTATAAGAATTGTATCTTTCCATCCCCTCTCATTTTCAGGGGGATTTTCGCCATTTCTGGATAATACCTGAAACTGGACGCCGTGTGCGTGAAATGTATGGGCAACATTTCCTCCCATCATAGTTGAAGAGGTGTTGGTAATTTCCCATATTTCAGTGGTATTTAATTTGATCTTTTCATCAATCCGGTTCATATCCATTTGTTTACCATTGATATTAACCATTGGCCCCATTCCCTGAAAAGCAAAACGACGGGTTTTAATTGCACTCGATACCGATATTTTCTTAATTGTCGTCAATTGGGCAGGAATGCTGTACTTCTTTTTGGCTTTTCCGTCTACATAAAAGGACATGAAAGAATGTTGGTTGTTATTCAGCCGGACAGAATGACCTTTATTGTATTCGGAAAAATTAACAAGAATTTCAGCACGTTCACCGGGTGCTAACCTTAGTTTCCGCAACTTTACCGGGTGCTCTAAGAACCCTCCATCTGAAGCAATCTGATAGAAATATTGGGAATCACTAAGATGCAGATTATATGTCTTCCCGTTGGAACCGTTCAGAACCCTCAGCCTCATTAAACCTCTCGTGACCTTTAATTGGGGTTGAATCGCGCCATTCACTAGTATTTTATCTCCTGTAAAGCCGTTCATCAGGTCCTGCATGCCGGGATTATAATCCATTTGCCCGTTCTTATTGAAACGGCGATCCTGTATAATGAGTGGAATGTCATTTTTCCCGTACTCTTTCGGGATATCCAACTGATCTGACTTTTTATCCTCAACGTAAAACAATCCTGCTAGTCCGCGGTAAACCTGCTCGCCGGTTTTTTGAAGCAAATGGGGATGATACCAAAGCGTTGCTGCAGGCTGATTGATCGTAAAGTGTGGGTGCCACTTTTCTCCAGGTGCAATTTCATTATGCGGCCCCCCGTCCTCAGAACCAGGGATTTCAAGGCCATGCCAATGGACTGTGGTAGGTTCCCCCAGGTCATTATGAACGGTGATATTCACTTTTTCTCCTCTATGTACTCTGATGACCGGGCCCAGATAGTCCCCATTATAGCCATATGTTGCAGACTTCTTTCCCACGATAAAGTCTTTTGTTCCTTGTTGGGCCGTAACAGAGAAATTTGCAATCTTAGGATCCGGATTTGTGTCTTTTAATAGTTTAGGTATAGGCAGTGGAACAACACGGTTTTGTGATTGAAATCTGTGGTTAAAATTGTATAGAATATAAACTGCAGAAATTAATAATAGCGTCAACAATACCCAAAAACCAATGATCCATTTTTTTCTGGCCTCTCTTTGTTTCTCCCCTTTTCGGCCTAAATCTTCTTTTAATTTCTTGTACTGTTCCTCGTTAATCTCACCTCTTGCATAGCGTTCTTTTATGATTTGAAGGTTATCATCCTCAATTTTTGCTTTTTTATCTTTGGTCGAATTGAGTTTTTTTATGGCCACAAAGATAAGGTAAATGACAACAGCCCAAAATATAAACGATAAAATGGAAAAAACTCCTCCAAATCCTCCCATCATTCCATATCCACTCATAATTTTCAAATCACTCTCCCTTAAGTTTTTTTATATACAGTACTCGTCTCTACATACGTTATAATCTGGAAATATAAAGATTTTGTGAAGATACGGTATGGGGTATTTATATGTCTACGATCACCATAACATTTTCTACGATACAAAAAAAGAAAGCGGATTGAGGTATTACACATTCACCAACCTGGAAGTCTTTTAATAAAGAATCTTCACGGAATAGTCTTTCGGATCCATAAGAGTAAAATAGGTTTAGTCTTTGTTTGGCAGATGTTTTTTCGGAACATCTCCGCCGTCTATGAAGCAATTACGGAATGGACGAAGAGTGGGTGATTTTAACAATTGAAACGAAAGATTGTCAAACCAGCATTCGATACAACACATTTATCTTTCATTCTAAAGGGATTATCTGTCGGTATTCTGACGGGGTTCGTAGTCAGTCTTTTTCGCATAGGCATTGAACGGTCGTTGCATTTATGGACAAGACTCTATCAAATCTTTCCGACTTATCCGTGGATCGTCTTAGTTGTCATTCTAATCAACTCATTCTTAGCCGTCATTATTGGAATCATTGTTCGCTCGCAGCCTTATATCATGGGATCCGGTATTCCCCAGGTCGAAGGTCAACTGGCCGGCGAACTTCAAATGGACTGGTGGTCGATCCTGTGGCGCAAATTTGTTACTGGTGTTCTCGGAATCGGCGCCGGTCTTTTTCTTGGACGGGAAGGCCCTTCGATTCAGCTGGGTGCTGCCGTCGGTCAAGGCTTGGCCCAGGGTCTGAAAAATACGGGGACGTCGCAGCGAGTTTTAATTGCCAGCGGTTCCGCTGCGGGTCTGTCTGCGGCTTTTAACGCTCCAATAGCCGGAACCCTGTTTGTCCTTGAAGAAATCTATCATAATTTCTCTCCGTTTGTCTGGATGGCATCCCTTGCCGGAGCGATCGGCGCTGACTTCGTCTCATCCAATTTTTTTGGATTGCGTCCCGTATTACAGATGAATGACATCCGCAGTTTGCCCCTTTACTTATACTGGCACTTAATCGTATTAGGAATCATCCTTGGAATTTTGGGCTATATGTATCAGAGAACTTTACTGGCTATGCCGCGTTGGTACACTGGATTCAACCGACTGCCCAGACCTTTTCACGGCCTGGTTCCCCTGCTTCTGGTCATTCCGATTGGTATTTTAAGGCAGCAAACACTCGGCGGCGGAAATACAGTCATTTTGGGAATGGCGCATGTTACCCCTGGGCTGATGATTTTATCAGGATTATTTGTCCTACGCTATATTTTCTCGATGATTTCTTATGGCTCAGGATTGCCTGGCGGGATCTTTCTGCCGATTTTGTCACTCGGGGCTATCCTGGGTGCGGTTTATGGGACCTTTATGTCCGAATTGGGATGGTTACCCAGTCGCCACGGCGAATGGCAATGAGCATACTATGGCTGGGCCAGTTCACATCACGGACCCGTTGTTCATCCAGCTCACTGCATTAGCGAGCACCATTATTTTCTTCTTCTGTTCGCGTTTTGGCTGAATTGATTAAACTGCAATTGAAAACACTGATTAAATTTGCGATCAATTGTGGATGAAGCCATTGTAAAAAATGATGACCGTTGAGAACAACCTGAAACGAAGAATTGTTTTGGTTAAAGTAAGGGTTTCCCCATTTTACATAGTTTGGATAATTTAAAGAAGACAGGATAGATAGTGTCGGCAAATTAGAATTAATTTTCATCTTTTCAGTTTTTTTAATAGTTTTAATGGATTCCTCTAATTCATTGATTTCAAACGGATTTCCTGATTTTCTTCGATAAAGATCCTGGGCTTGACTAATCAATGAATCCGGTAGTCCTGGGTTTATGTCTGCATCCATCTCTATATTGGATTCTCTATTTTTTTTAGCTTCAGCGAGATTATTTTCAAGATCGTTTTGATGGTGAATCATAATTTCAGAGGAGGTTGGATCAATTCCAATAAACCCAGATATTTTAAATGTTGTCGGTTTTTGAGAAATTACATTGAGTAAGTAAATTGCACTAAAGCTGTGTGAAACAATGAATAGTTTAGAACCCGGTACTTGAGCCAATAATTTGGAAATTTCCTCCGAATAATTTTCCAGCGTTCGTGGTCGATACACAGGGTCAGCACTGAAACCAGAACCAAGCATATCAACACTTAGTAGATTGAATTTTTTTTCATCTAAGAAATTGAATACATTGTAAAAGTCCAGGTAAGCACTATTGATACCCATTGCTGGAAAAAAAACGATGGTCGGATTGCTTTTGCTAATTTGTTCAGTAGAAAAACAAGTAAATGTACCCTTGGAAGTTTTTAAATAAATTTTCTTCATTGAGTTCACCTTTTTCATTGATTATTCAAATTAATGAATATATGATAGATAAATCATAGCATAAAAAGAAGGTGATTTATGATAAACGGATATGTTTTACTATCTTTCAGTAAAACATTATATTTCGGGCGGTACTTCTTGATGAGATTCATTTCAAGAATGAGTGCTTCGATATTTGATGACGTAATGATAAAGGTAAAGTCTGCGATTTGCCTGACAAGCTGCGCAGTTTTTCGATCGTGCGCACGGTTAAAATAAGAAGAAACGCGCCTTTTCAAGATTTTTGCCTTGCCAACGTAAATGATTGTTCCCTGACGGTCCTTCATAAGATAACAGCCGGGCTGCTCGGGGAGGACGGAACATTCAGCCTTAATGTCTGGATTCATTAATCTCACCTTCGTTATTACTTCTATATAATAAAATCGTTTGGTGTGAACAGGAAAGTAACGGCTACAGTTAAGAATTCTCTGATCAGAATGGCACTGATGACCACAGGAGCAAGCCGGAAGAACACCTTCTTTTAGAATAAGGGATCAATGCCTTTTCCTTTAGGGTCATCTTCCATTAAGTGCTTTAAGCGATGACTGTAATCAGCTTCCATTAATAAGAGATCTTGCTTTGACATATTCTCAAGCAGCCGATCCATAATCTTTGCACCATAGGCCTGGTCCATTTCAGAAATTGACATATTTGTAGTCACAACCAGGCTCTTTGATAACCGTGCATTCAGCAAAGAAAACAGCAACTCTCTCGTCCACGACGTCATTCCTTCTGCTCCCAGATCATCGAGTATGACTAAGTCTGCTTTGGAAATTAACCGCATAATTTCCGATTCCGTCAGCTTGCTTTCTCTCGACCAGGTAGATCTGACCTTCTGTTTTAATGCGGTTTTCTCAAGAAACAGACAAGCTTTATTGAAACGATTCATCAATACTTTGCTCATCGCAACAGCGAGATGGGATTTTCCAACACCTGGTGAACCATATAAGATCATACGGGGTTGTTGATGATGCACCACTTTTTTGATAAACTCTGCCGCCTTTTTAACAGCACGGTCTTGTGTGTCATTTTCAGGAAAGAAGTTTTCCAATGTGGCTTCTTCCAGTGAATCATTGATTGTTGACTGACTCCAATAATACTGAGGACGTTTTTTTTGAATTAACGCCGCCGCCTGTCGGGATAACGTACAATCGCACGGTTCTTCGAGTGTCATCCATTGACCTTTTTTTGGACCACCTAACAGGCGCACCCTGTAGACGTTCCGTTTCCTGCCGCACCGTTCACAATTTTTTTCCTTAACGAATTGGCGTTCAAGATTGATACTCGCGGCGTTCAATACTTCCGAAATTTTTTTCATGACTTCACCAGCTTATTCATCATTGGTTTTGTTTTTTCTTCTTCCGCGAAAAAACAGGAGCACTGCAGCATTATTCAATATCTTTGTGATTTAGACGACTTTCACGACACATGTGGCAGCAAAAAAGTCATCGGTAAAGCCGATTGAAATAGCGAAGCGGCAGATGCGAAAGTTCATGATTTTCCTTCATAAGACACGCCACCAAACGTTCAGCTCGTCGCGTCACGGTTCGCGCAAATGAAGCGAAATGGTGGGCAGCGGACCCGCCCGGTAAAAGTGACAATCGATTGACCGTTACACCGTGACAAAATTCATCATTTGCTGCAAAAGAAAGGAAGCTTGAAAGTGAGCCGTCTTTTCATTTTAAGTGCTGGACAAATGTAGTTAGCTTTGCTGTTACCCAAATAATCCAACCAGCCACGGGGCTGCATATAACGTCATAAATAAAATTCCGTAGTTTACGCCCCAGCGATGCAGCATTCCCGCAACCAAACCGATCAGAAGCACACCGCCGATATTGATCCAGCCTGCATCCATATAAGCAAGTAAAAGAACGAAGCCGCAAAACAAGCCAAGTATCGCCTCATGAGGAATATGTTTAAACACAAAGGCGCAAATTGACTGAGCATATTTGACGGTGATCACATAGGTCATGATGATTGCAATGCCTGCACCAATCACAGTAGCCCAAATAAAATCACCCGTCGTTAAAAGATGATGCATATTACGCGTTGCCGTAAAAACCGGCGGCGCATCGAATAACGCATGCGCGGGTCCAATCGCAACAGGGGATAAGGGAATCCCCAGGGCGATGAGCGGGATGAGGGCCCCCGAGATATACGTTGCATTCGCCAAAGCATTCATCGTAACAATCGCAAGCGATGATCGCTCAACCGGGTTCTTTCTGCGCCTTGCGAAGAGTTCGCCCAGAAATATCGTCACCCCGACCGGACTCAATATAAATGTGAAGCAGCTTATCAGGGAAGCCACTCCGCTCGTGACCCATTCGCGTTTATTAACGATTTTAAATGGATTCAACCATTTCCATTCAAAACGGTCTTTCCTTAAGACAATCTTTCGCGGTTCCGCATGTATCATGGACTCCCTTTTTTTCTTATCCAGCAGTTCAAATAACGTCAGTATCACCGGTCCGATTGTTATCCCTAAAAAGAAAGAAATAAAAACAGTAGTCCCCCTTGGAACAGCTCCGACTCCCCAGTATAAATGACGCATACCCTCAATCAGAAGCGCAAAAGGCAAAGTAGATGCTAGCGCCAATGCTTTGTTTTTACTGAGCAACGCAAGTATAATGGCGCCGATAAAGAAAAGCGGATTGGCATAGGTCTGGATTAGATGGGCCAAAGGAATTAATCTGCTGGCTAAGAGTAAGCTGACTGGAACACTGACCAGTACCCCGATCAGCGAACCCGCAGCCATTTTGCGCAGCGACTGACCAGCTAGCCCGTGCTTTTTCAAGAGCTGGGCATGTTCCACCATCGGACTCGTCATGACACCGCCGGGTATACCGGCAACCGCTGCTGGGACGGCATCCATTAAATTGTTGGCAATAATGGCTGAAATAAAGAAACACAGAATAATAATTGGTTGAACACCTGCAAGTACCAAAATGAGCGTCACAGGCACCAGCACAGCCGTTTCATCCGTCCCTGGAATAATCCCAATAATCGTATAAATCATTGCCGCGGCAATTGCCGCACCGATCATCTCGGCAATAAGAACTAAATCCATTTATTATCTCTCGCTTTCATTCTCCTCAAAAGTCCGTTTTGGTTTAATAATGAACGAACAGAGGACGAAGCCGATAACCGCTCCGATTAAACCAAATAATAACGGCATAGGCGGATCATCAGGTGCTGCAAAATAGCCGCCCAATGTTGTCAAACTGTTTATGATGATGGCAAGAATCAAATCCCTGATCCGCACAACATCATCCCAGATTTCAATGGTATCCGACTGATCTCTTCTTTGTAATCTCATCGATTCAGACTCCTTTCTTCAAAAACCCCTGACTCTCCTGGATAACCCCGGTGAAAACATTTCTTTAGCTGTTCCTTTGTGAACGCGTGGCCATCTCTTCCAGCCTCGGACCTCTAAGCCTGGCCCATTGTTCGGGAGCCCCGCTGAAAATCAAATCTGTCCGACGCAATTCACCCAGATTCCGGCAGCCAAGAAGCAGCATAATCTGACTCATTTGCTGCTTCCATTCTTCGATGAGCGCAATGAGTCCCTCACTGCCCTTCGTGAGCGCAGTATGCAGAAAAGTTCCGGAAATACCGATCGCACGTGCCCCGAGCGCAAGACCTTTAAGAATATCAAGCGGGTGACGTACACCACCAGATGCAAAAAAAGTTGCACGATCTAAATATGGCTGTGCCTCGAGCATTGAGATCACCGTTGATTGTCCCCAATCCTCCAAGTAATCAAAGCGGGATCGGTCGCGGCGTTGATTTTCGATCGTGATAAAATTAGCACCGCCTCTGCCCGCTACGTCGATGATTTGCACCCCTGCATCCATGAGCTTCCGAAAAGTTGCACGGCTCATTCCGAACCCCACTTCCTTAACAACAACCGGTAAATCAATGGAATGTGTGATCCTTTCGATGTTTTTCAGCCAGGACGAAAAATCTCGATCTCCTTCCGGCATCACAACTTCCTGAGGGGCATTTAAATGGATTTGAAGGCCATCCGCATCCAACATATCAATGGCCGCTTTTGCTGCCTCTTCATCCAGTTCAGCTCCGATATTTGCAAAAATAAATCCGTCTGGATTCACCTCGCGCAGCATACGAAAAGTATCACGCAGTGTCGGATCTTTAATCGCCGCTTTCTGCGAACCCGATGCAATGGCGATACCGGTTGCACGAGCGGCCCGAGCCAGCGTCTCATTTATCTTTTTCGTTTTCTCACTTCCTCCGGTCATTCCGTTAATGAAAAAAGGAACCGGCCAAGTGCCAAAAGGAAGTGACGTCAAACAGTCAACTTGAGACAGACTCAACTATGGAAGCGAATCGTGGACAAATTGAACAGAATCAAAATCGTTTGTTTGATCTGTCTGACGGGTTTTTTCGAACAGCTGAACATGCTGATCTTTACGTGATTCCATCTCATCTGCATCCTTTCGCTTTACAATGCTCATCACAAACATGGAGCTCCAGAGGTACAATTCCTGCATGTTTCCAAGCCTCTTTGATCGCATTGGAATCTGTTTTGTGATCAATAAGCACAATACCGCAATCCCCGCCGCCAGCTCCCGACGATTTGGCCGCTCCGCCATATTGTTCAGCAATCCTGCACAGTTCGCGTAGTTTTTCTGTTTCAATTGAGAGACCAAAAAGCGACGAAAATTGCGATAAGATTCTGCGATTTTCCCGGATCCCGCGGGTTATGACTTTTGGCCGCTGCGTCAAAAAACCTGCAATCATTTTGTCCACACACATTTTGCTACGCTTCAAAAAATCACGGTAGGCGTCTTCCCTGCCCTTTCTTTCCTGTTCCACTTGGCTCACAAGCCGGGGCGTCGAGGACGGTGTCCCGGTCCAGCCGACAAGCAGTTGCAGAGCAGATGGAAGCATAAGCTGCTGCACTGAGAGTCCTGGCCAATTTAGATGAAGAAGCCTGAGCCAATTCTTTTCGGATTGGAGGAACTGCTTTAACCACATTCGATCAAACGAAGTGTAAGCGATCCATCCGCCAAAAGTACAGGCCGCAACATCTCCGCATGAGCCGTTTTCTTGAATGGTTAAATGAGACAATGCCGCTAATTTGAACACGATATTCTGATCCGCCTTCACCCGATAATAATCAAGCAGGGTCCGGACGGTTGCAACAGTAACCGCAGCGCTTGAACCCAGTCCATATTTTTTGCCGTTTCTATGGGCCAGCCCGCTGTTGATTGTCAATTGATAATCCGTCAGCTTTTTGCCAATGGCTTGTATGTAGCTTTCTGTATGTTCGATCGCTGAGAGCACGAATCGAAACGGATGCTTCGGGCCAGAAACAAGTAAATGATTTTTCTCGCGCTTCCAGCTTATCTCCTGATCCGACGATCGAATTCGGCTGACCTTCACCGTTTGATTGATTGTAACTGAAACAAATTGATCAACTGCAGCGATGATCGCCGGGTAACCCGGTTCAGTCACCGCATATTCTCCGGCTATATAAAGTTTTCCGGGAGCTTTCTGTGTAAATGACGGCACGTCCGCTTCTCCTTTACTGTATGTGATGCTCCAGAAACTGAACACCCGGTCCGGGCTTAGCCACTATTAATGCTTTCGGAGGGAAAAAGCCGGATAGATCGTCAAGAATCTGATCCACATATTCTACGGAACAAATCAGCTTCACATTGGGGCCGGCGTCAATCGTAAAGTAGCATGGGACCCCCTGCTCGCGCAGACGGGCCGCGCGCCGCATCACAGTCAATGTACCTTCCTCCCAGTATGTAAAAGGGGGGGAAGCAGCCAGCATTGTAGCATGCATCTTCAGCGCATTGGCTTCGGCTATTTTCCCGATCATTTCCAGATCGTGATTGTGAATAGCCTGCTCCATGCTGATTAGATCCTTTTCCGCCTCTTTCACCCATATCGGGTAAAAGGGCGATGTCTCGACGGTCCGCTTCATTCCTGAACGACTGGATATCTTTTTATTCTGCCGATTAACAGCAACAACCACAACGCGTATTCCCCAGTTTGCCGGATCAATCGGAACAGCATAAGAGTCTTCATCCTTTGTTCCTTTTAACCACTTCACAAAACCGCCGTAAATGGAACGCGAAGCGGAACCCGAACCACGGCGCGCAAGCCGTGAAAGTGCGGTTCCGGAGCAGTCCAATCCATAAGCCCGGGCAGCAGCTGATGCAAGGGCCGCAAACCCTGACGCTGAAGACGCAAAGCCTGAGGCGATTGGGACATGGTTGTCAGTGACAATCCGCGCGTATGTATGATTCCCTGATTGATCCCGGACTTGATTCATAAATCGGATGATTTTCTGAGCAGAGGGACCGCTTAAAGCTTTTCCATCCATTATTATTTCATCATGCGATAAATTCTTCTGCAGTGTAACACCAGTTTCCGTGTAAAATGCGTTAAGCGTCAATGATAAACTGCTGTTCATCGGCAGGATGAGTCATTCATCTTTTTTCCCCCAATACTTTATCAACGCAATATTCGTATAGGCGCGTGCAGCAGCCTGCAAAGTATTCCCCCTCTTTCTCTTGCCACAGGTCAATATTGAAATCCTGCTTTTATTTTAACCATCAAATGGCTGAATCCATGTTTGAAGCGCTCCGGCATGCATCAGTTTGTCTGCGAGGTGTTTGGCTCTCTGCTCATCGTGGACCAACGCAATCATGCAACCGCCGCAGCCGCCTCCGGTCATTTTGGCCCCGATGGCTCCGCCGGTCATTGCAGTGTGAACCAGATGGTCCAGAAAAGGATGGCTGACACCAAGTCCACGGAGAAGATGATGGGCGTCCAGAAGAATATGCCCGAATTGCTCTTCTTTTGCCGATTCAAGTGCGTCGCGGGCATGTAGAGCGAGAACACCTAATTTTTCAATTTGACTTCGAACACTCGAACCCTGCGTCAAGCGCTGTTTCATTACAGCAACCGCTTTTTTCGTCTCACCTTTGAGTCCGGTGTCCGCAATGACGAGACAAGATCGAAGCGTTTGCTTAATCCAATCGAACCCTTTTTCTCTGGTGAAGTATATCGGACGGCTGCTGCTGGCTGCCGCTGCATCAAGACCGCTCGGATTACCATGACAGCATTTTTCTGAGACAGCGACCAGCCTGAGCAAAGTCTTTTGATCCAGAGGTGTTTTGAAATAATCGAAAAGACTTCGCACGACTGATATGGCCGTGGCAGCACTCGACCCCATACCCCGTTCAACAGGAATCGTACTGTCAATAGATAAGGCTAAGTTTTCATCAGGCTGATGCAGGACCTTTAATGTCGCGGGAATCATTTTCTTCAACCCGGCAATTTTATCCGGACCCTCACTTAAAATACCATCGTAGAAGACACAATGCAGCTGAATAGCTCCGTGGCAACTTGTCGTTTCCGTAACTGTACGTGCTGCGGGAACAGGCATCGCAATCGCCGGCTGACCGTAAACCACGGAATGTTCCCCGATCAGGATCACCTTGCTGCTGCTTGTCCCAATACCAGCATCTATTTTCTTCATCTTTATGTCCCATCTCTCTAATAACAAATCTTTCGTTTTCTTTAAAATGATTCCCAAACGCAATCAAGCCATCAGAATGGGAATCACCATGGTGAAGAGCTCATTCCATCAGATCCAGGCTTTTTTTCTAAGATTTGCAGTCTGTTCAAAATTGATCTGGAAAAGTTTATCGTTTGGAACACTTTATATTCTATTGATAATGATTATCAATTTCAAGCATTGTATTCTTGACCTATTTTGGATACGTGATCTTTATCATTCCGCAAAGCGCTTTCTTGTATTATTATTGAACTATGGCAGGCCATGAAACGGTGATACGCTACGCCGGCATGTGGATGCTGCTTTATCACCCCGTTTTTTCGATCAAACATTTGCTTAAGAAGTGAGGAAGCCTGTGGACCCTTCGTTGTCGCCTGGCGTCCGGACACATGAATCAAAACCTCTGACCGGATAGTTCCTGATCTGATCCTGTATCCTGCTGAATTTTGATACGTTCAGAGCCTGATCGAAAAAAGGAACAAAAAGCAGGCGGATGGAGAGATTGCCACCCATGTTTTCTAAGCTTTTTTAAACCTTCTCTTTTATATAGGACAAGAACACCTGACGGGTCTCCCTCTTTGCGGGTAGCCGCCAGGTGTTCTTTTGTGAGACAATGTGATTACGTACAGTGCATCTTTTCAAGCTTTGCCGCATCACAGATCGTGACCTGGCGTCTGTCACGGCGTACCAGGCCTTGATCTTCGAGTAGTCGAAATGTGCGCGACAGCGTCTCGGCTGTCGTTCCCAGAAAGCCGGCCAACTCTTTTAATTTCATCGGGAGCTGAAACGTCGTTTTTTCTTCTGTTCTTGCAAAGCAGGCTAAATAGGTCGCAAGGCGTGACTCCACCGTCCCCATCATCAGAAACTGGGCCTGCTGCTCCACAGAGACCATTTTTTCAGCATTACTCTCGAGCAACTTCAGGCTCAGTTCCGGACAGGTCAGAAGAAGCTGCGTAAAATCGCGGCGGCGCAGGACGCAGACCGTCGTCTGCTGCAAGGCCTCTGCGAACAGGTTGTCGTTACTGGCGCCAAGTAGACCCGCCTCACCCTCATAGCCGCCCGGTTCAATGAGTCGCAGCAGCTGCTCTTTTCCCGATGGCGACAGTTGATAGACTTTCATCGCGCCCCTCGCCACAATAACCAATTGCGGTTCACAGCCCGGCCAAATGATCTGTTCGCCCTTGCGATAAGACCGGTCGTTGATCAGCCTGTTGATTTTTGCCTGGTCCGCACTCTCCAGACGGCTGAATAAAGGAACTAAAGCGGCACAGTGATGCATCGTCGTGATTTCCCCTTTCTATTCCTCATCCGCTTCCTCCGGCTTGAGATTCGCATAGACGCGAATGAGACGCATCTGGTGTTTCATCCAGCCAAGCAGCTGGATCAGAAACTGCTGCAAGGCAAATTTTTCTTCTTTTTCCGCCAGCTTGATGCCGCGAATTAGAAACATGTTCTGGATATTAAAATCGGCCACGGCGGCTTCAAGGAGAGCTTCAGAAGTTTCATACTTGAATTTTCCGCTTTCTTCAATCATCGAATAGCGGGTGAATTCAGCCGTTGTCGTCGGAATAACTTCATCTTCATCTAACATTAATTCCGCCAGCTGATCAAATTGTTTCTCTTCTTCCTTTGCCAACTTGTTAAAATAGCTGCGGATAAAGTCACTTTTCTCGCCAGTCGAATAGAATACCGCCTGTGCAAGCTTGGTGCGGTGAATTTTCAGGTTCGCCAGAATATGATCGATCATCGCTCCAGCTGTCGGGATATGATGATCTTTTTCACTTTGAGCCCTTTCCGCCTGGTAGCGTTCATCGATGGACACAGCGCTCACACTCCTTTTTTTAGCTTCACGGATTGAACATCAAAGCCTAACTTTTCCACCACCTCTGACAAATGGGCCGGCTGAATGGTCTCGGGGTCGATATCGGCTTTCACCTTGCTGGCGTTGAACAGTACGCGAACTTCCTGTACTCCTGACTGTTTCCGCAGTGCTGATTCAATCTTCTGCATGCACGAGGGACACGTTAATTCATTAAGTTGCATGACGATTTGAGTCATTTTCTTTTTCCTCCCCATGATTGATACATTGATTATAAATCACCCGACATTTGATTCACTTGACAACCGTCAAGTTTCAGGTGTTTCTCGGCTTTTTCTGACCTGAATCCAGGTAAACGCATCGCATTGACGATAACGAGCAGAATGCTGATTTCGTGAATCAGCATGCCGCTTGCCATGTAGATCCAGCCGTTAAGCAGACCAATGAGAAGCAGCAGGACGGTCCCCAGCGCAATGGCGATGTTCTCTTTCATATTCCAAACAGTCTTCCTCGCGAGCGCATGGGCATGCGCCAATTCGGAAAAGCGGGAGCGCATCAGAACGATATCGGAAGTCTCCACCGCCACATCCGTCCCGTTGCCCATTGCAATACCGATGTCCGCCGCAGCGATTGACGGACTGTCGTTGATCCCGTCACCGATAAAGGCTACGGTATGGCCGGCTTTTTTCAACTTTTCCACATCAGCTGCTTTCTCTTCAGGCAGCAGTTCGGCGCGGATTTCATCGATCCCGGCCTGACGCGCGATGGCTTCGGCCGTTTGCCGGTTGTCCCCGGTCTGCATAATCACGCGGCGAATACCGCTTTTCCGGAGTGATGCCAGGGCGGCCGGTACGTTGTCTCTTAAGCGGTCAGTGATTGCGAAAACGGCAACGAGTTGTTCCGCATCGGCCATCAATACCGTTGAGGCACCCGACTGTCTCATCCGATCGATCGTCTTCTGCTGATCTTCACGCAAATGGATACCCGCCTCTTTTACGAACGTCTCGCTGCCCATGAAATACAGGCGGCCAGCCACTTTTGCCCGGATGCCCTTCCCTTTCACCACTATCGTCTCCCGGACATCGAGCGGCAAAACCTGATTTCTTCTCTCAGCATAGGAGACGATGGCCTTACCGAGCGGATGGTCGGACTCTTTTTCCAATGCCTGGGCAATGGTCAGAAAGTTGTTTAGATTCCGGGTGTAAGCTGCGACTTCGGTGACCTCGGTCGCCCCGCGCGTCAACGTTCCAGTCTTATCTAAAAGCAGCGTATCCACCCGGCTGAATTGGTTGATGATCTCGCCGCCTTTAATCAGGACGCCGTGTCTGGCACCATTACCGATACCCGCAACATTTGATACCGGCGCACCAATGACCAATGCGCCCGGACAACCGAGCACCAATAGTGTCACAGCGAGGCGCAGATCCTGCGTCCAAAGGCCAGCAGCCAGTGCCAAAACCAGCACCGCCGGCGTATAACCCCGGGCAAAACGGTCAATAAATTTTTCTACATGTGACTTTTCGTCCTGGGCTTCTTCCACTGATTCGATGATTTTACCAAACGTCGTATCTTCACCAACCCGCTCGGCTTCGATGTGTAACGTGCCGTTATCTAGAAGCGTACCGGCAAAAACTGTCTGTCCCGCTTTTTTTCGAACTGCACGCGACTCTCCGGTCACGCTGGCTTCATTAAGATAGCCGAACCCGCTGATGATTCGACCGTCCACAGGCACCTGGGCACCCGTCTTGACTAACAGCCGATCTCCTTTTTCCACTTCGTCGACGGCAACTTTTTGTAAACGAGGCCCGTCGATCCGCAAGGCATGCACAGGTGCCATATCCGTCAGCTTTTTCACCGATCGTCTTGTCTTCTCCAGCGCTTTACGTTCCAGCAAATGGCCAAATAAAAAGAGAAAGGAAACAATCGCCGATTCGTTATACTCCCTGATTAGAAAAGCCCCAAGGATGGCAATCGATACGAGCAACTCAATACTCACCGTTCTTACTTTCAGCGCCTGAAAGGCATGCAGCGCGATCGGCAGAAAACTAACGACTGAAGCCATCATCAAACTCCAAAAATAACCTGCCTGAAAATTCAATAGAAAGCGGCTTATGTAGCCGAACGCAATCAGTCCGCCGCTGATCCAGGCGATCATCAGCATTCTCTGCTCCAGCTGTTTTTGTACCTTCATCATCTGCTCCTCACCTCATCTCCTAATCTAGCATGGTGACAAAGATAAAAAATTGACGCCCGTCAAGAAAAAAGCCGGGATTTCATCCCAGCTACTGATGGTTTATGATTACTGGCCTTTCGTTTGACGCCATTTGGACACTGCTACCGATAAAAACCTTTACAGGCAGCGGGCGAAACCGTGGTTCCGCCCAGTTCGCATCGTCAGTCGAGCCTATCGTTACCTTTCCGGGTTTTTTTGATCGGACTGATTTACAGAGGATCCTCTTTTCTTATTAATTTGGAAAAAAATCAATTAAGCCAATCGATGTGTATGTCTAACTGAGTTATCTGATACAAATCACTTGATTGAAGCTCGTCCAGTATTTTGAAATAATCACTTGTCATTATTGCATATTGCTCTCCAATTCCATCTGCTTGGACGATCAGGTTTTCTGGTATCAGCAACTGAGTAAGACTTTTGCGGTGAGTACGGGTAGAACATTTCCGGATAAATGACTCTTCAAATAGTACCGTCCAAGCAGGCTTTCGAGATAAGTCATGAGGAAACATGGATTGATCGTCTTTAGCCTAAGGGCCGTCAAACTGATTGAGAGATAGACTGATTCTTTACTTTTAAAAACAGTGATTTTTCGCTTTGTACTTTTGGTGACGATAATGCATCGCCTGTTATACCCTTTTAAACAGGCCGTCATCAAGAAAAAACTCGGCAATTTATTGTCGAGTTGAATCAACGTCCCGTTATTATATTCTGTAAGATATATTTTGCTAAACAATTCCTGCTGCCAAGTCTGTAGCGTACGCACGCCGCCTGGCTGTCGCCCATGTCAGGCGAACTACCAAGAAAAGGAATAATGAACCCTAACTCATTATTCCTTTTCTCTTATTTACAATATCACTGATCAGCCAATGTTCCCTCCCCATGTCGATTTACCTCTTCTATGGGGAAGCTATCAAGATCGTTAATTTAAAAGTTATTATCTTTTTTTAGCGAACTTCCTCCTGTATCAATAACTTCACGGTACCAGTAAAAACTTTTCTTCTTCCGGCGTTCTAAAGTTCCTTTTCCTTGATTGTCCCGATCCACATAGATTAACCCGTAACGTTTCTCCATTTCACCTGTGCCGGCGCTAACCACGTCAATCGGGCTCCATGCTGTATAACCGATCACATTTACACCGTCTTTAATCGCTTCAGCAACCTGTACCAGATGGTCATTTAGATACTTAATCCGATAATCATCATTGATCGATCCGTCTGGTTCGATCTCGTCTCTTGCCCCAAGACCATTTTCAACAATAAATAGTGGCTTATGATAACGGTCATACAGCAGATTTAGTGCGTATCTCAGTCCAATTGGATCAATTGGCCATCCCCAGTCCGAAGATTTAATATAAGGGTTTTTCACCTTTAAGTAAACTCCATTCCATTGATCGCTTTTTTTGTCAGCCTCTGTTGTATAACTCATATAGTAACTGAATGAAATAAAATCCACCGTGTTTTCTTTGAGTACCTGAAGATCATCATCTGCAACCTCTAAATGAATTCCGTTTTCAGCAAAAAATCTTTTCATATACGACGGGTAATATCCTCTGCAATGAATGTCTCCGAAGAAGAATGTTATATGGTTCTGCTGAAGGGCAGCCATCTGATCTGCAGGTTTGCAGGTGCGGGCATAGAATGGAGAGAATGCGAGCATACACCCCATCTTTGCATGAGGAGCAATCCTGTGAAGTAGCTTCGTGGCCTTAGCACTTGCAACTAACTCATGATGGGCAGCCTGATAGATAACCTGCATCTTATTTTTCTCTTTATCCAGAACGAGAGCACCGGCAATAAACGGACTCACCGTGATGCAGTTTATTTCGTTGAAACTTATCCAGTATTTCACTTTGTTCCTATAACGTTTGAACAACGTTTCAGCAAATTTCAAGTAACATTTAATCAATATTCTATTCTTCCAACCGCCATACTTTTTAACCAAATTAAGAGGAGTTTCATAGTGCGATATTGTGACAATAGGTTCAATATTATATTTGATTAGTTCATCGAAGATCCGATCATAATACCTCAACCCTTCCTCATTCGGGTTCTCTTCGTCACCTTCTGGAAATATTCTTGACCAGGCGACCGATATTCTTAAAGCCGAGAAATGCATCTCGCCAAACAGTCTGATATCCTCTTTATAGCGATCATAGAAATCTATTGCTCTATGAGAGGGGTAATATAAGTCATCCCTAACTTTGAGGTATTCACCCGGATGTGTGAGCATCTTATTGCGTTCCGGCCCCGCCGGCTCAACATCTACAATTGAAAGTCCTTTATTTCCCTTATCAAAACCACCTTCATACTGGTTCGCAGCAAGAGCCCCTCCAAAAAGAAAGGTTTTCGGAAACAATGGATCATTCGGCATACTTTTCACCCCTTTAAGAACTGAGAAAACAATTTCTTCACGTTCTTCTAAAAATTATTTTTATTCAATTGGCCACGTTCATTTTTCATATTGAGTAGTTGAGCATGGTTTACATATAGAAATATAATATTTTACGAGACTCCTGCACGGGAGGCGCAAACAAGACGTTGAACCCGAAGCAAGGCTGAGTAAGGAGGCTCGCGGATTTCAAATTGTTTAATATCATCCTATATCAGAGCTTTTCAATTAAAAACCCAACTGATTCGCTACCTAATATAATCGTTTACAAAATGGATCCTAACTTATTTGTTGAACACCTATCTTTCAATCTGGTTGTTAAACACAATACCGCCCTTATCGTAGCGGTGCCTTGATCTAGAATACTCAAAAGGTATTCCGTTATCTAGATAAACGACTTGCTCCACTTCAAGAACTGGGTCATCAGATTGACACAACAAATAATTCTTGTCGAAGTCATCCGGTTTCACGGCCTTAACAATACGAAAACTGCTGCCAATTTTTAAACCCAGTGTATCCTGAATGTGTGAGTAAATAGAATGTTCAAGCACTTCCATGGTTATTCCCGGAATCACTTCAATAGGCATGAAAGTGTGTTCCAATTGAAAAGGTTCATTGTCCAATTTACGCAGACGAATAATATGATAGACAGGCTGGCTTTTCTCTAAAAGCAAGGTCTTCTGCAATCTTAGATTCGGAAACTCAATCTCGAACTTTATGACTTCACTGCTAATCCTACCCTTTTCAGTACCCATCGTTGCCGTTAGTCCTAGATAACTGTCTCCGCTAAAATTCATTTCATTGATAAGAGGATTAGACTTGACAAATGTTCCTGATCCCCGGTTACTCACCAACAATCCCTTAGCAATTAATGAATCAATCGCTTTTTTTATTGTTACTCGGCTCGTATGGAATTCCTCTGCCAGCTCGTTTTGTGTTGGTATTTTTGATAGTGGGGGGTAGATATGATCACGAATTCTTTTCTCAATAATTCTGGAAATTTTTTTATGTTGTATCATAATTTGCCCCCCTGGCTCATCAATAACTCAATACATAGATATATTATACCTATTTGCTTCCTCCCTTTATTACTTTTATAAAAATCAATGGTTAACTGAACTTACATCATTAAGTTTTCTATATACTTCTATCAATTCTTTAACTAGAAGTTTAACTGTTTCTGCACTCATAAACTGATCTTCAGCATGGATTAATAAGAGAGAAATGCTCTCCTTTTCACCTGATGCTTCCTGCTGCACCAGTGAGCTGTGAATTTTGTGCCCCTTGATTAGGAATTGATCTCCTTCCTTGATCAATTGATTCGCTTGATCATATTCCCCATTCTTACTAATGTTTAAAGCCTCAACATATTTACCCTTTGCCATACCGACATTGCTTATGATCGAAAAAATGTTTTGTTCCATGCGTTCCATTATTTTTTCCCTCCAATAAGCTTCAGTGCCTGATTCAGTACAGCCTCGCCATTCATTCTTCCATAATCAATCATATTAATAACGGAGACAGGAATCTTATCGTCTACCATGGCCTTTACCTCCTTCTCAAGGAAACTTACCTGGGGCCCTAGTAAAATAACGTCTACATGATCTTTTTCATTTTCAATCTCGACTTCAGGCACTGCCCAAATTTTTGCTTTTATTCCCTTTTTCGCCGCTGCTTTTTCCATGTTTTTCACAACCATACTCGTTGACATTCCTGATGCACATGCTAATAAAATATTAATCATGATGAATCATCCCTTCTAATTTTATGATTTAAGATTTGTCCCACCATCAGTTTTTACTGTTTCTGTCTTGGAGCTTAATTCCATGACATGATCATGGACTTTCATAAACGGCAGATAAGTGATTGTTAATAGCGCAATAATAACTAATTGGATAACAGGCGCTCTCCAGTCACCTGCTGTTGCCAAGAAAGAGTTAAGGAGTGGAGGCGTTGTCCACGCAATCATGACTACACAAGGTCTCATAAGTCCAATATAAGTGGCTAAATAAGCAAGTACAGCTGATATCGCCGGTGAAAGAATAAATGGAATAATCATTGGCGGATTAAATACAATAGGCAATCCAAAGATGACCGGTTCATTAATATTAAATAACCCGGGTGCAATGGACAACTTCGCGACATCTCTTGATGCTTTGTTTTTACTGAAAATAAAAATAGCAATGAGTAGAGATATTGTGGCCCCTGATCCACCCTGGATCGAATAAATGTTGTGGAAGGAGTAATTAATGATGTACGGGATCGGCTGTCCGGATGAGAATGCTTTCATGTTTTCACTCATATTAGCCAATAATACTGGATCAAGAAGCGGTCCTGATAGAACACCCTGATGAATGCCGACTGAAAACAGTAGATTACTGACTGCTACAATTAATAGGTAGCCCGGCAAGCTTGTATTGACAGCCCTAAGCGGCTGCTGTATCAGTTTCCCAACTAAAGTGACGAAGTCCATATGCACATAAACTTGAAGGATAAAGGAAATAAAAGAAAACAAGCAAATTGTGATAATAATTGGCAACATAGTTCTGAATGAGTTAGCTACCGCAGGAGGTACACCGTTTCCTAAATTGAATTGTAATTTTTTGGATTTAGACAGTCTAATAAAAATTTCTGTACCCAACAGTCCTATAATAATGCCCGAAAACATGCCCTGCGTTCCGATTTGGCCATAGGAGATAGCACTTGATACTTTAACTATTTGATCTGGGTGAGAAGCAAGACCAACCTGTGCGACTAGGGGAAGCATTACTACCGAACTGGATATAGCACTAATGACTGCAGCAATTGGGTTTTTATATCTTTTATTAACGGACAAGTGGTATGCAATGGCACCAGCAATAACAATAGAAGAAAGATTCATAGTCCCATTCGTGATCAGATTTCCCCAGGTTTGCCACTCTGTCAATACATGAGGGGAAATGAACTTCGACATGAATCCAGTCGGCAAAATAATCACATTGTTAAATAGTACCGCAAGACCTCCCAGAATAAAGAGCGGCATGATCGTCGCAAAAGCATCACGAAGTGAACGTAAATGAACCTGAGCGCCTAACTTCTGTGAAAATATAGTAAGTTTGTTTAGGAAACCGTTTTCAAATTTCATAACTATTTCCTCCTCTCATAACTGATCACCGTAGATCTTCCCCGTTAGTTTGAACCACTTTTTGAATCCAATAGAAACTTTCTTTTGGGATTCTCTTTAAATCTCTGATCTCCTCGTCATCTCGATTGACATAGACAAACCCATATCTTTTCTTCATCTGCCCTTGGGAACTTAGAATATCGATCCCACCCCAGGACAAATATCCCATACACTTGACACCGTCTTCAAAAATAGCTTTCTTCATCGCCTCAATGTGTTCACGATGGTAATTAATTCGATATGGATCACTTATATACCCGGTATCGTCCGGCTGTTCATCCACACCAATTCCGTTTTCGATCGGAAAAACAGGTAGTTGGTAGCGGTTAGCTAACTTAACGAGAATAAGTCGAAATCCAACAGGATCTATCTGCCAGTTCCACTCCGTGGTACCAATTAAGGAATTATCCCGCTTTCCATATGCTTCATATTTGTAAAATGGTACATTTGGTGGAATTTGATTTGAACTGATTGTACTACTTGAATAATAACTAAAAGACAGGAAATCAACTTTCGCTTTCAGTAAATCGTCTTCATCATTCGCTTCAAATTTTGGTAGGCACCGATGATTCTTTAAATATTGAAGCATATACTTTGGATACTTCCCGTGAGCAAAGATTTCAAAATAAAACTGGTTAAGTCTTTCATCCATTTCCTGCGCCATAAGTTGATCCTTGGGAAGTGTCGTTGCCGGATAAAAAAGCCTGTAAGCAATCATGCCGCCGGCAACGGCTTTTGGGGCAGTCTGATGAAGATAGTTAACTACCCTCGCATGAGCCACCAATGAATTATGATTAACCTGATACAGAATCTTCTCATTCTGCTTCAAGTAACACCCGCCAATGGACACGTCCCAACCGAAAATATTCTGCTCATTGAATGTAATCCAGTATTTCACCTGGTCTTTGAAACGGTCGATGATCGTTTTCCCGTATTTTTCAAATGCGTCAACGACATGCCTTGAGGCAAATCCATTATATTTTCTGGCCAAGTTAGCAGGCATATCAAAATGGTACAGGCAAATCATGGGTTCAATATTTTTTTCTTTCAACCGATGTATGAGACTGTCATAAAATTTCAACCCCTCTTCGTTGACTTCACCGTCCCCGTTAGGGAAAACTCTTGACCAGGAAATCGAGAAACGATAACAATTAAAATGCATGGCGGCCATCATCTCAATATCCTCATCATATCGATGATAATCATCCGTAGCGACCTCCCAGTCTGAAACTTTTCCTCTAACGCAAAGTTCCGGATCATCATAAACCGAAGGCCCCTTTCCTCCTTCGTTCACAGCACCTTCCGTTTGCATTGAAGATACTGAAGTGCCCCAAAGAAAGTCATTGCTCAGCTTCCTCTTCATCAACTTGATCACCTCTATTTATTTATTACGTCTCCATTGTAAGCGCTTTATAATGAAATGTAAATACATTCCCACTAAATATATTTACATTTAAGCCAATTATGTGATGAGTATGGAAACTGCGGGTCTTTCCTTGGTCTTTTCAGATTCCGATTTCATTACTAGCCACTTTGACCATGGTGAAAAAACTTTGAATTTTTTGATACTAAGCCTCCATGGAAATTATTTCACATTATATTAAATTGTTGTTTGCTTCTCTTAAAAAATAACGCTCAAAAAATACCCCTGAAATTGTCTTTCATTCTTCCAACTTCAGGGGTTCGTTCACTCTCTTATTTGTTTGTCTTTCTGTTCCTTGTAAAATTTATGCGTGTCTTACTTTTGACAGTTCCTCATAGTTTTGCAGAACTTCCGTTGCGATTTGATTGTTTTTCGGCAAGCCGCAGACCGATTCTAAGACAGAAGCAGCGCCTTGATTCCGCAGCTGATTTTGTAGCTCCTGAGCTTCCTTATCTTCGGCAGCATCAAAGCAAAGGCAGGCGGCAATCGCACGGGCAAGATGGGTATAGGGCAGGCCCAGTCTGGATGCCTCGACAGCCGGTTTGACAAGCCGGTCCTGAGAACCCAGTTTGCGAAGCGGGGACCGACCGACGCGTGTCACATCATCATTCAGCTGCGGATTTTGGAAACGATGGAGAATTTTTTCGATATAAGCTTCATGAACAGCCGGATCAAAGTGATATTTTTGAATTAAATAGCTCCCCGTCTCTTCAATCGTCGCTTTAACTTGCTGATAAATCGACGGATCCTGAAGTGTTTCATGAATTTTCTTCTTGCCTGCGAGATATCCGAGATAGGCCGTTACAGCATGACCGGTATTGACCGTGAACAGTTTGCGTTCAATATAAGGGGCCAGGTCCGGGACCGTCTGCATACCCGTGACTTCGGGAATTTTCTCTGTGGATTCGACAATCCACTCATGATAGTCTTCGACCAAAACGTCAAGCGGTTGTTCATTGTGCTGAGCCGGTACAATCCGGTCAACGGCAGAGTTTAGAAAAGAAACTTTTCCATTAAGGGCCTGGATCGTGTCGGGATCCAACGCTTTAAAAACTTCCTCTTTTAATAGATCCGTTGCATTAATCTGATTCTCACAAGCGATCACGTAAAGTTTCTGCGGATTCTTTTGAACTCTCGACATTAGGGCGCGGGCGATCAGAGGTGCGATGAACGGAAGTACTTTAGGGCCGATCGCCGTTGTCAGAAATGTTGCTTCGCCAATTGCAGCAACGACATCATCAGGATCAGTCTGATTATTAATCCCGGATACATTGTGGATCGCGTATGCTTGCTGCGGTTCTGAGGCGGTACGAACATAATAACCGCCTTCCTCATTCAGCAGCCGAATAACTTCCGGCGCAATATCGACAAAAGTAACATGATAACCCGATTCCGCGAATAATGCCCCGATGAAGCCTCTTCCTATATTTCCTGCACCAAAGTGAACAACTTTTTTCATCATAATCACTCCTTTGAGAATTTCTGTATGATTAATTTATAGAAAACGTCTTCCAGTTTTGCATGGATCATTTTCTCGTTTCCTGAACCGAAAACAAGCGTACTCTCGTGATCCTCAATTAAAGCCGAGCTTACCGTGCTGATTACTTCCTGTTGCAGCGGCGTCATCGGCTCCGGGGCTAGCAAAATCAAAAAATGATTCGTCTGCTGCTGTTTTCCGTCCATCCCACTGAGTACAAACGGCCGGCCGGAGTGGACAATACTAAAAGAGATCCGATTGACTTCCGGGCTTCGTCCATGAAAGAGTGCCATATAGGTTCCAGGTATCGCGAGACCGGCTACCCTTTCACGCTTGAGTAATACTTCCTTTACTTTTACCGGATTAGAAACGATCCCTTTCTTCACCGCCTCCTCCAGTGATCTTTGCAAAAGATCGCCAACCGAATCAGGATCACGAACTGGAATAACCTGAAAGTCGTTCAGCAGCTGCCGGATCAACTGAATCAGTTGTTCCATCTGATTCATCAATTCGGGAAGCGGATGAACGGGTGCATTCAGCGGAGGCCCGTCCTTATGCTCAGTGGCAAATGGCTTTGGAACCTGCCGAAGCAATTTTCGAACCACCTCATGAATCTCACGGATATTCTCTTTACTGAGCAGTGGATTCACCAGAATGCATGGCTTTTTCTGTTTCGGCAAGTAAACCGTAGTGAGAATCAGATCAAACCGGTTCAGATCCAGTTGGCTCATGTCCCTGATCGAGCTGACCGAGACAGATGTAATTTCGGGTATCTTCTTTTGCAGCAGCGTCGCCAGCATCTTTGAGGCGCCAATCCCTGTCGGACAAACAACGAGCGCACGAACCGTTTTAATCTCACGTCTCTGTTCCAATGCCGAACCAAAATGAAGGGCAATATAGGCAATTTCACTGTCAGGAAAATGAATTTCAGGAAACACATCCTTCAGACTGTCGCCTATGCTCCTGAACAATATGGGAAACTGAGTTTTAACCTGTTCAGTTAAAGGGTTTGGCGATGCGTTTTTTTCCCGTATCCGGAATAGAGATGGTTCCAAGTGTGCCATTAGCCCTTGAAAAAGTGAGAAATCCTGAATGAGGTCAACGTCCAGTTTTTTAGAAACATGCTGAATCAACCTCTTGACTTTCTGACCGGTGATGACTTGATCGTAATAGATCGATTCTGCGTTTTTTAATCTTGACCCTTTTAAAATAACGGCCAGAAATATTTTCTCAGGCTTTGTCAGATAAATAGAAAGTTCTTCAGATAATGATTTGCTGAGTTGTTCAATAATCGGAAGAGTTTCTCTATTCCCGGTCAGAATATTTTCTGTTTCATCTTCATTAGTGAGACGCCTTCCGGATTCAAACCGCTGAACAGTTATACAAACCATAATCAGAAACCCGATATAATCGCTGTCTGCCAGTTCTGCATACATTGTTCCAATATACTGGCGCAGTACTTTGTTGATCGTAGATAAATAGTCACGCTTGAAAAAATGAAGAATACATCTGTCATTTGTTTGTCCGGGCTCAGTGATCTTAAACATGACTTCAATGAGTTCTTCATTAAAATAGACCAGGTAATAGTTTTCAAGTGCCTTCCGCTTATCGCTTTCCTTGCCCGACAGCTGAACCCCGACGCCCCGCTTTCGAATCAGTGTCACGTCAAAATCCTGCAGCCAGGCCTCCAGATCATCAAGATCGGTTCCAAGCGTTGCTGCCGAAATACCGAGATCATTTGCCAGGGGGCCGATTTTTACCGGATCCGTTGCATCAATCAGCTGTAAAAGCAACATTAATTTTCTTTCTTTCGTCGACCGATCAACAGGAGTGACATGCTCAAGAACTTGAATCAGTTTAAAGACTCCCTCATCCGGACCTTGAATATATAGACTGTTGTCTTCACGTTGCTCAAGACAGAGTCCGAACTGACTCAGCGTTTTCTCAATTTTTTTGAGATCGCGCAGAACGGTCCGTACACTCACTTGTAAATAAGATGCAATGGATAATGAAGTATGTCTTCCGCTTGTTTTGACCAATAGTTTAATAATGGTCTTTTCCCTGTTTGTCATAAGCATTGATAAACGAATCCCCCTTGCCCTTAAAGAACGCAGTCGTCGGACATCAACATATTTAAACCTTTTCTTTCATTGAATCGTTAATAATTTTTAAGAGTTCGTCTGCAGATCCGGCCTTCACCATTTTCCGAACATTGATTATATCCGAGCAGGCAACTGCTATCTTTGACAGGATATTCAGATGGCTGTTGTTCTTCCCGGCAATTCCGAAGATCAGACGGACCGTATTGCCATCGAAGGAAACACCCTCAGGAACCTGAACGATTATCACACCGGAATGAAGAACCTCTGCTTTTGTCGCTTCTGTTCCGTGCGGGATGGCGATTTCATTACCCATATAGGTTGACATATCCGCATCCCGGGCGATCATTCCATCAATATAGGAAGGATTGACATAACCTGCGTCCACGAGTGCCTGGCCGGTAAATCGAATGGCCTCTTCCTTATTTGAAAAATGTCGGTTTAAAATGACATTTTCTGGATTCAGGACAAGTTTGTCATTTAAAACGTTTTCATCAGATTCGGCAGTTTCATTGTTTAATTCATGCGCTTCTCGTTGCGAGAGTAGATGGTTCACGAGATCATCATAAGCCTGATTATCGAGAAAATTGTCTACGCTGACGTGATAGGCATCTGGCGCCTGATCTTTCGCTCGCGGCGTGAGTCCGGCCTGAGTCACGACAATCTCCGCGTCTTTTGGAATCGAGCTGATTGCCGAATGGGTTACATAGATATCCAGCCCCGCTGCCTTAATTTTTTTTCTCAGTAAAGAGGCACCCATTGCACTGGAACCCATCCCGGCATCGCAGGCAAATACGATTTTTTTTGCATCAGTCGGGATCTGTCCCGCGTTATAAGTCAACACGTTTGATACTGAACTTTTCTTTCCTTTTAGCGCTTCCATTTTTCTGGTTGCTTCATCCAGGTCGCCTGCTTCACTCTTATCCAGTCTGAGAATAAAGGACGAGACCAGGAAGGAGACTGTAAAAGCGACTAGAACATCCGCAATATTTGCCAGAAAAACGGGAAGCGATTTTGGCGTTACCATTAAAACAGCGATGATGCTTCCAGGAGAAGCCGGTCCGACCAGTCCTCCGTGCAGAGTAACAAGCGTAAATACACCGCTCATTCCGCCAAGGATCGTTGCAATGATAAGCTGCGGCTTCATCAGCACATACGGGAAATAGATTTCATGAATACCGCCAAGAAAATGAATCACCGCTGCACCCGGCGCCGACTTCTTCGCATTTCCCTTTCCAAAGAAACAGTACGCCATTAAAACACCCATGCCGGGACCCGGGTTTGCTTCAAGCAGAAACAAAACAGACCGGCCAGTCTGTCTGACTTGTTCAAGTCCGACAGGTGTTAAAACGCCATGGTTAATCGCGTTGTTTAGAAACAGAATTTTTCCAGGTTCAATAAAAAGACTGGCCAGTGGCAAGAGACCCATTCCGACGAGCCATTCTACACCAGCCGAAAGTCCGCCGCTGAGGACATCAACAACGGGTCCGAATGCGAGAAAACCGATGATCGCCAGGATAGCTCCTAAAATGCCGGCGGAAAAATTATCAACGAGCATTTCAAATCCTGTCTTAATTTTACCTGCAATTAATTGATCAAATTTTTTAATAAGATAACCGCTTAGCGGACCCATAATCATTGCGCCGAGAAACATCGGGATATCCGTTCCTACAATGATCCCGGCAGTCGCAATCGCTCCGACAACACCGCCGCGGTGACCGTAAAGTAATTTGCCGCCTGAATAACCGATTAATAAAGGAAGAAGATAAGTAATAAACGGACTGACTAACTCGGCCAGCTGTTTATTCGGCAACCAGCCTGTCGGAATAAATAACGCTGTAACAATACCAAAAGCAAGGAACGCGCCGATATTCGGAAGAATCATAGAACTGAGCGCGTTACCGAACTTTTGAATTGCAACTTTTACGTTTGTTCGTTCTTTCATGATATTAGGCCTCCTGAAAATGTGGATTGACTAGTAAATAAACCGCTTACATTATCTTTGACCCTGATACGGTTTGTTTTCTACACTTTCATTGTATTCCCGATAAGTCATAGTCCTCAACAGAAACTAAATCTAAGTTTGTCATCAGGGTTATAACATTTGTCACCTAATACTTTCGGAATATAAGAGAAGTATTAAACAGCAGAAGAAGCGAGTGCCTAAAGTGCAGTGTAAAATATGGACGTACGAATACTGGCGAGGCAAAATCAGGCTCTGAGACCAATATTTTGCCGGTGCTGATACGCATCGACGTTCAGAAAACCATTTATTTTAATATAATCGGCTTCTCCTTTTACAAAATAATCTCACTTACTCCCCCGGTCACGGTATTCCGTCGGAGTCAGTCCGCAGTATTTCTTGAACACGGTTGTGTAGTGGCTTTGGTTGCAAAAGTGGAAGAGAAGTGCGATATCGGAGATTTTGCTGTTGGTGTTCATCAGAAAATAGATGGATTCTTTGATCCTCTCGCGGTTGATGTAATCCGTGAGCGAGGTGCCCACTTCCTTCTTAAAAACATGGGACAAGTAGGCGGCGCTGAGGTAGACATGCCTTGCCATATCCTCCAACGAAAAATCCTGGAGGATATTTTCATGAATGTAATCGATCGTCAGGTGAACGGGATGGCTGTATGCGTGTTTCTTCCGGTTCACTTCTTTCAACTTTTTAACAAAGCCCTTCAGCATTTCATATTCGAGCAGCGAAAGCTTTTCCATGGAATCTGTCCGTTCGACTTCCAATATATAGGCATCGCTCAGATTAAACGCCATTTCCGGCGGAACTCCACCGTCAATAATCGCCCGGGTCAGGAGTGTGCAGGAACAAATCAGTGAATTCTTGAGAGAACGGAGCGGTTCTTCAGCCAGTGTCGCTCGTTCAAGCTTGTTAATTTCCTGCAAATACTTGACAGCGCTTTCAATTTTTCCCGCAGAAACGGCGTTAAGCAGTCTTTTTTCGATGACATAAGGCGGATGGAGAAAGTATTCACGCTGATGCTGAACACGTCTCGTGAAGAATCGATGAAGAACGGATTCACTGATGGCGGACTGTTTCATCGGACTCACTCCTGTATATACAAAAAATTTTATTAAATATCTAGCTTTTACAATATCATTCTATGCCATTGTCAAGTAATATTCAAAGTGTAGTATTTACGCAATACAGGTGATGCATCACACCAGATCAGGGGGGATTTAGATGTTAAAAAAGTTATGGACTACTTTGGTAGCGCTTACACTGGTTGCCGGTCTATTAGCCGGTTGCAGCAGCGGAAGCTCCGTCACAAAGAAATCAGCTCCTTCTCAGAAGATCGTCCTGAATTTTGCGGCGCAGGCTGATAATACACCGGCCACACAGGCGCTGATCAATGCCTTTAACAAACAGTCGAAGAAGTACAAAGTTAAATGGGTGCAGATGACGAACGATTCGGCCCAGATGCACGATCAGCTTCTTACTTCCCTCTCGAGCGGTTCCAGTGAGTACGATGTCCTTTCCATGGATGTTGTCTGGGCGGGTGAATTCGCGGGTGCCGGATTCCTGTCGCCCATCGATCAGAACATGGCAAAGGCCGGGCTGATGAAAACCCAGTTCAATGCTGGATCGATGGCATCGGGCAACTATGGAGGCAAACAATATACCCTTCCCTTCTTCCCCGACGTCGGACTGCTCTATTTCCGTAAGGATATTGTCAGCAGGCAGGATGCCGCTAAATTGGAAAGCGGGAACTATACGTACCGGGATCTTGGGGCCATGGCCGCTAAATATACCGGAAAAGGCGGAACAAAAAACGGCTTTGTTTATCAATCCAAGCAATACGAAGGCCTGACTGTTAATCTCACCGAATTTTCCAATTCCTATAAAGATCTGAAAAACGGTCTGAAGACTATGTATGATTTCACGAATGCATCGTGGGCACCAAAGGATCTCCTGAATTACATGGAAGCGGAAACGGCGACCAGCTTTGTTCAGGGGCATTCGGTTTTCGCACGTAACTGGCCTTTCCAGTACGGTACGATTAAAGCGAAAGGTAACGGTGTTAAGGTCGATCTGAAAAATACAGGCATCGCTCCACTTCCGAATGGTGGATCGGTAGGCGGATGGCTGCTCGGAATCAACCAAAAATCGAAACATCCCGATGGTGCGTGGGCATTCATGAAATTCGCCTCCGGTAAAGAAGGACAGAAGATCATGTCCACACAAGGCGGATACCTGCCCGGATACAATGCCCTGCTGACCGACAAGGATGTGTTAAAAAGTAACCAGATGCTTACATTTCCCGGATTCAAGAAAGCGCTGGCTCATACCATTGCCCGTCCGGTATCGGCAAACTATAACAAAGTCTCGGATACGATCCAGATTGCCGCACACAAATATCTGAGCACCGGTAAGAATCTCGATGGCACAGTGAAACAGATTCAGAGTGCTTTGGGCAAATAACTCACTTTATGTAACTTTATGTCAGTGATGAAAAACAGGGGCTCTAATGTCAATTAGGGCCTTTTTCTAAAGGAAAACCCGTTCCTGCAGGATTGGGCAGTCCATGGGGTTGGCGGAATTCATCAGAGCGTTTTCCAGCCTGTGTTCCGGTTTCGCAAACGGGTGAAGCGGATAACAACAGCTGCCGGACGAACCTGGGTTGTCGCTGAAAAGGAGGCAAAAATCATGAAAAAGAAGGGATATCAGGCCTATTGGTTTATTTTGCCGACCGTTCTCTTTATCGCTGTTTTTTCGCTCTGGCCGATCATTCAGTCCTTTACGTATACTTTTTTCGACTATCGATTGAATGATCAGCAGAAATCCGGGGTCTATTTAAGTGACCGCTACAATTTTAACCTTTTTAATGAGACACGACGTATATGAAACTTTTTTTAACGGAAGACCGGTCGCATGTTACCGCTCTGCAGGATCGTGAAAAAGTGGACCGGCTGCTGCAGGATGTTCAGGCTGTCTCAGGCAGATTTAAGAATGAAAAAGGCGTTCAGAAGATCAGCCGTACGGATAAAGCGACACTGCTCCAACTCTATACCCGTTCCACCGCGGTCATTAACGACCTGAACGCGAAGTACCACACGCCAAACGGGAAAAATTTGCTGCAGATCGTTAAGGACTATAAGAAAAGCTTCATTTCTTCGAACTTTATCGGTCTTAAAGGTTATGAACGGGCATTAACTGACGCGAGGCTCGGCCTCGCTCTCTGGAATACAACCTTGTTCACGGTCGTCTCGGTTTTTCTGGAATTTGTCCTTGGCCTTGGACTTGCCATGATCATGAATAAAGCTTTCAGGGGACAGGGGCTGATACGGACAACCTCACTCATTCCCTGGGCGATCCCTACTGCAGTTGCCGCCTTAATGTGGAGCTACCTCTATGATGGAAACAGCGGGGCGGTCTCGAACTTTTTTCAGGCGATTGGTCTCGTGCACAACTCCAGTGACCTGCTTCTTTCCGGATCCGGAGCGATGATGTCGACTATTATCGCGGACGTCTGGAAAACGACACCGTACATGGCCATTCTTCTTCTTGCCGGTCTGCAGAACATTCCTGAAGGAATCTATGAAGCTGCGGATATCGACGGTGCCGGGAGAATCCAGAAGTTCTTCAGAATAACCTTGCCGATGTTAAAACCGGCTATTCTTGTCGCCCTTCTTTTCCGGACATTGGACGCTTTTCGGGTCTTCGATCTGATCTACGTGCTGACGAACGGGGGCCCTGGCGGAGCAACCGAAACCCTGTCTTTATACAGCTACAAAACGACGTTCGGGCAAACCAACTTCGGATACGGTTCCGTGATCGTTATAATCATGTTTGTCTGCGTAGCGGTCATTGCCACGATCTATGTCAAAGTACTCGGAACCAATCTGATGGATAAAAGTTAGGAAGGGATTATCATGAAAAAAACCAATTATAAATGGAGTGTTCTGTCGATTGCTTTGATCGCGATCTTCCTGTTCGGAATGATTTTCCCTTTTTTCTGGATACTGATTACTTCTTTTAAACCTGATGGGGAAATATTCGGAGACGGTGCCTACCGGATCATCGCTCAAAACCCGACCATCCACGCGTATATTGAGGTTCTTTTTAATAAAGGCATTCTTAATTCCGTTAAAAATAGTTTTATTGTGGCCACGACGACGACAGTCTACATTATCGCCATTGCGACCTTTACGGCTTACGCGATTTCCCGATTTGATTTTAAAGGCAAGAATCTATTGCTGGGTACTATCCTGGGCGTCTCGATGTTTCCTCAGATGATTGTTGTCGGTCCGATCTACAATTTGTTTCTGCATCTGCATTTGACAAACAGTTATGCGGTGGTTTTGCCCTATTCAACGATTACCCTGCCAATTGCCGTATGGATTCTCGTGACCCACTTTAATCAGATTCCACTCGCACTCGAGGAGTCGGCGAAAATAGACGGCGCGACGTCTCTTCAAATTCTCTATAAAATCGTGTTTCCGCTCGCGGCACCCGGCGTGTTTACAACGGCAATCATCGTGTTTATTGCGGCGTGGAATGAATTTCTGTTAACCATTACACTCAACTCTGACCAAAGCTATCACACCGTTCCGGTGGCAGTCTCTTTCCTGCGGACCCAGTTTCAGATTCTGTGGAGTGAAGTTTCGGCGGCGACGATCATTGTTACGATACCGACCCTCATTATCGTTCTCCTGTTCCAGAAAAAGATTGTATCCGGTTTAACAAGCGGCGGCGTAAAAGAATAATAAGTTGGAGAGAAGGAAAAAACATGACCTGGGAAATTGCCGATAGTCAGCTGACCAATAAACAGCTATTAATCAATGAGAGTCTCTTCTCCCTCGGGAATGGCTATCTCGGCGTCAGAGGAAACTTCGAGGAAGGCTATCCTGGTACGTATCAAACGATCAGGGGGACCTATATTAACGCATTCCACGATGTTACAGATGTCCACTATGAAGAAAAAGCATTTGCCTATCCCGAAACGAAACAAAAACTGCTCAATGTAATTGACGCCCAGGGGATTGCCATCTTCCTCGGTGAAGAACAGGAACGTTTTTCACTGTTCGAAGGAGATGTCATCTCATTCGAGCGGAAGCTTCATCTCGACAGCGGGTTTTCAGAGCGTATCATCAAATGGCGTTCTCCGGGTGGAAAAGAAATCGAAATGACTTTTCGCCGGATCGTCTCGTTTATCCATCGCGAACTGTTCGCGATGGAGGTTACCCTCAATCCTTTGAATTTTAAAGGCCCGGTGACGCTCATATCAACGGTTCGCGGGGATGTCAAAAATTTTACCGACAAGAATGATTCTCGTGTCAGCTCCGGCAACGATAAAAGACTGAATGTTATCGAGGCCGTGCAGCAGGATGATTACAGCGTCGTCGTTGATCGCACACTCGTGTCGAATCTTGAAGTCGCCTGTGTCAGCTCACTGAAGCCTTTCATTTCGTGCGCGAAAAGTGTAGAAATATCCGGCTGTTCAGTCAGTACGGTCTTGACCTTCACATTAGATAAACCCGTTTCGTTTGTTAAACGAAATGTCTATACCGACACGCTCCGGCACAGGGATAATCTGGTGCAACAAGGTATCACCATTCAGAGACAAATCGAAGGATTATCATTTGAGGACCTGCTTGCAGAACAGGATCAATACATGACCATGTTCTGGCGTACTGCCGATGTGGAAATTGAGGGGGACGACCGGATACAGGAGGGCATCCGTTTCAATATGTTTCATTTGCTTCAGTCGGCCGGCAGAGATTCCGTAAGTAATATTGCCGCAAAAGGGCTGTCCGGCGAGGGTTACGAAGGTCACTACTTCTGGGATAGCGAGATTTTCATGTTCCCGTTCTTCCTGCTCTCGAAACCGGATCTCGCAAGACACATGCTGCTCTACCGCTATTCCATTCTTGATAAGGCGAGAGAACGCGCGAAGGAAATGGGGCACAGGAAAGGCGCTTTGTTCGCCTGGCGGACCATTTCCGGATCGGAGTGTTCCCCTTTTTTCCCGGCAGGTACGGCGCAGTACCATATTAATGCGGATATCGCTTACAGTTATGTCCAGTATTTTCTCGCGACCGATGATATTGAATTTATGAAACGGTACGGTCTGGAAGTATTGGTGGAAACGGCCCGGCTTTGGACAGATGTCGGCCATTACTTCCATCACCAGTTCAGGATCGATGATGTGACAGGTCCGGATGAATACACCGCCATTGTGAACAACAATTATTACACCAATCTCATGGCCAGACACAATTTAAGATGGGCGGTGAAAGTCTATCATATGCTGAAAGAAAAAGACGGTACTGACTTTAGCGAACTGTCCGAACGTCTGCATCTGTCCGAACAGGAAGCAGCGGAGTGGTTAAAAGCGGCTGAATCTATATATTTGCCTTATGACGCGACTCTGAAAATCAACCCGCAGGATGATACTTTTTTACAGAAAGCAGTCTGGGATTTTGACCATACACCGAAAGATCATTATCCGCTGCTTCTTCACTATCATCCGCTGACGCTTTATCGTTATCAGGTTTGTAAACAGGCAGATACGGTGCTGGCTCATTTTCTTCTTGAAGACGAACAAAGTCTGGATACTATCCGTCATTCCTATCACTATTATGAAAAAATCACCACTCATGATTCATCCTTGTCGTCCTGCATATACGGCATCATGGCTTCGAAATTGGGTGAACAGGAAAAAGCCTGTCGTTATTTCACCGAGTCGGCCCGACTGGATCTGGACAATACTCAGGGCAACACAAAAGACGGACTGCACATGGCGAATATGGGCGGTACCTGGATGGGGGTCGTGTTCGGATTCGCCGGGGTCCGAATCAAAGAGACCGGCCTGTCCCTCTCCCCCACCTTACCTGAAAGTTGGAAACGGTATGCTTTCCACATGCACTATCGGGATCAAATCTTATACCTGGAAATCAGCGGCGCAAAAGTAACCTGTACATTAGTCGAAGGCCATCATCTGGATGTGAAGATTTATGATAAAGATATAACTCTGACTGAAGGAAAATCCGTCTCATTCGATATCCCTGCCTGACGCAGGGGCCGCCTGACCAAAAAAGCCTCACTCCTGTTGGAGCAAGGCCTTTTTTAAATCATTAATTTAGTTTTACGCCATCAGTTTGCAAATGTCGTTCGTAAATTCAACCGGATCCTGGATCGGCAGGCCTTCAATCAGTGCGGCCTGGTTGTAGAGCAGGTTGGTGTACAGTCTGACTTTTTCTTTGTCGTTCAGCGTATGCGCGGCTTTCAGCGCCTTGAAGACGTCATGATGCGTATTGATTTCGAGAATTTTGTCGGCTTTGACGTTCTGGTTGTTCGGCATCTGGTTGAGTACTTTTTCCATTTCGATCGAGACTTCGCCTTCTGTCGCGAAGCAGACCGGATGAGTCTTCAGCCGTTTGGACGCCCGGACTTCTTTAACCTTGCCGGAGAGAACGTCCTTCATTTCATCGAACAGACCTTTGTTTTCTTTTGCTTCGGCTTCGTCCTTTTTCTTCTCTTCATCGCTTTCAAGACCGAGATCGCTGCTCGATACCGATTTGAATGATTTCTCTTTGTAAGCATTCAGCATCTTGATCGCAAATTCATCGACGTCTTCGGTGAAATAAAGAATTTCATAGCCCTTATCGGTAACGAGTTCGGTTTGCGGCAGCTTTTCAATTTTTTCATTAGATTCGCCGACCGCATAGTAAATGTACTTCTGATCTTCCGGCATCCGGGAGACGTATTCGTCCAGAGTGACCATTTTTTTCTCTTTCGAAGAGTAGAAGAGCAGAAGATTCTGCAGCTCCTCCTTATGGCTGCCGAAGTCGCTGTATACGCCGTATTTAAGCTGCCGGCCGAACGATTTATAGAAGTTTTCGTACTTCGTCCGGTCTTCTTTAAGCAGTTTTTCAAGCTCTTTCTGGATTTTGTGTTTGATATTTTTAGCAATCAATTTCAGCTGCCGGTCCTGCTGCAGCATTTCTCTTGAGATATTGAGAGACAGGTCCTCGGAATCGACGAGCCCTTTGACAAAGCTGAAGTAGTCAGGCAGGAGATCCGCGCATTTTTCCATGATCAGTACGCCGTTAGAGTACAGTTCCAGTCCTTTTTCATATTCTTTCGTGTAATAATCAAAAGGAATGCTTTCCGGAATATAGAGGATCGCATGATAGCGGACAACCCCGTCGGCCTGGATATTGATATATTTCAGCGGCTTGTCGTATCCGTAATGCTTCTCCGTATAGAAATTCTCGTAATCTTCATCTGTCAGCTCGTTCTTGTTCTTGCGCCAGATCGGAACCATGCTGTTAATCGTCTGTTCCTCTTTGACTTCCTCAAATTCCTTGTCGTTGTCCTTCTTCGGCCGGCTTTCCGTCACTTCCATTTTAATGGGATAACGGATAAAATCGGAATACTTTTTAATAATGGCTTTCAGGCGATAGTCTTCAAGATATTCATCATAATTCTCATCTTCCGTATTCTCTTTCAGCTTCAGGATGACGGTAGTTCCGACTGAATTCTTCTCGCATGGTTCAATCGTGTAGCCGTCCGCACCGCTCGACTCCCACTTATAAGCCTGATCGCTGCCCAGAGCTTTCGTGATCACGGTCACCGTGTCTGCTACCATGAAAGCCGAATAGAAGCCGACACCGAACTGACCGATAATATTGTGGTCGTCTTTCGACTCATTTTCGGTTTTGAAAGAAAGTGAACCGCTCTTTGCGATCGTACCGAGGTTGTTTTCCAGCTCCTCTTCTGTCATGCCGATACCGGTATCGGCAACCGTCAGCGTTCGATTTTCTTTATCCGGAATCACCCTGATATAATAGTTATCCTTGTCAAAAGTCAGCGAATCGTCCGTCAGCGCTTTGTAATAGATCTTGTCGATGGCATCGCTGCTGTTCGAAATAATTTCCCGCAAAAAAATTTCCTTCTGCGAATAAATCGAATGAATCATCATATCCAGCAGCCGTTTAGATTCCGCTTTAAATTCCTTTGTTGGCAAAAAGATCGCTCCCTTCCAGTCCCTGCGTTTTATGTAAACTTAAACGGAAGATACAGTAACGATTAGCACTCAAGCTATATGAGTGCTAACAATTAATATATATAGCATTCATCTTCTTTTGTCAAATAAAAAACAGGGTTCATGAGCAAGGCACAACGGGAAAAGAAGGCTGCATCATATGCCTGGGGACAATCCGGTAAAAATCACTGATAGCAAGGATTAAAAGCAAACTGCCGGCGTTTTTTACGCTGATTTACCTGAACCTGCGCTGGGACCTTTTTCCGGATCTTATTTCCGGATCCCATCATTGGAAAAGAGCACCGGACCTAAAAGCGGTCTATTGTTTCCTTGTTCAGCGACTGAACAATCTCAGTCACAAGGTTCAGCGCGGACACATAGTCCTCGAAAGCGACAAAGCAATAAGGCGTGTGCGCATACCGCACCGGAATACCGACCACGACCGTTGGCGCGCCCTGATACAGGTTGATCACGGCGCCGTTGTTCCCGCCTCCGGTCCGCACAGCGCGTTGTGCTTTGATTCCCTTCCGGTGAGCCATGTCGAGGCAATAGGCCTGAAAGCGCGGATTGACGATGATCGACGTGTCAAAATCACGCAGCATCGGGCCGCGCCTGATCCCGGTCTGAATCAGGTAATCAGGCACCACCGTGTCATCGGCCGGGCATCCTTCGAACACAATCGCAAGATCCGGCTGGATTTTCCGTACCGTCACCTGTGCACCTCTTTCGCCTACCTCTTCCTGGGCAGACAGTGAAGCAACGACATCGACGTCGAGCGGACGACCGTCCAGTTCTTTCAGTGTATCGGCCAGACATGCCGTACCAATCCGGTTGTCAAATGCCTTGCCGAGTAGCAGCTCTTTCTCTTTGAGATAAGTAAACGCCACATCCGGAACGACCGGAGCGCCGGTTTCAATACCGAAATCCCTCGATGCTTCCTCAGCGGACGTCGCCCCGACATCGATCGACATATCGGCCACACGCGGCAGCCGTTTCCGGTCTTCCGGGCTCATGAAATGGGGCGGCGTACTCGTCACAATTCCCGGGATATAGTCGCCGTTCCGGCTGCGTACCCGGACTTTATGAGCAGGGATCGTGACCGGTGCCGAGCGGCCAATCGTCACAAACGACAAAGTACCGTTCGGGCGGATGGCCTGCACCATAAACCCGACTTCGTCGCTGTGCGCGTCAATCTGAACGACCGGTCTGTTCCCGCTGTTGCCGTTGCGCCTGACAAGGACATTCCTCATATGATCTTCCGTGATTTCGCCCAACCCCTCGACTTCACTCGAAAAGATCGCAGCTACTTCGTCTTCAAAACCTGAGATACCATTTGCATTCGACAGTCTTTCAATTAAATCCAGAGATCTCTGTTTGTCCACGTTCTACTCCTCCTGCGCTACCAAATAATTACTTTTTAAAATTAGTTTCAGCTGATGGCCGATTAACAGACCGGAAAATGCCGGGCGGATCCTGCACCCAGCCCCAACTTTCAGCTGAAGCCGTATTTGCCGGGTTGGACATCGCCGCCGGAAGACAGCTTGCCGAACGCGGTTTTCCATTCTTCTGCCAATCGTTCCCTGCTTCTTCCCCTCTCGCGTTCGATCGTCAAAATCATGGCTGTCCTATATCTTCATTATAAACTTACCGGACTCAAACTGGGGAAAAATCAGGCATTTATGAAAACATCAGACAGAAGCGTAATGACGAAGTCCGAATCCCTGTCTCTTACCCGTTCATTACTCTGAAAAGCAATTTCACTACTGCCATGGTCAGAACTCTGTACAGTGTGGACAACAGTTGTCAGCATCATTACGGGACTGTCTGGCATGGTGTTCTCCACCTGACAGGGTAAATGAACCGGGAGGATGAAAAAAGGTCTCTGAAGCTTGAACAGACTTCAGAGACACCTATTTTGCATCGAGCATTCGTCTTTTTCAGCGATCAGGTACCGCCGGATGGACCTTTTCTATGAGAAATAATTCACAATAATCCTGTGTTATTTCCAATCGACGGTCTCTTGTTCCGGTCCGGTCAGCTGTGCACGTGCGCTTTCCGGAGCGGCTTGCGACGCAGGCTGCGGGGTGCTGTCGCTGTCGCTGTTTCCGGAGCGTGGAGTGTCAGCGCGATGACGCAGGCGACCGTGCATAGAACTGCGATCAGCCGGAATGTCGGGATAAAGCCGCCAAGAAGCCCCGAGATAAACGATGCCGAAAGTCCTCCGATACCAAACCCCTGATAGACAATCCCGTAATTCTGGCTCTGGTTCTTCAGCCCAAAGAACTCGGAGACAATGGTCGGGAAAATCGTGATGTTTCCGCCGAAGGACAGCGCAACGCCCGAGACGCACAGGAAGAAGAGCGGATAGCTCAGCGTGACGCTGCTCAATGTCACCGCCGCGACCGAGGTAACCAGCAGCGCGGCAGCGACCACTTTCAAACGGTCGCAGTGATCGGACAGAGCGCCGAGGACGAGCCGGCCCGCGGTGTTAAACAGCGCGACGAGTGCGACGGCGTTGGCTGCAGTTGCCGGGTCCAGCCCGGCAAGGCTCGTGCCGATGTTCGCGACACTGCCGATCATATAGAGTCCGCTCATGCAGGCGGTGAACAGAACAAAGAACAACAGGTAGGCTTGTTTTGTCTTCAGCATTTCACTGACCTTGTAGTCATGACGCTGAGCTGCCTGCCGGGAATCTTTTTTCACCGCAGCGACTGGAGCCTGCCGGATGAGGATCAGCCCGCCTCCGATCAGAATCAGCGAGATCACGCCCCAATAGAAGAAGGTCTGGGAAACGCCGACCGTCTGAATCAGAGACGCCAGTACATATTTAAACAGCACGCTGCCGATACCGTACGCGCCGATCGCGATACCCGACACCAGCCCCTTCCGCTCCGGATACCACTGAATGGCATTTGAGAGCGTCGTCATATAGGCAATACCGTTCGATGCGCCGACAAGAATGCCGGCGGCGATGTAAAGCATCCAGAGCGAGGAAGCGAAAGAACTGAGTACCAGTCCGGCGGTCATACCGGCGGCGGAAAGAGCGAGCAGTCCGCGAATGCCCAGTTTCTTCTGAATTTTACTCGCTGACAAAGTGGACAGACTAAGCGCGAAGCTCATTATCGAAAAAGTCGTCGCTACGGCTCCGACATTCCAGCCGAACTTATCGCCAAGCGGTTGATTGAATAAACTCCATGTGTAAATGGTCCCAAGTCCGATCATTACGATGACTGTGCCGACCAGAATTGGCCAGCGGATACTTTTTTTGCTTATTCCACCTGGTTTCATTTGAATCTCCCCTTAATACCTGGAATGAAAAGGCATTGATGATTTCCTTGAACACTTCAAGTATAATGGGGAGAACAGGCCAGTTAAGCGTTTTCAGCGCCAGATGACGAAAATCCGGCATGAGCTGCACTCACAGATGCATCAACTGCCTGAAGTCTTTCACATTGCTCCGGCTGACTGGAATTTCCGCATCCGAATCCTCAAGCCGGAGCAGATAGGTCTGGTTGAACCATTGCACGATTTCATGGATTTTGGAAAGATTGACGATATAGGAACGGTGGCAGCGGAAGAACTGATCCTTCGGCAGCTGTTTATAAAAATCAGAAAGACTCTCATGGACCGTGTAGGTTTCCTTTTTCGTATGAACAAACGTATCTTTCTCGTTAGCCTCCGCATAGTCGATGTCGTTCGCATCCGTGACGATGATCTTTTCGTCTTTTTTCAGATTGATCCGCACCGTCTTTTTATTACCCGGTGGTGGCGAGCCGGCGGTATGATGTTCCCGGCGGTCAGCCGCCTCCAGTTTTCTGAGCACGGAGGCAATCCGCTCTTCATCGTACGGTTTCAGGATATAGTCGAATGCCTCCAGTTCAAAGGCGCGGGCGGCATGTTCCGCATAAGCGGTCGTAAAAATAATGTACGGTTTTTTCCGGAACTTACTGATACTTCCGGCGAGCAGCATCCCATCCAGTGACGGGATGTTAATATCGAGGAAAACAACATCCGTCTCGTTCTCCTGAAGAAACTTCAGTACATCCAGTCCGTCACTGAACGTGTCAGTAATCTCAATCGAACTGTATGTCTCGATCAGATATCGCAGTTCCTCCATTGCCGGCAGTTCATCCTCCACAATGATTCCTTTCATCTTAACCCGCCTTCCCGATATCAAAGTATATCTCGGTGCCCGGAGACAGCCGCCGGATCACCAGCCCTTTCCCGTAAATCAGCCGGACCCGCTGATGCACATTGTACAAACCGATCTTCTTTTCGGACATCTGATCTTTATAGACGTCGTCGATCACTTTCCGGTCGATGCCTGGACCGGTGTCAGTCACCGCGATTCGAATCCGGTCCCCCAGATCTTTTGCGGAGATCGTAACCAGCCCTGGCGCTTTGGACTTCAGGATGCCATGCTTAATCGCATTTTCAACGAGTGGCTGAAGAATCAGGCTTGGAATCCGGACGTCCTCCGCCTCAATATCATACCGGACATTCACCCGGCTGCCGAACCGGGCCTGCTCAATCGCGACATAGTCTTTAACCTGTTCAATCTCTTTATTGATGTCAATCCGATCATCCGTTAGTTCCAGATTGTAACGCATGTACGCGGACAGTTTGATGATCAGTTCCCGTGCTTTGGCAGGATTGGTGCGTGTCAGCGATGCGATCGTGTTCAGCGCGTTAAATAAAAAGTGCGGGTTGATTTTCGTCTGCAATGCCTTAAGCTCCGCCCTGCTCGCCGCATCCTTCATCTCCTGAACGCGCGAGACTTCCATTAGCGTCGAAATAATCTGCGACAGCCCGATCGCCATCGCCTGCATCGAGTCGGTCATGACATACGCTTTTTTAAAATAAATTTTCAGTGTCCCCGTCACTTCGTCATTCTCTTTCAGCGGCATGATGAGAATGTCTTTGATGCCAGGGATGTGATGCTCGGCTTCAAAATGGGCGACCGTGATCCTGCCCGTTCGGATTGCCTCCTTTGTGATATCGCTGACGACACCGCCGCCGATGTGATAGCGTTCTTCCCCATATCCGACATAAGCGAGCACATCTTTCGTGTCCGTCATCGCCGTCGCGTCCGCATGAATCTTATCCTTGATAATCGTGCAGATCTTTTTCAGCGATTCACTATTGATCCGCCGGAAATAAGGCAGCGTCTGATTGGCAATGTCGAGTGCCAGTTTCGCCTGCCGCGACGCGATCCGGTCCCGTTCGCCCTCCACACTCTGAATGAGCAGGACGATCAGGCCAACGTTCAGTTCACCGGCAATCATTGGAAACGCAATCCGCGACACAATGGACCAGCCGACGGCAAGCGAAGGCGTCATCAGCAAAATCAGCACCATCGTCAGAGTCTCGCAGGCCATGCCGGTGGCAATCCCATAAATCCAGCGACTGGACTTCTTTACCCGGATGTGAATCAGTCCGGAAACCACTCCGGCAATGGCACTGGAAATAAAACAGGGCACGCTGGTGACGCCGCCGATGTCAATCAGGTAACGATGCAGTCCGGCGACAAATCCAGTAATCATCCCGACGACCGGCCCGAACAGAATTCCACTTGAGACAACCGTCACGATCCGGATATTGACGAGCGAACCGTCCACCGGAATCCCCGAATACGAACTGAGCACCGCGAACACAGTAAAGATCCCTGTAATCACCGTCATCTCAAACAGCGAATGATTCTCGCGCTGAAAGATTTCCTTAAACCGCGGGATCCGTGTCAGCAGAAACAGCAGCGTCAGGAGCAACGCCGCCCGCTCGCACATGCGAAACAGCATATCCAGTGAAGAAGTCATAAGCAATCACCTCCTGCTGTTCAAAATTTATCATGAAATGAATGGCAAAATCGTTCAGGATTGAAAAAACCTCAATCAAAAAAAGCGTTTCCAGACTCATTCAATTTCATTGTAATGATTGTCGAAAATGAGTGCAATAGATTGGAAGATTACCACAGAGTGCAGGCCCGATCGTGAGCTGAAACTTTTTACGAATTTGGAGCAACTTTTCCCGGATTCGAAGCAACTTTTCTGAAATTCGGAGCAACTTCCTGGATTCGGAACAACTTTTCTGAGATTCGGAGCAACTTTCTGGATTCGGAGCAACTCTTCCCAAATTCGGAGCAACTTTTCCTGGATTCGGAACAACTTTTCTGAGATTCGGAGCAACTTCCTGGATTCGGAGCAACTCTTCCCAAATTCGGAGCAACTTTTCCTGGATTCGGAGCAACTTTTCTGAGATTCGGAGCAACTTCCCGGATTCGGAACAACTTTTCTGAGATTCGGAGCAACTTCCTGGATTCGGAGCAACTCTTCCCAAATTCGGAGTGCAGGCCCGATCGTGAGCTGAAACTTTTTAAGAAAAGTAAAAAAAAAAGAGCCTGTCACAAAAGTGATCAGCTCTTTCATATTATAATTTTATAGAGTTTCGACAAATCGCCGGATACGTTTCATTGCTTCCTGAAGCTGCTCCATCGATGTGGCATACGAACAGCGTACGTGTCCCTCGCCGCTTTTGCCGAACGCGTTTCCCGGAACAACGACGACTTTTTCAGCGTGCAGCAGTCTGGTCGCAAATTGCTCAGAATTGAGTCCGGTTGATTCAATGGAAGGAAACGTATAAAACGCGCCTTCCGGTTTGTGGCAGCTTAATCCGATTTCGTTGAGAGACTGCACGATATAATTGCGGCGCTGGCGGTAGCTTTTCCTCATTTCATCAATATCTTCTCTACCGGTTTTCAAACCCTCGATACCGGCATATTGCGCCATGGTCGGGGCGGACATAATGGCATACTGATGAATCTTAAGCAGGCCTTCGGTAATCTCCGCGGGTGTGCAGACATATCCAAGGCGCCATCCGGTCATCGCCAGATTCTTGGAGAAGCCGCTGACCAGAATCGTCCGTTCACGCATCCCCCTGATAGCAGCGAAACTGGTATAGTTCCCGTCATAGACAAGCTCCGCATAGATTTCGTCAGACAGGACAAGCAGATCGTGACTAATGATGACATCTGCTATTCTTTCCATCTCTTCTTGATTGAGCATCGATCCTGTCGGGTTGTTCGGTGAGCAAATCATGATTGCTTTTGTTCTCTCTGTAATCGCTTCTTCAATCTGGGCGGGAAGGATTTTGAACTGATTTTCCTTTAAAGCCTGCACGCAAACCGGAACGCCGCCCGCCAGTGTAACGAGCGGGGCATAAGAGACAAAGCACGGTTCTACGACGATCACCTCGTCCCCCGGATCAAGGATCGCTCTGAGGGATATATCAATCGCTTCACTCGCGCCGACCGTGACTGTAATCTCATGATTTGGATCGTAGCTTACAGAAAAATAGTCCTGCATATATTCGGCGATTTCCCGGCGCAGTTCAGGCAGGCCGGCATTCGCCGTATAAGAAGTATAGCCGTCCTCCAGTGATAAAATCGCGGCTTCTCTCACATGCCACGGTGTGACGAAGTCAGGTTCACCGACGCCAAGCGAAATAACATCCTTCATTCCGGCCGTCGCATCGAAAAATTTGCGAATCCCGGACGGTTTCAGTTCTTTGACATGCTTCGCGAGGTATGTGGTTTTCAGATCCATTACGGTGACACCACAATTCGTTTGTCATGATCATCTTCATCATAAATGGTGCCGTCATGCTTATATTTTTTCAGGACAAAATGGGTTGTCGTTGAAATGACCGAATCAATCGTAGACAGTTTCTGAGATACAAAATGCGCGACTTCATTGACCGTCTTTCCTTCGACTACGACGGAAAGATCGTACGTACCGGACATTAAATAAACCGATTTGACTTCCTTATACCGGTAAATTCTTTCCGCAACATCATTGAAGCCGACATCCCGTTTCGGAGTCACCTTAACGTCAATCATTGCCGTAACACCTTGATGGCCATCGACTTTCGTCCAGTCGACAAGCGAGACGTAACGGACCAGTACTTTCTGTTCTTCGAGTTTTTTAATGATTTTATTCGTTTCATCAATACTCAGATTCGTCATTTTCGCGATATCTGCATTTGATAAACGCGCATTTTTTTCCAGAATTTCGGCGATTTCAATCTCTGTCTCCGTCAGTTTCATCAGCTAACTCCTCTCGTATTCGCGTATCCACTCACTAAAGAGTCAATTTAATTATATTACTTCGTCGGTTGGAAAAAAACGCTGATGGTCAAATTAGTCTTAATGAGGTATTATTCAGAATCATGTTTTTCTTTTTATAAAAACGTGAAATAAATTGAAATTGATGGTCCGGCAGTTGAGCTCGTCCTATCGGCAGTTTAACCGCTTCTATCGGCAGTTGAGCTGCTTCTATCGGCAGTTGAGTTCCTCCTATCGGCAGTTGAGCTGCTCCTATCGGCAGTTGAGCTCCTTCTATCGGCAGTTGAGCTGCTCCTATCGGCAGTTGAGCTGCTCCTATCGGCAGTTGAGCTCCTTCTATCGGCAGTTGAGCTCGTCCTATCGGCAGTTTAACCGCTTCTATCGGCAGTTGAGCTCGTCCTATCGGCAGTTGAGCTCGTCCTATCGGCAGTTGAGCTCGTCCTATCGGCAGTTGAGCTGCTCCTATCGGCAGTTGAGCTCCTTCTATCGGCAGTTGAGCTCCTTCTATCGGCAGTTTAACCGCTTCTATCGGCAGTTGAGCTCCTTCTATCGGCAGTTGAGCTGCTCCTATCGGCAGTTGAGCTGCTCCTATCGGCAGTTGAGCTCCTTCTATCGGCAGTTGAGCTCGTCCTATCGGCAGTTGAGCCGATTTGTCCGTTATTGTTTACGATAATATTTTTATGTATCTATTATTCATTTGCCCGAATCAATTCAGGATCTGTTTGATCTTTGTCATTGGAAAATAATTTTCCATGAAGTATACTGGACTGCAATAGAATATTTCTTCTTGATGTTCCTGGACGGGATCTGTCCTTGAATATGACCGGATTGTGAATGTGAGGGGATTTGAAATGAAATTAGTTATCGTAAGGCATGGTGAAAGCGAATATAACAAAGAAAATCTCTTTTCAGGCTGGGAAGATGTTGCATTGACTGAAAAAGGTGTTCGCGAGGCAAAAATGGCCGGCAGGACCATCAGATGTCAGAAAATTGTTTTCGACCACGCATATACATCTGTCCTGTGCCGGGCCATTGAATCGCTTCAATACATTTTAGCCGAGATTAATCAGGAATGGCTCCCTGTTGATAAAAGCTGGCGTCTTAACGAACGCAGCTATGGCGCTCTCCAAAGGCTGAATAAGGCAGAAACAGCGACAAAATTTGGTAAAGAGCGGGTTAACCACTGGCGCAGGAGCTACGATGCCGTCCCTCCGATGCTGGATTTCAGTGATCCGCGCCACCCCGTCCATGACCGGCGTTATCGGGATGTCGACCCGCGTCTTCTGCCTGGAGGAGAAAGCCTGAAGACCACCCTGGACCGTGTACTTCCCTACTGGACGGACCGGATCGCGCCTCATCTGATAGCCGGGGAAAACGTTTTACTCGTTTCGCACCGAAACACATTGCGCGCACTGATCAAATATCTGGAAAATATTTCAGATGAAGAAATTGTCCATGTGGACATTCCGACTGGCAGCCCCATCATATATGAATTCGACCGCCAACTGAATATCCTCTCAAAAGAAGAACCGGACGCGCAGGAGATGGAAAGATAGGAAATTTTAACAAATCTGATGTGCATTCAATGAAAAAAATAGACTGTCTCGAAGGGAAAAAGCCGATGAGACAGTCTATTTCTGATTCCATCACCATTGAAGAAGCCTGATTCTATCGTTGATCTTCATCCGTAGTATCACCCGGATTCCCGGTTACTGTGCAAGCATCTACCGGTCGAGCAATCCTTCGCGTAAAAGAAGTTCCGTCAACACTTTTTTCCCGTCTTCACTGAGCGTTTTCGCCGGCGGAAGAACACCGGTGCTGATGTCCAGTCCCCTTAAATTCACCGCTTCTTTCACAGCGCTGACAAATGGCGAATCAAGCTGATAGATGTCCATCAAATGGCTGATCTTCTGATGCAGCCGAATCGCTTCGCTATAATCTTTTTTCCAAAAAGCCGTACAGAGTCCTGTAGCGATCTCGGGTGCAAAATTAGCCGTTGCCGGGATGCCGCCGTCCCCGCCCAGTGCCAGGGTATTGAACAGATGGTCGTCAAAACCTGAGAACACAGTGAAATCAGGATGCTTTCCCTTAACTTTAAGAATCATTTCGCGAATGTGGCCCGCGAAATCAGTCGTTTCCTTGATTCCGGCAATGTTTTCCAGATTGTCGGCACACTTCAGAACAAAATCCGGGGACAAATCCTGACCGGTCAGATCAGGAAAATTGTATAGCAGCACGGGAATCCGGACCGACCGAGAAATTTGCTGATAGTGTCTGAAAAGGTTTTCTTCGCTCAGCTGCCAATAAAAAGGGTTAACGACAAGCACCCCGTCCGCTCCGATCGCTTCGGCATGCCTGCTCAATAAAACACTAGTGTCTGTCCCTGGTGATCCAGTACCAATGAGAACAGGAACGCGATGCGCAACATGATGAACGGCAAACTCGGCGACCCTTTTCCGATCATCCGGCGTCATCTGGCTGAATTCGCCTGAGCTCCCAAGAAAAAGCAGACCGTGTACTCCGCCTTCAATTAAGTAATCAATCAGTTTTCCCATACTGACAGGGTCAAAATGACCGTGTTTATCGAATAGAGTGACAACCGGCGGTATAATCCCATGAAAAACTGAAACCATTGATATCCCTCCACTATTATTCAGATGATAAGCTTAACGGCTCTGCCAGAATGCGTTATATTTGAGCGTCCATCCTGATATATTCCAGGTATAGCCGATATTTTCGGATGACCACTGATATTTTCCGGGTATCGCCGATATTTTCGCAAGACCGCTGATATTCTCGCGCGATCGCCGATATTTTCGGACGACCGCCGTTTTTAAAAGGTTGGGCCAATCCGCCAGATTCCGAAGTCGTGCTGTTTTAGAATCTCGGCTTTTGTCTTTTTACCGGAGCATACCAGGGCAATCTCTTTTAGTATTCGTATGCCAACATCCTTAGGTGTTTCATCTCCATCAATGATTGTCCCGGCATTTATGTCCATATTGTCGTTCATACGTTCAAACATTGCCGTGTTGGTCGCAATTTTAATCGTCGGTACAATCGGCGACCCGGTCGGTGTCCCTCTTCCACTTGTAAAGAGGACAATCTGGGCTCCTCCCGCTGTCATCCCGGTCAGCTGTTCGATGTCATGACCTGGTGTATCCATCCAGACGAGTCCTTTTTTGCTCGGTCTTTCCGCATAATCAATTAGTTCCATAAGCGGGCGGCTTCCTGCTTTTTTCGCGGCACCGAGCGACTTTTCTTCGAGAGAGCTTAAACCGCCCTCAATATTTCCCGGGCTCGGATTGCCGGTACGAATGTCGACACCCATCTTAATGGATCGCTGCTCCATTGCATGAATGACTTCATATACTCTCTTTGCCACATGATCGTCGGCCGCCCGGTTGGCCAGCAAATGTTCGGCACCAATCAGTTCTGTTGTTTCAGCAAGAATTGATGTTCCGCCTCTATCGACAATCATATCGCTTACTTCACCGACAGCCGGGTTAGCCGAGAGACCCGAACACGCATCCGATCCGCCGCATTCTGTTCCCACGATCAATTCGTTGAATGAAAATGGAGTCCGTTTTTCCAGAGAAGCTTCCTGTACCATCTGAGCTGCTTTTTTTGCTCCTTGAGCAATCGCGTCAAGTGTGCTCCCAAACTGCTGAATCGAGATCATCTCGACGGGTTTTCCTGTTTTCTCAATCGCATCGGCAATTTTAAGAGCCTGGAGCGTCTCGCATCCGAGGCCAAGTACGATCACCCCATACACATTCGGGTTCGTACCCATACCCACATAAGTGCGAAAGGTCTGCTCATAATCCGTACCCACCTGTGCACAGCCATGCTGATGGATAAAAGTCGTTGTTCCATCCACAAGTTCGGAAATCCGTTTCGCGGTCTGTGCCGCACATGTAATGGTCGGCAAAATCAAAACGTGATTGCGAATCCCCACCTGACCATCCGGCCGGCGGTAACCGAGAAGTTCGAACTCATCAATTCTTGTCAATCTTATCCCCTCTCCCTCTCTTACCTTCTAAATTATGAACATGCACATGGCACCCCTCTCCGATGTCGCTGTTCGCCATGCCAATCACTTCTCCGTATTTTAAAATATCCTCTCCTTTACTGATGGGTCGAACAGCAAACTTATGACCGAAAGAGATGGCTTCTTTAATATCAATTTGTTTGCAGAAAGTATCATTTTTTACAGTTACCTGGTCACCGGGAAAAAGCGGGGAAAGTGCCACAGCGATATCATCTTTCCTATTCAGCATTAACGCTTTCTTGTTTGATTTCATTGAGCGGCGCCTCCTTAAAATGAATCTCATTCTGATTCATACATTAACCTTTTGAATCTACCTGGTAATCGGTTTTACCTGTCCAAGCCAGAAAAGATAGGTCAGTGCACCAAGCAGAGTGATAAATCCGGAGATTAGCAGGGCTAAAATAAAAGATCCCGAAAACTCAATAATGATTCCGGTGACAATCGGACCCAGTATCCCGCCGATGTTTGATGCACAGTTCTGTATGCCACCAACGGTCGAGGTCATATTTATGGGAGCTACATCACCCGGTAATGACCAGACCGCAGAAGCAGCAATCGAGATTCCTCCGTAAGACACCGCTAAGAGAAGGATCGCCAGGGGAACGGAATCAACAAGACTGGCGAAAGCAATAAAAGTACCAAGAATCATGCCACCGACCAGATTAATTTTTCGTGAAAAGGTCAGTGAAAACTTGTGATGGTGGTACAGATAATCCGTCAGCCAGCCGCCGAACCATTCACTGACCATGCCGACGAGTGGAGGAATCATTGCCACAAATCCCATACTCATGATGTTCATCCCCCGATCTTCCACGAGATAGGTAGGAAACCAGGTGATAAAGAAATAAACAGAGTAATTCAGTGTGAAAAAACCAAAACACATTGCCCAGATATTGCGGTAGCGTAAAAGCTGATACCATTTCATTGGCTGAACGTCATCCGCGCCGTCCTTCTTGATTTGTCCGTCACGGATGTAACACAGCTCAGCCTGATTAACATAGCGATGTTTCTCTGGATCCCGATAATACCAGATCCAAATGGCTACCCAGATCAGCCCCAGAACCCCCGATGCAATAAAAGAAGCACGCCAGCCAAACTGAGCCATAATGAGAACGATAAGCGGCATGGCAAGCGCCGACCCGACTCGCGCACCGCTGTCGTAAAGAGCTGAGACTTTTCCTCGTTCTTTATCCGGAAACCATTTGGAAGTAACCCCACTGTTACTTGGATAGGCCCCGGCTTCACCAATACCGAGAAGGACCCGCAAACCGATTAGCGATCCGAATCCTCTTGCGGCTGCGGTCAGGGCCGTGGCGATCGACCACCATCCGACCGCAAAAGCAAGACTTGCTCTCTGACCCACTTTATCCGCAAACCATCCCGATGGAATCTGGAAGACAACATAGGACCAGAAAAAGGCAGACAGAATGATCCCCATTTCTGCAGAACTGATATGCAACTCCTTCATGATTGAAGGAGCGGCTGCCGATAAATTAGCTCGGTCCAGGTAACTGATAATCACAGCCAGCCACATCAATAAGGCAATTTTCCACCTCACGCGGGTTCTTTTCGCTGAATCGGGCGGTGAAATCGAATGTTTAACCATGTTTATCATCTCTCCTTTGTAACCGTTTACATTCATTTGAATGAACAAATGATGTTTCCCTTTACAAGTGCGCCTTTTTATCCAGATAACCCAGCCTTCTCGAGATCGATAGACCAGCCGCCTGTAATTTGCCAAGAACATTTTCCAGGGGCTGCTCTTCGAATTGTGCTTTCGGCATCGATATGCTGATCGCAGCAGCCGCTCTTCCCAGATGGTTTTTGATCGGAATCGCGATACAGCAAATTCCCCTTTCATTCTCTTCGCTATCAATCGCATAGTCATTTTCGCGAACACGATTCAGCTCTTTTTGAAATTGAGCGCCAGATGTAATCGTATAGCAGGTCTGCCGGAAAAAGCTGTATCTCTCAAGCAGCTTGCTTTGCCAGTCATTGGATTGAAAAGCAGCCAGCACTTTCCCAACAGCGCTTGAGTGCAGGGGGACGCGCCTTCCGATTCGAGAATAGACGATCATCCCCGACGTCCCCTCCACTTTATCGATATATAATCCCTCCATGCCATCCAAAATAACCAGATGAAGAGTATGACCGGTATCCCGCGACAAATCCACCAAAAAGGGCCTCGCAAGTGTCCGTACATTCAAATGATGAAGCACAATGTTACCCCGTTCAAACAGTTTCAGGCCTAATCTGTACTTTCCGGTTTCTGTATTTTGAGCGATATAATCGTAGGTTTCCAGTGTTTTAAGCAAAGAGTGGACCGTACTTTTATTCAGTTTCAGGCGATTGCTGATTTCCGTTATCTTCAGCTCTTCGGTATAATCATCAAATAGATTCAATATTTTCAATGCCCGTTCGACGGATTGGATCAAGTTCATCATTCAGTGCTCCTTGCTTCACCCGGTTTTGACAATCATTTACCTCCCTTCGAACGGTTGCGCGCAGTTTGATAATATCAAACACCGTTCCGAATGATCGGCAGGTCAGGTAATTTTAAGGAATTCCTCGTGTTAATCTATGCGGCTCCTGTTAAAAAATGTTCGAGTCGTTTTACTTGATTGATACTTTTTAACACTATTTGTTTGTGTTTTAATATCTTGACGAAAGAAGTTGAGCTTTTCCCACTTTTTTGTCATCTTTTGGGTATAATGGTTAAGGCCATCGTGTGCCCATGAACCAGATAAGGACGTGTCCGTTTTGTTTCCAAAGTCTTTGAAGAATAAAAGTTTTACGGTTCTCTCACTCGCGGTACCGGCGATGATTGAAAGTCTGATGCAAACGATTGTAGGTTTCGCTGATACGCTTTTCGTTGCGAGGCTTGGACTCGGTACCGTTACAGCCGTCAGCGTGGCCAACACACTGCTGGCTGTTTATATTGCCGTGTTCATGGCCATCGGAATCGGTACTTCTTCGATCATCGCCAAACACGTCGGTGCGCAAAATTTCCAGTACGCCCGGGACGCGGCAAGACAGTCCACCTGGATCGCAATCATTAGCGGACTTATTTTCGGTGCGGCAACGATGATTTTCGCTGAACCGCTTCTTATCATGATGGGGGCGACCAAAGAGATTCTGACTGAGGGAGCACTGTACTTTCGGATCGTCGGCATTCCCTCTTTTGTCATTTCTTTAATGATTCACCTCGGTAATGTGCTGCGGGCGGCCGGTGACACGAAGTCACCAATGATGATCAGTTTGTGGATGAATATCATTCACATTGCGCTGGACTATATCCTGATATTCGGGGCTTTTGCTTTTACAGGGTTCGGCATGGCCGGAGCGGCATGGGCAACCGTGATCGCTCGAGTGATCGGCTCGATCATGCTTTATGCCGCCATCCGCCGTTCGACTATTCATTTTTCATTCTTCAGAAATCCCTCTTCAACGTCTCATCAATTGACGGGAAAAATCGTTCTGCTTTCAGCCCCGGCCGCTGCAGAAAGGCTGATCATGAGACTTGGACAGGTGGTGTATCTTGGACTTATTGTCCGGATGGGAACGGAAGTCTACGCGGCAAACGCGATCGCGGAGAATATTGAAACGTTTGCTTATCTTCCGGGACTGGGCATGAGCGTTGCCGCGACGATACTGATCGGTCAGCATCTTGGGGCGGGAAAACCGGGAGAAGCTTATCAATATGGCTTTCTGACTGTCATTATCTCCGTTTTGATCATGTGCGCGACCGGTGTGCTTATGTTTCTGTTTACGCCTTTTTTTGCCTCTCTGTTTACCGGACGGATCAGTACAATCGATATGATCACGCTCGCCCTGCGGATCGACGCCTTTTTCATGCCTCCTCTCGCAGTCGGACTGGTTCTTGCCGGTGCCCTTCAGGGAGCAGGAGATACGAAAAGCCCGATGTATAGTACCGCCATCGGCATGTGGGGAATCCGTGTCGTTTTTATCTACCTGCTCGGGATTCAGCTGCAAATGGGAATTGCCGGAATTTGGATCGCTCAGGGCATTGATCTCACCGTTAAAGCCATTTTCCTTTCTTACCGTTACCGGCATCATTTTAAAAGTACCTTACAAGCGAATAATTAAGCCGGGATGCACTCGATCTGCATCAACGCTCCTGCAGATCGCAAAAAATGTCAACCACTTCTCGAAAAAATGATACCCCTGCCTGAAGGACAGGACCTCCCGTTAGCAACTCTGTGATTCCCGATGATACAAAATGAAAATTTTTTTACAAAAAATTAAAAATGTATGTAAATAATATGCAAAATAATTAAAGAACAGGTATAATTACTTTATAACTTTTTGTTATCGGAATTATTCGTTTTAGGTATTGAAATTCATTGAAGAAAAAGAAGGTGGAATAGTATGATAGCAGTTCAGGAGAAAAACAAAAATCAAACATTTTCCAATGTTGCGAACCGTTTGGATCGCCTGCCGATTTCCCGTGTACATACCCAGGTCCTCGCTGCTCTTGGAATTGTCTATTTTTTTGATCTCGCAGATTTGTTCACATTAAGCAATGTCGCACCCGCTCTGATTCAGCACTGGGGTATCAGCCTGAAAACCGTCGGCAATATTACAGCTTTTTCATTCCTCGGTATGTTCATCGGAGCCTCGGCAGGCGGTCGGCTCGCCGATCATTTCGGCCGGAAAAAGGCGCTATCATGGTTTGTCCTGCTCTTTTCCGTTGCGTCGATTTTAAACGGATTTTCGTGGGATATTCAGTCTTTAATCGTTTTTCGGTTCCTGACGGGTATCGGACTTGCGGCCGCGATGATTGTGACCAATAGCTATCTGGCTGAATTTTTCCCGTCGAACGTTCGCGGGAAATATACAACGCTCTGCGCCATGACCGGGCTGGTCGGCGTTCCGATCACAAACGTGGTTTCGGCTCTCGTCATTCCACTCGGGGCCTGGGGCTGGCGACTTGTATTTATCTGGGGTGCAGTCGGTATTCTTTTCTTTATTTTGGCCCATAAAATGGAAGAATCACCGCGTTGGTATGAGAACCACGGAGATTTCAAAGAGGCGGACGCCATAATGAGCCGGATTGAAGCGAAAGTCGCTCAGGAAAAAGGCGAGCTGCCGGTTCCGAAGCAAGCTGAAACAGAACACATACACACCGCAAAAAAGGCAGGTTATTCAGGGCTGTTTAAGGGCAACAATCTGAGAATCACACTCGTCCTTTCAGGTGTCTGGATCTGCGAGACATTCGGTTTCTACGGTTTTGCCTCCTGGGTTCCGAGCCTGCTGAAAAACAGCGGGATTGATATTGAACAGGCCTTGTGGTACAACGTGCTGCAATCCGTCGGGGCTCCATTTGGCGCATTTATCGGTTCGATCGTTTCAGAAAAGTTCCAGCGAAAATACATTCTGGCCTTCAGCGCGCTCCTGACAGCTTTCGCCGGTTTGCTGTACGGGATGACCCTGATTCCGCTGATGATTATTGTCTTCGGCCTGATCGTAAATATTACTGAGCGGGTCTTCACCTCCAACCTGTATGCCTATACTTCAGAACCGTATCCAACGGAATACCGTTCTTCTGGAAGCGGGCTGGCTTACGGACTCGGCCGTTTTTCGAATATTTTCGGATCGCTCATTATCGGTGTTATCGCCATTAATCTGGGTTATGTCAGTGTTTTTCTATTCATTGGCGGATGCTGGCTGATCTGTACGCTACTCCTTTTCTTCTTCGGGCCCAAAACAAACAGGCAGCAATTATAAAATTAAAAGTGGATCATCAAAAAGTATTTCCTCCAATCCTTTTCATAGATTGGAGGATTTTTTTACATGTCTCTGTCAGACTCGTTTTCTGCTGCGGGCGGACGCATTGTGCGAGCGGTCCACAATCTTTTCAGAGATTCGGAGCAACTTTTCCCGGATTTGGAGCAACTTTTCCCGGATTTGGAGCAACTTTTCCCGGATTCGGAGTAACTCTCAGGATTCACCCTGTGAAGATTATTTTGAATACGCAAAAACCCATGATATGCAAATCATCGTTGCGGGTGACTAATGTACGTTTCAGATCAAAGGACGGGAACTCTTCCCCGTCCTTCTTTTTTTCTGAAAGATTTCGAGGATCAGGATTCCGCTTCCGGTCAGTAAGGACGTTTGGCTCATTTGGTCCTTTTCTGGAATAATTTGCTGTTTGAAAGGGAAAGTTATCCTTTGAATGACTCAGAAAGGGAGGAATCTTTTGTGGGCTATAAAAAATTATGGATTAGTTTGGCCATTGTCTTTATTGTCTCTTTTTCGGTTTTGGGTTTTTTTGGCGGACGGCTTTATAATACGAAACCCCCGATTCCGTCAAAAGTTGTGACAACGGGCGGAAAAGTTTTATTTACCAGTAAAGAGATCGAGACCGGCCAAAATGTATGGCAGTCGATGGGCGGGCAGGAACTCGGGACTGTCTGGGGGCACGGTGCCTATGTTGCACCAGACTGGAACGCGGACTGGCTGCACAGGGAATCTCTATGGATTCTAAACGCATGGGCAAAGGCCGATTTTAACAAGTCTTACAAGACTTTAAATAGCGAGCAAAAAGCGGCATTGAAAGCGCGTCTGGAAAAAGAGCTTCGCACAAATACGTACAAAAAAGCAACCGGGACGATCACCGTATCAACAGTTGAAGCCAAAGCCATTGCGGCAGTCAGCCGGCATTATAAAGGATTATTTTCAGATGATCCGAAACTGGACAGACTCCGTGAGGATTACGCCATCCCGAAAAATACCATAAAAGATCCCGATCGTTTAAATGCGCTTGTTTCCTTCTTTTGGTGGAGCACCTGGGCAACGCATACTAACCGTCCAGGCGATACAGTTACCTATACAAATAACTGGCCAAATGAGCCGCTGATTGATAATAAGCCAATAGGGGAAATGCTTGTCTGGTCTGTGGTCAGCTTTGTCCTGCTGCTTGCGGGCATCGGCGCGCTGGCCTGGTATTATGCATCGACCAACAGGCAGGGGGAACACGAAGAACTGGAACAATTTCCGAAAAATGACCCGTTACTCGGCGTTGCTTCTACGCCTTCCATGAAGGCGACCACCAAGTATTTTTGGGTGGTTGCGCTGCTTTGGATTATTCAAGTTGGTTTAGGCGCGATTGCCGGCCACTATCAAGTCGAAGGCAGCGGATTTTATGGGATTCCGCTGGATAAATGGTTGCCGTACGCCGTTGTCCGGTCGTGGCATACGCAATTAGGTATCTTGTGGATTGCTACGGCCTGGCTTGCGACAGGGTTATACATCGGCCCGGCCATTTCTGACCACGAACCAAAGTACCAGCGGTTTGGTGTCAATTTCTTATTTGTCTGCCTGCTGATTATTGTCGTGGGAGCAATGGCAGGCGAGTGGTTCTCAATCATGCAAAAACAGTCGCTTACGACCAGTTTCTGGTTCGGTTCCCAGGGCTATGAATATACAGATATCGGGCGTTTCTGGCAAATTTTCCTGACTGTCGGGTTGTTCCTGTGGTTGTTTTTAATGGTACGTGCCCTCTGGCCCGCATTTAAAAACATGCGTGAAAGCCGGAATCTCCTCGCCATGTTTTTATTGGCAGCGACAGCCATCCCTGTGTTTTACATACCAGGTTTGATGTGGGGACAGCATACAAATATCGCCATCGCTGAGTATTGGCGCTGGTGGGTTGTTCACCTGTGGGTTGAAGGATTTTTTGAAGTGTTCTCGACGGTTGTCATTGCTTTTTTGTTTACGCGGCTCGGCCTGCTGCGGGTTCAGGTCGCAACATCCAACGTGCTGTTTTCTACAATCATCTTCTTATTTGGTGGCATCATCGGCACGTTCCACCACTTATATTTCAGCGGTACCCCGGTCGGCGTAATCGCATTCGGTGCCACATTCAGTGCGCTCGAATGTGTACCGCTTGTGTTAATCGGATTTGAAGCCTATGAGAATATCCGGAAAAAATATGCCACCCCCTGGGTCTCTGCATATAAGTGGCCGATTAATTTCTTTGTTTCAGTCGCCTTTTGGAATCTGGTCGGTGCCGGCCTGTTCGGCTTCTTTATCAACCCGCCGATTGCGCTCTATTATATGCAGGGGTTGAATACGACGGCTGTCCATGCGCACACCGCCCTGTTTGGCGTGTATGGCATGCTTGGAATCGGGCTCATGCTCTTCTGCCTGCGCGGTTTGACCGTGCAGCGCGAGTGGAAAACTGGCGTGCTGAAATTTTCCTTCTGGGCGATTAACATCGGCCTTGCCCTGATGGTGCTTTTAAGCCTCCTGCCAATCGGGTTGATGCAGACATGGGCAAGTGTCCAGCACGGCATGTGGTATGCGCGCTCGGCAGAGTTTTTATCACGCGGCATCGTCCACCAATTCGTCTGGCTGCGCATTATCGGCGATTCGATATTCGCAATAGGAGCACTTGCGCTTGTCTGGTTTATTGCAGGCTTGAAAACAGGCTGGTCTCTGTCCCATGAAAGAATTTCAATGAAAAAGGCAGAATAACGGAATGAACGGCGATATTTTCCGGGTATTGCCGATTATTCTGAGTATCGCCGATATTTTCCCGCAATCGCCGATATAGAGCACACATCAAGAGTAAAAGCGGTGTATAGGTCCATTTTATCGGTAAACCAAAGGCTGCTATGGATTTGGCTTCTGAATCCAGAGCTGCCTTTTTCTTTATAGCGAAAGAGCATCGGCGGCGAACTCCTGAAGGAAAAGGTGATGGATCCGTTCGTTATTTTCCGCCTGATCTTCGCGTAACCGGCGATTTTAAATTTTGGATCGGCCTGTCATCTTTACTTTAGTAAAATTTGTTATATATTAATACATATAGCGTTAATTTTTTTAACATTCATTTAAAGGAGGCTATCATTGATGTCTGTTGCAGACGAAAATTTGAGTGGACAAGATTTGTCGCCGGCTCATGGGCAGGAAATTGAATATGGGGCAACCACTCCCGTTCCGCCGAAAGCCCGCTCCCTTTCTTTCTGGGATATGCTGGCCACGTGGACATGCGCTAATGCAAATAACGGCACATGGTTTATCGGAGGGGTTGTCGCCGCCACGACGTTTACAGGTTCCCTTCTTGTCACGCTTATTGCCAATCCCATTGCCTATCTGGTCATGGCGCTTGTCGGTTATGCCGGCTACAAGGTCGGCACGTCTACCATGGCGCTGACCCGGCCGTCATTCGGTGTCCGGGGCAGTTACCTGCCGTCGATATTAAACATGACCCAGCTGATCGGGTGGACAGCAGTTAATACATTTATCGCGGCGATTTCAATCAGTTTTTTATTGAAAGACGCTTTCGGTTTTGCGGCTTTTGGTGAACCGGGCAGTTACAAGGCCATGCTTATCGGCATTATAATCATGACCATTCTTCATTTCATCTCTATTTCCCTCGGCCACAGGTCCGTCAAAGTCATCGAAAGAATCGGTATCGTTCTGGTCATTATTCTTGGTCTCTGGGAAACAGTAATCGTTCTGCAAAATGTTTCCTTCTCCCAGATTCTCGCGTGGCGTCCGCCTGCCCATTTGCGGATGCCGTTCGGGTCGGCTATGGATACAATGGCTGCGTTCAGTCTGGCATGGGTGACCGTGATCGCCGAATTCACCCGCTATGGTAAAAACAGGAGCACGTCAACTGTCGCGCCGATGATCGGAGCGAATATTGGCCTGTTCTGGTTCGCTTTCGTCGGCATCATTGCTACAATCGGTGCCGCCGTTGCTACCGGCACGTATGATCCGAACAATTCCGATCCGAGTTCGATCGCGAGCAGGCTCGGTCTTGGATGGCTCGCCATGGTCATTATCATTCTGACAAGTACAACCGCGAACGCCATCAACCTGATGGGTGCCGGAATCTCACTGACCAACACGACCAAAAAAATGTCACCCATACTTTCTCTGTGGACGGTGACTCTGGCCGCGGCGATCGTTACGTTTATTCCTCTGCTCGTCGGCAGTTTTCTGGAATCATTTATCGGTTTTCTCGATTACATCGGTATGGTGTTCGGTCCGCTGCTCGGTATTGTCATTACAGATTTCTATCTCGTTCATAAGCGGTCTTACGATGCCTCTGAGATGGAAAAGGCGAACGGAAAATACTGGTTCAGTGGTGGCTTTAATGTGATGGCCTTTGCCGCCTGGATCATCGGCGTCATCCTTTTCCTGCTGACGCATAAATTACCGCTTTTTTCGAACACAATCGGTGCGACTTACCCGGTTATCATCCTGTCCGGTCTGATTTATTATCTTTTCATGACACAAACGAAAAAAAGAAAGGTGTCCTGATCGGTGAACTGTATATATAACGTCAGACTGCCCCAAAAAGACGGTCTGTGGCAGATCGGTATCAGGGACGGGCGGTTCTTTGATATTTCGCCGATGACCGGCTCCATTCCGCCTGCAGACGGAATGGATGCTGAAGGCGGAACGGCTTTCCCGCCTTTTATCGAGCCGCACATCCATCTGGATACGATCCTTACCGCCGGAGAACCTGAGTGGAATATGAGCGGGACTCTTTTTGAAGGTATTGAGACGTGGGCCCTGAGAAAAAAAGACCTGACGATGGGCGACGTGAAACAAAGAGCAACCAAAGCCCTCAGGTGGCAGGCGGCTCAGGGGATCCAGTTCGTCCGGACTCATGTGGACGTTAATGATCCAAACCTGACCGCACTGAAAGCTATGCTCGAAGTTAAAGAAGAAATATCTCCGTACCTCGAGCTTCAGATTGTTGCTTTCCCGCAAATGGGCGTACTGACTTCACCGAATGGAAAAGACCTGTTAAAAGAAGCTGTGCTGATGGGAGCGGACGTTGTCGGAGGCATCCCTCACTATGAACTGACCAGAGAAGATGGGGTTGCTTCATTAAAATATATCTTCGAGCTGGCCGCGCGTCACGGTAAACTCATTGATATTCATTGTGATGAAATTGACGACGAACAATCGCGGTTTGTAGAAACGGTCGCCGCCGAGGCCTACCGAACCGGTCTTGGAGAACGCGTGACTGCAAGCCATACGACGGCGATGCATTCGTATAATAATGCCTATACAGCTAAGCTGTTCCGCTTACTTAAACTGTCAAAAATTAATTTTGTAGCCAATCCTTTAGTGAATATTCATTTGCAGGGACGCTTTGACAGCTATCCAAAGCGGAGAGGCCTGACACGGGTCAAAGAACTGATCGATCATCACATTAATATCTGTTTTGGCCATGATGACATATGCGACCCGTGGTACCCGCTCGGAACCGGGAACATGCTGCAGGTGTTATTTATGGGTATTCACGTTGGACAGCTGATGGGCTATGAACAGATCAATGATGCGATGAAGCTGATCACCTGGAACAGTGCGAAAACCCTTCAGATCGAGGAAAATTACGGAATTGAACCCGGCAAACCTGCCAATCTGATCATCCTGCCGGCAACGGACGGATATGATGCGATCAGGCGCCAGGTACCCATTCGCTGGTCAATCCGTAAAGGAAAAATCATCGCTGAAACAAAACCAGCTCAATCCACTTTGGTTACAAACAATGAACGGGTTTCGGTTGATTTCCGATTGTAAATGAGCCTGTTTTATTTTGGGGCACCTTTTCATTCAAAAGAAATAAGGCAGTTTCATCAGTCACTCTTGACTGCGAAACTGCCTTATTTATATATAGAAACAAACCGATTTATTTTGGAAAATAACTGATCATTTTGTTTACAAACTGATCCAGCCAATGATAATCTTTTTCCGTTCCGTGAAAATTTGTGCTGAACGTCATTGCTTTTCTGAATGTAGTCACTGCGATCTGAAAATAGGGAACGTATTTAACAGAGCCTGAAATGTAGACATCTTTAATATGCAGGTCGGCAAATCGAAGTTGGTTTTCATCAAGAATCCCTATATTAGTCATACCATTGAGCGGTATGTTGTAGACTTTCGGAAACCTTTGTTTTGCCTCATTCAGGGGCAGTGTTTGATAGATTTCTTCAAGCTCCCAGTAAACCTTAAGAGGCTCGAGACTGTTCTTCTGCTCATCCAGCACTTTTTTTACACTTTGAATCGCTTGATCAAATGTTACGCCGGTATGACTTGGGACCGCGCAGATGATATTGGATGTAAGATTGCATATCCCGGGTTGGTGCCCATCCGGTAAGCAGGCACGGAGATTCACCGGGCAGTCAAGCACAATCAGATCCGTGTCCAACTCGTCGGAGAGAGCGCAGACATAGGCGGCAAACAGGGCGTCGTTAATTGTCGCCCCGTATTGCTTAGCAGTTTTTCTGATTTTGTCAAACTGTTCGGCTGTTACTTTATGAGTAATGATAAACGGGTTGCTTTCGTTACCTTCGAGTGGTAAATGATCTTTTTCTGTCTGTTTGTAACCGTGCAGTCTGGCATTCTTAATTTGCTGAATCTGCTCCTCGTTCATGTTGTCGAACACCTGATGGATGCTCCGTGATCCCGGTCCCGGAATTTCATTTAGCTCATCGTCCGGTTTTTCGTTCAGTTTTGTATAACAGCTGCTAAGCAGATACAGATAATCCCTGATCCCGCCACCGTCACAGATCATATGGTTGAGAACAATCGCCAGTGTATCCGCATGATTTGACCGGATAACGGCAATACGCAGCTGCGGTCCTTTCGTCTCATCCAGCTTGATCACCAAATTTTTCTGCAGGGCGCGCTCCCGGTGGGTGGTTTCAATCAAATGAACCATGTCGTCTGCTGTCCACCCCGCTTCCTCCCAATAGGCGCGGCTTTCGGTTTCAACAAAACGACAGGTAAGCAGAGGGACTGATTTGAAACTTACTTCGACGGCCCTTTTCAGCAGAGTGACGTTGATCGGACGATCGAATTGAATAACGCTGTGCAGATAGTGATCATTCCGTTTTCGCTGTCCTGAAATAAGATGCTTAATGTCCGCGCTTTCAGCCGGATATTTTTTAATTGGGCTTGTGGTCATTCAATCCATCTCCTTTGCAATCGCTCTTATTTATTAAAAAAGGATCGCCTGCATTCGCATCATTACTCAATCTTCCCGGATATCTTTATCAATCATACCTTGTTTTCAGGATTCATCGCAAGAATGAAACACCTTGAGCAAGATAAAAAAACGGCAGGTGTCTGTCTTATTCAAAAGACAATCCTGCCGCTCCCGCTGCGAAGCCGTTTTACGGTTCTCATTTCCCCGAATATCGTCCAGGTTTGCTGGCTCTCCCGTTTATAGAATCACCAGCATTAAGCGAGATACGCCTCCCTGACCTGCTGATTGGTCATCAGTTCCAGGCCTTTTCCTTCAAGGACAATGCTGCCGGTTTGAATGACATAGCCCCGATCAGCAATCTGGAGAGCCTGATAAGCGTTCTGCTCTACAAGCAGAATGGTCATCCCCTCTTTGTTCATCTCTTTGATAATATCAAAGATCTGTTCAACAATAATCGGGGCAAGACCCATTGACGGTTCATCAAGCATCAGCAATTTCGGTCTCATCATCAGAGCCCGGCCGATCGCCAGCATCTGCTGTTCCCCGCCGCTCATCGTTCCGCCCTTCTGCTCCAGCCTTTCTTTTAATCTTGGAAAATAGCTGAATACACGTTCCATTCGCTCAGCAATCACTTTCTTATCCTTTACCGAGAAAGCACCTATCTGGAGATTTTCTCTGACAGTCAGTCTTGGAAAAATACGCCGGCCTTCAGGCACTTGAGCGATCCCCAGCAAAGCTGTCTGATGCGGGGCATTTTTCGTAATATCCATCCCTTCAAACAGGATCGTGCCTTTTTTAGGTTGAACCTGGCCGCTGATCGATTTAAGAGTCGTTGATTTGCCGGCACCGTTACTGCCGATTAACGTCACAATTTCCCCTTTATCAATATAAAGTTCGATCCCGTTTAATGCCTGAATTTTGCCGTAGAAGGACTCGACCTGATTTAATTCAAGATGATGCCTTTTGAATTCATTGGGCATTGGATACTGCCCCCTTTCCGAGGTATGCCTCAATCACCCGTTTGTTGTTTCTGATTTGCTCGGGTATACCGGAAGCGATGAGTTCACCATGATCAAGAACATAAATGAAATCCGAGATTTCCATCACCAGTTTCATATCGTGTTCGATCAGAATAATGGTGACATCAAGCCTTGTCCTCATATCATGAATCAGGTCGGTCAGCTTTTTCGTCTCTTTGGGGTTCATCCCCGCGGCAGGTTCGTCAAGAAGCAGCACCCTGGGCTTTGCGGCAATGGCGCGGGCGATTTCCAGCCTTCTCTGTGCCCCATACGCAAGGTTGGCTGCATTCTCATTGACATAATCGGCAAGACCGACATATTGCAGGATTTTATAAGCTGCGACCTTTGCTTCTTTTTCTTCGTGCCTCGTTTTGGGCAGCCGGAGCAGTGTGCCTGCCCAGTGGCTTTTCAGCCGCTGATGCATGCCGACAAGCACGTTATCCAAAACTGTTAAATCATGAAAAAGACGGATATTCTGAAATGTCCGTGTGATTCCAAACTTTGAAACTTGATGAGGTTTCAGACCGACCAGCGATTTTCCGTTCAGCAGGATGTCACCTGATGTTGGTTTATAAACGGCGGTGATCATATTAAAAAAAGTTGTTTTTCCGGCACCATTGGGACCGATGACGGCGGTAATCGAGTTTTTCTTCACATCCATGTTGATGTTTGACGTTGCCGTAAGGCCGCCGAATTGTTTCGTTAAATTTCTGACTTCCAGTATATTCACAGGTCGACACCTCCGGTTGTGCGGCTCTCGTTCACTAACGCTGTTTCCGGGGACGGTGAACCCGCTTCCGGGGACGATGAGCCTTCAGAAGCTGCTTTTTTTAATTCCTCTGCATTGACCTTTTTATTTTTATGCGGAATCAGTCCTTGAGACCTGTATAAGGCAAACACAATCAACAAAATCCCGAAAATCAGTCGTTGCATTTTTGCCGGCGAAAGAGCGTCTGGTATGGCTATGGCTCCAGTTGTACTTAGCTGATTCAGCCAATTGGAAATTTCCGTCAGCACCTGGGTATTCAAAATGGTGACGACTGCGGCTCCGAGAATCACACCGGGTACGCTGCCCATCCCCCCCAGAATGACCATCACCAGAATCATCGTTGATTCAAGATAGGTAAAGCTGGTCGCATCAACAAACATTTGTTTCGCCGCAAAAACGGTACCCATCATTCCTGAAAAAGAAGCACCGATCGCAAAAGCGGCCAGTTTTGTTCTCACAAGCGGAATCCCCATCGCCTGCGCTGCTATCTCATTGTCCCTGACCGCCTTCCACGCGCGTCCAAGCTTTGAGTCCTCGAGTTTGGTCACAATATACATGACAACCATAAAGATAGCGAGAACAATATAATAAAACTGGCTTGAATTTCCAATACTGATACCGAAGAAATCAGGGGGCGTAATGGATGAAATGCCCATTGAGCCGTTTGTAATATTTATCGGATGATCCATATTATTCAGGACAATCCGGATGATTTCCCCGAATCCCAATGTCACAATTGCCAGATAGTCTCCCCTGACTCTGAGAACAGGAATGCCAAGCAAGATCCCGAATATTGAGGCGATCAAAGCACCTGCTATTATAAAGAGCCAGAAAGTGTCACCGGGTAGCGGATAGTGTCCGAACGGCATGAACTTTGATGCCTGAGCGCTGGCAAAAATGCCGTATGTATAAGCGCCTACTGCAAAGAATGCGATAAATCCAAGGTCGAGAAGCCCGGCAAAACCGACAACGATGTTCAACCCGAGTGACATAGCTGCATAGATGCCGACAAGCGTTCCCACTTCCATATAAGATTGGTAGGCAGAACCGTGGCTGGCCGACAACGGCACCAGTATGGCAAGAATCAGGAACCCCATGATCCATTTTGCTTTGTTACTCAACTTTAGATAATAAAGAATCAGTATTGAGAATAGCAGAAGCAGAAAGGCAATCACCGAATCCTGAATGAAGTACAGTCCCAGACTGGTCAGGACAACATAAGCCGCGAAAAAGATAATCTGAGATCTTTTACTTTGTGCGAATTGATTCATCCATCCAAATATCATCTCACTCACACCTTTTCTACGACGGCTTTGCCGAACAAGCCTTCCGGTTTAAAGATCAGAACCAGAATCAGGATGATGAAGGCAAAAACATCTTTATATTCAGCGCCCATGGCTCCGTGAGTAATCGTCGAGAGATTCGCCGCAGCGAACATTTCAAGTAAACCGAGCAGAATTCCGCCCAGCATGGCCCCGCGAATGTTTCCGATACCGCCGAGAACCGCTGCCGTAAAGGCTTTAATACCGAGAATGAATCCAATATACGGATCAATCGTTCCGTATTGAATCATAAACAGCACCCCTGTCGCGCCTCCTAATGCAGATCCGACAAAGAAGGTTATTGAAATCACGCGATTCACATTAATAGACATAAGCGATGCCGTTTCCCGATCCTGGGCGACTGCACGCATGGCCATGCCCCACTTTGTCCGATTGACGAAAATGTCCAGTGCGATCAGCATGATGATCGTTACAATAAATACAAGAATAAAGGAACTTTGGAAGGTAATCTTGTTAAAGACTGGCATAACTGAATGGATATCCAGAGTCATTTTCTGGTTAAATAGTGGAGGCGAAGTAATGATATAGTTTCCTGTTTTCAATTCAGCAAAAAAACGGACAACATCTTCGAGAACAAACGAAATACCGATTGAAGTGATCAGTGCAATCAATTTAGGTGCGTTTCGTTTGCGCAGCGGCCGATAAGCGACACGCTCGATACCGACTCCCATCAGTCCTGTCACTATTGCTGTTATGGCCATCACAATGATAAAAACGATGAGAGAAGGAAGCGAAGATAAGAAACCGACACTCATCATGAAGAACAATACAGCGGCACCAATAAATGAACCGGTCATAAATACGTCCCCGTGAGCAAAGTTAATCAGCTCAAGAATGCCATATACCATGGTGTAGCCGATTGCGACAACCGCGTAGACAAAACCCAGAGTCAGACCGTCGATGATGACCTGAGGCAAAATCTGAATAATTTGCTGAAGCATTTTACCACCCTTTCCTGAAAAAGATGAGTAACAGTTGAAAAAAGCTGAACTTGAAGCAGGGTTGTTTGGATTGAATTGACATTCTTTAAAAAATTTCTAAAAGGGTATAGTCAAAAGTTCCATACCCTTTTAGATGTGTTCAATTTAACTGACTGAAAAACTAAAGGTTGCCATAAAATTTTTTATAGTATTCACGGCCCACCCGTAAGTAACAGCCGTATATTGCAGACCTGGAAAAGCCCTGATGGACAGCTCCCCGGTTTTTAAACGAGTGATATTATTGCTTTTTACTGATCTGAGTAATTTCAGTTGCGGGATACGAAGCTTTGTCAAACTTATAGATATAAATCTTAGCATAGTCGTTGTCGCCTTTTGAATCGAAGCTTACTTTTGAAGCGACACCGTCATAATCTTTGATACCGCGGACGCTCTGTGCGACAGCCTCCCGGGTCGGGAGTTTTCCGCCGTTCTTATCAATAGCTTTCATCAGGCCTTCAAGTAGAACAGCTGCACTGTCATAGCCGTAAGCAGAGTATGATTCGATGTTCTTACCGAATTTTGCTTTATATGCGTCCGCGAATTTCTTTCCTTTTTCGGTCTTTGTGACGTCACCGACTACGGTAGAAAAATAAACATTTTTCACTGCGTCCCCGGCAATCTGAACCGTTGAGGATGAATCCATACCGTCACCGCCCATAATCGGGATATTCAGTCCTTTGTCACGTGCCTGCTTGATGATCAGGGCACCTTCCGCGTAGACACCTCCGAAGTAAATCAGATCCGGTTTTTGCGCCGCCGCCTGGCTGAGAACTCCATTGAAGTCTTTTTCACCAACTGTGATGCCTTCGTATCCGAGAATCTTTGCACCCAGCTTCTGAGCCTCATCTCTGAACGCCTGAGCAAGACCGGAACCATAGGCCGTCTTATCCTGAATGATGAATATCTTTTTGGCTTTCAGAGTCTTTACTGCAAAGCTCGCCCCGGACGGTCCCTGGAAGTCGTCACGTGCACAAATACGGTTGACCGTTTTCATGCCTCTTTCAGTCACTTCCACAGCTGTGTTAGCCGGGGAAACCATAACAATATTATTCTTTTCATAAACTTCCGAGGAAGGAATAGCTACGCCGGAGTTCAGGTGCCCGACAACACCGAGGATTGACTTATTCGCCGCGATCAGCTGGGCATTGGCAACACCCTTTTTAGGATCCGCCTGGTCATCATACGGTGCGACCTGAAGGTCAAATCCCTTCTTTGCGAATGCCTTCTTCTGATCTTCGATGGCAAGCTGGGCACCCTTTCGGATTGCATCGCCTAAAGTCGCGCTGCCTCCTGAAAGTGGCGTCTGGGTAGCAATTTTAATAACGGTTTTTCCGCCGGACCCGCCTGACGACTTAGACGAGGAACAGCCGCTGATGATTCCAAATACCAAAATAGCCACTGCAAAAAATGGGATTAGTCTGTTAATTTTCATATTGACCCTCCTTTTTAATACTAGAACCACTTCTTTTAATTTTCAGTCAATTTTATGTATAAACAACCACCCCTGTTCTTTCTCTATGTTATTTTATCTTGCAGAACCATGGCTCCTGGATATAATCATAATGACTTCCCTACCGTTAGTCACCGATTATGTCAGACAATATGACACAGTTTATTTTCTGCCCTTCTATAAAAACACGCGGGCAGGGCTTTAAGTCACAGGGAAAAAGGATGATAAGTCGAGCAAAAATCCGGGCCCGGACAAAAAGTATGAATAAGTCGGGCAAAACTAAATCTGCCATTCGCCGTCGATCACAGTCGGCAAATGGCAGATGAATAGAAATTCTTTGTACCTGGCAGGTTTTTTCAGGCTGTTTCATTGTTTATTTACGATCAATGTTCATGGATGACGTTTCTGTTTCAGACAGACACAGGTTAATAAAGCCGTCGATATCGGTAAGGATTCCTTCCCATTTCTCACTATTCTTAAATTCAGGGTTAAGTATTTTCTTAAAACAAATAGACCGCAGATTCGAAGAGAGCTGTTTTTTTCTGATTTTCTCCCGAAACTGAAACAGGAAGTCAAGATACGCTTCACTATTATCATCGAGCGTTTTACTGATTTCGTTCCTGATTCTGCCGGCAAGGAGGGGACTTGCTCCACCTGTCGATACGGTGATTGTCAGTTTGCCGCGGCGCAGCACTGCAGGCAGATTAAAATTACCTCTTTCAGGATCATCGACAACATTAACCAGCTGGTTCGGTCCCGCATTTTCTGCAATTTCGCGGTTGATTTCCGATTTATCAGTTGCCGCGATAATCACAAAGGCCGATTCCGAATCCTTCTCGCTCCATGTCCGTTCGTTTAATGTAATTTTTCCCTCGCCGGCCCATTTTTTGATTTGTTGATCCGCACGTTCACAAATCACAGACACCGATGCACCAGCATCGATCAGCGCCTTAATCTTTCGGGCAGCCACTCTCCCGCCACCGGCAACGACTGCTTTGCGATTTCTGACATCAAGCATAATCGGATACAGCATTTTCAAGCGACTCCCCGATGCGTTTTACCATCAATTGAACCAGGTCAGGATGATATCCGAGCGGACGGCAGAGGACAAATGATCCGCCGTTTTTGTTTTTCAACTCAATCCGCTTTTTCATGGTTTTCATCAGTACACCGGTAAATAACAGATACGGTATGACAAAAGTCTGTTTCCAGCCTCTCGATGTGGCCAAATTGAGTCCTTCTTCAAAAGAGGGCGAGGCGGCCGCCATATAGCAGACATCGACATGTTTTATGCCTTTTTGATTCAAAAGACGGCAAATGGAAGTAAAGCTTCGTTTCGTATCCGGATCGCTTGACCCTCTTCCGACAAGCAATATACCGGAGCCTTCGGGCAGAAAGCTCTGTTTTTCATTCAGGCGTTTGATTAACAGGTTGACAATCTTTGGATCGACACCGAACGGCCGCCCGTATACAAATTTAATTTCCGGGTAGCGTGCCCGGGCCTTCTCGATTTCTCCCGGTATATCCCGTTTGGCATGACCGGCTGACAAAAGAAGGAGCGGCTGAACAAGAATGACGGTTGCTCCTCTTTCCGCACAACGGCGGATCCCTTGCTCAATCGTCGGTCTGACGAGTTCAAGATAACAAATTTCCTGAATCGGACTTGAGACGTTCTTCATGCAGTCATGGAGAAAAAGATCCGCCTGTCTGACACCCTCCGGGATACGACTCCCATGGGCGACATAGAGAACGGCAAGCATGTTCAGAACGCCTCCTTTGCTGTATTCAATGGCTTGCCGATGTCTTCAAACCATTTCAGCTGCTGCCTGAGTCGTACCACTTCACCAACCACAATCATTGTCGGATTTTGGATCTGATGTTTTTCGGCCTGCTCGACGGCGTCACTGAGTACAGCCGTAATTGTCCGCTGGTTCACCGTCGTCCCCCATTCAATCATCGCAACGGGCGTTGACGGATGGCGTCCGTGAGCGATCAGCTGAGAGACAATATGTGGAAGACTTGCTACTCCCATGTAAATCGCCAGTGTATCGACGCCGGTCGCAAGCTTTGCCCAATCGACGTTTTCCCGGCCTCCCGATTTCGGATGTCCGGTAACAAAGGCGATCGAACTTGCATAAAGGCGGTGTGTCGCCGGTATTCCCGCGTAAGCCGGAGCGGCTATGCCTGCTGTAATGCCGGGCACGATCTCAAAAGAAACGCCTTTTTCTGCGAGGAAAGCCGCTTCTTCGCCCCCGCGCCCGAAAATGAACGGATCTCCGCCTTTAAGACGGACGACGATTGGGTACTGGCGCGCACAAGTTACGAGCAGATGGTTGATCGCTTCCTGTTTCAGAGGGTGCGAGTGCGGTAGCTTCCCGCAATAAATCCGTTCCGAGGAAGGTTTTGCCTCGCTGAGCAGTTCATCATTGACAAGCCGGTCGTATAAAATAACATCTGCCGAGCGGATCAGGCGAAGTCCTTTAACCGTAATCAAATCCGGATCGCCGGGACCCGCACCTACCAGGTACACTTTCCCCATACTTTTTCACCTTCACTCATATGTTTTTCTTGGCTGGATCAAGAAGCCTGCGCCGGTTTTTCGAATCTTTTTCTTTTCCAGTAAAGCTATATCATCGACTTCCAGTTGTTCCAGGAAGGATCGCTCGATTTCTCTGTCAACAATACGGAATGCCGACTCTTCGTCTTCCGCAGCAGCAACAACCGGAAATTCGTCTCCGCCCGACGTGACGATAAAGCGGAATAATTCCATCCGTATCACCCGACAGTTTCTGTTTGTTTTTTCACAATATGATCAAGGACCTCTTGCAGGATCGCGGTGCCTGCACGATTTTTGAAAGAGAAAAATGTTTCGCCTTTTTTCTTATTTTCTTTAAAGTATAACAAAAAATCCTTAAGAACTCCCGGAAGCAGCCGGGCTGCTATCCGTCCTTTCAGCCGTTCATTAAAATGGCCGCCTTCTGACAGGGTCCCACCGACAAAAATTTCATAGGCCTCGACCATTTCTTTATCTTTTGTCCGCAGTTTCAGCCCCTGCAGACCGATATCAGCAATATGACGCTGCCCGCAGGAATTCGTGCAGCCGACCATATTGATCCGGACGGGGACATCGATGTCCACTTCTCGATCCAGAAATGCAGCTATCTCGCGCATCCGGTCTTTCGTGTTCGTCAGAGCCAGGTTGCAGAATTCATTGCCGGTGCAGGCCATGGCGTAACCCGTGAAATGCGGTGGCCGGATCGGGAACTTTTTAAAGATCTCATGACTCAGCAGCTCATCTGTCTGATCATTTGGAACATTTGGGATAATCAGGTTTTGTGAATTGACGGTCCGTAATTCTCCCGTTCCATAAATTTTCGCGAGCCGGGCAATTTCGTAAAAGTCATCTGCGTGTATCCGTCCAACAGGAATACTGATGCCGACATAACTGAGGCCGGGTTGTTTCTGCGGATGAACACCGTAAAAGTAGCCTCCGTTCCATCCCTTAATCTCGTCATGTCCTGCCGGAAGCAAAGGCCCCGTCAGTTCGAGCAGCTTTTCCTGAAACTTTTCGAGCCCCCAATCGGCAACGAGGTATTTCAAACGGGCTCTTGCCCGGCTTTTTCTATAGCCGTAATCCCTGTAGATCTCTGCGACCGCGGCCGCCACTTTTTTTGTCTGCTCCGGTCGGATAAAAACATTCAGCTGCCCGCCGAGATAAGGCCTGGCAGCAAGGCCGCCCCCGACTTTCACATGAAAACCTTTGACGGTTTCGCCGTTGATCACTTTCGTCGCCGGTGTAAAAGCGACACAATTAATTTCGGCGTCTCCTGCATTATAAACGTTGGCATTGATTGAGATCTTGAATTTACGCGGGAGATTGGAAAAATCAGGATTATCCTGGAAAAAGTGATAGACTTCATCGACAACGGGACGGGTATCAAAAAGTTCATCCGGATCGATTCCGGCAAGCGGATTACCCACAATATTACGCGGCGCATCTCCTTCCGCCTCACTCGTTGTCAGACCCGCCTTCTTCAAACGTTCGAAAACCTCCGGCAGTTTCTCCAGCTCAACCCAGTGGTACTGAATCGCCTGACGCGTCGTAATATCCAGCACATTCCGTGCATAAACCTTTCCGACTTCCGCGAAGGTCAATGCCTGTTCATAGGTCATAACCCCGGATGGAACCTTGACCCTCATCATAAAATAACCTTTATCCTGAGGCTGCTGCACCGTCAGGCCCGCATATTTAAAATACATGTACTGATCTTTCGGAATGGAGTCGAATCCTTCCTTCGCGTACCTCGGGATGTCTTCAAAGATCGACAGCCCGTCCTTTTTCAATTTATTGATTTCATTTTTGTTCAGACGTTCATTGTTAGCCCACACTTTTTCGTATGCCATCTTATCGGTCTGCCCCTCCTTTTTATTCTGCTCTTTCCGGACGCTTGCCTGTAATACCGCGGTCTTCAAGAAGATGAATGACTTTTCGCGCGCATGCATCCAGTGTTTCAACCGACGTGTCGACAATCAGTTCAGGAGACAGTGGCGGCTCATAGGCCGATCCGATTCCTGTGAAATTTTTGATGGCACCGGATCGTGCCTTCTGGTACAGCCCCTTCGGATCGCGTGATTCACATACATCAAGCGGGCATTTCACGTAAATCTCAAAAAACTCCTGATCGCCGACCCTCGCTCTTGCCTTTTCACGGTCTTCACGAAACGGCGAGATGAAAGCCGTAAGGACGACGGCATTACTGTCAACGAACAATTTAGCGACTTCACTGATCCTGCGGATATTTTCCATGCGGTCCGGTTCGGAAAAACCGAGATCGCTGTTCAGGCCGCTCCGGATATTATCTCCATCCAGAAGATAAGTGCGGATCCCCCGTGAAAACAGTTCCGCTTCAACGCGGTTAGCGAGGGTTGATTTTCCTGCACCCGAAAGGCCCGTAAACCAGACAACGGCACTTTTATGACCGCTCCGGGCTTCTCTGTCCGATTGAGTAATCGTCGCGTCGTGCCAGACAATGTTTTCTGCACGTGCCATTACCGATTCCTCCTTTAATCCGCCAAATGCGCTTTCTGCTTTTCTTTGTATCCCTCAATCAACACTTGTACAACTTCCGGCCGGCTGAATGTTTCGGGCGGCCGGATACCCTCGCGAAGCATGCCTCTGACTTTGGTTCCCGACAATGCAACATGAAAAGAAGGATCGTGCGGACATGTTTTGTTAGATGCCATACTGCCGCATTTCTTGCAGTAATAACTATTTTCAAAGAACATCGTTTCAATATCGAGCTCTTCGCGGGTAAAATTGGAGAAAATCTTCTGAGCATCATAGGGGCCGTAATAGTCTTTAACACCCGCGTGATCTCTTCCGACAATAAAATGGGTACAACCGAAGTTTTTTCGGCAGATGGCATGGAAGACAGCTTCACGCGGCCCGGCATAACGCATGGCCGCCGGGAAAACGGCCAGTGCTGTCCGCTCTTTAACATAATAATGATCGACCAGAACATGATAGCTTCGCATCCGAATGTCTGCCGGAACATCGTCCTTCTTCGTTTCACCGACAAGAGGATTGATGAAAAGTCCGTCAACCGTCTCGAGCGCCGTCTTCTGGATATGCTCGTGCGCCCTGTGAATCGGGTTTCGCGTCTGGAAACCGACAATCGTCTTCCATCCCTTCTGGTCGAATAACTTCCGCGTTTCAGCCGGATCCAGATAATCGTCTGCAAACTCCTTCGGCCGCTGCGAACGCCTGATGAGTTCAACCGGACCTGAAAGATACACATCGCCGCGATTGTACAGCCGCTTTACGCCCGGATGTTGCGGATCCGTCGTCAGATACACTTTTTGCGCTTCTTTTTCTTTATCCGGCCGGAATTTGCCGGTTATTTCAAGTGTACCGTATATTTCGCCGTTGTAAATCAATTTTACAGAGTCACCGATCGATACAGTGACGGCCTCACTCGCCGGCACCGGCAAGGTTACAGGAATCGTCCACGCGAGGCCGTTTGAGAGGCGCATTTTTTCAACAACGGAATGATAGTCATCTTCATTCATGAATCCCGTCAGCGGGCTATAGGTCCCGTTCGCAATCAGTTCAAGATCGCTGAGCGCGACCCGGTCAATGGTTATCGCCCTGCTCAGTCCGGTTATATCCTTATTAAAGTTCTGGCGGTTAATCAACACCCCGCCATGGGGAATACTTGTCATTTGATTTCCTCTCCTTTAGCTTTTGCTATTATCCGGTTATGCTTTAACCGGTAAGCCATCCAGATTGCCAGGGCCAGACAGCCCGCAATCAGGACAACCAGCATATTTGCACTGTTTTTCACCGTAATCTGAATGAGTCCGAAACTGACAGCCGCTGATAAAACGGGTGACAGCACCCAGACGGCAAGAATTTTTTTAATCACTGTTTTCTTAAAAATACTTCTTCCGCTCTTCGCGGCACCGATACCCAAAATCGCACAGGTCGACATTTGCGCCTGGGGGACTGGAATTCCGGCAGCCGAAGCCAGTACGACGAGCGACGCCGTCATAAAAGAGACAAGCCCTCCCTCGAGAAAGGTCAGTTTCGAAATACGCCTGCCGTTCGTCTCCAAAGTCCGGTGACCGAGCGTGACTGCACCTAAGGCAACAAACAAACCACCGACGATCACACTTTGATGACTGGCAATCAGATGCGAGCTGACGAGCGGCCCCATTGCGTTAGCCACATTGTTCATCCCCGCCGAAAAAGCATCAAACACCCCGAAAAGGATAACCAGGACCGGCAGCCACCGGCTTGTCGTTATATCATATTTAACTGATATTTTTAGTTGGTTTAATAAAAAACCGATTCCCAAAGCCAGCCCAAAGCATACCACCGGGGTAACGAGCCAATAACCGATAATCCTTAAGAGATTTTCCGTATAAAAATGTTGTGTGATCAATCCTAAACCGACAATCGCTCCGACCGTCACCTCGCTCGTCGAAAGCGGAATTCCGGACAAATTGGCAAGAAACAAAGTCAGTGTCGCGCCAAGAAGAATCATCAGTGTGATTTTCACGGTTATTTCCGATGCGGGGACAATACCCTGACTCAGCGTTTTGACGACTTTCTCACCACCGAACCACGCGCCGAGAAACATGCCCACTCCCGAAAGCAGAACCCCGTGCCATCGGCTGAGCGCCCGGGCACTGTAAGCAATACCCATTGATGTAGCAGCCCCGCTCGCACCGATATTTACCGCAAAGAAGAACGACAACAGGAAGACGAATAGAACAAGCAAGAGATCATCTCTTTTCCTTCAGCGGTTCCCTTCAATTTTTCAAATGAAGACCGCATTCCGTTTTGTCAAAAGCGCTCCATCTTCCTGCTCTCTGATCTTCTCCCTCTTTGACAGGCCGGGTGCAGTATTCGCAGCCGATACTTGGATAATGGCGATCATGAAGCGGATTGTACGGAAGATCGTGTTCATGAACATAGTCCCAGACATCCTGCCACGTCCAGTGAATGAGCGGGCAGATTTTGATCGATTGAAATTTCTCGTCTTTATTGACGAATTCGACGTAACGCCGGGTTGGGGACTGTTCCCGTCTGAGACCGGAAATCCATGCCTGATAGTCCTTTATCCTTCCGGCAAGCGGATCTATTTTACGAATCTTGCAGCATAAATCCGGACGCCTGCTCCAAAGTGCCGCTCCATATTTTCTTTCCTGTTCTTCGGGTGTTAATGAGGGCTTCAGCTTAATCATATTCAGTTCCGGATATTTTTTCTGCACACGGTCGATCAGCTCATAAGTTTCTTTAAAGTGAAAATCAGTGTCCAGAAAAATAACCGGTGCGTTTTTCCTGATTCTGGAGATCAGGTCGATCAGCACTATCCCCTCCACACCGAAGCTGCATGAGTATACCAATTTTTCGCCGTATGTATCATATGCCCAGCGAAGAACATTCCCCGCTCCTTTTAAAGGGTCATCCGGGGAAAAGTCCGGAATACTGCTTTCCGACCAGTTCACATAAGTCAGACCGATTGCCATTGAGTCACCCTTCCTCCACTTTTTGTTCAGTTATTTATTGGCGAAAAAATCTCTGTTCAGCTGAATGTATTCCTTCTCACTGTCTGGCACCTCGTCTTCCGGATAGATCGCCTCAACCGGGCAAACCGCTTCACAGGCGCCGCAGTCGATGCAGATATCCGGGTCGATAAAAAACATGTCTTCTCCTTCAGAAATACAGTCAACCGGACATACTTCCGCGCACTCGCCCGCTTTCTCAGTTTTGCATGCAGATGTAATCACAAAAGCCATGTTTATTCCTCCTCCATTCTTTTTTCAGACCTTCCTGATATCCGGCGTCCGGCACGGTATCCCATTTCGAAAGTTCATGAACCGTTTGATTCACAGAATAAAGCGACCGGCTTCTTTCATTACTGCCTGATGTACAAAAAAGCCTTCTCCACCTGAAAAGTAGAAAAGGTTTCGGTCAATCATCTCTTCCCTATCTTTCAAAATGGAATACCATTTTGCTGGAATTAGCACCTTGCAAAAACAACTTCCTGGTTCTGCAGGTTGCCGGATGTCATCGGGCCAGTCCCTCAATCACTCTGGATAGCTTTTAATTGTGTTTATTCTAAACTGAAAAAAATATATTGTCAATAATCCGTATGTTTTTTATCGGATTAATTTTTTGATTGAAAATAATGATAAAATGCACCCCCGGGAAGAAAGGGTGCATTTCATTTTGGACTTTGGCCATTAATCACCAGTGAAGCGGCCGTTTATCAGGCGGTCTTGAATGACAGGACCATATTTTGAAGATTGTTCGAGACATAATCCAGATTATCCGTGATTTGTTTCAATCGGACAATCTCTTCTGAAACTGATTTTAATAAATCAATTGAAGTTTCGCTGCTCGTTGCTTCCTGTTTCGTCCTTTCGTTGATTTCATCAGCCGAACGGTTGACACTGATCACCACTTCATTCAGATCGCTGCTTTCCTTGTTCGTAATTTCCAGAAGGGTTTCCATTTTTGCTGTAATTTCCTTGATATTCTCTGAAATATAATGAAACGCCCCAATGGTCTCTTTAATTTTAGACGCCGAGTCAGCGACTTTGGAGTCGACATGATGGATTTCCTCAAGGGTACGGTTCGTTTCCCCCTGAATATTGGTAACCAGCCTTCCGACCGATTGAGTCGCACCATCTGTTCGCTCCGCGAGTTTCGAAATTTCTTTTGCGACGACCGCGAAACCTCTGCCGGCTTCTCCTGCTCTTGCCGCTTCGATGGTCGCATTCAGCGCCAGCATTTGCGTCTGTTCGTTGATCTCGGTAATCGTCGTTACCGCTTTTGTAATCGCATCCGAATGTTGATGGAGGGTCTCGATCCTGTTCAGCGTCTCTTTCATGGCTTTTTCCAGATCATTGATCAACGTGAGTACATGTGATGAGATGGCGTTTGCCTCGGTTGTCCGACTGCTCGTGTCCTCGGTTTTATCCGTAACCTGGTGAATCAGTGCTCCCATTTCCTGGATGGCTGCCGAAAGACTGTTGAAGTGCTCTCTCGCATTCTGAAAGACTTCATTTTGCTGTCTTGCCGTTGTCACGAGGCCATCAACCGTATGCGCGACTGTCTCCATGCTTCCGGAAATATGACTGGTCATACTTGCAACTGTGGAAATCGCACTTTTTGACGACTTTGCCGAAGAATCGACTCTCTTAATCATCGTCATTTGATTGTTGATGAACTTATTGAACCATCTGGATAGTTCACCGATTTCATCGTAGGAGAGTTTGTCCACCCTCTTTGTCAGATCGCCTTCGCCTTCAGCTATTTGGTGCAGAATATCAACCGTCCGGTTCAGCGGACGAACGACCATACTCTTTGCAACAATATAGGCAGTAAAGGTCAGGAGCAGCCATGTAGCGATCGAAGTTGAGATACCCGCACTCAGCGAAGTTCGGAAAGCCAGTCCGTTGGCAGCGCAGGTCAGCGCCGTTCCGATAGAAATGAACAGCGGCACGCGCAGATTCAGACTCTTAAAATGATAAATCTCCGAAATGTCTCCTTCGCACATCATTCCCCAGACTTCGTCCGAACAGGGTGGCTTGATCAGCGTTCCTTTACCGCCAACCAGGATATGCCGGTAATCCGGATACCCGGGCCAGACATCGAGGTTGCTCCCGTTCTCCATCGTGTTTTGAACCCCCTGATGCAGCTCGCCGGTCTGCGGATCGGTAAAACGAACTTCAAACTCAGTATGTTTCTCAATCTTGACAAGTCCCCATTTTGCCGTCCGGACACCCTCTTTTAAATTATCACCGAGTGTGAACGTATCGTCTTCGAAACGGCTTCTCGAAATGGCCGTTCCGGGCAGAATCGGCCGGTCCGTTTTTACCATAAACAGGTAGTTGTCTCCGGAATCTTTATAGACATGCGTGTCCTCATCCTGAATAACATTGCTCATATCATCATTCAGCACGCGTCCCATGAATACTCTTCTTGTACCCGCACCGTTAACTGTCGGAATCGAGAACATCAGTGTCACTTCGTCGGCAAACTTTTTGTCACTCAGATCAATATCGAGAGTTGACGGGTCCTCGTATGGTCCGTACATCAATCGTTCATTCGCCATCGCCTTTTTAACATTCGGAAAGTCAGCCATTGACCGTCCAAGATGTTTCCGGCATGTTGAGACAATAACGGTCCCCTTCTCATCAAGAAGCATAAACTCAATAAAGTCGCTGCTTTGCTTTAACTGACTATCCATCGCCTCAGCGATCCCGGGTCCGCGTTCATCGTAGCTGTAGGCAATCTGGTTGACGTTTTCCAGTTCCACCCAGCGATCTCTGAACCAGTTATCAAGCGCCTTTTTTCGACCATTCGAAATACCTTCAAACACTTGTTCCGATTGTTCCTTCATCTTCCTGTTCAGTCCATACATCAATTTCAGTTTAAACATGTCATTCCCCCCGCGCCCATAGCACTGGCACTATTTACCCTGGTATTTACAGCCATTTTAATATTCATTATAATCTAATACTTAGTCTTTGTGTGCCATTTTTTGTTTCTTTTTGGAAAAAATAAGGAAAAAAGTCTCAGGCAGGCCAGGATCGGATGTTGGAATTTGCCGGAATATTATTCAGCGTCTAAAATCAGACAACTCAGCATTGTTTTTATGTTAAAATAGATATCAATCAGCACTCGACGTCGATAAGGAAGACGAGCAGCCATAAAAAAGTAGATTATAATGCGAAATACCAAGTTAATCCTGAGGAGAACTGATTCATATGCCTATTAAAATACCAAGATTACTACCAGCAAGAGAAATTCTTGAAAATGAAAACATCTTTGTTATGGACGAGGATCGGGCACTGAGCCAGGATATCCGTCCGCTTAATATATTGATTCTCAACTTAATGCCCGAGAAGCAAATGGAGGAAGCTCAGCTTCTTCGTCTTCTCGGAAACACCCCCCTTCAGGTCAATGTTTCATTCATGAGGACAGCGACTCATGAATCCAGACATACGAGCCATTTGCATCTCGAACAGTTTTATACAGTCTTCAGTGAAATCTGCCACAAAAAGTTTGACGGTCTGATCATTACAGGTGCGCCAGTAGAACAAATCCCTTTTACCGAAGTGGATTATTGGAATGAACTGAAAGAAATCATGGAGTGGTCAAAATCTTCGGTAACTTCTACCCTGCACATTTGCTGGGGTGCGCAGGCGGCTCTCTACTATCACTTCGGCATCAATAAGGTCCTTTTGCCGGAAAAAATTTCAGGAGTCTTCAGCCATACGCTGAACGACAGAACCGAAAAACTGCTCCGCGGATTTGATGACGTTTATTTCGCACCGCATTCGCGCTATACCGGCCTCGACCAGGAAGCGCTCGCAAACCATCCAGAGGTTAAACTTCTTTCCTCTTCGAAAGAGGCAGGACCGTTTATTCTTCTGGCCAACGGCGGAAAACAGATTATGGTCACCGGTCATCTTGAATACGATTCTGAAACACTGTCCGTAGAATACAACCGTGATATGAAAAAGGGTGTCCATCCTCATATACCGCAGCACTATTTTCCGAACGACGATCCGTCAGATAAACCGGTCAACCGCTGGCGATCTCATGCGCACCTTTTATTCTCTAACTGGCTGAATTATTATGTCTATCAGGAAACACCTTACAGCTGGGAATAAACGGCGTCAGCAATCCATTGCCGGGTTTTCTCAGGCTGGCGATCTATAATTCTATACAAAAAGCCCGAAAGACATGTTTTAACAAGTCATTCGGGTTCCTGTCAGTTATTGATTCATATTAAACTTTGGTTTTCAGAGATCAGATTTTTCGGTTTAGCCAGGTATGATCCACATCGTGGATGGTTTGTTCAATAATGCTGACGACATCTTCCTCAACAAGGACTTTGGCCTGCCTGACTGCAGCGAATATGGCTTCACTCTTCGCTGCTCCATGCACTTTTATAATCGGCGCGGAGAGTCCAAACAGAAGTGCACCCCCGTAGGCCGAGTAATCCATCCGTTTTTTGATGTTTTTTAATTTTCCATACATAAGCCCGGTCAATACTTTCGTATATAACGATCCGCCAAGTGTATCCTTTAATATCCCGAAAAGTGACATAGCCGTTCCCTCAATGCTTTTCAGAACCAGGTTACCCGAAAAACCGTCTGCCACAATAACATCGGCTGGTCCCTGGAGCAATTCCCGGGACTCAACATTACCGATAAAATGAATGGGCGCTTCAGAAAGTAACTGATAGGCCTTTTTCACCAGCTCGTTACCCTTACCGGGTTCCTCGCCGATATTCAGCAAACCGATCCGCGGATTCGAACGGTGCATGACTTTCTCAGCATAAATGGAACCCATCGTCGCATACTGAAGCAGGTTTTCAGGTTTCGTTTCAGCATTGGCACCGACATCGAGAAATAAAAAACCTTTATTTTCATCAATAGTCGGCAGCGTCGGAGCAAGAGCCGGACGATCAATACCTTTGATGCGGCCGACACCAAACAGCCCGGAAGCCATCAGGGCGCCCGTGTTGCCGGCAGAAATCGCCGCTGCGCACCGGCCTTCTCTGACCTCCTGAACCGCCAGCACCATCGACGCCTGTTTTTTACGGCGAACTGCCTGAACGGGTGCATCGGTTCCCTCAATTTTTTCCGTTGTATGAAGAATATCTATTCTGCTCTGTTCACCGACAAGGGGAGCTAATTTTTCCCTGTCACCCACGAGAACGAACTGTAAATCCGGGAAGGTCCCGGCCGCTTTGATCGTTCCTTCGACAATGGCTTCCGGTGCGTGATCTCCGCCCATCGCATCAATTGCTATTCTCATTCGCGCATTCTCTCCTTTTTTAAGACAAACAGCAAAACACTATTTCAATAAAGAAACTCAAGTAGTAGCGATTCCCTGATGGCCATTAAGCTCTTCCCTGTTTCCAGGCAAACGGGTTCAGGGCATGGCGCCTCAATTAAATAACTCTAACACTTATTACGCATTCTGTCCAAGTATGTTTCATTTTCATTCCTGTTCGGCAGGTTAAATTTGCTTTGGAAAACTTTGCATATCCTTTTCATACCCCGAAACGGTAAACCGGTCTGTCCATTAAAAAAACAAAAAAGGTAAAAAGGACCCCGGCGAAGTAATCCTCCGCCCGGTCCTTTTTACCGGTTAATGGCCTTATTCAATTTCTTCGGACGTTAAAACGCTTTGGATTCTTCATAAACCGGCGTACAGCTGTCGGCATATTTCGGATTACGCCCAATCGTGATGTCAAAGAACAGTTCTTTTATCTTTTTGCACAGTTCGCCTTCATGTCCCGTGCCGACTGTGCGGTGATCGACAGCAACGATCGGGGTGACTTCCATCGCTGTTCCGCTGAAGAAGACTTCATCCGCAGCGTAGAGTTCTGTTCTCGCGACGCTCCGTTCGACAACTTCAATACCCAGTTCCTCTTTCGCCAGCTTCATTACAAGATCGCGTGTGATCCCTTCGAGTATGTTATCAGATGGCGGCGGTGTGATCAGTTTTCCTTTTTTGTACAGGAAAACATTTTCGCCTGATCCTTCACACACGTGATTGGCGTCCGTCAGGAAGATCGCTTCGTCAAAGCCTGCCTGCTTCGTTTCGAGAGCGGCAAGTGCTGAGTTCAGATAAGCCGCCGTCGCTTTAGTACGTGGGGGCAGCTGGTTGTCTGTCAGCCTTCTCCAGGAAGTCACGCCGACACTCAGTTCTGGCTTTCCGGCATATTTGTTCAGTGGCTGAGTATAAATAACAACCTTCACATCCGGTTTGTCGAGTGCAGGCGAAATATCAGGTGCATCATTATAGACAATCGGGCGGATATAGGTCGTTTGCCTGCAGTTGTTCTTCTTAAGCAGTTCAACAGTACCCTGAATCAGTTGATCAATCGTCAGATCAAAATTTAAATTGACTGTTTTTGCGGACTGTTTCAGTCTTTTATAGTGTTCTTTCATTTTGAATCCGTAAAGCTGTTCATTTTCTTCGTCCCAATACGCGCGGATTCCCTCGAAAACCCCAAGCCCGTAGTTGAACGCTTTACTGCGTACACTGATTTTAACTTCGTCTTCTTTTACGACCTTTCCCTGATAAAATACATAAGACTCAGACATGTAAACTCCTCCTCATTCCTTTTTAAATGAATCTGATAAAAATTAATGATAGCAAAATTCTGTCTGGTGGGTCTCTGAACCAGACTTGTCTTACTTTTCGTGTATTCCTATGATAACACAAATAAACTCAGATATTTTTACAATTAGAAAAATATTTTAATCTTATTCTGCAATTTTCCGGGATCGGATGTCTCAATTTTGAATCAATGGATCATCAAAGACGTATCAAAATCGATCCGGATAATCGGGAACCTTCACTGAGTCAGCCCGCCCTTTTTCATCGTGCCCCGGATACTCGAAGCTGCTTCCTGTAATTTGGCCAGTTCCTCTTCATCCAGAGGAACAGCCAGCCGTTTTTCCATCCCGCGGCGCCCAACCACGCACGGAAGACTGAGCGCTACATCATTGAGACCATATTCGCCGTTCAGAGTGGTCGAAACAGGGAATATACTGTGTTCATCAAGCATGACCGCCCTCGCGAGTGTACAGGCAGCCATGGCCACGCCGGAGTTTGTCCAGCCTTTAAGGTGCAGAATATCAAAACCGGTTTTGACTACCTGCGCTGCTATCTGATCTTTATCAAGGGGAGTCTCCGGCGAAAAATAGTCATCGAGGCGATCTGTACCGATTCCCTCAATATTGAGCAGGCTCCATGCCGGAAACGCCGCGCTGCCGTGTTCCCCGAGCATATATCCGTGGACACTTTTCGGATCGACACCATATTTATTGGCGACAATTTTTCGAAAGCGGGCGGAATCAAGACACGTTCCCGTCCCGAAAATCTGATTCTGCGGGTAATCAAAAAAGTTACCCGCAAGATAAACCATCGAATCGAGCGGATTCGTAATAAAAATAATCACTGCGTCCTTTGTATATTTACTGATCCCGGTCATCACTTCTTTAATCACAGCCACATTTTTTCCAATCAGGCTTCCCCGGTCTGTAAATTGCGCATCTTTTTGAACGCTTGGTCCCGCGGCAACGATAATGACATCCGCATCTTTACATGTATCATAATCCGCCGCATAAAGTTCCGTATTCGCGCAATATGTAAATGGAGTAATGTGACTGTTGTCCAGAGCCTCGCCCTTTGCTTTCTCTTTATCCAGATCAATGACGGCAATTTCCGCAAATATATTTAGCGCAAGGGCATCTGTCAGCACCTGGGAACCGACATGACCGACACCGACAATAACAAGCTTATTGTTCTTCATTTTCTCGCCTCTTATCTCTCAATTATACTCATAATAGCACAGAATTTGTCTGTTTTTCGCACAAATTTTGGCATTTTAAACACGTTTGGTCATCTTAACTTTTCTTTATTTTTGTTTCGAATTTATGGTAGAATAACTAATAACTGATCGATTTTATTCAATTTTTCGGCAGAAGGGGTTTATTATTCATGACGATCGATTTCCGAACGGATTCAGGCACGCAGCCGACGGAAGAAATGAGACAGGCCATGTACGAAGCGGTTTTAGGGGATGACTATTATGGAGAGGATCCGACAGTTAATCTTCTGGAAAAAACGGCTGCAGAAATGCTTGGCAAAGAAGCTGCGCTCCTGACCACAACAGCAACGCTCGGCAATCAGCTGGCACTCCTCAGTACAGCTGCTCCGGAATCAGACATCTGGATAGAGGAGCATTCCCATATCGCAACTCACGATTACACAACATTCTTGTTCCCCAGGGCACGATTTCATACTTACCTGTCAGGAAACGGTATGGAAATCAAGGATACCGATCTTGAAGCCTCATGCACAACTCCGAACAGTGTTTTCTGTCTTGAAAACACCCATAACAGGCATGGTGGGACGATTCTTCCATTATCAGAAATGAAAAAGGTGTATGAGCAGATCAGGAAAAAAGGCGGCCGAGTCCATCTCGATGGCGCCCGTCTGTTCAATGCTTCAGTTGCAACCAAAATACCGCTTCGGGAATTCGCCCGGTACGCCGATACCGTAGTCGTTTGTCTTTGCAAGGGACTGTGTGCACCAACCGGGGCAATCCTCGCCGGACCAGAACAGACGATTAAAAAGGCGAGAAACTGGAGAAAAAGAATGGGTTCAGGCATGCCTCAGGCCGGAATCATTGCCGCACCGGGCTATGTCGGTCTGAAAAAAATGATACCGAGACTTGCGGAAGACCACTTACTTGCAAAGAAACTTGCTCAGGGCCTGGCGCAGCTGCCTGACCTGAATGTTGATTTGTCCCTTGTCCAGACGAACATCGTTCTCGTTCATCCGTCGCATCCTAAGCTCTCAGCCGAAAAAATCACTGACGAACTTAAAAAAGCAGGTATCCTTGTCCTCATGCTTGACAGCCGGACAATCCGTTTCGTCACTGACCGGAATATTCATTCTGAAGATATCTCAAAAACCGTAGAAGTGATGAATCATCTCCTGAACGGATGGAAAACCTGCTGATTCTCTGATATAGGGACGGTTAAAGAGGAATATGGCTTTACCCGTCTTTTTTTGAGATTCTGTTAAACCCGGGTGTTGATTTCCGCTGAACGCTTTTCGCGGGTGGTCCGCCCGGCAGCCTGAGCTCTTCCCGTCAGAACAGGATAATGTTTTACAGTACGGCATAAAAAAAACGAACCGTCATCAACGGTACGTCAACTGGTCTTTTTCCTTTATTTTTAATATGAAATCCACCGGGGCAATTTCTGTACCCTCTGCGAAAAGCTCGCCGACCATTTTACTGATCTGTTCCTCTCCGGTTGGATCAGTAATCGCCTTTAAGTCGATCGCCACCTGATCCGGCGTTGGATTGACAATAATAATCGTAAATGAGTCTTCCGAACAATAACGAATAAAGCCAAACAGCCTCCCTGCTGAAAAGGGTAAATAATCACCGTCCACAAGGTCCCTGTTGCTTCTTCTTGCTTGAACAGCCGCGCGAAAAGAAGCCTCAATCGTTTTGTTTTCACGTCCCCAGGGAAAAAAGCGCCGGTTATCCGGATCCTTTCCTCCAGTAAGACCCGCCTCATCTCCATAATAAATGCAGGGAACTCCCGGCAGGGTCATCAGCAGCCAGATTGCAAGACGCATCTTTTGCTCGTCTCCGTTCAGTACGGTCAGGATCCGTTCTGTGTCATGCGTGCCGATATTATTCAGATTCGCCCGAAAAGCTTCAGGCGGATAGTTGGATTTCAGCGTGAGACTCGCCCGGACAGCTTCAATAGCAGGAGTTCGCTCCAGCAGCAGATTAATAATGAGTGACCGGAACGGATAATTCATGACCCCGTGCAATATTCCGCCCTCCAGATAATGACGGCGCTTCCCGTAAGCGACTTTATTGGACGCATCTTCCCATACTTCTCCGATCACTACTTTTCCTTCGTTTTTCTTATTGTGCTGGTCAACCGCAGATCGAATGCCCCTGATAAATTCGTCCGGGAGCTCGTCCGCAACATCCAGACGCCATCCACCGATCCCCATATCCATCCACATGTGTATAATGCTGTTTGGAGAACGATAGATAAAATCCTGATACATCGGATTGTCTTTGTTAACAGTCGGCAAGTCGCGGACATTCCACCAGCAGTCATAATCATCTGGATAATGACGAAAAGTAAACCAGTTAAAATACGGCGAGTGAGGATCATGATAAGCTCCGCCGTCGCCATATGTTTTAAACCGGTTAAAATATCGGCTGTCTGCACCGACGTGATTGAACACTCCGTCAAGAATAATGTGGATGCCCAATCTGCCGGCTTTGGCGATCAGTTTCTGAAATGTTTTTATCTCGCCGAACATCGGATCGATCCGGCGATAGTCGGCCGTATCATACTTATGATTGCTTCTCGCTTCAAATATCGGACTTAAATAGAGGACGGTGACACCCAAACGATGCAAATAAGGCAGCTTAACGATTATCCCTTGCAGATTTCCGCCAAAAAAATCCCATCGAGCGATTTCTTCGTTCTTGTCACGGATGTAATAAGGTGTATCAGACTCGGTGGCATAAATAAATGAGTTTTTCTTTGGGTTCAGAACCGTGCCGTGCCGGTTCCCATTTTTGAAGCGATCGACAAATATATGATAGACGACACCATGCAAATACCAGTCAGGAGCAGGATCGGGATGATCGTAACAGGTCAGTTGGTATTGGCGGACAGCCGGCATATCATAGACGACCTCTCCCTGACCGCCGAAGCCGTCCCCGGCCTTTCCGTAATAGATGATTTTGTTCTGCCCGTCCTGATCTTTATACTCAATTTTAAAATGATAGAAGTACAGACCGCTTTCGCCGTCGGTACGAAACTCAAGCTTATAACATCGGGCGCAGGAGGTGCCGGGGGTCATCTGGAACTCCTGAAAGGCTTCTCCGTCTTTCTGGATAACCAGAGTGACCTTTATGACCTGTTGCAGATTAACTCGCACGGTAAACCATACACTTGCCCCGATGCGGATGCTCCCGAACGGACGGCGGTATTTCTCAGACCATGAATTAAAATAGACGGAAGGCTGATCCACTTTGTAACCCCCTTTCTTTACTCGATTCCTGAATAATTGTTTTTCATTCTTGTACTGTTGTAAAAATCAACGGGATTTTCTGGTCACATCCCAAATATCATTCGCATACTGCAGTACTGTGTAATCAGAAGAAAAAACACCTGCACCCGCAATATTAATCAACGCCATCCGCTGCCATTTTAACGGGTCACGGTAGAGCTGATCCACTTTTTCCTGTGCAAGGGCATACGCCTCAAAATCTCTCAATACAAAATATTCATCCCCGTAATTCACTAATGAATTAAAGATATCCCGCCCTTCCGCCTCGACCCCGGGGATCGATCCATCGACTAACGCATCAAGGACGCGATGCAGCACAGGATTTTTCTCATAATAATCGTGCGAGTGATATGATCCGTTCCGATAATATTGATAAACTTCGGCCTCCGTCAGTCCAAAAATGATAATATTTTCCGGACCAACCCGTTCCCGTATTTCCACGTTCGCCCCGTCCAATGTCGCTACAGTGACGGCGCCATTCAACATCAGCTTCATGTTGCTCGTTCCGGATGCTTCTTTTGATGCAAGTGAAATCTGTTCACTCACATCTGCTGCCGGAATGATTCGTTCTGCGAGTGACACACCGTAATTTTCTACAAAAACAATTTTCAATTTATTGCCAATCGAAGAATCGTTATTAATCAGATCAGCAACAGAATTGATCAACTTAATGATTTCTTTTGCATACGTATAACTAGGAGCAGCCTTGGCGCCGAAAATGAATACCCGAGGATGAATATCTGCTTCCGGATCATCGCACAGCCTGAAATACAGACTGAGTATGTGCAGCAGATTCAGAAGCTGCCTTTTATAGGCATGAAGCCTTTTTATCTGAACATCAAATATGGCATCCGGGCTGATGGTCATCCCCATGTTTTTCTTTACATAATCTGCAAAATGCTGCTTATTCAATCTCTTAATTTTGGCTAAATCGATAAGCGTTGCCTGATCATTTCGGAACGCTCCGAGCATCTTCAAGTCTGTCGGCGTAGTTTCCCAGTCGTTTCCAATTTTCTTATCAATCAGGCGTCTGAGCGGTTCATTGGCCAGCATCAGCCAGCGCCGCTGCGTGATTCCATTGGTCTTGTTGTTAAAACGTGACGGGTAGATCAGGAAAAAATCGTGAAGTACTTTTTCTTTCAGAATTTCCGTGTGCAGCCTGGCTACACCATTTACACTATGGCTTCCGATGATTGCCAGATGGGCCATCTTGACATGACCCCCTTCAATGATGCGTGTTCTCTCGATCATGTCTCTTTCATATAAAGCACTCATACTATCGACAAAACGGCGATCAATCTCACAGATGATTTGGTAAATACGGGGCAAAAGAGTGCTGATCATCTCGACTGGCCAGCTCTCGAGCGCTTCGGACATGATCGTGTGATTCGTATAACTGAGCACATTGACCGTGACATTCCAGGCGTGATCCCAGTCCATATGCTCTTCGTCGAGCAAAAGACGCATTAACTCCGGAACACAAAGCGCAGGATGAGTATCGTTAATATGTATCGATACCTTTTCAGCAAGCTGCGTCATCCGTAAATGCATTTTCCGGTAATGCCGTATAATACTTTGGACACCCGCCGAAACAAAAAAATATTCCTGTTTCAATCGCAAAAGGCGTCCTTCGTAATTGGAATCGTCTGGATAAAGCACTTCCGAAATACTCTCAATCTTATTGCGCTCCTGTATATAAGACCAGTAATCACTCACTTCATCCTGGGGTGGAACTTCCGCAGACCAGAGACGTAGCGTGTTGACTGTTTGATTATTAAAACCGATCACAGGTGTATCATACGGAACGGCAAGAACCTTTTTCTCATTTTCAAGATGCGGAATCAGGTACCCGGCCGGACTCTTCTCAAGCCATACATGGCCGTAAAAGTTAACCGTTACAGCAAGATTCATCCGCCTGACTTCCCAGACATTCCCGTTCTGGAGCCAGTTTTCAGGCAGCTCGACCTGATATCCGTTAACAAACTTTTGTTTAAACAGGCCATATTTAAATCGGATCCCGTTTCCGTGACCGGGAATCTGACAAGTAGCCATAGAATCAATAAAACAGGCGGCCAATCGGCCGAGGCCGCCGTTTCCCAGGCCGGGATCCTGTTCCACCTGCTCAATCTTATCCAGGTTCATCCCCAGATCCTTTAATCCGGATCGTACGGTGTCCAGAATACCCAGATTCAGCAGATTGCTTTTAAGCATCCGTCCGAGCAAAAATTCCATTGAAAAGTAATAGACCTGCTTCCTCCTTTTTTCCAGATAGCGTCGATTCGTCTCGCTCCAATTTTTCGAGGCATACATCCGCACCAGGTTTCCCAATGTAAAGTATTGCTCCGGTAGTTCGGATTGCTGAACATCCATGGAATACAACTCAGTCAGCGTACGTTTAAAGTCTTCTTTGAATCTTCTTTTCGAAAGCTCCATTCTTTTACCTCTTCGTTTTCGCATGGATATAGAATACCCGAAACGATTCTAAAATATAAGTCTCCCAAAATTCTAAATTATTGTGATCAGGATAAAAGGGTTGTCTTATATCTGCCCGTCTCCTTCTTCCATTCATACATTTTTTCTTCTGAGTACTTACGTTCTTCAAGAATACGGCTGATCACCGAATTTTTTTCGATAACAATTGGTTTATCTTTTGATCCGATCAGTTTTGTATTCGCTTCAATTTTCACCTGTTTATCCAGAATAACGTATCTCAATTCAACACCGCTGCCAATGTAACTCCCCTGCATGATAATCGAGCTGCTTACCATGGCATTCTTTTCAATAGTGACATTTCGGAACACGAGAGAATGGTCAACCGTTCCTTTAATCAAGCATCCATTAGCTACCAGTGAATCACGAACGTCGGAAGTGCGGCTATAATAAGTCGGCGCCTCATTTTTAACCTTTGTACGAATGATCTGGCTGCCCTTGAGGAGAGCGGTCAGGTTGGCTTCTTTCAACATATCAATATTCGCATCATAATAAGACTTGATCGAATTGATGCTTTTGAAGTAGCCGGTATACTCAAATCCATTGGTTGGCAGCTTAATCATCGCCTGGTGAAGAACGTCGCTTAGATTGCATTGTTCGTTCTCGGCAACGGCATTTCGGATCATTTTGGCAAGCAGCGTGCTGTTCATCAGATAGATTTCCGTATTGATCAGAGCTTTGTGATTGTTTCGATGCAATGTACACGATTTTAAGCCTTTGACCAGTCCGTCTTCTCCAATAGACAGGCAGGAAAGGTCCTGATCTGCAACGGAAAGATGGTCAACAGCTTTATACACGACGGTCATGGCTGTTCCCTGTTCAATATGGCTGCGCAGTACCGTCTGAACATCGATATTGCACAAATTCCGCGCTCCCATCACGATCACATATTCAGCGCCGGACTTCTCGATAAACTCAATGTTATTAAAATAGTTATCAATGTCTCCTGTTTTCATTAATTGTCCCGGTCTCAAATCACCCATTATAGATGAAAAGAAAAACAGTCCTCCATTGATACTGTCAAGGCCCCATTCTTTTCCGCTGCGAACATGGTCATAAATGGAACGTACACTTTCATTAGCAAAAATACCAATCGTTTCAACTCCTGCTGTCGCCATATTCGTTAATGGAAAGTCAATCAGACGATACCGGCAGGCAAAAGGAAGACCGGCCACAGGACGATAGTAAGTGAGCGGATTTATTGCCAGTTTGGACTCTGTTAAGTTAAGAATACCGCAAATTTTATTCTTCTTCATCAGTCATTCCTCCTACCATTTCGTTATAACCGACTACTTCAATCTCATCGTTGCCGATAACCTGTGCATTGTCCGCCAAAGTGGCATTTTCTCCGATTATAGCCCGGTCAATCATCACATTTTTGCCGATTACCGTATTGGCCATCACAATTGAATCCCTGATTTTACTGTTGGCACCGATTTTAACATTTTGCGAGATGATTGAGTGATCCACTTCTCCTGCGATATAACAGCCGTCAACGACCAGTGATTCCTTTACAACAGCGTCCCTGGTCAGGTAATGAGGCGGGGCGACAGGATTTTTAGAATAGATACGCCAGGATTTATCGCGGATGTTTAATTCGTGGTCAGGATCAATGAACGCCATATTCGCTTCCCAGAGACTTTCAATCGTCCCGACATCCTTCCAGTAACCTTCAAAGGCGTAGGCGAAAACATTTTCACCATTGGCCAGAAAAGAAGGAATCACATTTTTACCGAAATCATCCATATTTTGGCCGGTCGCATGACTCTCCATCAAGTATCGGCGCAGGACTTCCCACGTAAAAATATAGATCCCCATCGATGCCAGATTACTTTTCGGCTTCGCCGGTTTCTCTTCGAACTCAATAATTCGGTCAGTATTATCGGTATTCATAATGCCGAACCGTGATGCATCCGAATAAGGAACACGAATGACTGCCACTGTCGCCGTCGCATTCTTTCTCTTATGGAAATGAAGCATGTGCTCGTAATCCATTTTGTAGATGTGGTCACCGGACAAAATCAGCAAATAAGTCGGATGATGACTGTCAATATAACTGATATTCTGATAGATGGCATGTGCCGTCCCTTCAAACCATTTCTCGCCGTCGATACTGGAATGGGGCTGTAATATCGTTACTCCGCCGTCCTTGTGATCCAGACCCCAGTGCGAACCGTTGCCGATATGGCTGTTCAATTCAAGCGGCTGATATTGCGTCACAACACCGATCGTCTGGATACCGGAATTTGAGCAGTTGCTTAACGAAAAATCAATAATCCGGTATTTGCCTCCGAAAGGGACTGCCGGTTTTGCGATTGTTCTTGTTAACTTCCCTAATCTGGAACCTTGCCCGCCTGCCAAAATCATCGCAATCATGTCATTTTTCATTATGTCCGGAAAAAGAATGGGACGACCCACTCTTTCCTTGCACCTCCCACACAGCAGTCTGTTTATATTTTTTCGGTTAATCTTACAACCACCGTTTATGTGAATGCTAAAAAGGGAAAACAGGAAGAACAGCTTCAAACTTTTATTAAACAATGAATCAAAAGACGAAGGTTAACAGGGTACAACCAGTTAACCGCTTTCACACTTTCTTATCTACTTCCCATGTTAAAATTCTTTTTCCGGCTATCATCATAGATTTTTATATAGGCTGGATCTATCTGAACTGCGTTTTCAGCTGATTTATCCTTTTTTAACCTCCTCCTTCTCTTGTTTGCTGAGATGTACGCAGTTTCGTTTAAAACAAGTTTAGATCATGAAGAAAATTCTTTTATATTTTAATTATATAACTATTTCTTAATTTTATCAGTGCATCCCTTATCGTTTTCAGAAAAAATAAGGGTGAAAATGGACCACGCTCGCTTGCTCCTGAAAAGCTTATCTATCTCTATTCCTATTTATTTATTTATCATCTATGCTTAATAATGACGTGTACAGCTTTTTATATTCTTCAGCCGAATTTTCCCATCCAAAATTCAATTTCATCGCCCGGTTTACGAGGCTATTCCATTTTTCCGGCTGGAAACGATAGATAGTTAAAGCCCTTTCAACGGTATAAAGCATGTCGTGTGCATTATAATTTGAAAAACTGAAACCATATCCCTGATCTCTGAATTCATCATAAGGGATAACTGTATCCTTCAGACCGCCCGTTTCTCTGACGACGGGAAGACTGCCATACCGCATGGCAAGGAGTTGTCCGATCCCGCAAGGCTCAAACTTGGACGGCATCAGAAACAGGTCGGAAGCTGAATAGATTTTTCTTGCCAACGCTTCGTCAAAGAAAATATGAGTCCTCATGTTATCCGGATAGTGATCAGCAAGTGAACGGAATGCAGATTCATAGATCTGTTCACCTGTTCCGAGCAATATGAACTGAATGTTCAGCTGCATCAGTTCGTGAAAAACGCGTAAGACAAGATCTATTCCCTTCTGCTCAGTCAGCCGTGTAATCATTCCGACAACAGGTATGGATCCATCCACCCGCAAACTGAGGTCTTTCTGGAGGCAACGTTTATTTTCCTGCTTCCCTTCACTGGAGTTGTATGTCTGATAAATGTATGGATCATTTTCGGGATTATAGCGATCGTTGTCGATACCGTTGATGATACCGCGCAGCTTTCCGCTGTGCCACCTCAGGAAACCGTCCAGACGTTCACCATAATAGGGCATCTGGATTTCCCCGGCATAGGTCCCGCTGACCGTCGTCAGAAAATCCGCGTAGGCCAGTCCTGCTTTTAAATAGCTGACACCGCCGTAAAATTCAAGAGCATCCATTTGGAAATACCGGTCACTTAAATCAAGCAGCTCAGAAAGCACCGATTTTGGAAAAACGCCCTGATACTTGAGATTGTGTATGGTAAATACAGTCCTGATGGGTTGATAAAAGGGGTGATTCGCATAATGGCTCCGGAGCATCACGCAAATTGGACCGGTCTGCCAGTCATGACAATGAATGATGTCGGGTTTCACCGGCAGATGAGGCAGCGCCTCCAGAACCGCCCGGGAAAAATAAGCGAACCGTTCTCCGTCATCAAAATAGCCGTAGCTTCCATGACGCTTAAAATAATACTCGTTATCGACAAAATAGTAGCGAATACCCGCTTCATCAAGATAATCTATCCCGCAATACTGGTTCCTCCAGCCGAGTGGAACATGAAAATGAGTGAGATGAACCATTTTCTTTTTATAATCATCCGAAATATCTTCATACCTGGGCAAAATCACACTGACGTTGACTTTTTTGTTTTGAAGCGCTTTGGGCAATGCCCCTATCACATCCCCAAGCCCTCCTGTTTTCACAAATGGAACACATTCTGAAGCAGCGAATAATACGTTCATCCTATGACCCCCCGCTTAACATCCATCCGGCATCATGCCTGTTCACCTGTAGATGTACGATTCGTTGTTGCGCTTTTTTGTTTTTTTCATAAAGACGGCCATTCCGAGAGGAGGAACCGTAATTTCCATGCTGAAACGCTGGTTGTGATAAGGCTCCTGAACGGAAGCTGCGGGCTCGGGGTTACACTGCCCTGAACCTCCGAACGGCTCGGCGTCACTGTTAAACATTTCGAGATAATATCCGAGTGACGGGACGCCGATTCGATAGTTGTGATAAACTTTAGCTGTAAAATTGCAGACAACAATGCAATACTCCCCCTTCCGTCTTCCTTTTCGCATAAAAACAATAATGCTTTGTCTGGCGTTATTCGGATCAATCCATTCAAATCCCTCTCCTTCATGATCCAGCCGCCACAGGCAGGACGTTTTCTGATAAAAATGATTGATTGCCGTTGTATAACGGTAAAAAGCGCGATGCATTTTGAAATCCATCAGCTGCCAGTCCAGTTGTTCCAAATCCTTCCACTCATCAAACTGGGCAAACTCGCAGCCCATAAATTGGAGCTTTTTCCCCGGATGAGTCATGAAAAAACCGTAGAGCAGACGCAGGTTGGCAAACCTTTGCCATTCGTCCCCAGGCATTTTATTGAGCAGCGATCGCTTCCCATAAACCAGTTCATCATGTGAAAATGGCAGAACGAAATTCTCGGAAAAAGCATAGAGCATGGAAAAAGTAATTAACTGATGATGGTCCTTCCTTTCGTGAGTTTCAAGGCGCATGTATCGCAACACATCATGGACCCAGCCCATGTTCCATTTATAATTGAATCCGAGCCCTCCGTCCTGAACCGGAGCAGACACAAGCGGATAATCGGTCGCTTCTTCAGCCATCATTAAAGCGCCGGGATATTTACTGAAAACCGCCGTATTCATTTTTTTAAGAAATTCAATCGCTTCTAAATTTTCTTCCCCGCCTTCCCTGTTCTTCACGGGAACCGGCAGATCATGGTTATGATTCAAATAGATCATGGTTGAGACTGCATCAATTCGAAAGCCGTCAACGTGATAGATGTCCATCCAGAATCTCGCATTTGAGATCAGAAAGCTCGATACTTCATTTTTGGTGAAGTCAAAATTATAGGTTCCCCATTGCGGCCGTTCAGACAGATTGGGATCTGCAGGTTCATACAGAGGCGTTCCGTCGAATCGTCCCAATCCGTGCGCATCCTTGCAAAAATGGGCGGGCGTCCAGTCGAGAATGACACCGATTCCCTGATTGTGGCAGCAGTCTACAAAATACATAAAATCTTCCGGACGGCCGAATCGGCTCGTCGGAGCGAAATAACCGGTTATCTGATAACCCCAGGACCGGTCGAACGGATGCTCCATTATCGGCATTAATTCGATATGGGTATATCCGCTTTTTTTGACGTAATCCACAAGAGACTCAGCCAGCTCCCGATAACTGTAGAGCTGTCCATCCGCTTTTTTTCTCCAGGTGCCGGGATGGCATTCATAGATCGTCATCGGGCGGTGATAAATATCCTGTTTATCCCTCCTCTTCATCCATCTCCTGTCCCGCCATTGATATTTATCAAGGGAGCAGGTCAGTGAAGCTGTGTGTGGACGCAGTTCTGCAAAAAAGGCATAGGGATCTGCTTTCAGCGCGATCGATCCGGATCGGGATTCTACGGCATATTTATACTTCTCTCCTTCGCCAAGACCCGGGATAAAAAGGCTCCATACGCCCGACTGTTTAACCGGTTCCATTTTATTTTTCCGGGCATCCCAATTGTTGAAATCGCCAACAACCGAGACACTTTTAGCATTCGGGGCCCAGACTGAGAAACGAAAACCTTTTATTCCATTAAACTCCTGAAAATGTGCGCCGAACACTTTGTATCCTTCATAAAGCGTGCCTTCGTGAAATAAATACAGGTCAACATCACCTGGATATTGCTGCGAAATATTATCGATCGTTATCAATTATTTCACGCCCTTTGATACTTTTTAAATAAATATTCTATAAAAAAATGATTATTCCTTTATCGAAAACGAACTAATTGTGTCAAAATAGAGAAAAATTCATGAGTCAATCAGCTGACTATCCTGTGAACAGCCGTTTCGCGGTGGATTTATCGGTTAAAAGAAAGCGCTTTACCAAAGGAGCAGCCACAGACCTGTTACCCGGCAGTCCTGCCGAATGAGGTGAGGGAAACAGGTTTGATGACTTGATGACTTTACGGTTAAAGATTATGCAGGTAAGGAGATGGGTCATAGGGCTTAAGATCGACTGGTGTTTCCTCGCCGAGTATTTTTTTAGCCAGCAGCCACCCGGCGAAAGGACCTGCTGTTAACCCGGACGAACCGAAACCGTTGGCCATCCACAGTGAAGGATATCCTGGCACCTGGCCGATGAACGGGGAATAATCCGGTGTATAGGGGCGTGTTCCGACGCGAATGACTGAGATCGCCGCTTCTTTCAGGCCCGGCGCAAACCTGACAGCGTCTGTAAGCACTTCCAAAACGCCACCCGCCGTCGGTCTCAGATCAAACCCGTCTTCCGTCTTTTCGTGAGTTGCTCCAATCACGATGCGGCCGTTTGGAAAGGGGACAATATCATGCGAACCGGGCGGAAGGACAACCGGCCAGTTTTCCGTACACATATCGGGCAGGGTGACGTGAAGCAGCTGCCCTTTCTGAGGCAGAACATCTGTCCTGAATCCAATTGGAGCGAGAAGATCCGCGGCCCACGCACCCGCTGCAAGGATGATTTGATCCGCATGGATCACAAGTCCCGATGACAGGCAGACAACCCCGTCTACCCGATCTGCCGTACGATGAAGGATAGCTGTGTCCTGTATGTATCTCGCGCCATGTCCCTGCGCACCCTTCTCGAGTGCCTGACGCAGCATCCGGCCGTCTGCGCGGGCGCCTCCGGAGACATAAACGGCAGCAAACGAATCAGCGATCAGCGGAAAATAGTTTTTTGTTTCTTCCGGGGTGAGCACATCGACTTCACCGATTTCCGGAGCATCCTTTCGGCGTTCGCAGGCTTTGTCCGCCAGTTCATAAAGAACATCTGTATGTTCACGGATAGCGAGCGCCCCTGCTTTTCGGTAACCGGTAGCGACATGTGTATCCCGTGACAGGTCGAAAACCAGCTGTTCATAAAAACGCGCACCGCCCGACGCGAGAGCATACCAGGCTTTATTGCGTCTTTTTGAGAGCCACGGACAGATAACGCCGGCTGCTGCATCAGTCGCCTGGCCTCTTTCCTTTCGATCAATCACGGTCACATCGCATCCATCTTTAGCAAGCAGATAAGCCGCCGTCATTCCGACAATTCCCCCGCCCACAATAATCACTTTGTCCATTGAAATGAGTCACACCCCTTTTTCATCATTTTTGGTGAGGAAACCCCGACTTCTGACCAGCAGCATAAACCGGAGCAGATTCACCGTCCACGTTTATCATTCGTCAAATGAGGGTATATACCTGATTTGAAATTCTCTTATATGACAAAGACGAAAAGGAAGGAATTTATATGCCATCGAACAATTGGCTTCACAAATTGCCGATTCAGCCTGTTGATCGAGCTTTTCCGGTATCCGGAGGCGATATTAACAAAACTTTTGCCCTGGAAAGCAGAGGTCGCCGCTATTTTCTTAAGGTGCATAAACATGTTCCGGGAAACTTTTTTACCGGAGAGATGACCGGACTGAAACGGCTTCGCGAGGCGGTGAGAACGCCGCGTGTCATCGCTTCGGGGCAAATCAGCGATAAAGACTTCCTGATTCTGGAATGGATACCGGCCGCCGGCTCCCGGAATGATCAGATGCTCGGACAGGCTGTTGCCCGCGTTCACAAGATAACGTCTCCCGCTTTCGGGTTCGACGAAGACAATTATGCCGGGCAGCTTCCCCAATATAATCATTGGGAAAAAGATTGGGCAACGTTTTATTTAAAATGGCGGCTTTTCCCGCAAATCGAGATAGCCAAAAAAAGGGGATACTGGAACATGTACCGGCAAAGAAAGTTTGAAAAGCTTGCCGCCGCCATTCAAAAAACCTGTCAAAAGAGTCAGGTCATACCCAGCCTGCTTCATGGCGATCTTTGGAGCGGTAATGTCCTGTTTTCCGAAGGAGGCGAACCCGTGCTGATTGATCCGGCTGTATTTTATGGCAACCGTGAGATGGATATCGCCATGACCCGCTTATTTGGAGGATTCGGTACCGATTTTTATCAGACTTATAACGATGTTTTCCCCCTCGACCCGGGGTGGGAGGAGCGCATTTCCTGGTATCAGCTTTATTATCTGCTCTGCCATCTCAACATGTTTGGCGAAGGCTACGGTGCTTCTGTCGACCGTGCACTGGAGTCCTGAACAGTTTTGAATGGTAAGATAAAGAACCGGAATCTGTACTTTTCTGAATCGGTACCGATTCTGGCTTGACTTAAACGGACGTTCCGCTAGATGAATCCATGTTCCTGTCCCACTTGATGCGTATGAGATCATGCTTAACCATCTGCATCCCATGATCCGTCACTTGTTTGACAAACGATTCGGGAATACCGTCAAAGGATGCCTCATCCATCGACAAGTCCACAGGAATATTACAATGGATTTCGGCAAGCTCACGCGAAAGATGAAGCATCCGTACATCAGAGGCGATTTTTTTCTTTTGTCCGCCAGGCAATAGATCAAGGTGATCGAGCATGGCATCGATACCGCCAAACTGCTTGATCAATTTCACAGCTGTTTTCTCTCCGATCCCCCTGACACCCGGATATCCGTCGCTGGAGTCTCCCATCAAAGCTTTAACATCAATGAACTGGCGGGGCGTAATTCCATATTTTGCTGTAAATGCACGCATGGTATAGCTTCGATAATTGCCATACCCTTTCTGAAGAAGATCAACACCGATATGACGATCAAGCAGCTGCAGAAGGTCACGATCTCCCGTTACGATCGCGACATCCGCCTCTTCCTGCATCTTCTTCGCAACCGTGCCGATACAATCATCAGCCTCATAACCCTCAAGCCCGATATTCGGAATTTGAAGGGCTTCAGTCATTTGTCTGGCGAGGTCAAATTGCGGAATCATCTCGACAGGAGGTATCGACCGGTTCGCCTTGTAGCCATCAAACAGATCATGACGAAAGGTCTTCTTGCCCATATCCCAGCATACGGCGACATGTGACGGATGCCTGCTTTGTATCGCCAGAAGGAGATGCCTCAAAAATCCCTGAACACCATTAGTCGGAACTCCTCTGTCATTAATCATAAATTGCCCGGTTGGCGCTGTCGCATAAAAAGCCCTGAACAGCAGGGCCATTCCATCAACAAGCAGCAGTTTCGATCTTTCTCTCAAAAAATCTCCCCATTTCTATGACTCTATCAGCCATTATAACATGTCCGGGCGGCATAAGGGTGTCTGCACTGCTTTTTAAATCGTTCTCAGCTGAAGCTCTTTCAATTGCCCTTTCCGCTGAACTTTTACACTCAAGATCATGAAATAAGAAGCAGAATCCTTTATCTATACGGAATGAACGATTCTGCTTCCTGAGTCTTTTTGGTGAATTATTTAACGTTCAGCGTCACACTGCCAATCCCGTGATCGAATGTCGCGATATAAGTACCCCGTTCGAGACTTTTCGGTAAACAGAATGTCCCTGTTGATACCGTCGTCCCTCTGGTTACTTTTTTCCCTTCCTGATCCAGTTTTCCTACCAGCCATTTCAATGCATGTATTGGGTTGCCCAGAACTTCAGAAGAAATTCCGCTCATCAGTTCTTTCCCGTTCAAAGTGACCTTTGTTCGGATATCAGACAGTTGATCGACTGACAGCCTGGGCGCCGCTTTCCCGACGACAATTTTTCCACAGACGGCGCTGTCGGAAATGACGAGTTCAAGGGGAAGCTTAGGGAACCAGTCCTTGAAACGCGAGTCGGGGACTTCAATTCCAGGGGCTATTTCTGTCTTCGCTAACAGAGTCTTTTCATCGTCATCTGCTGAAAGATCCTCTTTGGCTGTGAATTCCAGTTCAAGTTCGATAAGGGGTTCAAACAATTCATCCAGAGACACCGAAGCGCCGTCTTTCAGAATCGCGGATTCAACGATCTGTCCATAGAGCGGTGAATCTGAATGGAACATGTTTTGCGTTTGCTCGCTGGTTAAACTGATTTTATACCCTTTTACTGCCTCACCCTTCTTTTGATTGAAAGCATGCTGCACCTGATAAGAAGTATCTGGCGTCAGCCCGGAATTTTGATATTCTTCCCAGCTGAGCGGTTTTTTCTGCTGGTACGCCTGAAAAAGCTTTTCCGATAAATCTTTTACTGTGACTACCATTGTTTCTTTACCTCTTTTTATATTAGTATACGATTCATTATAATTTGATGGATGATCCTGTCAACAGGAAGGGAAGTCACAAACACTTGACAGATACCAGGAAGCCATTGAGCTTTAACTGAGGCTATTATAAAATAGTAACAGCGTGATTCAGGCATTATAACGATCCTGATGCCCGGCAAACCAGGCTGTAAAGCGCATTTTATGCGGAATCCATCCTGAAAGGTGAAGACCATGTCCCAGCCACCGATGTTTTCTATCCATCAGTTAAAGTATAAAAATATCCTGTCTATTGATCAGCTGTCCATACCGGCTGATACGATTACCTGTATTATTGGTGAAAGTGGCAGTGGAAAAACAACGTTGCTCAAAATGCTGAACCACTTGATCAGTCCGGATAGCGGCGAGATTAAAGTAAACGGAACCTCCATTTTCGATCTGAACCCGGTTGATCTGCGAAGGAAAGTGGTGATGCTTCCCCAGACGCCTGCAATGTTTAAAGGAACCGTCAGGGATAATCTTTTCATCGCGCTCCGTTTTGCCGGCAGGCCGAATGTGCCGGATTCCGAACTGGACAAATTGCTTGCACGCGTTCACTTGAATAAAGATCTGGATACAGACAGCGAATCGCTGTCCGGCGGAGAAAGACAACGGGTGGGTCTCGCTCGCGTCCTTCTGCTTGATCCGCCCGTTCTTCTTCTGGATGAGCCTTCCTCTGCACTTGATGAAGAGACGACTCACCTCATCATGGAGGAATTAACTGATTATGTTCATGAAAATAAGAAAACACTCGTCATGGTCACCCATTCAAAGGCGGTCGTGAGTGATTATGCCGAGCATATTATCGAGATCAGAAGCGGTCATGTCGTAAGGGAGAGTGAACGGGTTGAGCAGTGATCTGACGCTTTGGCAACTGGCATCGGCGTATCTGTTTATTGTGATTCTATTAATCATTGTCAGGATAAAAGGTATTCCGCGAGAAAAGGAGATTCTGATTTCTTCCGTCCGGATGACGATTCAGCTGATGATTGTCGGATATCTTCTGGCGTATATCTTTACTCATGCCCATCCTGTATATACGCTTATTATCCTGGTCTTCATGCTTCTTTTTGCCATTTATAACGTTTATCAGCGTGCGAAAATACCGCTGAATCGTGAATTAAAGAAAAAAATTGCCATCTCTATGGCATTGGGTGTGCTCGCGACCCTGGTTTATTTTCTAATGGTGACGTTGAGTGTCTCTCCCTGGTACAATCCGAGATATGTCATTCCTGTCTCCGGAATGATCATCGGCAATACAATGACAGGTATTTCGCTCGGCGTCAACACGCTTCTTAATGGCATGAATGCTAATAAGCAAATGGTTGAAACGGCACTGATGCTCGGAGCTACGCCTCGTGAAGCAACCCGTCCGATCATCAACCAGGCGTTTGACAGCGCCATGCTGCCGACGATCAATTCAATGGTTGGCATGGGCATTGTCTTTCTGCCCGGCATGATGACCGGCCAGATCATCGGAGGAGCCTCCCCTCTTATGGCTATCCGTTATCAGATTGCTGTCATGCTCGGAATTGTCGGCGGCGCGTCACTCACGGTTTTGCTTTTTGTTCAGATTAGCTATATGGCTTTCTTCAATAACAGATGCCAGCTGAAAGAAAACGAATTAAACGTGAAAAGCACCCATTGAAGGGTGCTTTTCACGTTTTATAAGCCAATCTCAGGCTTTAGCCTGAAGCCTGACTTTGCAAGGTTTCTTTAAACGAGTCAAATCAGCTTTTCAAAATGGACACGCTTATTGATCATCGAGATAATGGGAGCGCCTGTAAGCATAACGGCGCATTCACCGGCAGCCGCGGTCATCCAGGTGTACAGAAACGGGTAATGTCCGACAAGATTCAATTCCCAGGCGATAAAGAACATCGTCAATGTAAAAACGCCGGTATTAATCAGCAGCAGTGCCCGCGTATTTTTTATAAACCTCGAGCAGACGATTGTTGTCAGAAGAGCAAGAGCTGACTGTCCGGTCCCGAAAATAAGGTCGTAAGGCAGGAGCGGCGAAAAGAAAAGATTACCGATAAAGACGCCCGTAACAATACCAATAAAATATCTCTTGTTAAAGACGACAAGATGGTTTAACATTTCAGAAATACGAAACTGGACAGCGTAGAAACTGATCGGCTGAAGAAAAAAAGTCACAACTATGTAAAGAGCCGCCAGAATCGCATTGACTGCGATCCATCTGATTTTCATCGTGAATCACCTCCTCGAATAAAGATCAGTGAGAGATGAAGAAAACCGGCACAGGGTGGTCAGGACAAAAACTCGGGATGGCTTTCGGCACCCGTACGTCCCGGAGTCAAAGCCCGTCCTTTTTTATTCGTCGCAACCCGGACAGCCAGAACGTAAAAAAACCGCCCCCTGAACGCAGGCGGACGGCTTTTTCTCCCACGATTTATGATCACGCTCAGTTTTCGCGGTTGTTAGACATAACAATCATCAGAATAAACCGGGCCAGCTCCATAGCTGATACGAGCGCCGCGGCAACATACGTCATGGCAGCGGCGGAAAGCACTTTCTTCGCCTGTTTCTGTTCGTTGTCCTGAACAATACCTAAAGTGACGATTTGCCTCAGTGCTCTTCCTGACGCATCGAATTCAACAGGCAGCGTGACAAGCTGGAACAGGACAGCAGCAGCGAAGAAAATAACACCCAGCGTGGCCAGCTGCATAACACCGAAAAGAAAACCAGCCAGAATCAGAAAGTACGAAAGGTTGGATCCCAGGTTCGCAACCGGTACAAGTGCACTTCTTATCCGCATGAACGTATAGTCGTTCGCGTCCTGGATCGCATGACCGACTTCGTGGGCAGCAACTGCTGTTCCTGAAATTGAAGCATTGTGATAAATATCGGATGACAGGTTGACCGATTTATCACGGGGATCGTAATGATCCGTCAGTGTTCCGGGAACTTCACGGATGGTGACGTCATACAACCCGTTGTCATCAAGAATTTTTCTTGCCGTCTGGGCACCTGTCATACCGGATGAGTTCGCCACTTCAGCAAATTCCGAATAAGTCGATTTAACCTTCATCTGTGCCCATAATGGGATAAGCATTAAAATAGCCATGTAAATTAAGAATTGTAACATGCTCATTCCTCCACTGAAATCATCAAAGTCAATTTTAGTCAAATCCTGTCCTTTTGTCAAAAAATTGGCACACCCACACGATTAAAAATGCCAATTCGTCCGACTGTTGCGATCTCCCAGATATTTTCTCCATGACACAAAAGAAAGCACAGCCAGCAAAACGGCGCCGAGAGCCGAAAAAAGCGGAAGTAACCGATCTTCCCCTGAATCTTGTGAATTTTTGAAAACGGCGGACAGTTCGCGTTCGATCACTCCGAGCTGCCGGATCCGATCTTTTTCGCGGCCGGCCGTGGTCCGCTGATCGGAAAAAGCGGAAACTCTCTGATTAAGCAGTCGCACAACATCGGGTTGCTCATCAATCACAAGCGAGGGATAAATCAGATCATAACTGTTAAGAAACTGATTCAGTTCCTCCTGAAACGTCGAATGATTTTTTGATACAAGTGCCTTCTTCATTCCGTCGATCGGAACCAGAACCTGGGACTGTAAACCTTTCCACAGCGGGCTGCCGTTCGGCTCCAAAGCGTCTACGCAAAGCCGCAGAGAAACGGCCGCGTTTCTTATCTCACTTTTATTTACGTTGGAATCCAGTGAAAGTTTCAGCTGAAGCGCCGCCAAGTCAACCACCCGTCCATCCGTGTCGGGAAAATCAGATTCCATCCTGTCCCACTTTTGATCAAACTCCTGCAAAAGACTTTTCGCTGCACTCAATTGATTTGTGTCAGCATACTGAAATATCCGATCAGACAAATCAGACAGTTGTACAAGCTGCTGCTCTTTTGCGTTGACTTCTTTAGCATATCCATGGTCAGGCAGAGTAACAAAAAACATCAGGCAGAATAAAATCGCTGCTATTTTCATACGCATCGCTTGCCCTCCCCCTTCTTTCCCTGGAACAGTATATGAAAAGGAGGACAGGAGTAGACCGCCGCTCCATTCAAGCGACGGCCTTGAAAACGATGTTTAGTTTTTCATCGCATTCAGTTTCTCGGTCAATTTATAAAACCTTTCTGTATCTCCCGAATCAAGAGCTTCATTTATTGCTTTGTAAAGCCTTTCTCTTGCAAACGCTTTCTCTGATTCTGATAATACATCCTCTGCGGCCTGACCGTACTCGACGTGAACCTGTTCCGACATCTCCGGTCTTTCTTCAAGAACTGAAAAATACTGCGGGTACAACTTGTGAGTAGAAAGGTTGATTTTCACAAAGACTGCTTCGTCCTGATTGAGTCTGAGATCATGAAAGGCTTTTTCAGGATCATTGGTTACAACCTTCGCCTTGATATACTCAAAATCTGATGACGACGTTCTCGTTTCTGAAATGGTTATTGCACGATTGCATTGGGTCACATTGTCAACAAAATGGATCAGTCCAAGCAGCTTTTCATCACTCATGATATAATTCAGCAACCAGACTGTCTCTCGGTTTTTTAACACATGACGTCCTAAAAGCCATCTGAGAAAAGCCTTTTTCTCGACGTTTGACACCATCTGCTCCATTCTATCATCCCCTCTCCGGAATTCAAGAAATACGTGGATTTCCATTTATATATTTTAGTTCGCCGTTTATCTCTGATAATCCTGTTTCAGACGTTCAACAAATAAAATCAGATCATGATTGTCAGGATCAAGCTTTGCAGCCTTCTGCAGAATTTCAAGACTTTCGCCCGTTTTGCCGATTTCTCTTAAATATTCACCGTATTCCTCAAGAAACTCAGGATTGTCAGCGAAAGCAGGCCAGGCATCCAGATAATATTTTTCCGCCTTTTTCAGATCATCAGTCTTATTGTATGCCGTAGCCAAAAACCAAATCAACATCGGATCATCCGGATCCTGACCTTCTAACAATTCTTTGATTCCTTCATAATCTTCTTCCTGAGCTTTCAATTCCACAAGTTTTGTAAGCGCTTCTATATTTTCCGGGTCGCTGTCAAACAGTTTTTGATAATAATAAACTGCCTTATCAGGATCATGCGCCCTGACAGCCAGATCTCCCGCTTCTGCATACAGCCGTTCATTAAACTCATCCTCGGAAAGGCCCGCTTCAATCGTTTTAAGTGCTGACTGCAAGTCTCCCTCATGCTCATAGGCGTGAGCAAGCACAGGGTAAAGCGTGCTATAACCCGGGTCAAGTTTCTTTAACTCTTCCAGTGCTTTTATCGTCGTCTTATTCTGTCCGATACGGGAAGCTGTTACGCCGTAGCCAAACAGACCATCAAGTGTTTTCTCTTTTTTCAGTCCTTTACGGTATTCACTCAGCGACTGCTCAAACTCTCCCTCGAGACTCAGAGCCTCCGCCAGTTTCAGATCGATATTCTGATCGGCCAGTTCCTTATTTCCCTGTACTTCTTTAAAAAGTTCGACAGCCTGATGCGCCTCGCCGGTTGAAAGATAAAATTCACCAAGTGCGTAAAGCAGTACCGGTTCATGAGGAGCGATCTTCAGTGCATCAAGCAGTTTCTTCTCAGCGACTTCATCCAGTCCTTCGAGCTGATACAGATCGGCCAGTGCGACCTGGGCGCTGAGGTAATTTTCATCGAGCGGATGTATCTTTAACAAATACTCAATGGCACGGTTTTCTTCGTCTTTATCAATTAAAAGTTCAGATAACTGCAGCAGGAGTCCGCTGTCATTTGGATAACGCTTAAGCAGTGCCTCATAGTTTTTTTCCGCATCATCCAGAAATCCGTATTTCTGATAGATGAGGGCCGCCCCATAAATGGTATCGTCGTCCGCATCGCGGATCAGGTCACGGAGCAGCTTCAAACCATCATCGGTCTGTCCACTGGCCATCAGCGCATTTGCTGTTTCCAAATTTTCCATCACAGTTCTCCTCCAGCCGGCTGTTACTTACATCCCTGTTCATCCTGTAAGTTACTCTTTTTACACCTTTTATCATAGCCAATTCTGAGGGGAACATCAAGAAAACAGTTCCGTAAACACGAACAGACCTTATCCGAATAATCAGGATAAGGCCCCTGAAGCTGGACCTGGTGCAATTATTTTTGCAGTGAGGCCAGCCGATCAGAAAAGGCAGGAAAGGAGACAGCGATCGCATCCGAATGACGGACGGTGACTGGGTTTCTCGACTTCAGTGCGGCAATTGCCAGCATCATTCCGATTCGGTGATCACCGAAACTGTCAGCTGTCCCGCCGGAAAACAGCTGCCCGGGATGGCCATTGATGATCATTCCGTCTTCTGTTTCAGTGATATCCGCTCCAATTTGTCTCAATTCCTCAACAGTCGTTTTAATTCTGTTGGTCTCTTTGACCTTTAACTCCGCCGCATCCCGGATCACCGTTTTTCCTTCTGCTTCTGTTGCCAATAGAGCGATGATCGGAATTTCATCAATCAGCCTGGGAATTAAAGGGTCTCCGATCTCTGCCGCTCTCAGTGCAGCATAATGAATATCGATATCTGCAACCGGCTCCCCGTTCCACTCCCGCCTGTTGATAAAATCAATATCTGCCCCCATGTCCTTCAGCACCTGGATCATCCCGATCCGCGTCTCATTTACACCAACTGAGCGCAGAATCAGATGGCTTTCCGGAGTCAGAAGAGCCGCAGTTATGAAGAAAGCTGCCGACGAAAAGTCACCCGGAACATGCACATGGATACCGGTCAGGGACTGCGGGCCGGACAGTTCATGTCTAAAACCCATTGTCCGGATTTCACCACCGAAAGCCCGAATCATTCGCTCGGTATGGTCACGGGATGCACCCGGTTCAACCAGTTTCGTTGTTCCAGATGTCTGAAGTCCTGCGAGAAGCAGGGCGCTTTTGACCTGGGCGCTCGCTACAGGCAACCGGTATTCGATCGGGCGAAGCTGGTGCCCTCTGACCGCAATCGGTGCGAAACGATTGCCTCCCCGGCCCCATATGTCACCGCCCATTTGCTGAAGAGGCCTGATCACGCGGTCCATCGGTCTTTTGCGTATCGACGCGTCTCCTGTCAGAACTGAATAAAAAGGGCGGGCACTTAACAAACCGGACAGTAAGCGGATGGTAGTGCCTGAATTGCCTGCATCCAGTACATGATCCGGTTCTTTCAAGCCGTCAAACCCCTGCCCGAGGATCGTGATCCGGTCTCCTTCGTCTTCAATCTGTACCCCAAGTGCCCGCAAGCATTCCAGGGTGCTCATGCAGTCGTTGCCACGCAAAAAACCGTCAATCACCGTTTCCCCGTGAGCAACAGCGCCAAAAATCGCCGCGCGGTGGGAAATGGATTTATCTCCCGGCATTTCAAGTTCGCCGACAAGCGGTTTTCCACTTCCATAAAATGTTTTATCTGCCAATAGAATCACCTGACTAATCGTTCAGATATGTATGATATCCGTTTTTCTGCAATATATGTCGCGCTTTCTCCCGTCCACCTGCATCCTGAAAGGAAAGCCGCATGACGCCGGAAACATTTTCCCGTGCCTCAATAATTTCAAGGTTCGTCAGGTTAACCCCTTCACGTCCGATATAACCGGTAACCTTTGAAATGACTTCAGGTTTGTCAGGAACATCAATATATAGATCATAAAAACCAGGGATCGCACCCTTTTCTTTCTTTGGAAAACCATCGCGAAATAGTTTCGCCTGTTTAAAAAAATTATGGAATGCTTTTCTGTTGCCATCCATCAGCATCTCTTTCAAGCCTTCCATCTCGTTCGTCCATTCATCAAGCAGCGTCAGAAGATAATCACGGTTATATGTAACAATATCGGCCCACATTGTCGGGTCGGAAGAGGCGATCCGCGTGATATCACGGAATCCTCCTGCAGCCAGCATACGCAGATTGGCCCCTTCGATCGGATGGTTTGCCAGATGAAGAACAAGAGACGCAGCAATTAAATGAGGAAAGTGACTGATTATCCCGACAATTTTATCGTGAGTTTCCGGTGTTACCCGAAAAAATTTTGCATGCGTTCCTTTCAGTAAATCCTCAAGTTTTTGAACAGGGGCTTCTTCCTGATCCGCCGCCTGAACAAGAAAATAGTAGGCATTTTCAAACAAATCCGCTTTAGCCGCCGAAACACCGCTCTTGTGGGAACCCGCCATCGGATGGCCGCCGATAAAATGACACTTTCCTCTCAGATAGTGATCCGCCTGCAGCATAATATACCGTTTTGTACTTCCGACGTCGGTTACAATAACATCGTGTTTTAAATTTGCTGTGCTCAGTTGCTCAATCATCGACAGAATCGCGGACACCGGTGCGCAGAGTATAATCCAGTCTGCGTCTCGCGCGCCTTCCTGAAGACTGGTTGCTGTTTCTTCAATGATACCGCGCTGCATAGCTTCGCCAAGTGTTTTCCTGTCCGTATCAAAGCCGACAATTTTTATTCCGGGATGCTCTTTTCGAATCGATTCCGCAATGGATCCGCCGATCAGTCCCAAACCGGCGATCAGGACAGTTATTTGCATGAATCATAAACCCTCAGCAGTTTAATGATGGCATCATTCTGTGTGGGCAATTTGAACTGATCCTTCACTCTATTCAACCACCTTATGTTTCGCTAATAAATTTTTATTGAGAAAATCGCTGATCTCCTGAAGTGCCTCAAACCTCGTATCCTCGTTTTTGAGGCGATCTGCCCTCTTCCCGACCTCAGAGACAATCGCACTGCCTACAATATAGCCATCCGCGTGCTCTCTGAGTTCCTCTACCTGTGCCCCGGAAGAAATACCGAAACCAACAGCAACAGGAAGATCACAGGCCCGGCGGACACGCTCAAGAAAAGGAAATACATCCGGATGAAAGCGGCGCCTGACCCCTGTCACGCCAAGTGACGAGACGCAATATAAGAAGCCCTGTGCATCGGCTCCGATTTTCCTGAGTCTCTTTTCGCTCGTTGTAGGAGCAACGAGTGAAATCAGGCTGATTCCGTGCATGCTGCAGCTTGCGGCAAGTTCACGGCTTTCTTCGTACGGCAGATCAGGAACAAGCAAACCGTCAATTTCATTTTCCTTTGCTTCCCGGAAAAAGTTTTCTTCCCCTAATTGTAACAGAAGGTTGAAGTATGTAAATATAATAACCGGGATTTTCACACCCCTGAGACGAATTTTTTTGACCAGCCTGAGTGACTGGAGCAGGCTCATTCCATGGGAAAGGGCGCGTTTGCTCGCTTTCTGAATGACCGGGCCGTCCGCGAGCGGGTCGGAATACGGGATTCCGAGTTCAAGAGCGTTCGCTCCGGCTGACTGCAGCACACAGGCCAGTTCTACGGTCGCCTCTTCACACGGATCCCCCGCAGTAATAAAAGGAATAAACATCATATCCTGTTTCTTATTCACATAGGCACTCATCCGGCTCATGCTTTTCCGCTCCCCTCATTTTTTTGATTCAGAACATGCAATATCGTGTGGACATCCTTATCGCCCCGTCCGGAGAGACAGACAAGTATAGTCTGATCATGTCGCATCGTTTTCGCTTTCTTTATGGCTAACGCAAGGCCGTGAGCACTTTCCAGCGCAGGTAAAATACCTTCCCTGACGCTCAAAGTAATGAGTGCATCAATGGCTTCTTTGTCCGTTATCGCTTCATAGTGCGCGCGACCGGATTTTGCAAGAAAGGCATGTTCCGGACCGATCCCCGGGTAATCCAGGCCGGCAGAAATCGAGTAAGGTTCAATGATTTGACCGTCTTTATCCTGTAAAAGGTACGTCATGGCCCCATGTATCACACCGAGCCGTCCCTTAGTTAAGGTCGCAGCATGTTCCCCTGTGTCCGTACCCTTGCCGCCTGCTTCCGCGCCATAAAGAAGGACAGGATCCTGTAAAAAAGCAGTAAAAAGGCCCATTGCGTTGCTGCCCCCTCCGACACAGGCGCAGGCGGCATCAGGGAGCTTGCCTGTTTTTTCGATCATCTGCCTGCGCGCCTCATCGCCTATAATTCTCTGAAAGTCGCGGACCATGGTCGGATAAGGATGCGGACCGACAACTGATCCATCAATATAAGCCGTATCCTCAACGTTTGCCGCCCAGTAACGCAGTGCCTCATTAATCGCGTCTTTCAATGTGCCATTTCCTGTGGAGACGGGAACAACCTCTGCCCCGAGCAGTTTCATCCGAAAAACGTTGAGCGCCTGCCGTTCAACATCAACGGCACCCATAAAGACCTTGCATGGCAAACCGAAATAAGCAGCGACTGTCGCTGTTGCAACACCATGCTGGCCGGCACCTGTCTCGGCAATAATCCGTTTTTTCCCCATCCTCATCGCGAGCAGCGCCTGTCCGACAGCATTATTAATCTTATGTGCTCCGGTATGGTTCAGATCCTCGCGCTTCAGATAGATTTGCGCCCCGCCAAACTCTTCACTTAAACGTTTGCAGTGCATTACGGGTGTCGGTCTCCCGGAATAGTCTTTCAGAATTTGTCGATATTCATCTAAAAAAGATGGATCATGTATTGCCTCCTGAAATCCCTGTTCAAGTTCCAACAGGGCATGCATCAGCGTCTCAGGTACATACTGACCACCGAATTCACCGAATCTTCCTTTTTTACCGGTATTTCTCTCCATTTCTTTCTGCTCTCTGATCATTAAAATCCCACACCTTCTCTTCGATTTTCCGTATCAACAGGCTGCTCTTCTGAAATCCATCCTCTATACCGGAAGCGATATCGATTCCGTCCGGCCTGTAAGCAAGCAGGCGCGCAATATTGGCCGGCGTGACGCCTCCTGCAATCAGGCAGGGAACTCGCTGACGGGAAGCCTCCTGCATGTATTCAGGTACGCTCTCCCAGTCAAATGTGACTCCGGTTCCTCCTAATTGGCCTTTGACCTTTGTGTCAATGACATAACCATCGGTGCTGCCGCTATACGCCCTCATTTTCTCGAGCGTGTTTACTCCATGATGCAGTGCCTTCCAGACAGTAGTGCGTGTTCTGGATCTGATCAGCCGAAGTTCCCGGGGCGATTCATGACCGTGAAGCTGGATCACCTGAAGCGGAACCGTGTTCAGAACGCTTTCGATCCTTTCCACCGGGTCATCGGCAAATACGCCGACCAGTTTTTTCCTCCCGGAACACTGAACCTGATCCAGCCAATCCCGGACCTGAACAGCAGTGACCGTCCGTCTGCTCTTTTTTGTAAAAATAAAGCCGATATAATCGGCTTTGCCCGCCATGCTCACCGTTACATCGGAGAGCGAGTGGTTTCCGCAATATTTAAGTATGGGGCGCACTGGTTCTCACTTCCCTGCCAAAAAGTTCCGTCACTTTTTTCTTAACGTCACGGGCACGGATCAGCGACTCGCCTACCAGAGCGGCATTGACACCGCGGTGCTTCAGATAGTAAACATCTCTTCCCGACCGGATTCCGGATTCACTGACAAAAACAACTCCGTCCGGAATCATGCCCGCAAGTGATGCTGTGACCTCTAACTTCGTTTCAAACGTCTTCAAATCCCGATTATTGACGCCGATAATCTCCGGGGTAAAAACATGCAACACGGCTTCGGCTTCTTCAGGGCGATGGACTTCAACCAGCGACTCCATTCCTTTTTCTTCAGCCGCAAGATACAATTCATGCAGCTGTATCGGATCAAGCGCAGCGGCAATCAGCAGTATGGCATCCGCACCAATCCGCGCTGCTTCTTCTACCTGGCGCTCATCAATGATAAAATCCTTGCGCAGGACAGGAAGATTGACTGCCTGTCTCACTTTGACCAGGTTTTCATTTGAACCGTGAAAATACGTGCGATCCGTGAGAACGCTGATGGCGTCGGCACCCGCTCCGGCATAAGATTCTGCGACAGCGGCCGGATCCATCGTTTCCCGGAACAGTCCCTTAGACGGAGAAGCCTGCTTTACTTCTGCAATCAGTCCCAGCTCATGATTGGGTTGGAGCAGCGCCTGTTTCAGCGAGTGTCTTGATGCTTTTCTCTGAATTTCGGGCATGACAAAAGCGGCAAGTTCTTCTTTTTTCGTCATCATAATCTGATCCAGAATATTGTTATACATGAGTAACTTCCTTTGTCTCAAGGCGAAGCAGCTCCAGCTGCTTTCTGGCGAGGCCCTGATCGACAGCCTGTCGGGCAAGATGAACTCCTTCAGCAATCGATCCCGTTTTTTCGGCAACATAAAGACCGGCTCCGGCATTTAAAAGCACTGCATTTACGGCTGTCTGATTCACCGAGCTTCCTGAGAAGATTTTTTCAATCAGCTGTGCACTTTCCTGCGGGTTTTCGACCTGAATGTCATTTAAGTCGCCGGAACTCAGTCCGACGTCTTCCGGTTCGATTGAAAAATGCCTGATTTCATTATTTTCAATCAGAAATGCATGCGTTTTTCCTGCAATCGTCAGTTCATCCATACCGTCTTCCCCGGTAACGACCAGGGTCCGCCTGGTACCGAGTTTAAGAACCGTTTCCGCGTAGGCTTGCGCAACTTCCCGGTTATAGACGCCAAGCAGTTGCCGCTCTGCGCCGGCCGGGTTGGTAAGAGGCCCGAGCATGTTGAAAATCGTTCTGAATCCGAGTTCCCTGCGTGGCTGCGCAGCATATTTCATTGAAGCATGATAAAGTGGTGCAAACAGAAAGGCCATGTGGGTTCTGTCAAGAAGAGAAGCTGCCTGTTCAGGTGTCGACTGAATCGATACCCCGAGCGCTTCAAGCGCGTCTGCCGCGCCGCTCGTTGAGGACACCGAACGGTTTCCGTGTTTCGCTACATTGACTCCGAGCGATGAAAGAACGATCGCCCCGGCTGTTGAAATATTGAAGGTGGCTGTTCCGTCACCGCCTGTTCCGACTATGTCTACAAGCTCCTTATCATAATTCAGGGGTCTGGCATGTGCCCTCATGCTCCTGACCGATCCGGCCAGCTCATCAACCGTTTCTCCCCTCAGGCTTAAGATGGACAAAAAGCCTGCAACCTGGCATGGTGAAACCTTTCCTTCCATGATTTCATCCATCATTTCTGAAGCTTCCTGCTCAGACAGTTTCTTTCCTTTGGCCAGTTCTTTCAGTTTATCCTTGAACATTTCTCCCACTCCTCTTTTTTTGAGGAATGAGCGTAGATGAGGCTGAAAAGAAGGATATCAAACTCCTGATCACAGAATCAGAGTTTAAAAGAAAACCGCAGAGGAAGCCCTGCGGGGTAATTTTCAGATATGAGTCATAACCCTCAGCTCTTCTCAACTCAGCTCATTCTCTTGTCTCAATCTTGTGCTCTCTTTGCCGACAGCGTCCTGTGACGCCATCCGGCCATATTCCCCTGTACGATCGTTACAGAAGATTTAGTTTTATGATAGCTGACTTGCCTGTGACTGTCAACCTATGACTGGATAAATGTTTCCAGTGTCTGCCTGACTAATTTCTCGGGAACCTGTCTCGTTGTGAGGTCACCGATTGCATGCATCAGGACAAAATGATACTGACCGTTCTTGTTTTTCTTATCATACTTCATCTGCTCCATGAGCTGATCTGCACGAAGCACATCCGGAACCCTGACCGGCAGTCCCAGTTTGTCAAACCAGAGCTTGACTTCCTCGACAGGCAGCTCAACGCCGAAACAGGCCTCACTTAATTTCATGGCAAATATCATGCCTGTCGCTACACATTCTCCATGGGTCAGCTTGCCGAATCCAAGCTCTTTCTCAATCGCATGGCCCAAAGTATGGCCAAAGTTGAGAAAGGTACGCGGCCCCTGTTCATGTTCATCCAGCTCAACGATTTTTGCCTTTACACGGATCCCGCGTGTGAGAAAAGCAGATACCCTTTCAGCCGTCAGCTTCGATTGATCGGGAATAGACTTCCTGAGACAGTTAAAAAAATCAGGAGAACTGATCAGACTGTGTTTGGCAAGTTCAGCAAAGCCCGACCTCATTTCACGATCAGGAAGCGTTTCGAGCGTTGAGGTGTCATAAATAACTGTCGCCGGCGGATAAAAAGCTCCAATCAGATTTTTACCGAGCGGATGATCGATGCCGACTTTGCCGCCGACACTGCTGTCATGAGCGAGAAGCGTTGTCGGCATCTGAATAAAAGCAACACCCCTCAGACAGGTGGCTGCCACAAATCCCGCCAGATCACCGACAACACCCCCGCCAAGCGCGATCACGCAGCAAAGCCTGTCCAGTTTCTTTTCAAGCATGTCCGTAATGATTTTACTGTACTCTTCCAGATTCTTAGACTGTTCCCCGGCCGGAACAATATAGTGATAGACTTTCCGTCCATTAAGGGACGCCTCCACAATCGGCAGATAATGCGGAGCCACATGGCTGTCAGTCACAATATAATAACCCGTATAGTCAGACTGAATCCGTTCATTCGTTTTACTGAGCAAATGACGGCCGACATAAATCGGATAATGGCCCGTCTGCGTCCGTATCGTCATCGTTTCCATCAGAATGCCTTCGCTCTTTTCTGATAAGCCTTAAAATTTGCCAGCATATCCGTCATACAATCGCCACCGAATTTCTCAGAAACACTGTCCGCCAGTTCCCATGCTACAACGGCCTCGCAGACAACGCTCGCAGCCGGGACGGCGCAGTTATCTGATCGCTCTATGCTGGCGCTGAAAGGCTCCTTTGTATTAATATCGACGCTCTGAAGCGGTTTATACAGCGTCGGGATCGGCTTCATGACGCCCCGGACAACAATCGGCATACCGTTCGTCATTCCGCCTTCAAAACCGCCAAGCCGATTCGTCCGACGGGTATATCCCTGATCCCTGGTCCAGAGAATCTCATCATGAACCTCACTTCCCGGCCGGTGCGCCATCTCAAAACCGAGTCCGAATTCCACGCCTTTAAACGCATTAATACTCATGACGGCACCCGCGATCTTGCCGTCCAGTTTGCGATCATAATGCACATGGCTTCCCAGTCCAATTGGGGCGCCCTGGGCTACGACCTCAACGATACCGCCAAGTGAATCGCCGTTTTTCTTCGCCTGATCGATCGCCTCCATCATCCGTCTGCCAGCTTCCTGATCGAGGCAGCGAACCGGCGAAGCTTCAGTCACCTGCTTTATCTCCTCAAGCGACGCGGGCAGCGGCGTTTCGTCTTTAACACCGCCGATTTCCGTTACTCTTCCCGCAATATCGATGCCGAACATTTTCAGAAACTGTTTAGCAACTGCTCCGATCGCTACACGAATCGCGGTTTCGCGAGCGGATGAGCGCTCAAGAACATTCCGCATGTCTCTGTGATTGTACTTAATCCCGCCATTCAGATCCGCATGACCCGGCCGCGGCTTAGTCACCTTTTTCTTCACTTCGGACGGCTGATCAGGCGGCTCGACACTCATAATATCCTGCCAATGCGCCCAATCCCGGTTTTCAACCACCAGGACTATGGGAGCACCGGTTGTTTTTCCATGCCGTACACCAGACAGAATCTGTACATGATCCGATTCAATTTTCATTCTTCTGCCGCGGCCATAACCACCCTGGCGCCTTTTCAGCTCTTTATTAATCTCAGAGAGATCAAGTTCCAGTTCGGAGGGCAACCCCTCAATAATCGCTGTCAATTGCGGTCCATGGGATTCTCCTGCAGTCAAAAATCTCATTTCATTCCCTCTCAATTCATCCTTTTTCATAGAAAAATGTTTCCGCCGGCTTCAAAGCATACTCTTCCGGATGAAAAATCTGCTCCGTACTGCCGACAAACAATACACCATGACTGTTCAATGATTCACTTAACTTACGATAAATTCTTTTCTTTCCTTCATTTGTAAAATAAATAAGCACATTACGGCAAACGACTAAGTCGAATTGGCCGGGCACAGGGTCGCTCAGCAGATCATGACGCAGGAAACGGACCGGCTGTTTCAGTTTTTCATCGATTCTGTAAAGGAGCCCGTCCCTTCTGAAAAAACGGTCCCTTTCTTCAGGATTCACCGATTCAAGCGCCCGTTCAAGATAGATGCCTTCATGTGCCTGCTGTAATACCTTCTCATCGACGTCGGTTGCCAGAATAGAAAACCGGCCAGGCTGAAGATATTTGCTTAGAAGGATCGAAAGTGAATAAGCTTCCTCTCCAGTCGAACAGGCGGCACTCCAGGCGGAAATACGCGGCTTAACAGAGAGAAGAGCTGTCAATTTGCTTTCCAGAACATCCCAACGCTGGCGATTGCGAAAAAATTCAGTCACATTAATCGTCATTCTGCTCAGGCACTCTTTAAGCAGCTGGTCGGATTTTCTCATCTGAAGGCAATAGGAGACGAAAGAAGGCATCTCTCGTTTGATCCGAAGCGTATTTAACCGTCTCTTCATCTGGTCTTCCTTATAGAGAGACAGATTAATGCCTGTTAATTGAAAAAACATCTGTTTAAATTGCTCATAGTCCTTATCGGCTACCGCATTCATACTCTGATCACCCGTTTCAATGCTCTGACTGAAACCATGCCCCATTAACCGCCGATCAGCTCTCGTTCTTCAAAAAAGAGACGGATTTCCCGTTCCGCATTTTCCGGTGAATCCGATCCGTGAATCACGTTACGATTAACCAGCGTCGCGAAATCGCCGCGAACCGTCCCCGGCTGAGCCTTCTCCGGATCAGTTGAACCCATCATCAATCTGGAAAGACGAATGACATTATCTCCCTCCCAGACCATGGCAAAAACCGGTCCGGAAGTCATAAATTCAATTAAATCTTCATAAAAAGGCTTGCCCTTATGTTCCTGATAATGTTTTTCCGCCAGCTCCTTTGAAATGATCATTAATTTACCCGCAATCATTTTAAATCCCTTTGACTCAAAGCGGGATATGATTTGGCCGATCAATCCTCTTTGAACCGCATCTGGCTTTACCATTAAAAATGTTCGTTCCATCAATTATACCTCCCTTGTTCAGCTATGCAAACCTTTGTCAAATTAAGGTTTCCTGCCTGATGTCAATCATTTTATCCGATTTATTATGTAGCTATCTGATCGTTCAGTCTGCGTGAACCGTTTTCACAAAAACGATCTTATCTGCGGGCGCTAAACCCGGATCCTGACTAATAGTTCCGGGATCCGATAAAGTCCGCAATTTCTTGCAGAGACCGAGTCACTTTTTTCTGAGGAAGCTCATTTAATATGTCTTTTGCTTTTTGTAAGTAGCGCCGACTCAAATTTGCTGCCCTTTCGACCGCTCCTGAGGTTTTAATGAGATTAATGACTTTACGCCAATCCGCATCACTGGATTCCTCAGACTCTAAAACATCAATAATACTGCGGCGCAGCTCCTTCTGCTTAAGGGCATAATAAGTCGGTAAAGTAATGTTGCCGTTCCTCAGGTCGCTTCCCGCTGGTTTTCCGAGCTGTTTCTCGTCCCCGACAAAATCAAGTATATCGTCTGTGATTTGATAACTCATTCCAAGAAAATATCCGTAATAATACAGTTTTCGAGACAGCGGGTAGGTGCACCCGGCCGCAAGAGCGCCAAGCTGGCAGCTGAGCGCCATCAGAATCGCCGTTTTGCGTTTGATACGCAGCAGATAGCAGCGAAGATTTTGTTTCCAATTGTAGAGATCCCTGATTTGATTGATTTCTCCAATGCTCAGATCCCTGATGACTTTGGATATGATCCTGTGCGCGGCCGGACTGTCAAAAGTGGACAGGATTTCAATCGCTTTCGCAAACATGTAATCCCCTGTGTACATGGCCACCCGGTTGTCCCACTTTGATTTAACGGTCGGTTTCCCGCGTCGGATATCTGAGTCGTCGATCACATCGTCATGTACGAGTGAAGCCATGTGGATTAATTCCAGTGATACTGCCGAACAAATGACTTCAGGACGTTTCGGTTCACCGTATTGTGCCGTGAGCAGTGTCAGGAGCGGGCGGATCCGTTTTCCCCCTGCTTTCAGAAGGTCCAGCGAAGCCTCATGAAGGATCGGATGAGGAGCCTTCAGCGCTTTTTCAAGCTGTGTTTCAATGGCGCTCAGATTACGTTTCTGTTCCGCATAGATTAACGCTATCGTCATTCGTTTCACCTTTTGATTTTATCGGACGCAGGAACCCCGTGTATCAGGGTTTACTGGCACCTGATAAAACACTCTTTATTTTTCGCTTTTTTGAACATGATCTTTTATCATTCTGAAACTATCTTTTCCTGCTGCATTCATGTACTCAGGTCGAGCATTTAAGAATAGACTTTTTGCTACGTGGTATCTGTCAAACTCATAAACCCGTATCAGGAAACTTACCTGCCCGGCTTTTCCGCCTGATGAATGGCTGCAATCCCGCCCATTAAAGACCACACATTGACGTTTTTGAAACCTGCCGTAAGAAACAATTGTTTCAGTTTTTCCCTGTCTGGAAATTTCCGTGTGGACTCGTTCAGCCAGGCATACTCTTTATAGCTTCCTGCAAAAATTTTTCCCAGAAGTGGCATGATAAAACGGAAATAAAAGAAATAGAGCTGTTTATACACCGGAATCCCCGGCTGCGACGTCTCGAGGCATACAATTCTTCCCCCTGGTTTCAAAACCCGGAACATTTCTTTCAGTACCGTCAGATAATCAGGTACATTTCTCAGCCCGAAGCCGATGGTCACCCGGTCAAACTCGCAGTCTCCATAAGGGATCTTCATCGCATCGCCGTTAACCAGAGTGACATTGTCCAGGAGCGAATCGTCAAGCTTGGCTTTTGCTACTTTGAGCATGTTATCACTGAAATCAAGTCCAACTACTTTTCCCTCCGGACCGACATCTTTCGCGAGTGCAAGAGTCCAGTCACCCGTACCGCAGCAGACATCGAGAACTTTGTCTCCCGGGGCCGCATGAACTATAACGTCTGCTTTGCGGCGCCAGGCCTTATGGTGATTAAAACTGATCAGCGAGTTCATCGCATCATATTTCTTATAAATGGTTTGAAAGACTTGATGGACTTTCTCCCTTTTTTCTTCCTGTTTATTGACTTCCACTTTATCCTTCTCCCACCTTGCATTGACAATAGGCTTGCATTTTATCCTTTAAATATGGCACCAGCTGAAAAGGTGAATCGGATCGATTTTCTTCCTGACCGATACGTGTAAAAAAGCGCGCCTTCAAATGACGGATTTCATTTTCCAGACGCTGCTCGAACGTTTCAGTATCCCCCGTGAACCTCTTCATCAGATAATTAAACAGGATTGAACCCGAATCTTTTACGGAATATTTTCTGTGCTCAAGGATCAGTTTCTTGACAAGGAAAAAATCATTAAGAAATGATGCCCAGCTGGTGTATCCGAGTTTTGAGGCAATCCTGGTCACAAGCGCGCTTTCAACAGCTCCCAGTGCTTCAAGAGCCTGATTCCAGTTCTGGGAATGATTGGGATAATAAAGCCGGCACTTATTGACATTGAATGACTGAATAGCTTCAGCAATCCATTTCACAACTTCAATATCATCCTTCCTGGCCAGCGAATAATAGTAAAGCGCGCTGTAAAAATCCCCGGAAAGAGCCGTGAGTTGCCGCTTTGTCACCCCGTGTTTTGTTTCCAGCGTCCCATTCGTCATTGATTCGTGTGTTGAGAGACCGATCTCCGCGACCATCGCGCTTTCGACAAAGGAACCAACGTTTTCCGGTTCTGTTCTCAGCTGAAAAAGAAAATAATAGACTGACATTTTATCCTTATCAATTTCCGGCTTCGGTAAAAAACGGCTGACGTATGGGTGGTTCAGATATTCCGATAAACGGTGATGTATAAGCTCTATCTCTTCCGATGCAGTCATAGCAGCGCCCCCATACTTTTCAATCTTCTCTTGCATATCCCCATATCCCCGGGCTTTAACAACGCGTTTCCGGGGCTGTTCTGAATTTTATTATAACATAACGGGCAATCGGGTATTTAATCAGACTGAACCGTTCCATGCTTGGTCTGAATTGTCGCTTTGCCATGAATTTTAATGGCAGAAGTGTGTTCGGTAAACTGGGCAAGCATGACTTCACCTTTATCTAATTTCTCGGTATGAAAGAATCGTGTTTCCGCGCCCCGTGTCAGGCCGATGACATTCACACCGTCTTCTTCCGCTTTAATGACAAAATAATCGCCAAGCACTTCTTCATTCCTTAGTTCCAACCCAATCCCCCCTCTGATAGAACAATTAATTATCGGTTATCCGCTGATTTTAGCCTGCCCGCAAAAGAGATCAGCTATTTTGCAGTTGCGGCTGCTGAAACCTCAGGCTCCGAAACTTTCATCTTCTCCCCGCAACCTCACGCCGCCTCCGGTCAGTGATTAATGAGAGACATGGCCTCGGCCCGGGCCGTCGCATCCGTTTGAAAGATTCCGCGTACCGCCGAGGTAATGGTTTTCGCTCCCGGTTTCTTAATTCCGCGCATCGTCATACACATATGCTCCGCCTCAACGACAACGATCACGCCATAAGGCCGAAGCGTGTCAACAATCGCGTCTGCAACGGTCTTAGTCAGCCTTTCCTGAAGCTGCGGCCTTCTTGCGACCGCTTCCACCGCGCGCGCTAATTTACTCAGCCCTGTGACTCGTCCTCCTCTCGGGATATAACCGACATGTGCTTTCCCAAAGAAGGGAACGAGGTGATGCTCACACATTGAATAGAAAGGTATATCTTTCACGAGAACGAGTTCTTCATGCACTTCATCAAAAGTTTTTGAAAGAAATGTCTTCGGATCCTGTTTCATCCCCTGGAAAATTTCTTCGTACATCCTTGCTACTCTCTGAGGTGTCTCTTCAAGGCCTTTTCGGCCCGGATCCTCACCGATGGCTTCTAAAATCATTGTTACAGCCTTTTCTATCTTGTCATGATCCACGTTCACGTGCTGTGCCTCCAATTAACCTGTTAACAGAAATTCTAGCATATGAAAGCGATAAATGTAAAGAAACCGAAGAAGGCGTGCAAACTCCGGGGTGGACGTGTTCAGAAGAAACGCAGTGAACCGTTCCTCATCGTTAACCGTCCAGGGATTACGCCAGTGCTCATCGGTCAGGATTGAATTATAACCTGCCAAAAAAGAGCCACCGCTTGATGGCTCTTTTTATTCACGCCCTATGTAAGTTTTTAATCATTGGACGGCTTCTTTTAGTGCTTTACCAGGCTTAAAAGCCGGAACCTTGCTCGCCTTAATTTCAATTTCTTCGCCTGTCTGAGGATTACGTCCTTTACGGGCGGAACGTTCGCGAACTTCAAAGTTGCCAAATCCGATTAATTGAACTTTGCTGCCTTCTTTTAAAGCATCAGCTATCGTCGAGAGGACGGAATCAACCGCCTTTGTTGCGTCTTTTTTAGACAGTTCCGCAGCTTCAGCAACTGCAGAAATCAATTCAGTCTTATTCAACACTTTCACCTCCTTAAAAAGGGGTCTCCCCTTTTCTGTGCCGGATAAACATCAACAACGCTAATAATATACGATGTGATGGAAGAATTCAACAGCTTTTATAAAAATATTACCATTTTGGCTCTTTTTAAACATGGTTCGTTAAAAATCATTATTTCAGAAACGGAGCGGGGTTTCAAAGCACTGAATGGACACAAAAAAAGACCCCATAACGGAGTCCGGCCATCAGATAATATTCAGAGGATGATGGCAATCAAGCCACCTGAACCTTCGTTAATGATCCGTTCGAGGGTTTCTTTCAATTTATAACGCGCATTTTCCGGCATTAACGCGAGTTTCGCCGAAATTCCCTCTCTCACGATCGAGTTAAGCGAACGTCCGAAAATATCGGAATTCCAGATCGACAGCGGATCATCTTCAAAATCCTGCATCAGATACCTGACCAGTTCCTCGCTCTGCTTCTCTGTCCCGATAATCGGAGCGAATTCAGACTCAACATCAACCTTTATCATGTGAATCGACGGCGCAACAGCCTTCAGTCGAACGCCGAACCGGGATCCCTGGCGGATAATCTCCGGTTCATCGAGACTCATGTCGGTAATAGAAGGCGCAGCGATCCCGTAACCCGTCTGTTTAACCATTTTCAGGGCGTCGGCCACTTGATCATATTCTCTCTTGGCATGGGCGAACTCCTGCATCAGCTGCAGCAAATGGTCCTTTCCTCTGATTTCTACTCCGACAACTTCTTTCAGAACCTGATCGTACAGATTATCCGGCGCGAACAGATCAATCTCTGCTGTGCCCTTGCCCATTTCGATACCGGCGAGCTGGGCATTCTCAATGAAGTCGTACTCTCCGAAAGAACCGACAACGCGATCCACATCCCGAAGGCGTTTAATATCTTTTACTGTTTCTTTAACGGCATCCTCGTAGCTTTTTCGAAGCCAGTGCTCTTCTTTCAGTACCATGACCCAGCTTGGAAGATTAACATTGACTTCGAGAACAGGAAATTCGTACAGAGCTTCTCGCAGAATATTGTTGATATCATGTTCCGTCATATTCTCGACACTTTGCGACAGAACAGGAATGTCGTATTTTTCGGCGAGTTCCTTGCGCAATGTTTCCGTATCCGGATGATAGGGGTGCGTCGAATTGACAATCATAATAAAAGGCTTTCCGACTTCTTTTAATTCATCAACTATCCTCTCTTCCGCTTCCACGTAATCATCACGGCCAATTTCACCAATTGAGCCGTCTGTCGTGATCACCACACCCAGTGTAGAGTGCTCCTGGATCACTTTGCGCGTTCCAATTTCCGCCGCCTCCTGGAATGGAATCGGTTCGTCATACCATGGTGTATGAACCATTCTCGGACCGTTTTCATCCTCGAAGCCCTTTGCTCCTTTGACTGCATAACCGACACAGTCAACGACCCGGATATTGACTTCCAGACCCTCCTCAACGGTTACTGATACCGCATGGTTCGGAACAAACTTCGGTTCGGTCGTCATGATTTGCTTTCCTGCCGCACTCTGAGGCAACTCATCCTGGGCACGAACCCGATCCGCTTCATTTTCAATGTTCGGCAGTACGACGAGTTCCATAAACTTTTTAATAAATGTCGACTTCCCGGTTCGAACGGCTCCTACTACACCTAGATAGATATCTCCGCCGGTTCTTTCCGCAATGTCCTTAAAAACATCTACTCGCTCAAGTTTTTCCAAAGTTTGCACCCTCCCGCTCCTCCATTCTGTCGATGACAACTTTGATATTCTTATGCATATGACTTTGTCCATTGAATATGCCAATAAAATTGCAGAATGATATAATGCTTTACCACAAAATGCGCATTCCCTTTTTAAAATATTGTCCGTCAACCGTTTTATGCCTCTTAAAAAAAAAATCGGGAGAAAACATGATCGTTTTCTCCCGGCATGACTAAATCCTTCCACGCCTTTAAGCTCTTGCAGAATGATTGACGCTCGCTATACCGTATGCTCTTCCTGTATCAATTGCCGCTGACGACGGCCCATTGTTACTCTTTTGGGCTGAACATTTTTGACAGGGAAGACAAATTGCCTGGAACATTGCCCGAGGTAATGGCTTTAACGAGCGCTTCTTCCTTCTCTTTCGGTACCGAGACACCGGCCGCTTTACCGATCCGTCCAATCAGCTGCCTGACCACCTTAGGATCACTGAAATCCGCATTTGATACGGAATTAGCGATTGCAAAGATATCTTCTTTCTTCAGACGAGTCTTTTTCTCAATGTTATCAAAAAAAGGATTTTTCGAATCCAATGAGCGTCCTCCTTTTCCCTGCATTTCGTTACATCCTATGCGTGAAAAGGAGCTTTGTGCGTCATGCTCATTTTTTCCGCGTTTTTTCTTCCATACCCGTGATTGACAGGGCGTCGATCTCATTCTTTTTATCGCGCCCCATTAATTCGTCAACTGCGTCCTTCGGATTTTTATCCTCAAAAAGAACTTGATAGATAGCCTCAGTAATCGGCATTTCGATATGTTCTCTATGCGACAGCGCATAGGCAGCCTGCGCCGTTCTGACACCTTCGACGACCATATCCATTCTTCGGAGAACTTCATCCAGTTTGCACCCTTTCCCCAGCAGGTTCCCCGCACGCCAATTCCGGCTGTGAACGCTCGTACAAGTGACAATCAGGTCCCCCATTCCGGCAAGCCCGATAAAAGTCAGAGGATGCGCGCCCAGCTTCGTCCCGAGACGGGAAATTTCGGCAAGTCCGCGTGTAATCAGTGCCGCTTTCGCATTGTCGCCATAGTCAAGCCCGTCAGAAATGCCCGCACCAAGCGCGATGATATTTTTCAATGAACCGCCGATTTCTACTCCAATGATATCTTCATTCGTGTAAACTCTGAAATAATGGTTAAAAAACATATTCTGGACCAGCTTTGCGCAAGCGGTGCTTTTTGAAGCAACCGTGACGGTTGTCGGATGTCTCAGTGAGACTTCTTCAGCATGGCTCGGGCCCGACAAAACAACCACTGCTTTCCTGTTTGTTTCGGGAATTTCTTCCTCAATGACTTCAGACATTCTTTTAAACGTACCCGGCTCTATTCCCTTGATGCCATGTATAAAGATCATCGGTTCAGTCAGCAAGGTGCGAATCTGTGCCAAAACTTCTCTTAATGCTTTGGCAGGGACAACAAGGAGAACGGCTGCCGCACCGTCCAATGCCTCTGCCATTTCTGTTGTGCTTTTTATTTTTTCCGGAAGCAGAATGCCTGGAAGGTACTTTTCGTTTGTATGCCGCTCATTGATTTCATCCGCCTGCTCTTTACGGTGGGTCCACAGCCCGACGTGATATCCGTTGTCAGACAGAACCATGGAAAGCGCTGTTCCCCAGCTCCCGCTGCCGATGACTGCGATCTTTTTCATCCTTTTCTCCTCTCCTTCAAAAGACTGACATGATCCGAACAGTCTTAAACCTGCATTTTTTTGCTGCCGATTTTATTCTCCTTCCCATGGAAAAGCCTGTAGAGGTTCGTCCGATGCTGGAAGAAAGAAAGCGCAGTAATGAGAAAGGAAACAAAGAGCATCCCGGCCGAAAAGTCTCCCATGATTCCTCCGAGTACAGGCGTCAGCAGCAGAAAAAGCAGTGACCCGACCGATACATAACGGGTCAAAGCGATAACAACTATAGCAGCGATTCCCGCAATAAGCGCATAAAGAGGCATAATCATGAAAAAAACACCAATGGTTGTTGCAACCCCTTTTCCGCCTTTAAAACCGAAGTAAACGGGAAAATCATGACCGACGATAGCAAGCAAACCGGAAAGGGCAACACCCCAATCGGAGAGACCGAACCACCTGGCGATTAGAACAACAATGATTCCTTTCGCTACGTCCAGCAAAAGCACGCCTGCAGCGGGTCCTGTCCCAAGCACTCGCATCGTGTTCGTCGCCCCCGCGTTGCCGCTTCCAACTTTTCTGATATCAATCTTTTTAATCTTTTTTGTGATAAGATAGCTGAAACTGATCGATCCGATGAGATAAGCAATGACTAATGATACGACCAAAAGCACGGGACGCATCCCCCTCTATTTTTCATTTTTTTTGCGCGATAAAATCCGAATCGGAGAGCCAACAAACCCGAACGTCTCCCGTAAGCGGTTTTCAATGTGACGGACATAGGAAAAATGCAGCAGCTCCGGATCATTAACGAACAGAACAAATACCGGAGGCCGGACGGCAACCTGCGTCGTATAATAAATCTTTAATCGTTTGCCTTTATCAGAAGGCGGCGGTGTCATCGCGACCGTATCCATAATACAGTCGTTCAGCAAACTTGTCTGAACACGGAGGCTGTGATTTTCCGCCACCTGCTGAATCATCGGCAGAAGCTGCGGCAGCTTCTGACCGGTCAGCGCCGACAGGAAAATAATCGGCGCGTAACTCAGGAACTGGAATTGTTCCCGTATTTTCTTCCTGAACGTATCCATTGTCTTATTGTCTTTTTTAACGGCATCCCATTTATTAACGACGATAATGATTGCCCGTCCGGCGTTATGCGCATATCCCGCGATCTTCTTATCCTGTTCAATGATTCCTTCTTCCCCGTCTATCAGAACGAGTACGACGTCAGACTCCTCAATGGAACGCTGGGCGCGGAGCACACTGTATTTTTCCGTTTTTTCATACACTTTTCCGCGCCGCCTGATTCCTGCTGTATCAACAATCACGTATTCCTGCCCGTCACGGGTAAATGGCGTGTCAATCGCGTCCCTTGTTGTTCCGGCAAGATCACTGACAATCACACGTTCTTTCCCAAGAATAGCGTTGACCAGAGATGATTTTCCAACATTCGGACGGCCAATCAGGGTAAAGCGAATCGCTCCGTCTTCAGCATGATTTTCTTCTGCTTTTGGAAAATCTTTCACCACCTGGTCCAGAAGGTCGCCGATACCGAGTCCATGCGCCCCTGAAATGCCGAAAGGCTCGCCAAGACCGAGTGAATAAAATTCATAAATCCGATTGCGCTGTTCATAATTATCCAGTTTATTGACACCCAGTACGATCGGCTTTCTGGACCGTCTCAGAATACGGGCCACTTCTTCATCGGCATCTGTGAGACCTGTTTTTCCATCTACAATAAACAGAATGACATCCGCCTCGTCAACAGCAATTTCTGCCTGTGCCCGCATCTGGGCAAGAAGGGGTTCATCTCCGATCTCAATTCCCCCCGTGTCGATCACATGAAATTCATAATCCAGCCATGTACCGTTGCCGTACAGCCGGTCACGGGTTACCCCCGGTTTATCTTCAACAATTGCCATTCGTCCACCGACAAGCCGGTTAAAGATCGTTGACTTACCGACGTTCGGCCTCCCGACAATGGCTACAGTTGGTTTTGACATGTTTGTCCTCCTTTAGAAAACCCTTTCAATATCTCTCCCCGGCGACCCGGTAAAATCAGATTTCGGAATTCGAAGCTTCCGATCGGTTCATTCACCGCTATCTTTCTCATTCCAATCCTTTTTTAACAAAACTGCTCCATGAATCAGAAGCTTGTCTGAAATTTCCAGTTGACCCATCTCATCTTATCAGAAATGGGGGCAACGCTCAATAATCCGATTAAAAAGTCCTGTTCATTATTCCGGATAGCTCCAGAGACAAAAATAGCGGAAAAAAAGGGAAATGACAAGATTTCCCCCTTTTTCCGCTCTCAGAGCGTTCCCCGATTATTTGTATTTCTTTAGCTGGTCTCCAATCATATCACCAAGAGAAAAACCTGTTGAAGCTTCATCATTCGTATCATTTGAAGTTTGCTGCCTTGTATCCTGTTTTTTGGTCTGTCCATCTTCAAGCGCTTTAATGCTCAGTGATACCCGTTGATCCTCAAAGTTTACGTCCAGAACTTTTACTTTGATCACCTGTCCCTCAGAAAGGACTTCGTCCGGGGTTCCAATGTGGTCGTGTGAAATCTCCGATATGTGAACCAGTCCTTCAACACCGGGAATGAGTTCTACAAAAGCCCCAAATGGAACAAGACGTTTCACCGTACCCTCCAGAACATCCCCCGGTTTTATCTTATCCTTTGCCGTTTCCCACGGTCCGGGCTGAGTTGCCTTAATTGAGAGAGAAATCCGTTCGTTTTCCGGATCGACAGAAAGTACCTTCACTTTAACTTTATCCCCTTCTGAGACAACCTCTGACGGGGTTTCCACACGATGATGAGCGAGCTGCGATATATGTACCAGTCCGTCGACACCGCCGATATCAACAAACGCACCGAAATCCGTGAGACGCTGGACGGTGCCCTCAATCACATCGCCCTCTTTGATGTTCTGCAGTGTTTCCTGTTTTTTCTTATCCGCTTCTTCATCGAGAACCGCCCGGTGGGAAAGGATTACCTTTCTTTTCTCCCGATCCAGCTCAACGATTTTGACATCAAGCGGACGGCCTTTATAATCACCGAAATCCTCAACGAAGTGGCGCTCGACTAAAGAGGCAGGAATGAATCCCCTGACACCCAGATCAACAACCAGGCCACCTTTAACGACGTCGGCAATTTCGACAGAGAAAGTTGTTTTATCCTTGAACTTTTGTTCAAGATCTCCCCACGCTTTGTCCGCATCGACTTCACGCTTGGAAAGCACCAGTTCGTCATCCTGGAGTTTCGTTACTTTAACGGTTACTTCGTCGCCTTCATTCAGCAAATCGGTTACTTTTTCCACATGCAGACTGGAAAGTTCGCTGATCGGCAGTATACCGTCTACTTTGTATCCCACATCAACCAAAGCGTGTTTTTCTTCGACTTTGGTGACTTTACCGCTTACTACATCTCCTACTTTTAAAGCATCAAAAGATGCCATTTCATTATTCATATCTTCAACCATCCTCAGGGACCTCCTTTAATAAAAACGAAGCACTATATCCTATACTTAACTTCTTACAAATAGACAGTTTTGTCAAGCAGATGGACCTGTCCGAGCCATCAATTCTCATTTTCATCTAACAGGCGCTGAATATGCATCATAATAACGGATGATGCTTCAGAAGATTTCATTTTCTGTCGTTTCATTGAATCCGTATCTACAGGCGGACCGAATACGACTTTCATTTTTCTCCATAACTTATATTCCCCGATAATGGCACAGGGAATCACCGCCGCATCCGTATTCAGTGCAAAAAATCCTGCTCCCGGCAAACCTTTTTTCAATCGATTGCTGCGATTCCGGTGACCTTCCGGAAAGATCAGAAGAGTATGTCCCGACCGCAGCAGGTTTAGTGCTGTGCGGATCGCTGCTCTGTCTCCGGATCCGCGACGGATGGGAACGGCATGAAGCATTTTGATCAGTCGCCCGAACAAAGGGATTCTGAAGAGTTCCTCCTTTGCCAGAAAGCTCATAACCCGGGAGGTAGAAATCCCTACAAGTGGAGGATCAAAATCAGACAAATGATTGCAGCAGATCAGAACGGCTCCATCCTTCGGGATATTTTCACTTCCTGAAACTTCGTAGCGGAAACAAAATTTATAAAACAATCGAACAAGTGGCTTTCCGATCGAGTACAGGCTCAACGAGGACTCCTCTCCTTTACGATCTGAAGAATCGCTCGGACCACCTCTTCAATGGATAGCGAAGTTGTGTCGAGTTCGATTGCATCGTCCGCTTTAACAAGCGGCGATGCATCCCGTTCCATATCTTTTTTGTCTCGCAGGGCTATTGCTTCCTTCAATGCTTCGAGCGACGGATGCATGCCTTTTTGTTTTTCCTCTTTGAAGCGACGGGACGCCCGTTCATCAACAGATGCCCTGAGAAAGATTTTCACCTGAGCCTGCGGCAGGACGCGTGTCCCGATGTCCCGACCGTCCATGACGACATTGCTGCTCCGGGCAAGTTTTCTCTGACGACGTACCATCTCCGACCTGACTTCAGGAAAAGAAGAGACGAGCGAAACGTGAGACGTCACATCCTGATATCGGATTGGTTCACTGACATCTTCTCCGTCAACAATGACCCTTTGCCCCCCATCGCTGTGCTGAAGCTGAATTTCTGTTTGATCGAGTAAATCTTTCAGCTCTTTTCCGCTACTCAGATCAGTACCTGTTTTGAGCGCTTTATATGTCAGTGAACGATACATCGCTCCTGTATCGATATAAACAAATCCGAGCTTTTCAGCCACTATTTTTGCAACCGTGCTTTTTCCAGCTGCGGCAGGCCCGTCAATGGCGATTTGAAATAACCTCTCCATGATCCACAATAACCCCTATCTCTCTAATCTGATACCCATTATGTTTCCTACTATACCATATTGTCGAAAACAGGATCAAAAAGCGGTAAAAGTTTTTTACTGACGATGATACCGGTCAGGCTGAAAGTGAATCGATTTGTTTCTTTGTTCCAGCTGTTTTTCAAAACAGAAGCGGATGACCGGCTGCCGCTCTCTTTCATTGCGTACTTCAAACTGGATCGAAGCCCTTTCCCAGTTTGTTGCTTTATCCGTAAAAACCCTCACCACTTTTCCGTTAAAGGTGACATATCTGTTTTCTCCGGAATTCCCCGGGAGACAGATCCAGACTGTAATCTCCTGATCTTCTTTCAATCCGGTTCCTTCTGGAAGGATAATTAATGCGCCTCCACCGCCGATGTCGCTTGTAAGTGTCACAAACGGAGGGAAATCCCCATTTCGTGAATGGACAGCAATATCCAGATTAGCGCCTGCCCGTACAAAATTCCTGCGTTGAATCCTGGCCAGGCTTTCTTTACCTTCATAGGCCAGTACCATCATCGGGATCCTCCCGGGAATCCTGCGTTCAAACACACAGTCGAACCGATAAGCCTGACGATTCAGAATATAGTTTGCAACAAGAGGTGTCCCGTTCTGGAATATCGGGGTTTTCCCCGTCTGCTCATCTATCGGGTAATCAATAAGAAGTGTGCTTTCCCTGATCTCAGTAATCCTGCACCGGTAACGCTTTTTTTCACTTATGCCCTTCTCTTGTTCCAGGATAAGGGTTTCTCCGACTTTTAATACCATCTCCGTCATCCCCTGACCTCAGGCATTCATCAAACCGCTTTCTATCGATTATTATACATGAAAAAAAAGAAAGAAATAAATCTCTTTCCTTCTCTTTTCAATCCCTCAGCAATTCAACTTTCTCCTGATCCCCGTTTTCAGCATTAAGCAGCACCCGATACGTATCGTGTCCTTTCGTCGCAAAAAATTCATAGCAAAGAACATTCTTCAGAAGCGGATTCTGAAAGACAGCCAGATGAGTTTCCTGAATCCTCAAATCAGGATTCAGCTGCCTGCGGGCCGACTGTTCCGACATTTTCGGAATCAGAGGAACACGGTCGCACTTGTTAAATAAATAATCACTTTCGTCAAACGCAACTACTTCTCCGTTGTCGAGCGCAACCTGTAAACGGATGGATGAAGGATAAACACGAATATTTTTCCTTTTCTCAACAAATGTCAGAACAGCAACCTTATCGAACTGATCTTTTTTTACTAATTCCATTCCGGGCAGCCTGTGTTGATCAAGAAATCGTTTTGCTTTTTTCGTGGCTTCATAGAAACTGATCTTCTGAGCTCCGACCGGTCTGTTGTTCATAAACCAGATGACATGCCCGCCCTTTCTTGTAATCGAGGCATGAATCGGTTTCTTTGTTCTGTTATTGATTAATGTGATTTCATAAGCGCTTGTACTTGAACCTTTGCCCGTTTTTCTGATCTGCCGGATTTTCGCTTTTGGAACCCCAAGCCATTTTTTGATTCCGGTGGCCGCTTGATCCGGGCTGAGGACCGATCCCTCAAGAGGTTTCAGTTTCTGTTTTTCAAACACAGTATTGCGGGGATTCTCAGGACTGAAGCTTTGCGTATAATCCGTCGCCTGCACATTGACTCTTTTCAGACCGTCGATCACCTGATTGTCCTGATTCTGCCGTTTCTGCTGTAACGCCTGTTCAACATCCATCCAGCGCAGATGATGAGCCATCACTTTACTCTGGACATCGCGCAGGCCGTCACGAATGCTCATCGATTCCTTGTACAATTTCTGCAGACTTCGGTATTCTTTGTCTGACAACGGACGGTTCCCAGTCGTTTTAACACCGGAATTATAGGTAAAGTCTCCGACATGGGCCAGAAATTCATTAGTTCTGTTAAACGGCAGCAGGGTTAATGGAAGTTCGTTTGCCGCTCCATGTGCGAGAGCGCTGAGACGCCACGTTTCAACGAGCTGTGGACGCATGGATTCTCTTGAGTGCATGGCGAGTGATGTTCCAAGCGACTCCTCAAGAGAATCAACGTAATAAGCCAGTTCATGGAAAGCCTGCTGGTAATGATTTTCCGCCTGAATCATTACCGCCTCCCTGGCCCTGTGCTCCTGATTGGCCCAAATACCGAGTCCGACCATGAGCGCTGCAAGAATGGAACACAGGATTATCCAATATGAACGTTTCAAGCTGAATCCCTCCCTGTTCATTTCGATTCAAGTCAGCCGGCCTTATGGATCGCCGAGGCCCGGGCCTTGTTTCGCCAGGCACCGTGATTCAAAGAATGTCGTATTTTTGTCAAACCGTTATTTGCAGAAAATATGCTTACCGATTCTTCCAATCTGCGGCCGGCTCCATATCCAGGCCGATGTTGCGGTTTCCGGGTTAAAATAATAGATCGCTCCGTGTGTCGGATCCCATCCATTGATCGCGTCCATGACCGCCTTTTTCGCCGTTACGTTCGGAGTCAGCCAGATCTGTCCGTCTGAGACCGCTGTAAATGCCCCGGGCTGAAAGATCACATCGGAAATATTATTCGGGAACCTTGGATCGGCAACACGATTGATAATCACCGATGCAACGGCAACCTGTCCGATGTAAGGCTCTCCGCGCGATTCGCCGTACACCGCATTGGCCATCAGGTTAATATCGCTCTGTGAATACCCCTGCGGCAAGTGGTTAACCGAATAGTTTTGATTCTTCCGGGAATTTCCGCCGTCTCCTGCACTTAACTGGCCTTTATTCTTCTTTTTTACTTGCTGATTCAGCGGAACGCCTCCATAATAGGTAAAGGTATTTCCGGCTGACAGATTGCTGTAGATAAAATTTTTATCAAATTGAGAGACTTTCGCCAGCTTCTGTTTGGTTGATGTGCCTGCCTGACCGTCAACTTTCAGGCCGTATTTCTGCTGAAAACTGCGCAAAGCCCAGTAGGTACCGTAACTGAAATGCCCGTCTATTTTACCACTGTAAAAACCAATATATTGAAGACGCGCCTGCAGTTCGATTACATCGTCCCCGGACGCCCCCTGAGTCAGTATCTGGTTTGTAAAAGCTGAAGCCTGTCCGTTTAAGCCAAACAGGAAAAACAAAGAGAGAAATGTTGCCACAACTTTTGGAATCAGACATTTAATCAATTGCCCATTCCTCCTCATGTAATAAAACATTCAGCGTCTGTCAGGTTTCCCCCGCCAGATCATAAGCCTCCCGCGGACAGAGCCATGCGGCATAACCCAGGCCCGATTGAATTTGCACGCTGGTCATTGTCATGTTTATGATTCCTTAAATAACGCTCTTTATTCAAAATCCAGTCATGTATGTATGTACGTGAGACGAAAAAGCCGTTAACATCAACACTCCGTTCAGCCGGAATTTCAGCCTGGTAAAATAAAAACGTGCGTAAAAACGGAAGACATTTTTTACGCACGTTCAAAAGAGCAAAAATAGTTACGGTAAACATTTTATGTCAACCAGACTGATTTTCTTCAGATCAAGCCGCGAAAACGGGAGGCCTCCGCAAGTTTTCTGACACCAACGGTATATGCAGCCTTTCTCATCGAAATGTTGCGATCTCGTGCTGTTTCGTCAACGAAATGGAAAGCCGGGCTAAGTACTTGATCCAGCTTTTCCCACACCTCTTGTTCGTTCCAAATCATCCCCTGGTTATTTTGCACCCACTCAAAATATGAAGCGGTTACGTCCCCTGAACAGGCCAGAATCTCTGGAACAACCATTACATTTCTCTGAGTCAGGATCGTATCCGCCTGCTCAGAAACCGCCTGTCCGGCCGCTTCTACAATCACCTTTGCCTGAATATTCGCTGCATTTTCATGGGTAACCTGATTGTCAATCGCCGCAAGTACCAAAATATCACAAGGTTTTTCAAGAATAGCCTGATTCGTGATCGTCTGGCGAAAGAGCTTCGTCACGGTCCCGAAACTGTCACGCTGATCGATCAGTTCGTCAACAGCAAGTCCGTCCGGATTGTACAGAGCCCCATAGGCATCAGAAATACCGACGATTTTCGCTCCCCGATCATACAACAGCTTTGCAACACAACTTCCTGCACTGCCAAACCCCTGGACAATGACTCGGGCTTCCTGAAGATTGATTTCTTTTTTACGGGCGGCTTCGCAAACAAACAGAACGACTCCGCGTGCACCAGCCATATCCCCGCCAGGCAGTCCTCCAAGTACAAGCGGCTTTCCGGTGATAAAACCGGGAGATCCCTGGTTCAGATGATCGTACTCATCCATCATCCATGCCATAACCTGCGCATTTGTGAAAATATCCTGAGCGAGAATATCTCTGAATGGACCGATGTTGGAACGAATCGCCCGGACATAGCCACGACTCAGCCCTTCCAGCTCACGAAAAGAAAGTTCACGGGGATCACAGATCACCCCGCCTTTGGCCCCTCCGAACGGAAGATTGAGTATCCCGGCCTTCAGTCCCATCCGGATAGAAAGCGCTTTCGCCTGTTCTGCGCTGACATTCGGATGAAAACGTACCCCCCCTTTTGTCGGACCGGCCGTATGATTGTACTGCGCACGATAACCTGTAAAAACCCTGATTTTTCCATTGTCCATGCGAACTGGAATTCTGACTTCAAGAAAAAGCTGCGGTTCTTTTAAAAAGTCAAAAACTTCCTGCGAATATCCCAGTTCGGTAGCGGCAGACCGTATAACAGCCTGCACGGATTGAAGTGGACTATGTAGCTGTATCTTTTCTTCGCGGCTGTCGTTTTCTTCACTTACAGACACGTTGATCCCCCTTTATTCTTGCATGATGGCCCCTTTTCATAACCATCCTATTCCCGGGATAAGGATAACCATTCCAGATCTGTTTCACTTTTTATGTCATCCATTCATGATGCCGGATCTCCCCGCATAGGGTATATTGAGAGGAAACTAAAAAGCCCCGCGCAGTCAATCGTGCGGAGCTTCAATAAAATAGCGGTAGATCGAGGCGACCGCTTCACCTTCGATCAGAGACTTGCCATACTCTTCCAACCTGTGAATCGTAATGGTCGATGGGTTGCCGAATTCAGCAAGAATGGCAACGAGCGTCTCAATATTCATATCGGAATCCATTTGTTCTTCATCAAAGTATAGATAGTATTTATTTTCAAACAGATATAAACTTCCATTATTTATGCCTATATCATGCAAAGTCCTGGACAGAGTGATCACGTCTTCAAATTGTTCAAACTGGTAAAGAATATCCTGACTCTCATCCAGAGTAACCTGCATCTGAATAAAGTCGTCATCATCTTCATAATCTTCCTGATCGTCACTATCTTCCCGGGATCTTCCTTTTGATACAATAACGACCATACCCTGTGCCGGAAGGGAAAACACTTCGACATCGATTGGACCATTCGCTTCAAAACCAAGTTCGTCGTCTGCTTCCAGCATCATATCGCGAAAAAGCTGCTCAACTCTTGGCAAATCATGCCACATGTCTTCCTTGGTAATGCCCCGTTCTCTGAGATCGTCAAACGTCAGGAAAATTTTAATCCTGTCTCCATTCAAACGTTCCAATCGCATCTCAAACGCCCTCCTTGCCATCCAGCCTGATTGCACCGCAAACTTACTGCTTTCTCCGCATTCCTGTCTTTAATACTATATGCCGGCCGCAATTTTCCGTGTCTTTTGTCAGTCATCCCTCATCCTGTATGTGGAGAGGTTACTGAACCGGAGAACAATCGACCTGAGTGTAGTATACAACGCAAGCTGAAAAATGTACATGCCTTTGATTGACGGATATCAGTTACCCCACATTTACCGGTTAAGTATCAGCAGAGGGCATCCGGTCCCCTCTCCCAAATGCAGTGAAGCGGCATCATTCCTATCCGCTGCTTCTCGTTAGTTTTTCAAACAAAAGCTCTTTTTACACGTCATTATTAATCGCTTTTTACTCTCTTTCAGTTCTTATGACAAGCCCGGTTTTCATATAAAAAAGTGACAGGATATGTATTAAGCAGAAAGGAGGTTCTGTCATGCCGACATACCGAAAATGGTATTATCCATATTCCAGTCCTTTCGATCCATGTCCGCCGCTTACCAGGGTCCCTTATGAAACACCCGTGCAGCTTTACCTTGGCTTTCAGCCGCCGGGAATGAAACAATTTTCTCCCCTTCAGGCGCTCTCCCACGGCACACTTTGGCCCGGGCTCTATACACCGTATACCGATCCTTACAATCCAAAGAAAAAGGAGGCCTGAACCCGATGGCTAAAGAAAATAAGCTGCCGGAGAGCTACTATACCGACTTGCAGGCCCTTCAGGCAGTCGATTTTACTCTTGTCGAACTGACCCTTTATCTTGACACTCATCCGGACGATCTGGAGGCGCTCAAACAATTCAACTCAGCAGCAAAAAAAAGTGCTGAATTGCGCGCGGCTTTTGAAGCGCGATATGGTCCGCTCAGAGAATTCGGCCATAGCTATTCATCCTATCCGTGGCAGTGGAGCAAAGCGCCCTGGCCATGGCAAGTGTAAGTTTGATCATCATGCTCCAAATCAACGATGCTTAAAACAAATGAAGAGGAGGCGGACATGAGTGTGGTATTATGAAAAAAAGCTTCAATATCCGGTCAGGGTCAGTGCGTGCAACCCGCGAATTGCTAAATATCTTATGGAGCAATATGGTGGGGCAGACGGTGAGCTTGCCGCTGCGCTTAGATATCTCAATCAGCGTTATACGATTCCCGACCGGGTCATGGGACTTTTAAATGATATTGGAACTGAAGAGTTTGCCCATCTGGAAATGATTGCCACGATGGTTTACAAACTCACGAAAGATGCGACACCCGATCAGCTGAAGGAAGCCGGGTTAGGTCCTCATTATGTCAACCATGGAAAATCCCTTTACTTTGAAAATGCGGCGGGCGAGAGCTTTACCGTTGCTCACATCCAGTCGAAAGGCGATCCGATTGCCGACCTGTACGAGGATATCGCTGCCGAGGAAAAAGCCCGCTCTACCTATCAATGGATTATTAATGTTTCGGATGATCCGATGCTGAACGACGCTCTCGGCTTTCTTCGCGAACGTGAGGTCGTTCACTCCCAGCGATTCAGGGAAGCGGTCGACCTGATTAAAGAAGAACAGGGAAAGAAGAAAGTGTTCTGAAAACGCAGGCAATAAACCAGTACTCGGCTTTCGCTGTTCCGCTCTCCCATTACCGGAACAGCTTTTTCCTTCATTGATGGACAAGCAGATTCATTTTGTTACTTGTAAAACAAATTAATTGCTTTGTCCTTCAGAAGATAGTGCATCGTTTCATACCGGCCACGGTCATCCGGTTCCCTGGGCCAGAGTTCGTTTCCCCGATCAATGACTTCTTTTCGCAAATCGTCAAAATCGTCTTCCGCATCCTCTCTTTTGGAATGAGCACGCAGAAAAAAAATAGCAATCACCAGGCTGACGGCGCCGGTTAACCAGATCACAGGATCGTTGAAAAACAGGTCAAGCCGTCTCAGCGACTGGTAACGATTAAGCTGAAAAAAGCAGAGATAGATGATCAGTGCACTGAAAACAACAATAAAGGCCGATCCTGCTCTCAGCTCCCGCTTTTTCCAAATCTCTTCTTCTTTTTTCCGATTCACCAGTTCGATTATGATTTCATAGGTCATATCAGGAAGCTTGCCGGAATCCCGCAGTGCCTCCAGAGTCATCTGCATCACCTTCCCATAAAACAAAATATGAAAGGACAGGTGAATTCAGGACAACTTTCTGACTTTAAAGTCGCTTTCTACTGTGCTCATCGTGATGTTTCTGAACGATACCCAGAAGCACATTCATGGTGTAGTGAGCCAGAATCGAAGCGGCCAGACTGTGAAAAACGAGAAACAGAGCGCCCAAATAAAAACCAAGCAAAAGTGCGGAAATCAAAAGAAGCGGTTTTTTTAGATAACGGGTGTGGACGAGAGCAAAAAGGATACTCGCTGCCGGATAGCCGAGCATCGGCTGAAGGAGACCCCGGAATAGAAATTCTTCAGCAACAGCGACCACTGCCATAGCAATCGGAATGTGAAAATAGCTGAGCGCCTGGAACATCCGAACATTGATCCCGCCATCATCAGTCCATTGGTCAGGAATCCAGCGGTCGAGGAGAATCTGCAGTGCGGCAATACCAGTTGACGTTCCGCAGGTCAATAAAAAAATGGGAAAGTTCATTTTTGTCCAGCCCGGGAAATCCCTGAGCAGGCCGGGATTAATAAAAACGATAAGTGCCGATAAACCGATGATGATCCCCTGTGACAAATAAAGAGTTTTGCGCATGTCCCTGTCCGATATTTGATCCAAAGATGCTTTGTCCATATTTACCGGTTCCTTCCGATCAGGAGCCGCCGCAAACGCCTCTCCCAGTTCAATTCAAAACACATTCCGGATCGGTCGGTCTCTCTTCTTTGAAAGTCTTTTATCTCCAGTCCGCATCGGTCACAGCACAACCTCGGCCTCCAGGATAACTTTTCACCAAAGAAATGAAGACAGGACTTTCTTCTGCAATCCGTTCCCCTTATCCATCGTCTCATTTTGCTCAGATCATCCAGCTGGCGGGCCCGTCTTTCTTTCACTAAACGAAGACAGTCGTCAAACGTCGAGAGATACGGTTTTTTGTCCGGCTTTTTTTTTACTTGTTCCAGAATGAATCGGGCAGCCACTTCAGTTACCCCTTCACTTTGAAGAAGGGTCATAAACTGATGCTCATCCTCTGTCTGAAGCTGGCCTTGATCGAGGCGAATCAGGACATTTCTCAGCATCGTTTCATCCGGATAGTTGCTGTCTATTAATGAGACCGGCAGGCGGTCATCCTCCTCTGAGTAATAAAGAACCGCGAGACTTTGGCCACCGTCCCTTCCGGCTCGGCCAATCTCCTGAAGATATGCATTTAAATGCGCCGGATAATGGAAATGGACAATCAGCCGGACATCAGATTTATTGATCCCCATGCCAAACGCATTGGTACAGCACAAAACATCGAGTTCCCCATCAAGGAACTGGTTCTGGATCTTTCTGCGGTCTTCTGACGCCATGCCCCCGTGATAAAAAGCGGTACGATAATCCAGTGCGCTTTTAATCTCTTCCGTCAGTTTTTCGGTCCATTCCCGGCTGGAACAGTACACCATTGCCGGCCATTTTGCTGTCCGGAGCAGTGCCAGCAGCCGTTTGATCTTCTCCGCATTATTTTTAACTTTACGAACAACAAGAGCAATATTCGGGCGATCGACACTCTCCAGTACCTGTTTACTTTTTTCTAAATGAAGGTGTCCGATAATATCTTCCCTTACCCTGCGATCAGCGGTTGCGGTAAGTGCAAGACAGACAGGAGAGCCCATTTTCTCACGGGCTTCTGCCAGATGCATATAGTCGGGCCTGAATTCATGTCCCCACTGAGAAATGCAGTGCGCCTCGTCCACGACAAACAGAGACACTTTCACTTGCTGCAGAGCGGAAAGAACAGACGGCTTTTGAAGCATCTCGGGTGATATAAAAAGAAAACGGAATTCGTCCAGATGTTTGAGAACACGTACGCGTTCCTGAAAAGACAGCATACTGCTCAGAGCCCGGACCTTTTTTTCTCCTGCACGCCTCAGCGAAACAACCTGATCTTCCATTAATGAAAGCAGCGGGGAGACAATCAGCACCAAACCGGGGAGCAGATAACCCGGAATTTGATAACAGATCGATTTGCCGCTCCCTGTCGGCATCATTGCGAAAACATCCTGATGTGCTAATAACGCCGAAATAACCCGTTTTTGCCCCGGCCTGAACGAATCATAGCCGAAAACGTGGCGCAGAACGTCCCCGGCTTTTGCGATTAATGGGTTGTTCGAACAGACCGGGACATTGCGTTTGTTTTCCTTCTCCATTTAACGAGTTCCCCCATATTCACCTGCATGTTTTGCGAGAGAAAGACGAATCTGAAAATAGCTGGCTTTGTCATGAAGCCGTTCCTTAATTCGCTTTAACTGTCTCGTCTGAATCTGTGAGACGACTTCCATTACAGACTGATCCACTTCTTCTGAAAGGTATGGAGAACAGCTGAAGTCGTTTGTTTTCAGTGCTATTTCGACAATGTGATCTTCAATCGTTCCCCGCGACAGGTGTCTTGCCTGTGAAATTTCTTCGAGAGAACACCCGCGATTGATGTACTGGAATGTCCGGCTCGCCGAAAGGGAAAGGGTTCCCCGTTTTCTGTCCAGGAGCCGGGAAAGGAAAGGGTAAGCACCGGACCGGGTCGAAAGGTGATCCATCATGCGCCGGATCGCAGCCTTATGAAGCATTCGGCATTCAAAAATATCACGTTCGAGCTGATGCGAGAGCTGATCGATCGTCAGACCGCCTGTTCCGAAACCGCTCAATTGACCGACGAGCACGTTTGCTTCATCATCTGGCCCTTCAGCAAGTAAACGGCTCAGCTCTTCAAATACGTGTCCGGACAGTTTTTCCCGGTCAATTGGCGTAATCTGCAAAAAGTGGCGCACACTTTCCGTAACAGCAGGCTGCCTTGTAACCGGGAGAAAGGCGTTCCGCCCATGTACCAATTCGGACAGAGTTTGAACCGTTAATTGCAGTTTCAGCCAGAAAGACGTTTCTTCATTTATGTAATCTGTTAAATAGATACCTTCAGGCAAAGTGTATTTTCTTCGCAGGGTCGCTAAGAACGCCGCCCCCTTCCCGGTCAGCCTGACGGATTCCTGTTGAACGTCTGAAGGCTCCAGCCAATCCTTTTCTTTGCACTCTTCATAAACGCGGTCAAATTCATCCCGCTTCAATGTATCCAGTGAATGGAAAAACGGTCTGACATGATACAGATAGCTGTCCTGTATCGGCTGGGCAGACTGTTTTCCTTTTAATAAATGATAGATACCGGAAAGAGATCTTTCCCCGTTAAATCGTCCGACGAGCTGCAGGAATAAGAAATAACCATAAGTCAAAGTCCTTCCCTCCGCGATTTCGGTTCCGCATTTTCTTCACTCTATTTTAACGCTTTTCCCGCTAAATTTCGACAATCGTTCATAAATGATGATCAGACCGCTATTGAATAACTCACTTCGCTTTCTTACAATAAAAAGTGTGTATGTGTATGCTTGCAATGGAAGGGGAATAAACCAATGAATAAATTTACAATCGTTGATAAAGATACATGCATCGCATGCGGCGCGTGCGGCGCGTCGGCTCCTGATTTGTTTGATTATGACGATGAAGGCCTGGCTTTTGCACTGTTAGACAACAATGCCGGGAATACACCCGTTCCCGATGAACTGCTTGATGATCTTGCCGACGCCTTCGAAGGATGTCCGACGGAATCGATTCGGGTTTCGGAAGACCCGTTTAATGGGGATCCCGGCAAAGCGGACAATTAACAGTCCGGCTTTCACTCCTGATGAGAAGAATTGGGCCGGACAGGTTATCTCTTCATCCCAACAAAATACTTCCTGACGGAAAACAATGAAAAAGTCTCAGAAACAGACTGCTGTTTCTGAGACTTTTTCAGTTGAAACTGATGATCTGTAGATTGCATGGAAAGGATCAGACCCCTAGATAAACAGCCCGGCCAGAAGCACACAAATCAGCCCCATAACAGATATGATTGTTTCAAGAAACGTCCATGTTCCGAACGTCTCCTTCAGGCTCAGATTAAAGTACTCCTTGAACATCCAGAAGCCGGCGTCGTTCACATGAGAAGCAATTAAGCTTCCTGAACCTGTTGCCAGAACCATCAGAGCCGGATTGACAGCTCCTGCCGTCATAAGCGGAGCGACCAGACCAGCCGTTGTAAGTGCCGCAACCGTTGCGGATCCAAGACAGATTCTTAATATAGCGGCGATCAGCCAGGCAAGAAGCAGCGGAGACATATTGGAATGTGCAAACATTTTTGCCACATAGTTTCCGACCCCTCCGTCTATCAGTACCTGTTTGAATGCCCCTCCGCCTCCGATAATCAGGAGCATCATGGCAATTTGCATGACAGACGTTTCTACAGATTTCATGATTGTTTTCATCGGAATTTTCCGGGCAATTCCCATCGTGTATACGGCAATCAATAAAGAAATCAGCATGGCCGCATCCGGTGAACCGATAAATTCAATGAAATTTTTTACCGGTGAATTTCCCTTAATGGTTAATGAAAAAATGGTTGCCAATGCCATCAAAATGACAGGGAAAAGTGAAGTCAGTGTACTAATGGCGAAACCAGGTGTCTCTTCCAGTTTGAATGTCTTCTGTTCACCCAGTCCCTTGATATTACCTATCCTTTCAAAGGCATTCGGTAGCATTTTTCTGGCGAGTTTACTGAAAACAGGACCCGCAACAATCACCGTCGGAATCGCTATAATGAAACCGATGATCAGCACCTGACCAATATTTGCGTTATAGGCCGCACTGATCGCTGTTGGGGCCGGATGCGGTGGAAGAAAGCCGTGAGTAACGGATAAAGCAGCCGCCATAGGAATACCTAAATAAAGAATCGATACACCAAGTTCAGTCGCAATGGCAAAAATGATTGGAATTAACAGGACAAGTCCTACTTCAAAGAAAAGCGCAATACCGATAATAAACGATGCGATCACGACAGCTATTTGAATTTTTTTTCTGCCAAACTTGTTAATCAAGGTAATCGCAATACGATGAGCTCCTCCGGCATCGGAGACGAGTTTGCCGAGCATAGCCCCAAAACCGAATACAAGAGCCAGGTGTCCTAATTGGCTACCGACACCTGTTTCAATCGAAGTGAAGATTTTGCTGATATCCATTCCAAGTCCCAGTGCAACCAGTGCCGAAACAATAATGAGTGAAATAAACGTATTGACTTTAAACCGGACGATGAGCAGCAGAAGAACCAGAACACCTAAAGCAACAATAATAATTGGCAATTTCTTTCCCCTCCTTAAGTAATGGAACTTGTATACGAGTTCCCAGTCGATTAAAGAGATTTATTGAGCATTTATCAGAGAACCCGGATCTCAGACGTCCCGAAATCAAATATTTTTACCGCTTTCAAAACAATGAATGAAAGAAAAGACAGTACCTGTTTAAAAATGATTAAAATTAAATCAGGAAACAAAGAGTTTAAAGTGCGTGATCCTTGGCCGGAGACGCGTTTGTTCTGTTCAGGCAGGTCGGTAAATAAAGCGTTTTCAATTTGCTCATTAAAATCATCCACTGGTCTGCCCGTCGATACTTCATTTTATTTGTAAAACAGTTTGTCTCATTCCGTCTTAAAACGCCCGGTATCGCATCTTTCATTTTGGATGAAATGTTTTATCCAATGTTCGTTTAGAGTCCGTGAAATAGGTCTTTACAGAGTCCTCAATCTTATCGCGATCACGTGTTGTCAGCCCGTGTATGATCTTTCGGTGTTTATCTATGACCCACTCCGTATGATCGTGTCCCTGGGAAAAAACCTCTTCTGTTGTCACCAGTGTCACCGCCATCACTAAGTACCGAAGACTGTTCCAGAGATTAATGATTCTTGAATGATTGGTCGCTAAAATGATCGTTTCATGGAACGTCAGATCGTGATAGGCAAAATCACTGCTGTTCTGATACTTCAAAGCAAGTTCCATCTGATCGATAATCTGGTATAAAGTCATGATTAACGGATCGAGATTCTGCTCGGGAATACGTTGCTGGGCAAAACTTTCGATTAAATAACGCACATCATATAATTCCTGGATATCTTTTACATCCAGACCCAATACAACCGCTCCCATACGTTCCAAACGGATAAGCCCGTCAGCAGCTAAAGCCTTTAACGCATCACGAACCGGCGAGCGGCTCGTGCCAAATTCCCTGCCTATCTTGTTCTCAGATAAAATACTCCCGGGTTCTATTTCGCCGCTGACGATTCGGAGTCTGAGAACATTTGCCATTCGTTCACCCAAAGAAGCGCCTTTCATCCATGAAAGCGGATATTGCATTATCACCCCTCCCTTCGTGAGCTTTCCGCTGTAATATTCACTATTTTTTGATAATCGGGTGGCCACCGAATTCATTTCGCAAAGCAGCCACAACTTTTCCAGTAAACGTGTCATTTTCGAGTGAGCGGTAACGCATGATTAATGACAGGGCAAGCACCGGTGTTGATGCTTTCAGATCAATGGCTGTTTCAACCGTCCATTTCCCCTCTCCGGATGAATCCATGACTCCGATGATCTGATCCAGATCATTATCTTTTGTAAAGGCGTCTTCCAATAATTCGACCAACCAGCTGCGAATCACGGATCCGTGATTCCACACTTTAGCAACTGCCCGATTGTCGTAATCGAATGAGCTTTTCTCCAGCACTTCAAACCCTTCCGCTATCGACTCCATCATACCGTATTCGATCCCATTATGAACCATCTTTAAAAAGTGACCGCTGCCAGGTTTTCCTGTATACAAGTACCCATCAGGTACTGTAATCGCTTTGAACAATGGTTCTGCATAGTCAAATGCATGCTTATCGCCGCCTACCATCAGACAGGCTCCATGCCTTGCACCGTTTACCCCTCCGGAAGTACCCACATCCAGGAATGATACACCGATTTGTTTAAATGATTGATAGTGCCTGATCGAATCGGTATACTTTGAATTTCCCCCATCGATAACGATATCTCCGCTCTCCAGGATGTTCAGCAACTGTTTAACCGTTTCCAGGGTTGGTTTTCCAGCGGGTACCATCAGCCAAAGAACACGCGGTCCTGCCATGTGATTAACGAGTTCATTCAAATCCGTAAAGCACTCGATATTTTGAATACCGTTCAATTGATGAACGGCACGTTCAGAAATATCAAAGACTTTTACATGAAAACCATGCTCGGCACTGTTCAGCGCCAGACTCTGTCCCATTTTTCCTAAACCGATCATGCCAATCTCCATTTTCAGCACCTCTTTGCATAAATCCAGGTTTTCTTTAGCTAACATTTGATCCGGTTTCCGTTCTGTCTCTTAATTCACGTATACTTGTCGACAACCTGCACGTACAATAAGCCCACAAAATTATAGCCGTTTCATTGTGCTCCTGCGCTGCATCTGTATCACAAACGCAAAAACCGGAAAAAGTTAACCCCGCTCATAGAAGTACGCTGCAATATAGCGCTTACATTAAAATGTCGTCTAAAGATTGAACCCATCCATTCAAATTTTCTGTGATAATGCCTTTTACCATTTAGAACAGGCAGCATCAGCGTGACATCCGAAATGGCGGAACAAAATGGAAACCCTTACATTTGATATTGTAATCCGATCATCCCCAGTTGTCAACATCACTTGAAATTTTCACAGAGTAAGCCCTGTTTCTTAGTCGTTTTTTACAGGCTTTATTTGCCCGCTGCATCCGGCAGCGTAAACAGGAAAGTAGTGCCCTGCCCCTTCTTGCTGTTCACACTGATTTCGCCGCCATGCGCCTCAACAATATGTCTGGCAATGGACAATCCAAGACCTGTGCCCGATTTTCCTCTTGTTCGCGCCTTATCCTCTTTATAGAATCGCTCAAAGACAAACGGTAAATCTTTTGGCGAAATTCCGGTCCCTGTGTCCCGGACGCTGACTCTTATCTGCTGATTTACGTGATACACACCGACAGATACAGATCCCCCCTTGCGCGTATGGCGGATCGCATTATCAATCAAATTGGTCATGACCTGTTCGATTCGATCCGGGTCCAGCTCAAAACGTTCATCCTTTCGAATGTCCGTATCCATCGATAAGGCGATTCCCGATTCTTTTGCCAGTTTACTGAATTTATACACTGCGTGTTCGAAAAAATCGACAAGGGGTATATCTTTCTTTTCAAGTTGAAAATGACCAGCCTCCATCCTGGCAAGATCGAGCAATTCATTAACGAGGCGCCCCATTCGTTTCGATTCATCGAGAATAATCTGAGCCATATCTTTCTTTTCCTGATCCGTCTGGGCGATATCATCGATAATCGCCTCACTGTACCCTTGCATCATCGCGATCGGGGTACGCAATTCATGACTGACGTTCGCTATAAATCCCTTTTTCAATTCATCAATATGACGCTCCTCAGTCATGTCCCGGAGCACTGCGACAGCTCCACGTACCTTTCTCCGGTCATAGAGCGGGGTCATAATGATTACCCAGAAGCGTCCCTGTACACCTGTTTCCTGGATCTGTGGCGATTCCTGCTTCGCAACTTTTTCGAACAAATCGATCAGCAAATCGGGTGTATGATTGACCGACCGGGAAGGATTGTCGTCGTTTTCAAAGTGCCACGAGCGAACAAATCGATTGGCCGGGGGATTACTCGCCCTTATATTCCCCTGTTCATCAAGCATCAGAACGCCGTCGGCCATGTTTTCCAATATTCCCGACAGCTGCTCTTTTTCCTGGCTTAACGCTGTCATATTTTCTTTCAGTTTTTTTCTCATTTTATTGAATGCAACGGCAAGCTCCCCAACCTCATCGCGTGTGACAACAGGTACATTGATATCAAAATTTCCATGAGCGACCTGTATCGCTGCGGTTCTCATTCGTCGAAGAGGCGCACCGATACGGGTTGACAGAAAGAACGCAAAAAAAGTAGTCAGGATGATGGCGATTCCGGCACTGATAGAGATCAGTTTTTTCGACTGATCCATTGTATTCTGAATAATACGCAGGGACTGGAAGACATAGACCGCACCGCGTCCATCAGCCGTTCTGGCAGGCACACCAACAATAATCATTTTCTCCTGTACGTGCCGGCCGTCCCGATTAACAGGAAAACTCCCCTGTGTCTTCACGATTTGATTGCCGGACAATGCTTTTTTTAAGATCGGATTGGATTCAAAAAAACGTCTGTCGAGTTTCGGCAGATGATTATACCCTGACGGAGAAAGCCAGAAATGATCCCGTGAAACAACCGCACTACCTGAGTCGTATACATTAGCAATTTCGGAAACAGCAGACAATGCTGCCTTTTGATCGCCACTACTTTGCAGCATATAGGCTGCTTTGCCGCCGATTTTTTCCATCTGATGTTCCACTTGCTGAATGTTGTTATTTTCAAAAAACTGCAGCAGGAGAACAGTCAAAAAAAGCAGAACAATCGTAACCAGGGCAATGATCGTTGCCCAAAGTTTGCCGATGATACTTTTCCAAATCATTCTTCTTTTTCAACCTCGATTTTGTATCCGATCCCCCAGACAGTGACAATCATGTTCGCAGCTTCTTCAGACACTTTGTTCAGTTTCTCGCGCAGACGTTTTACATGAGTATCAACGGTTCTGAGGTCGCCAAAAAACTCATAATTCCATACATCTTTCAACAATTGTTCCCGTGTGAACACTTTGTCCGGATTTTGCGCCAGGTAGTATAAGAGATCATACTCTTTCGGCGTAAGACTGACTTCATGATTGTCAACCGTTACGCGGTGGGCATCGTGATCGATCGTCAGATGCGGGAAGACAATAACATTTTTCGTTGTTGTTTCCGTCTCAAGAAACCTGGTCTTCGAAGAACGCCTTAACAATGCCTTTACTCTGAGCACAACCTCACGCGGGCTGAACGGCTTGACAATATAATCATCGGTTCCGACTTCAAATCCCTGAACCCGATTTGCCTCCTCACCCTTTGCCGTCAGCATGATCACCGGAGTTGATTTAATTTCGCGCAATTTTTCACACACTTCGATTCCGTCCATACCAGGCAGCATTAAGTCGAGCACGATTAAATCATAATCTTTCTTCAGCGCCATTTGCAGCGCAGTCTCCCCATCCCCGGCCTCATCAATCTGATAATATTCCCGCTCCAAATACATTCTTAATAATCTGCGGATTCTTTCTTCATCATCAACCACTAAAATAGCTGGTTTCTTCTCTTCCATCAAGGATCCTCCTTATATGGGTTCCTTTATCTTTTATCAAGTGCCCGCTCATGATATCATTCGATAAAACAGAACCGTTTTCATTTCTTATTGTTAACAAAAAATATATAGCTAAAAAGCGGATCTGATCCGCTTCTTTAAAAGACGGGGGTCAGTTGTATCAGGATGGCTGAATTTAATCGGTTACTGTTTTTCCCGATTTGCCAGATGATAAAGCATTTTGACTTCGTGAGGCTTTAATGGCCTGCTTTCGCCGGCGGACAGCCCGTCCAGATTTAAAGAACCGTAACGGACTCTCTTCAGTTTCAGAACCTCCATATTCAGGGCGGCAAACATTCTCCTTACCTGGCGGTTCCGACCTTCGTGAATCGTCAGTTCAACCGAGGCGAAGCCTTTCTCTTTATTGCTCGTTATCATCTGAACTTTGGCTTCAGCCGTCATTCCATCATCCAGTAAAATCCCCGATGCCAGCCGGCGCAGCTGTTCCCTCGTCGGAATCGGTTCAACCTTTGCTATGTATGTTTTATCGATCTCAAAACGCGGATGCATCAATCTGTTGGCGAGTTCCCCGTCGTTGGTCAAAAGTAGTGCTCCCGAAGTGTCGAAATCAAGTCTCCCAACCGGAAAAATGCGCTCCGAAACCCCTTTAATCAGGTCAATAACTGTTTTCCTGTTTCGTTCATCTTTCCTGCTGGAAATAACCCCGACAGGTTTATACAACAAAAAATAGACGAGCCGCTCTTTCTCGAGCAGTACACCGTCCACAGAAATATCATCACCGGGGGATACTTTGGTCCCAAGTTCCGACACCGTTCGACCGTTGACTTTAACCCGACCGGCTACGATTAATTGTTCAGCTTTTCGTCTTGAAGCGACTCCTGACTGAGCAATTATCTTCTGTAATCGTTCCATTCTTTCACCTCAATGCCGAACTGTGCTTCACCTGACCGTCGGACTTAATTTGTGAACAGGTTATGTTCGAATACACTTCAATCATAACGCGGGACGGATCTTTTCTCAAGTTTCAATTTTTGTTCAATAAATGAGTGCAATTATCACTTGTTATCCTTCATCAAGGTGGAATCAGCTGAAAATCAGTGTAACAATCACGACCGACGAGATCACGCCGACCAAATCAGCAAGCAGCCCGACTTTTAAAGCGTCGCCTATTTTATGAATCCCAACCGCTCCAAAGTAAACCGTAACAACATAAAAAGTCGTGTCCATACTGCCCTGCATGACGGAAGCCAGGTGCCCGATAAAAGAATCCGGTCCATACTCGCTCAGAAGGTCGCTCATTAATCCGAGAGCCCCTGTTCCGGAAATCGGGCGTAAAAGGGCAAGCGGAACGACCTCCGCCGGCATGCCGATATAAGTGAGCAGAGGTCTGATGAAGTCAATCAATGCATCCATCGCACCGGACGCGCGAAAAACCCCGACAGCTGTCAGCATACCGACAAGAAAAGGCATGATCGACACTGCAAGGGAGAATCCTTCCTTTCCGCCCTCGACAAAAGACTCATAGGCAGGAACTTTCTTCAGCGTCCCGTAAACGAGTATAACACCGATCAAAACCGGAACCATCCAGACCGATAAAGCAGTGACCAGTCCCATTTTTATTTTCTCCCCCTTTTCTTTCGCTGATAGTAGAAAAAGCGATCGATCAGAATGGCAGCCAGTGTGGTGCAAAGCGTCGCAATAAGTGTCGGCCCGACAATATCTGTCGGTGATGCAGATTTGTACTGCATGCGAATCCCGATAACGGTTGTCGGAATCAGAGTCATTCCCGAGGTATTGAGAGCAAGTAAGGTAATCATCGAGCGGCTGGGCTTATCGCTTCCACCGTTCAGCTTTTTCAGTTGTTCCATAGCTTTGATCCCCATCGGCGTCGCAGCGTTTCCCAGTCCAAAGAGATTGGCAATCGTGTTCGACAAAATATAACCCATTGCCGGATGTGTTGGGGGCACTTCAGGAAAGATACGCTGCATAATCGGTTTAAAAAGTGAACTCAGCTTATTAAGCAGACCCGATTTTTCCGCAATCTTCATTAACCCGAGCCAGAAAATGAGCACGCTGACCAGACCGATACAAATCGCAACCGCTTCCGAAGCCGATTTGAAGATCGCGCGATTAACCGCGTCGATCGTCCCATTAAAGGCGGCATAGACCATACCAAGGACAAACAAAACAACCCAAATAATATTGATCATGAGAGCGGACGCTCCGTTCCTGATAAAACCGCGTCAAGAATGCCATGAAAAATCGACCAGAATCCTCTCTTTTTTTCAACAGACTTCTGTTTGTAGTAAAGCGGAACGGAATGAATCGTTCGCCCGTCAAGAACAATCTCCAGACGGCCAATCGGTGACGGCGGAGTCCAATTTTCTACATTTCCCGGAAGTTTAATCAGGATCAGCTTTTTTGTAAAGCTTCTTTGTTCATCTTTAGTAAGCGGAAGAAACAACGAGCTTTTACTAAATAAATGGCCCTCATACAGATTACCAAGCCGCGCCTTTATTTTTCCCTTTCGGACCACTTCGACTCTCTGAAACTCGGCAAACGCCCAGTCAAACAACTGTCTATGATCCTTCCAGTCATCGCGGTCGTTTATCGTGACAGCGATCAGATCAAGGTCTCCTTTTGACGCTGTAGAAATCAGTGTCCGTCCGGAAGCCTTTGTAAATCCCGTTTTTCCCCCTGTGGAATACTCGTATCCCGTTAACAGCTTGTTTTTATTGTGCCATAGACGGACATTTTCTTTATTTGTCGCTGGTGCCCGGTATATTCTGGTTTTAAATATTTTCCTGAAAACAGGGGATTTCATGGCGTATTGGGTCAGAATAGCCATGTCACAGGCAGTGGAATAGTGGTTGGGATGATCAAGGCCGCTGGGATTTGTAAAATGGGTATCGACCATACCCAGTTCCCGCGCTTTTTCATTCATGAGAAGGGAAAACCCCGTAACACTGCGAGCCACTGCCTCGGCTATGGCAATAGAGGCATCATTTCCCGAGCGCAGCATCAAACCATAGACCAGATCCTTAAGCTTTATTTTCTCACCGGGTTTAAGATAAACTGAAGAACCTTCAGTCGTCGCTGCTTTCGGGCTGACAATCACGGTCTTGTCCATTTTCCCCGATTCAATCGCCAGGATCGCCGTCATTACCTTGGTGATACTCGCAATCGGTAATTTCTCATGGCTATTCTTCTCAAATAATACACGCCCCGATGACTGGTCCATCAGAACGGCCGACTGCGCGGAAACACCGGGTTGTTCGGCTCGGGCCTGTCCCGGCAATAAAGAAAAACATAAGATCATGCAAAAGAAGATCCAGGCTGCTCTTTGTAATCTGATCTTCATGACATCCCATCCCTTGTCCCGATGTTACTTCAAGCTTATGCATCGGTACGGGGAATATGAAGACTTTTTAGTGGGCCCATCGATCTTCAGCAGGATAAGTGCTGAAAAAAAGTCGGAACAGCCTCTTTTGCGAAAATCTGCCCAGGTTTTTAACCCGGATATTGACTCATCCTTCTGAACCCAACATGTTCATGTTTTAATCATCTGTCTTTTTCCTGTATGATGACCCGGTACGGATCACAGATCTTTAACCGTTTCTTTATATTTATCGTAAAACAAATCAAAGGCATCCAGCTGCTCGCTGGCCGGTCTTTCTGCCTCAAGAAGTGGAGGCAGATCGTCCAGGGATTTCAGCCCAAAATAATCCAGAAAGACCGGTGTGACCCCATATAAAATAGCCCGTCCCGTCCCCCCGGCCCTTCCGACTTCTTTGATCAGTCCTTTAGCCATCAGCGTCTGAAGTGCCTTCTCAGACTTGACTCCGCGAACTTCCTCAATTGCGATTCTGGAAATGGGCTGTTTATAGGCAATAATAGCGACTGTCTCCAAAGAAGCCTGAGACAGCGGTGCGGATTTGGGGATTGCTGCAAATTTCTCCGCATAGGTGGCCATGAACGCCTTTGTTGTCAATCTGTATCCACCCGGCAGATCGACGATCATCAGGCCGCTTCCTTCGTTTTCTTCGTACTCCTTCTTCATTTTTTCAATTGTTCGTTTGATTTCCTGTTCCGTACAATCAGGTAATACGCGTTGTATCTGATGGATCATCAGTCCTTCTTCTCCGGTCAAATAGAGAAGTCCTTCAATAATTGAACGCATCATCGTTTGCGTCAATCTCATGTACTCCTTCCTCCAGGCTAACCCAAATATCCGCAAAATTTTCTTCCTGTCTGCATGAAATAAAGTTTTTCTTCATCAATTCAAGCAATGCAAGAAATGTGACCACAATATGCGTTTTGTCGGAATATAGAAAAAGCTCATCAAATCGAAGCGGGTGTCCCGCTCGCTTCAATTCGCTGATTACTTGATACATTTGTTGTCCGATCGGCAAAACCTGTTTCGCTATTTTCGTATGAAGAGGTTCCTTCAATTTTTTTCTAAGCATTAATTGTTGAAGTGCTCTTACCATGTCATAAACCGTTGCGCGTCCCTCTCCGGGAATAATCGCAGGACCTGTCTTTTCATACCGGCTCAGATCACTTGGCGGTTTAGAAAAAAGGGCAAGCCGTGCCTGTTCGTTAACCCTCAACCCTTCAGCGGCCTCTTTATATCGCCGGTAGTCAAGCAGCTGCTGCATCAGAGCCTCCCTTGTTTCTTCCGGATCCTCGAAGGAATCATCAGGCTCGGCATCCAGTATTTCCGGCTTCGGCAAAAGCATTCGGCTTTTCATCGCAACAAGAGTCGCGGCCATGACCAGATATTCAGACGCAACATCCAGTTCGAGTTGACGCATCTCATGAATGAAGTCAAGATACTGATCGGTGATTTCTGCGACGGGAATATCATAAATATCAATTTCCAGTGTCTTAATAAGATGGAGCAGCAAATCAAGAGGACCTTCAAAAGCGTCGATCTTTACTTTGTATTCCAAACTCTTTCCCCCTGACCCATGACTCTTGCCATTATCATAGCACAGTCTTTTCATTACGTGAATGATGCGGCAATTGGCCGGACTTGCGTGTCAAAGTTCCTTTCTGCTGCTCACAGACTATTTCTCTGAATGTTTTATATGTTCTGTTCATACAATCTTATCGTACAAAAAAAGAAACCCGCTCATTCGCCAGCTTCTTTCTTTTCTTCCTGTTTTTTTTGGAAACAATTATCAAAGTAAGGTTTTATCTTCGAAGACGGCACGATCCGAACATTCTCGCCCAGTACTTTACCCAGAGCAAGAATGATTTCCCTTCCGATACCTTCCGCCCTGTAGGATGGATTGACACTCAGGTGCTCGATTAATGCCTGTTGATCAATAAGTTGTACACCGATCACGCCAATGATGTCATCCCCGTCTTTCCATAAAAATAATTGCCACTTCTCATCCTCTTCATATCTTTTGATCGTCTGAAGCAGCGTCTTTATTTCTTTTTCTGACGGGACAAAAGACAGCAATCCCATTGCTATCTTCTCGTAACTTTTCTTGTAGCGAATCAGCATTTTTAACTCCCTCATTACCATGAGATAATGAAATTCCTTAATAATATTATAGCGCTTTAAAAATCATTACACTCTCTATTATAACCAAAAAAAGGTGAATTGTGCACCGCCTGCCTTCGGCGCACCGGTCGCACCTGATTCTTAATCATGCGCTGACAGTGTTTTCAGAGGCAGATCGAGCCGGATAAGATCTGCGTAGGTTTCCCTCCGGACGACTAATGAAGCTTCACCATTTTCAACAAAAACGACCGCGGGGAGCGTGAGCCGATTATAGTGGCTCGCCATGGAATAACCATATGCGCCTGTACAAAAGACAGCGAGAAGATCTCCGTTTTCGCACGTTCGCGGAACGCTTGCCTCTTTGATCAGAATATCTCCCGATTCGCAGCATTTTCCGGAAATCGTGACCGTTTCGTCTGCGGCTTCGTCTGCACGTGTTGCAACAATCGCGTCGTATTTTGCCTGATAAAGGGCTGGACGGATATTATCAGCCATGCCGCCATCAACTGCAAGATACTTACGGATTCCGGGTATATCCTTCGATGATCCGATCGTATAAAGCGTCGTCCCGGCTTCGCCGACGATCGACCGGCCGGGCTCAACCCATATCTCCGGTACAGGAAGAGCATGATTGCCGCATTCTTCCTCTACGGTACGGACAATTTGGTCAATGTACTGTTTAACGGCAAGGGGGTGGTCATTTTCCGTATATTTAATACCGAAGCCGCCGCCGACATTCAGAACGCCCATTTGGAACCCCAGTTCATTTTTCCATTGATCGGCATATCGGCAAATCGTCCGAATGGCCTGCACAAACCCCTCGGTTTCAAAAATCTGCGAACCAATGTGACAATGAATCCCTTTAAGCTCAAGGTGTTCTGCACGAAGAGCGAAGTTAACGGCTTTTTCTGCCATGCCATTATCCAGATTAAAACCAAACTTGCTGTCATCATGGCCGGTCATGATAAATTCATGTGTATGTGCCTCAACCCCTGGTGTCACTCTGAGAAGAACGGCCATTTTCTGTTTCCGTCTGGCACACATTCTCTCGAGCAAATCCAGTTCATTAAAATTATCGGCGATAATGGCGCCAATTTTCACATCCAATGCAAGCGACAGCTCGTCTTCTGACTTGTTATTGCCATGAAAATGGATTTTTTCAGGGGGAAAACCGGCTTTTAACGCCGTATACAATTCTCCTCCGGAAACGACATCAAGTGACAGACCGGAATCCCTGACCAGCTGGATCATGGCAAGAGTTGAGAAAGCTTTACTGGCATACGCCACCTGCCAGTTAATCTGTCTGTATTTGGCGAAAGCGTCTTTGAACGCTTTGATTTTTTCTTTTATTAAAGCCGTATCGTACACATACAGCGGTGTTCCGAATTCCCGGGCCAGTTCGGATGTATCTATACCTCCAATGTACAGATGGCCGTTTGCGCCGATTTTCTGTGTGCCGTGCAAAAAAATCTCCCCTTCCTCATTACCCTGTACTCTGCCTCCGCATTGTCTTCAAATGAAAAAACCTGCGCAGCGAAGTACACAGGTCTGCAAGGCATTGCGCCTCTTATCTGCTCAAAGGATTCGACTTTTGTGAAATTTAGTGATAGTGTATCATGATTCAGGGTTAAAGACAAGTTTATTTCTTATTACTGTTTTTCGGCTGGCGGTATTTATCGATCGGCCGGACAATACTCGGACGGAGCACAGAAGTCGGCAGCGCCCGGCGGATCAGAATATTATACAGCCCAGTCGGATTGAACGGAATGAACGGCCATAAATAAGGTGTATTCAGATTTTTCACATGCGACAGATAGATGATAAACAATGTGGTAGCAATCATAAACCCAGGTACGTTGAAAAAGCCGACCGCCAGAATCAATACCAGCCTGACCATTTTATTTGCCAGCTGAAGTTCATAGCTGGGTGTTGCAAATCCGCCGATCGCCGCAACAGACGTATAAAGAATGACTTCCGGAATAAAAATTCCTGCCTCAATCGCGATTTGTCCAATCAGGACGGCGGCAATTAAACCGAGCGCTGTCGAGAGAGCAGTCGGGGTATGGATCGCCGCCATCCGTAATGTTTCAATTCCTATTTCAGCAATCATGATCTGCATAAGCAGCGGAATGTGATAGTTTTTGTTATTCGGACCGATGAATCCAAGATTCGCGGGCAGCAAATGATCCTGTACAAGAAGCAGCCAGAGAGGAACAAGGAATATTGAGCTGAAAACAGCAATAAACCGTATCCATCTCAGTAAAGCACCCGAAGCCGTGACCTGTCGGTATTCTTCCGCGTGCTGTAAATGATGGAACAGCGTTGTTGGCAGGATCATGACGCTCGGCGATGTATCGGTAATCAAAACCACATGCCCTTCCAGTATATGTGCGGCTGCTACATCCGGACGACCGGTATAGCGAACGAGTGGATAGGGATTCCAGCCCTGTTTCATAACAAATTCTTCAAGTGCATTATCAGCCATCGGAATCCCATCGACACAAATGGACTTCAGCTCTTTGCGCAATGTTTTTATGAGACCGGGGTTCGTCACATCTTTTAAAAAGCAAAGACAGACATCCGTTTTTGAACGTTCTCCGATTTGCATGATCTCGCAGCGAAAGCGAGGATCACGGATACGCCTGCGGATCAATCCCGAATTTTCAATGATATTTTCCGTGAAACCGTCTTTTGAGCCGCGGACAACTTTTTCGACATCCGGTTCCTGCGGCGAACGTCCCGGATAGTGCCGAACATCAATATTGAATCCGGAAGTTTCGCCGTCGATCAGGACAACAATACGTCCGGTAAGCGCATAATCAACAGCTTCGTTGATTGAATCAATCTCCTGAACCTGATAGTGGACCAGGTGCTGCCTGATTTCCTTAAGAATATCTGCTGCGTGTTCGTTGTTATTTGAAAGGCGCATAAACTCACGCATCAGGAGAACAACAATGGTTGAGTCCACCAGACTGTTTGTATAGTAAATCTGGCATTCCCGGCCCAGGATTTTTACATTGCGCTGCCCGACATCAAAATTTGTCGATCCGATATCGAGGATCTGATTGATCCGATCCGAATTTTCCTGTATATCCGAACTGATCGGTATTTTCTCCGTCTGTGTTTGTACCCCTGTCCGGGACAGACTTTGAGTCTGAGATTGTTTCTGTGTCTGTTTATGCATATTCAGCACCCCCCCTTCTTTTCAAATTGAGTACTCATCCTTTCGGCTTGAATAACAAAGCAACAAGAAAGCCGAACAGAATAGCCGACGTAATGCCGGCAGAGGTTAGTTTAAAAATACCGATCGCAATACCAAGGTAACCATGCTGATGGCCCTCTGACATAGCTCCATGAAGAAGAGAATGCCCAAAACTTGTAATCGGGACCGATGCACCTGCACCGGCAAAGTCAATTAAGCGATCATACAGGCCAAAGACATCCAGTACCGCGCCGAGTACAACAAATATAACCACAAGATGGGCGGGTGTCCATTTAAAAATATCCAGTAACAACTGTCCGATAAGACAAATGGCTCCTCCTACAAGAAAAGCATATAGAAAGATCATCAGGTCTCCTCCTTCGCCGATTCCAGAACGACTCCATGCGCAATACACGGAATGGTGTCTTTTTGTTTTGTCGTCGAGCTGTTTAAAAGAGCCCCTGTTGCAACGACAAATATTCGTTTCAATGAACCCTCTGCGAGCCTCTTAAAAAGATAGCCATAGGTGACGACAGCCGAGCAGGCACAGCCGCTTCCGCCGGCATTGACAGGCTGTTCAGGACTGTAAATCATAAGCCCGCTGTCCTGATGCACTCGCGTAATATCCAGTCCCTTTTCAATCAATAATTCGTTTAATATCGGAGATCCAACACTCGACAGATCACCGGTCACAATCATATCGTAGTCTTCAGGCGTACGGCCCGTATCCTGAAAATGGGTCCATATCGTGTCTGCGGCTGCCGGGGCCATGGCCGTACCCATGTTATTCGGGTCTCCCATTCCCCAGTCGATCACTCTGCCGATCGTTGCCTCCCTGATCCTGACTTTTCCTTTTTCCCTTGTGACAATTGCGGCCCCTGCACCCGTTACCGTAAATGTCTGGGTTGGATTGGATGGCCCGCCGTACTCCGTTGGATAGCGGAATTGCCGTTCGGCGGTTGCATTATGACTGCTGACCGCACACAGAACATTTTTCGCAAACCCGCTGTCGACCAGCTGCGCGCTTTGGGCAAGTGTCTCCATCGACGTTGAACAGGCGCCGAACATTCCGAGAAAAGGAATACGGTTTTCTCTCGCTATAAAGTTGGAAGTGACGGTTTGATCCATAAGATCCCCTGCAAGAAACAGATCCATGTCTCCCTCCGCTTTTCCCGCTTTTGCAAGACAGAATGAAATGGCTCTTCGCATCAGCGCACGTTCCGCCTCTACCCAGGTCTTCTCACCGCAGTCAAGTGTCTTATAGGCTTTATCAAAATGACCGGACAGGGGTCCCTGAGCTTCGAGCGGACCGACAACCGTTCCGGTCGCAGCAATATAAATGGGATGATCAAACCGCCACGTTTGTTTTCTCACCTGGCTCATATAGCGCCCTCCTCTTAAAAAGCTTTTTCTATAAACAAACGAATAATCCCCAGAACCGCGGCTGAAACGACACCGAAAACGATCACGGCGCCAGCCAGTGAGAACAAATTGGTCGCGATTCCCAGTACGATTCCTTCACTTTTATGTTCGAGGGCTGCACTCGTTATTGTGTTGGCGAAACCTGTAACGGGAACAATTGACCCGGCACCGGCAAAGCGGGCTAATTTATCATAAATACCAAAACCGGTCATCAGTGTAGCAATCAGAATCAGCGTAGCAACTGTAGGATTACCGGCTGATTGTTTTGTAAAATGAAAAAAATGAATGTAAAATGTTTCGAGAAACTGACCGAAGAGACAAATCAGCCCTCCGACGAGAAAGGCCTTCAAGCTATTTTTCACATAAGGAATCCTGGGTTGAAACGCTTTAACATTCTCGCTGTAATTTTTTGGATCATTTAACATGAAGAATTGAGCCCCTTTCTTATAGAAACAACTGTATGTAGTATCTCTCTTCGATGGTAAAATATGTCCGATTTAAAGAAAAACCTGGCGAAGTCAAGTCCCTGGACGCAGGCTGAGCCTTAGTTTTTCTTATACTAGTCACCGCTTATCTTTTTTCTTTTATACTTTCCATTTGTATAAAGAAAAACTTGGCGAAGGCAAGTCCCGGGACGCAGGCTGAGCCTTAGTTTTTCTTATACTAGTCACCGCTTATCTTTTTTCTTTTATATTTTCTTATTTGTATAAAGAAAAACCTGGCGAAGGCAAGTCCCGGGACGCACTGAGCCTGTCCGATGCGCAGAAAAAAAGCCCGACGGCTATTCGGCCATCTGGCTTCTGATTTCTTCCAGTATCTTTTTTTCCAATCGTGATACCTGAACCTGGGAAATGCCGAGACGGGAGGCAACCTCTGTCTGGGTCTGATCCTTGTAATATCTCAGGTAAACAATTAATTTTTCACGATCATTAAGCCGCTCAACCGCTTCACGAACGACTATTTTATCAAACCATTTTCCACTGTCTCCGTCGGAAATCTGGTCCAGTAACGTGATCGGGTCTCCATCATTCTCGTAGACCGTTTCATGAATAGAAGATGGCGTTCGTATCGCTTCCTGGGAGAGTACAATATCCTCCGGAGAAAGATCGAGTGCATCGGCCAATTCACCGATTGTCGGATGCCGTCCCAGTTTTTTTGATAGCTCATCCCTTTTTTTTCTGACCCGTATTCCTGTTTCCTTCAGGGAACGGCTGACTTTTACGGCCCCGTCATCACGGATAAACCGCTGAATCTCACCAATAATCATCGGCACCGCATAGGTTGAAAATTTTACGTCAAATGAGAGATCGAATTTATCGACAGACTTTAATAATCCGATACAACCGATCTGAAATAAGTCATCCGGTTCATAGCCACGGTTCATAAAGCGCTGAACGACGGACCAGACGAGCCTCATATTTCTTTTCACCAGTCTGTCGCGCGCATCATGATCACCCGACTGGCTTTTTTTAATAAGCGTTTTAACTTCTTCATCGTCCAGCAACGGTTCTTTTGTTCCACCTTTATGATCAAGATCCATTTGCCTGTCTCCCTATTTGCATACCGCTCTGTTATGGGTGATTTGTTTCGTCATCACAATCGTCGTACCTTTACCCACTTCCGTTTCAACCGATACATGATCCATAAAATTTTCCATGATTGTAAAGCCCATCCCTGATCTTTCCAGCTCGGGTTTCGTTGTAAACAAAGGCTGTTTAGCCATTTCAACATTTTTGATGCCGACACCATCGTCATGGACTCTGATGCTGACTACTCCGTCTTCAATCCGGGCATCAATTTTAACCTGACCTTTACCACTGTTTTCATAGCCATGGATGATACAATTCGTTACGGCCTCAGAAACAACAGTCTTGATTTCCGTGAGTTCATCCAAAGTCGGGTCCAGCTGAGCAACAAACGCAGCTACCGTTACCCTCGCAAATGATTCATTTTCGCTGATCGCCCGGAATGTAAGCGTCATATCATTTTTCATTCAGGCCACCCCCAGCGTGTGTAAAGCGTACTCTTCATCTGTTTCCAGCCGGATAATTTTAAACATTCCGCTGAGTTCGAATAACCGGTGAACAGCAGGTGAAATGGAGCAGACAACCATCTCTCCCCCCAAACCGGAAATTTTCTTGTAGCGGCCAAGAATCACGCCAAGCCCGGAGCTATCCATGAACGTCAGTTCACCCAGATTGAGTAAGATGTGCTGAACCATTTCTTCCTCCATCACGGCATTCACTTTCTCTCGAAGGTCGTTGGCTGTGTGATGATCGAGTTCCCCCGCAAGCCGTATGCATAGAACACCGTTTTTCACTTCCAAATCCATTTGAAGACTCACGTCTATTCTCCCCTTCCATGCTTTGTATCCGTTTTTTTGTTTCCGGAAAAGCATTATTGCTCTCTTACAAACGAACAGCTTCTCTGCCGGACTAATAGGAGTTGTCCATTATATTCAAGGTTCTCTTTGCTGCCCTTTGATTCCTTCCCGGTGACAGAACTAGTGAACATTCGCCAAAAGTAGTGCTTTTCCGCTTATTCGCGCGGGTTGAAAGATCTGCGCTATTGAGCTATTGAATGGAATCAACTATTCTTTCTTCAAATCTATATCTTTTCGTGTCTTTAATATTTAATAATCGATCCTGCACTTCGTTTAAAAAGCTGCCACCATGTTGCCTGTTTAATGTTTACTTTTACAATGAGAGGGGTTCGAGAGATCACTTCGTTATCCTTTCGGACGGTATAGTAACCGACGACTGTGCCCGCTTTAATCGGCGCCCGAAGTGGTTCGTTCACTTCAATCTTCTTTTTTAATCCTTTTGAATTCTCGCCTCTTTTGACAAGCAGAACCGCATTTTTTTGAGTAACAATCGGAACTTTCCCATAATTGCCCTTTTTCACTTCGGCTACTCCGACTGTTTTGTTCTTCGGTATTAACTGTTTGGTTGAGTAGCTGGCAAATGCCTCGTCCATCAGTGCGGCAATTTCACGGTTTCTTTCTTTTGGTGTCGGCGCACCCATGACAACGGCGATGACTCTCATTCCATTTCGCTTGGCCGTCGCCGTCAGACAATACTTTGCTTCATTTGTGAAGCCTGTTTTCAGGCCGTCCGCACCCGGGTATGTTTTGATTAGTTTATTTGTATTGACGAGCCAAAACTTTTTATCTGTGTCTTCCCGAAGATAATCTTCATATTTTGACGTATAGGTAAACACCTTTTCGTAATGAGCGAGCTCCCGCGCCATCACAGCCATGTCGTGTGCCGTTGTATAGTGGCCCTCTTCAGGCAGGCCGGTCGGGTTTTTAAAATGAGTATGTTTCAATCCAAGTTTTTTCGCTTCTTCATTCATTTGTTGAACAAAGGCTTTCTCCGACCCGCCGACATGCTCAGCCATGGCAACAGACGCATCATTTCCCGAGGCGATCGTAATCGCCTTCAGCATCTCATCGACAGTCATCACTTCACCCGGCTCAAGAAACACCTGTGAGCCGCCCATTGATGCTGCATGCTCGCTGACCGTTACTTTGTCTTTCAGTGAAATTTGATGAGAACTGAGCGCTTTAAAAATTAGTAAAAGGGTCATCACTTTCGTCATACTCGCAGGGGGAAGTTCCTTATTCTCATTCTTCTTATAAAGAATCTTTCCCGTCTCTTCTTCAATGACAATAGCAGATTTGGCTCCATCTCTATTTTCAGCCGGAGCTTTGCCGGATTCCGCATGGGTGGTTGCGGCAGCAGAAACCGTTGACAACACGAGTGTCAGACACATAATGCATGAACCAAAAGCCTTCATGGACCTACCTCCTCAATTGATCTTCCAGAGTATCCCCTGATCAGTGCTCTTTTATACTGGAAAATGAAGAGAGGTAGAAGATATTTTAACCGGATCATAATGGGCAGTTGATCTTCAAAGTCGGGCAAAACGAACCGAATGTCGGGCAAAAAGTTTAAAAAGTCGAGCAAAAATCCCAAAAAGTAGAGCAAAAAAATCAGAGAAGAGCAAAACCACTTCACCTGTCCTCTTAAATTATCGGAATTTTTGGGATAGGGGGCTTACTGTCCATTAAGGCGAAAAAAATAACAGACCCCCTGAAACTGGATCTTGCTCTCAGTTTCAGGGGGTCGTTTTACGTTTTTTTTAAACTGATTTTATACTAAGCTTCAATATCACGAATCAATTTTTTGACTAACTGAATAAAGTCTTCCTTTACCTGATTCGCTGTTTCAATCACTTCGGCATGGGCAAGCGGTTTGTTCAGCATTCCGCTCGCAAGGTTGGTGATGCACGATATGCCGAGCACCTTCATTCCCCCATGATTCGCCGCGATCACTTCGGGAACCGTAGACATGCCGACCGCATCTGCACCGAGAATTCGCATCATCCGGATCTCCGCCGGCGTTTCATACTGAGGGCCGGATGTGGCAAGATAGGTACCTTCCCTGATACCGATCCCAAGAGAACCAGCTGACCGCTTTGCCAAATCAATCAGAACCGGATCATATGCCGCAGACATATCAGGAAAACGCGGTCCGGCATTTTCGTCATTTGGGCCGACTAGCGGACTGTCCCCAAGCATATTGATGTGATCGGTAATGATCATTAAATCTCCGGGCCTGAACTTCGTGTTGACTCCGCCTGCAGCGTTCGTCACAATAAGTTTTTTAATGCCGAGTGCTCTCATGACCGTGACTGGAAAAGCGACCTGCTTCAGGGAATAACCCTCATAGTGGTGATATCGTCCCTGCATCGCCATTACAGTTGCTCCTTCCAGCATCCCGACGACAAACTGACCTTTGTGGCCCCTGACCGTCGGTTCGGGAAAATGGGGCAGTAAATGATACGGAATCCGGTCAGCTTCTGCAATATCTTCAGCAATATCGCCCAGACCCGAACCGAGAATCAACCCGATCTCCGGAACATATTTGGTTTTTTTTCTCAGAACCGCTACTGCTTCGCTGACTTCGTTCATTTGCATCTCTCCACTCAAAAATTTATCCTGATGTCTTCGTCAGGCTCTCGGATGATTGCGGGCATAAACCTCTTTAAGACGCCGCTCAGGTGAGCGCCTGTAACGGTGATATGCCGGCAGCTCAGCCCGTCCCATCATTTCCTCGACAGATTCAAGATCTGCTCCGTTCTCCAGCAAGTGCGCGGCAAAAGAATGCCTGAGCGTTTCCGGTGATAATGCTCCAACGATGCCGGCTGTTTGTGCATGCTGCTTCAGGATCTTCCAGAATCCCTGCCTTGTCATCCGGCGGCCGAGACGATTAAGGAAAAGCGCGTCTTCTTTATTACCGGCAACCATTTTTGCACGGCCATCGTTTATGTATTGCGACAGGGCCTGCTGTGCCCATCTGCCGATCGGCATAATCCTTTCGCTTCCTTTATTTCCTCCGCAGCGCAGAAAACCAATGGATAACTGCAAATCATCTACATTCAATTGTATCAGTTCACTGACGCGCATCCCTGTTCCATAAAGGACTTCCAGCATCGCACGATCACGCTTTCCCGCCGGTGTTTTCCTGTCCGGAGCATTGAGCAGTGCCTCAACCTGTTTAACGGTCAGAATTTTTGGAAGCGGTCGTTCAACCTTTGGCACCTCAATCGCATAGGACGGATCACTTTCAGCCGAATGAGTTCGAAGAAGAAATTGATGCAGTCCGCGTACCGACGCTGCTTTTCGAGCCAATGTCGCAGGAGCGCTTCCTTTGTCTTTGAGCCAGTACAGGTATTTCATTACGGCAACATCCGTCACATTCTTCCAGGTCATGCAGCCTGCTTCATGATTCAAAAATTCAATGTATTGCTTTAAATCCCGCCGGTAAGCGTCTAAGGTATTGTCAGTCAGTCCGCGCTCATTTTTCAGCCCGGAAAGATAATCGTTGACCTGTTCCAGCATGATTTCATTCCCCGTTCCTCAAAAATTCAAGAATTCGCGGTAATACATTCGGCATATCACTTCCATTACGGACCGGATCAGAAGACGGATCGGGCCGATAGACCTTGACCGCTTCCCCGTCCGGTTGATCATATCGATGAAAGTTCCCCTGATTCCTGTCCACCCAAACCAGGCCAAAATAAAAGATAACAGTAAGTAAAATAAACAAGATCAGTACTCTCCAGGCACTTAAGACCGCTCTCAGATATTCCTCTTTTCTGTTCACTGCTTCTCACCTCCAGGGTTCCTGGACATTCTTTTTAAAAGATATGCCTCAAGACTTGAAAATGATGACCCGCAGAGGTGAACTTTCTTAATTATTGTACCCGTTTCTATTAAAGTATAAAAGATTCATTCGATTCATCCCGGCAACAAATTGTCGGGTTTTCCCGGGCTGGCGGCCTGTATAAAAAAGAAAACAGCCTTCGTCTGTCAAAAGGCTGTTCTTTCCCTCTACCACTTGCCCCTGATGCAACCTGTACAGTCGCCAGAGACATCAGTATCATCCGTCAGTCGAAAGAAGGCGAACGACGGCATAATTTGTGCCACTCCCGTTCTCAGACTTTCTCCACTTCATGTTCATAATGAACATTCGAATCGTTTTTATTTTCTGATTCATGTTTTTCCAGACAGCGGTGGCAAATCCCATGAAAAGTAAGTCTATGATCCATGACTTTAAAATGCCATCTGCGTTCAACCACTTTCTCAACTTCACCGAGAAGATCTTCCTGTATCTCATCGACAGCACCGCACTCAATGCAGACAAGATGATGATGAAAGTGATTGGCCCCTTCTTTCCGTAAGTCATACCGGGAAACGCCATCACCGAAATTGATCTTGTCAACAACCTTAAGTTCCGTTAACAGCTCAAGTGTGCGATACACGGTGGCAAGACCTATCTCAGGAGCTTTCTCTTTTACGAGGAGGTAAACATCTTCTGCACTGAGATGATCTTCTTCATTTTCAAGTAAAACTCTGACCGTTGCTTCACGCTGCGGCGTAAGCTTATACTTCTGCGCATGAAGCTGTTTTTTTATTCGATTGATCCTGCCTTCCACACAATCCCCTCCCTCGCAATAGCACTAAAAAAATTATAATCCTGCTCATTTATTGTGTCAATTATAAGTAAAACAATTTTTAAATTATAATTAGTCTATTTTGAGAACGGGGAATTGTTAAAAGCCTGCTGGCTGGTCACTCTATTCATTTTCAATTACAGGTTTATTTCTTATCCATTATGAAACAAACAACCGGATCAGGACCGGAGAGATATAAGCCTCATATCCAGATACGACGACGAGTGTCACGCAGGCCACCGCTAATAACAAACCATAATTCAAAAATTGCGGCAGGATCGGCTGTTTCCGCGTTTTCATTAATAACTGTCTGATAATTTTCAGAGAGAAGGCAACGGAAACAACTGATAAAAACAAATAAACAGGTATAATCAACAGATTTTGCGGAAAAACACTGACCATAGCAACTAAGAAACCGCGAGTCCCCATCTGGCTGACCAGAAAACCAACGGTAAACCCAAGAACCATGCCTTTCAGGAAAAGGAGGATAAAAATAATCGGGAGACCGATGACCGTTAAACCGAGAAGCCAAATAAATCCAATATATTGAAGATCATTGAATAAACTTTCCCTGAACAAAAGGGGTGAATCCGCAATTTGTCCTCTGGCCAATTCGATGAAAAACTGTTTCAGATAATTCAGCAGGTCGCTCTTTGATTCGTACGGAAGACTATTGACGATAATCGCGCCAAAGACAATACCCATTAGAAACAAACCCGTGATAAATGTGTAAAGCGACAAATGTTCCTTGATATGAATAAATAAGATCCCTTTTGCCTTCTGCCTGATCATTGGCGATGCCCCCCAGCCTGTCATCTCGCAGTTTGAAATCTATGATTTATTCTATGATTCTGCGATCATTCTATGACTGGGAAGAAGAGACTTTAAGATCCCGCTGTTTCTTTTATTTTTGATGCTTTCTGAGCTGTAAGTATTGAACCGCATAGACCGTTTTTGCGTCATTAATCCTATGATCCTGAACCATCTGAACAGCCTCTTCCAGATCCACAGCAGAGACTTCGAGAAATTCATCATCATCCAGATGCTGGCTGCCGTTTGTCAGCGTATCCGTAAAGTAAATAGTCAGCTGTTCGTTGGAAAAACCGGGCGAAGAGTAGAAAGAAGCGATCTGATCGATCTTTTCACACCGAAAACCCGTCTCTTCTTCCAGCTCTCTCAGCGCTGAATCGTCAGGGTTCTCTCCCGGTTCAAGCTTACCTGCGGGAATTTCATAAATAATCTTTCCGAGGGCATACCTGTACTGCCTGACAAGCAGGAGTTTTCCTTCTTTATTTAATGCTATAATAGCAACAGCTCCGGGATGCCTGACAACCTCGCGGGTCGATTGATGACCATTCGGCAAGTCGACCTGATCAACGACCAGATGTACGACCTTTCCCTTGAAAATTTCCTTAGAGCCTGTTTTGCGCTCAGTTAAATGATCCATAACCTTTCACGTCCTTTTTTTCTTCATTTTATCATAGAATTACAGCTCTTCCATTTTAACGGAATCTTTAATTGCTTAAAAAGTCAATTGACGCGAATCGGGCAAAGACATAGAATGGAAATAATGGAGTAATTAATCTTACATTAAAAGTCAATAGCGCATAAAAGAGATTTTTTTAACATCGAAAACAGAGCAGTCAGCGGTTATGTTGATCGAACATTCAGAAAGGTAAAAAGAGTTGACAAATTAAAATGATATGCAGACTGTTTTTTTTCGATGAAAGATGTTCCATAGATGCATTGACTATGCTGATCCGATTTAAAACCCGGGCCGTAAACAAGAGGTGAACAACTTGGCCAACCTTCAGACTTTGTTCGATAAGAAAAAATATCCTCAATTAGTCGTCCCGCTCGTGGTGTCACGACCTTTCCGTGCCCTCTGGATCGGCCAGTCGTTGTCCGTATTCGGCTCGGCGATAACGAATGTCATACTGCCTGTTATCGTTTACTCTCTGACGCAGTCAACGGTTTCAATGGGTATTATTATGGCCGCTTACATGCTTTCGAATGTTCTTGTTCTTCCCTTTACAGGTCTGATTGTCGACCGGATGAACCGGGCAGTACTGATGAGAACGGCCGATTTTATTCGCTTCTTACTGACTTTGATTATCGCGGCTGGCGGACTTTCCGGTTTTCTTTCCATTCATCTTCTGACTGTGATTGCCATATTTTTCGGATTGATGGACGGATTGTTTCAACCGGCATACTCCGCTATTCGCGCAACGGTTTTTACCCCGGAAATCCGGAACCCGGCTAATGCACTGACTCAGCTGAGCATTCAGGCCATGCGCCTGTTGGGCCCTGCTGCAGGCGGGTTTACTGTTGCTTTTTTATCGGCTCCCGTCGGTTTCGGCATCGACAGCCTGACTTTTCTTATATCCTTTTTTTGCCTGATCTTCTTAACAAAAGAAGGGAGGGTGAGAAAAAGCCATACATCAACCGATCGAATCCCTTTTTTAAAGGAATGTTTTGCCGGGTTGACCGTTATCCGGAAGAATACATGGCTCTGGGTTACAATACTCGTCTTCTGTTTTATTAACATCTGCACATCCGGAATCATTGCCATCCTGATTCCCTGGCTGATCAATGTGCATCAACATTTTCCATCTTATGTATACGGTCTGGTCATGTCAGCTGAAGCTGCAGGAGCCTGCGGGGCTGCTTTCATCTTCGGCATGAGGAAAACATGGAGATTTCGAGGCTGGATTTCCTACGGCGGAATCGGTATTAGCGGGATCGTCCTTTTCATGACGCCTTTGGTTCATTCCGTCCCCGTGCTTTTTCTTCTCATGATTCTGCACGGCGCAGGGATGATGATGTTTGGACTGATCTGGGAAACCAGCCTTCAGGAACTTGTTGAGCCGGAAGCCTTCGGACGGGTCGCAAGCATCGATATGCTTGGTTCATTCGCCCTGCTGCCGGTCGGATATTTGTTTACCGGGTGGTTCGCTGGCAGTGTCGGTGGAACAACCGCCATCATGATCCTGGGTGCCGGTGTTGTTGTCCTGATCGGTTTTGCGCTCTGCGTCCCTGGCATCAGAAACTTCAGTTGACCATACCAGATTCGCTGTTGATCTGCGAGTAGTAAAAACATCCGGTTTCATGATCGTTGACCATTCCTGTGGCCTGCATAAAAGCATAGCAGATCGTTTCGCCGACGAACTTGAAGCCTCGTTTCTTCAGATCTTTGCTCATTATTCCGGACACAGCATTTGAAGCGGGAATATCTTCATGGCGGTCGTAATGATGGATGATCGGCTTCTTACCGACAAAAGTCCACAGGTAGTCGCTGAACGGCTGTTGCTTTTCTATTTCGAGGAAACCGGCCGCATTGGTGACAATCGCTTCGATTTTACGCCGGTTGCGGATGATACCGGAATCTTGCATAAGCTGATCTATTTTCTCAGAAGAATAGTGTACCACTCGTTCAGGATCAAATCCGTCGAAAGCTTCCCGGTAATGATCCCGCCGCCTCAGGATGGAAATCCAGCTTAAGCCGGCCTGCATACCTTCGAGACACAGCATCTCAAATAGAGCACGTGAATCGTATTGAGGTCTCCCCCACTCGTTATCATGATAATTCAGGTAAATCGGGTCGGTCGTGTTCCAGGCACACCTTTTCTTCAGTACATTCTTTTGATCGGGCATTGTCCCACCTCTTTCATGCACACCCTCATTAGCGTACATACCCCTTTTTTAATTGATACTGTTCATTTCTTCTGTCGAGCCTGGTCAGAGGCATCAATTCGACAGACCGCTGCTTCCGGCCGATCTCATGCCACTCAATAATAAATCCCGACCTGTATACCTCGATTTTTTATTGAAAAGCTTTGGCAATGAGTTCAAATGAATGCAATTTCGCTTCGAAGTCATGAATATTTGTTATGATCATGACTTCATCCGTCTGATAAACAGCTGCGAGATTTTCCAGATCTCTTCTCACCCGGGCAGGACTGCCGACAATCATCCGCCCCTCGTTATCCTCCATCTCCCCGCGTTCCCAGTCTCCAGGTATAAAACTTTGAGCCTCTTCAATCGTCGGAATAAGGGAAGGCTCGCCCCTGGCGACTTTCACCATCCAGTAGCGAAGAGTCGAGGCATGCCGTTCCGCTTCCTCATCCGTATCCGCACAAACCGCAAATACACAGACAGCAGGTTTCGGCTTCGGGTACAAAGCATTCGGTTGAAAATTTGAGCGATACCACCGGACGACGTCGCCACCACCGTGAGGATTGATAAAATGAGCGAACATGAAGGGAGTCCCTGTTTCAGCGGCGATCCTTGCGCTTCCGTCCGAGGAACCAAGCAGGAACAGCTCCGGGACCCTGCCAGCAAGGGGTGTTGCTCTGACTGTTCTCAGCGGGTGATCCGGAGGAAGTCGATCAGTCAAAAACCCGATCAGGTCACGGACCTTTCGCGGAAAGTCCTTCAAATCACGGCGTGAGCCATCATTTAATGCCCATGTCGCACCCGGCATTCCTCCCGGTGCGCGTCCGATACCGAGATCGATCCTGCCAGGGTGCAGATTCTCAAGCAGCCTGAAATTTTCAGCTACCTTATAAGGACTATAGTGAGGAAGAAGCACTCCTCCTGACCCAACGTGAATCGTCGAAGTTCGGGCCGCAGCATGAGCGATCATAATTTCCGGAGAAGCGCTTGCGAGTCCTTCAGAATCATGGTGTTCCGCATACCAGATACGTCTGTAGCCTAACCTTTCAGCTTCCTGCGCTAATCTCGTGCTGTTTGCCAGGGCTTCGCGGGGCGTCGATCCTTCAGAGACCGGTGCCTGATCCAGAATACTTAATTTAAGCATTTATTTTCCTCCAAAAGCTTTCTATGGCTGATTTATTTTTTCCAGACAGTGAAAACGGACTTCATTAATCAACGATTTCTGTTTTGAAAATGGCCTGCATCTGTTTAATAAAGATGTCATGCTGTCCGGTGAATGTCGCCATTCCTTTACGATGGGCGATCGTTTTGTATCCACGCGAGTAGGCGCCGTAAGCGGTAAGAAAATCGCATATATCTGTACAGACACCGGTCAAATGAACAGTGCCAATATGGAGGCTCCTGAGTATCTGATCCAAATTGGTACCGATGAAGGCATCATATTCCGGTTTTGGCACAAAGATCACGCCGGCTTCTTCCTTGTGGGCTTCATACCAGTCTCCGAGCGCTCCGAATAGTTGGGCCCCCCACGTCCCTTTCACATTATGAGGTGGCCATAATTCAAAATGCTGATCATTTTTCTCATGAGCATCCATACAAAAAACGACCGTTTTCCCGTCACTATGAAACTTGTCGGCCAAATCTCTTATATACGGAACAATTTCCTGTGCCGGCTTTCCGGCAGTCAGGCCGCCTTTATCATCCACAAAATCGTTGCTCATATCAATCACAAGCAAAGCTTCTTTTTCCATTGCCCTTTCCCCCTTGATTCTCACGATCTTTTTTCATCATGTTCGCGTTTAATCTATCTTCATTTTGCCACTGAAACCCTGGATTCAATCATTTGAGCCGCTCTTCGGCCTGGCGAAGTGCCAGGTCTGACCACTGAATGTTTATCCTCCATAAGCCTTCTATGCTGATTAATTTAACTTTACCACGCGCATCGCCAGGGATGAAGCGAAATAGCCTGAAGCAGCAAAAGAAAACTCTTTAGTTCCCAGTTTCCCTCAATTTTGTTAAAATGAAGACAGCTTAAATCCAAAGAGGAAGGGATACCCCAGATGAAAGCCATCCAATCAACCGAAGAATTTGAAAAAGTAATCAGCAGTCCCGAAACAGTCATGGTAAAATTCGAAACCACCTGGTGCCCGGACTGCAAAAGGTTAAATATGTACATTGATGATATTATAAAAGATTTTCATTTCAAATGGTATTCAGCCGACCGGGATAAATTCCCCGATCTGGGGCGGGAGTATCAAGTACTTGGCATTCCAAGCCTGCTTGCCTTTAAGAATGGCGAAAAGAAGGCACACCTTCGCGCGGACGACAAGAGTCCGGAAGAGATCCGCGACTATCTGAAAACAATCGAAGCCTGAAAAATAAGACCGATCCGCAAACCCGGATCGGTCTTATTTTTCAGGCACAAGTGCACGTACACAGAAAGAAACGCCAGCTTTTCAAAAAACAGTGATCTTCTGCTCAGAACGTACTCGTGTTACGGCAGGACTTTCTTTTGATGGGTACAGTCTGAATGGCAGTATGCGTAGCTGCACCCCTCGATTTGAATCGTAGAGTGGTCGAGTTTGTACTCGGACAGAATTTGTTCTGCTTTTTTAAGGACCATGTCCCGTTCAACGGAATCGTCGACCGTGAGATGACAGCTTAATGACAGAAAGCCGGATGTAATCGTCCATATGTGCAGGTCATGAATCCCTTTTACTCCTTCGACTGCGGAAATTCGATCATGGATCTCGCTAATGTTCAGGTCGCCAGGCCTGCTTTCCATTAAAATATCAATAGATTCCTTCGCTACACTCCATCCGCTTCTGAAAATAATCAGAGAGACGACCACACTTGCCATTGGATCAGCCATCTGCCAGCCAAACAGGGAAATCAGCCCTGAAGCTGCAATGGCTCCGACAGATCCGAGCAAATCACCCAGAACGTGCATCATCGCGCTTTTTACATTCAGATTTTCGCCCGAGTGAGATCGGTTCAGCAGCCAGGCGGCAATCAGATTAATCACAAGTCCCATTACGGCGATTACCATCATCTCACTACTTGCCACGGCAACAGGATGAGCAAAACGCGAGATCGCTTCTATTATAATGGCGATTGAGATCCCGAGTAGCAGCACCCCGTTAAACAGAGCAGCAAGAATCTCAAATCTCCTGTATCCAAATGTTTTCCGATTATTCGCCGGAACCTTCGCACCGACGACAAGCGCAACTAAACTGAGCCCGAGGGAAATCGAATCACCGAGCATATGGCCCGCGTCAGAAAGCAATGCCAGACTGTGGCTCAGAATACCTCCGGCCGTCTCTACGATCATAAACCCGGTGATGAGCAGAAAGCTGAAAAAAAGCGCCTTCATACCAGCCGAGTGATCATGGTGGCTCCCCTCGTGCCTGTGGGAACCGTTATTATCTGAAAGATTCGTATTCATAATACGGTATCACCTGGCTTTTGCCTGTTTATTGATAAAAGGGATCAAACAACAAAATAGAAAAATAAATATTCGTCCACATGTTAAATATGTATCAGTTTTCGTAAAAAGTCAATAGACTGATTCATCACATTGGGAGCCAATACCGGTCCATTTTTTGATATACTTATGATAAACTTACCTTTATAAAAGGAAGGTGACAAAAGGCATGCAATGTCTGGGTATCCATCACAGTGCGATTATCTGTTCCAATTACGAGAAATCAAAGCACTTCTATGTTGATGTGCTCGGCCTGACCGTTATTCACGAGACTTATCGGGCGAACAGGAAATCTTATAAACTTGATCTGATGGTCGGCAGGGAATCGGGTGGTCAAATTGAACTGTTTTCCTTTCCCGATCCTCCGGAGCGACCGACACACCCCGAAGCCCGCGGTCTGCGTCATCTCGCGTTCGCTGTTGCCGATGTCAGGGCGGCTGCAAAAGATTTAACACGGCAAGGCGTCGATGTTGAACCGATACGAACCGACGAAATCACCGGTAAAGCTTTTACGTTTTTCAGAGATCCGGATGATCTGCCACTTGAGCTCTATGAAGTGTAGCTTTTAACTGCTCAGTGGTCAGCCTCTGTCTGCATTACTGATGAAATTATAGTATTTGTGTATACATAAGTGAAGGAGGAAGAAAATGAGCGTTCATATTGGTGCAAAACAGGGAGAAATTGCAGACAGGATCCTGCTTCCCGGCGACCCGCTCAGGGCGAAGTATATTGCAGAAACTTATCTTGAAGACGTAATCTGCTATAATCAGGTGCGCGGCATGCTCGGGTTTACGGGTACCTATCAGGGGAAACGTCTGTCTGTCCAGGGAACAGGAATGGGCATCCCGTCGATATCCATTTATGTCAATGAACTGATCCGCGAATATGGAGTAAAGACCTTGATTCGTGTCGGAACATGCGGGGGAATCCAAAAAGACATTCATGTCCGTGATGTCATTTTAGCCATGTCGGCGACGACGGACTCTGCCGTCAATCACTCGGTATTCCCTGACATTGATTTTGCTCCGACGGCAAACTTTGATCTTTTGAAAAAGGCTTATGACACAGGAATCGAGCAGGGGGTAAATCTCAAAGTCGGAAGCATCCTTTCTTCTGATGTTTTCTACAGAGACAGCATGGAAATTATCAGGAAGCTTGCCGGATACGGTGTGCTTGCCGTCGAGATGGAGACAACAGCTCTATACACGTTAGCTGCTAAGTACGGTGTAGACGCATTGACCATTCTGACGGTCAGTGACCATGTCTTCACGGGGGAAGAAACAACCTCGGAAGAAAGGCAAACCACGTTCAATGACATGATTAGAATTGCTCTCAAAACGGCGACCGCTTAAGCTGTGCCATCTGAAGAAAAACTAAGGCTCATCCCGAGTCACCGGACACGGGGTGAGCCTTAATCACAACTGAAACGGTCGACCGTAAACCCGTTAATGACGTAATTAATAACTGCGGGTTGCTTTACGTCTTTGAGCCCTGCCCTGCTCCTGTTTCGACACGAGCGCTTTCCAGCCATTAGCGGCCAGAAGGCCAACCAGTAAATAAGAGAGTTTACTGAAAAAAATAAAGGCTGCTCCGCTTACAATAGCTGCAAAAAATCCGAAAAAGATCTGTTCCGGATATTTGGCCGGGGAGGTCGGCGGATCGGTTAACATAAAAAAGGACAGGAACAGGGCCGCATTTATATAAGGCATGCGAAGCGCTTCTCCCGAACCAGGTACATCGAGGAGCCCCATAATCAGGAAAAAAAACATGTACGTGGTCAAAAAGGTAAGCACACACGGGAATTTGTTGATCCGATCGACGATAAGAATACCGCCCGCAATCAGAAAAACGACAGCCCATGGAGAGAGCATGGCCATTCCGCTCCACCAGCTTTCAGAAGCTGTGAATAATGTCGCACTGATCAGGAGGCCCAGGGCGGCCGGATTGAAAATCGGTTTTCGCTTATCCTTAAGAATATGCTTAAGAATCAGTGAGACGGCGACAGTGAACATAACAAGATACCAGGGAACCGCAGGACTGAGTATGCCTCCGACGATCAGGCCCGTGACAAGGCCTCCGTCGGAAAAACGTTTCGGGCGATCTTTAATCCAGGCAACAACAAAATCGGTAAACAGACCGGTTAGAACGGAAAGAATCATGTTTTTAATTCCCATCAGTCCTCCGGAATAAAACAACCCGATGATGGATACGACCAAAAGTATTGCCGATATGATCCCTTTGGGAGAGTTAATAAACTTTTGAACGCTTGATTTGGAACGGGTTTTTTGGGTGTAACGGGAAGTCCTCGTTTCATTTTTCCGGTAACGGGAATATGTCTCTATTCGATCCACGACCATTTCTCCTTTAACTTATTTGTAAAGACTTTCTCCAGTGATCGGGTGATCATCAGGCAATCCAGATTCAGTTCTTCCATTTTTTTAATGCCCCGGACTGAACCCATGACATAAGCCGCTGTAGAAAAAGCATCGGCGAGCATCGCGAACGGAGCAATAATGGTGCAGCTTACGATATCTTTTGGAGATTTTCCTTTGCCTGGATCAATCAGATGGTATTCACCGGGGATTAGAGTGCTCAGCCGTTCATAATTCCCCGACGTACAGATTCCCATGTTTGAAAGACGGACGGATCCGAGCAGTTGATCCCTGTCTATTGGATTTCTGATCCCGATTTTCCAGGGCTCATGATGTTCATTCTTTCCACTAACGTAAATGTCGCCACCAGCTTCAACAATGAACTGATCAAAACCAGAATCGCTCAGCACTTTTGCCGCCATATCAACAGCCATGCCTTTGACGACTGCATTCAGATCGATGACCATCGGCTTTTTTAACCAAACAGTCCTCTTTTGTTCATTTAATAAAATATCTTTATAAGTGACCTTCTCAGCATCCGCAAAAGGTGAACTTATCTTTTCTCCTGATAAATAGTTTTTGTCAAATCCACGCTTCTCCATTTTTCTGCCAATTGTCGGATCGAGAGCTCCATCCGTCTCCCTCGCCGTTTCTACGGCTAATTTGAGCGCCTGAAATAAAATTGGAGACACAGGAATTTTCATTCTCGGATGACTGGAAAGCCGCATCAACTCGCTTTGCGGATTAAACCGGCTGCATATTCTCTCGATTTTATAAAAAACAGCGGCCGCTTCATCGATGGCATCGTTGATTCTCTGCCTTTTTTGTTGTGAAACAACCTTAATGGTGACCATTGTATCCATACTGATAAATTTTTTCTGATCAGTCATCTGATAAATTGGAACCCTCCCTGCCGGTATTCACAAATTTTTTTTATGCTTTTTCAGCCGGTTGCTGATCGTTCACGCCTTTGCCTGACTCAGTGCATTCAGTACAGCCGTTCTGAAGTCATCAGTACTTTCGGTCGCTCCGGAAACGTTGTCTACATTTGCGCTCTGACGGCTTTTAACCTGGCTGGGCAGCTGATCAATTTCCGATTGGGGGTAAGACGTTGTGCAATCAGTGATTTGGACGCTCGCAATTTTCCCATTCCTGATGGTTACACTGACAGAAACCGATCCGATTCTGTTCATTCCCGAACCGGTATAGCTGCCGTCTTTATAGCCTGACTGATTTTTTGCAGTACTGCTTCCTGACGGGCTGCGACTGGTCTCAGTGCTCCGTGTGCTCTTTTTGGCCGATGGGCTTTCATCGTTTGAGCTGTTTTGACCGTCTTTATTATCCGCCCCGTTAATTCCCGTTTTTATATGCGATTGAGCGGCCGCCGGAACCGCCGATGTTTTTGGTTCCGTCACGACATACCCCGCCGTGTAAGCCAGACCGATAGTTGCTGTGCAAAGTGCGATCCATTTTGGACTGAGTTTAGCCATTTAAAAGTCCTCCCTGTTGTAAAAAGGTTCTGCCATTTAACAACGAATCTCTGTACATTTTATAATTCTATATGTTAAAGCTGAAAATCTCCTGAAAAAAAGTTCCCTCAGCTATAGAGGGAACTTTAGATACATATATTTTTTTCCGGTATTCAAAGCAACCGACGATCGGTTCATATCCATTATTGGTTGCGAAGTTGTATCAGTTTATATACACGCGTAATAATGACTTTGCAGACAGCATAGGTCGGAATCGCAAGCAGCATTCCGATAATTCCTGCCAGGTTGCCGGCAACAAGCAGCAGACAAATAATGGTCAGTGGATGAACATCCAGTTTCTTTCCCATAACCATTGGAGAGATGACATTACCTTCAATCTGCTGCACGACAAGAACGCCCGCAATGACATAAACGGCAAGGATCGGTTCCTGGATAAAGCCGACAATGGCAGCCGGAATCGTGGCGAGAAACGAACCGATAAACGGGATCACATTTGTAAACAGAATAACGATAGCCAGCACCAATGAATAATTAAGTCCGATAATGACATACCAGATATAAATGAATACAAAATCAAACAGAAGAACAATCATCTGTCCCTGTATGTACCCGCTCAGTGCGTTATCCATATCCGTCAGAATTTCCCTGGCCTTATTACGATGTTCCTCCGGAATAAACCGGAGCAACGCCTTCGCCATTTTTTCCCCGTCTTTCAGAAAATAAAAGAGGATAAAGGGAACCGTTACAATAATGATTACAGTTCCAGTGACGGATTGGATAATAGACAGGACATTGTTGCCGACCGTTGTAACCATCGTCGAAAGTGTTTTCGAAAATCTGGTTGTAAAATCATTATACGAGATTTCATTGAGATGAAGTTTCGAAAAAATTTCACTTTGCTGCAGATGGTTCAACTGATTCCCAAGTTCCCGGACCAATCCCGGCATGCCCGTAATCAATGACAATAACTGTGTATAAAGAAGCGGGCCTACCCAGAGAATCAGCAGGGTGATTAATCCGATCGCAACAAGATAGATAATGAGAATGGCCACGACTTTTGGTATTTTCAGTCTGGTGAGCGACCTTACTAATGGGCGAAGCAGATAGTACAGCAGACCCGAAATGATCAGCGGCGCTGTAAGAGAAGTGAACAGAATCCCGATAGGTTCCAACACAAAGGTTAGCTTCGAACCGACCCACATAATAATAAAAATGATCAATACCCATATTGCAAAACGAAAATTTTTAGACTGCGGCATTTCATTTCCCCTATCTATCAGTATCTTAAATCCATCCATTCAGCTGCTTACTGACTACTTTTATTATAGACATATTTAACAAAAAGCCTAGTTTATGAATAAACATTTATATTTTAGCCTGAATCCCGGAAGATTAATCAGTAAGCTTCGAAAAAAGAAAAAGGCAGTCCCGCTTAATTTGTGCCGGGATTGCCATTCTTCGTCTGTTCAGTTCTGTGTTATAAAACAAGTTTGAACGGAGATTCCAGATTTGCTTTGACCGTTGCCAGAAATTCGGCTGCCGGTGCTCCGTCGATTGCTCTGTGGTCGAACGTCAGACTGAGGGGCAGAAAGCTTCTTCGCTTTATCTCATCCCCTGCAAATACCGGCTGTTCTGTAATCGTTCCTACCCCCAGAATGCCAATTTCCGGTGGGTTCAGAACGGGTGTAAAGAATCCTATTCCGTAGGTTCCTAAAGATGTAATTGAAAATGTCGATCCGGAAAGCTGCAGGTTTTCCAGACGTCCATCTCGTGCGTCCTTACTGGCTTTCCTGATCTCCCTCGAAAGAGCACTCAGTGATTTCTTTTCGGCGTCATGGATAACGGGGACGACAAGGCCTTCATCCAAAGCAACCGCCACACCGAGACGGACGGTATCATAGGTTGTGATGGTGTCGCCTGTAAGTGTACTGTTCATTTCTTTGTGGACCAGCAAAGCATTGATTACTGCTTTTGCGATAAAATCGGTGATGGTTAACCGGACTTCATCATTGATTCCATACGCATCCCTCGCCTTTTTCTGAAAAGCGAGCAAATCAGTGACATCTGCTGTCGCCTGCAGGGTCAGCTGAGCGGTCTGCTGAAGGCTGTCAAACATGCGCTTTGCGATCACTTTTCTCATACCGCTGATTTTCCGATTTGTTTCCAGCGTGCCTGCGGGGTTCCCGGGTTTATTTTTAACGACCGGACTCTCTTTCACAGGCCGGATTTCAGGCTGTTGTTCCCGCTCCCTGACGGCATTTGCCACATCCGCTTTTGTAATCCGTCCCATCGGTCCTGTACCCTTGATATGTCCTAAATCGATGTTCTCGCTCCTGGCCAGTTTCCGCGCCGCCGGTGATACGCGCAGTCTCGGTTTTTCAGGAGAAGCTGAATTCTTCACCTCTTGCCCGGATACAGAAGCCGGAGGTACTTCAAGTGAAGCCTCAGATGACTCCTTTCGCTCCGGCTCGGAAACGGTCCGGTCGTTGATTGATTCTCCTGTACTCCCAATGTAACCGAGCGCATGACCGATCGGCACAACTGCATCTTCTTCAGCTTCAATTTCAAGGAGTACACCGTCTGCCGGAGCTTCAAGATCTTTTTCAATTTTATCTGAACTGATCGAAACAACTGTTTCCCCTTTTTTCACGGGATCGCCCTTATGTTTCAGCCACTCAACAACGGTCCCTTCTTCCATCCCCATGCCCATTTTCGGCATAATGATTTCAGTCGCCATTTTTCTGCCACTTCCTCTCTTCACAAATCATTGCGTTTTCCGGTACCGGCTGAAAGGCAAATCTTACGGTTTCTCTTTTTCTCCCCTGACGAAATGGAATACGTTTACGTTTTAAACTGTAGTAAACACTTTTTCACCGACCATCGCACTGAAAGCCTGAATGATTTTTTCCGGTGACGGTAAATACAGTTTTTCAAGCGGTGGTGAAAAAGGAACCGGAGAATGCGGCGCAGTCACCCTTTTAATCGGTGCGTCAAGATAATCAAAGGCTTTATCACCGACAATCGCTGCAATATCGGTTGCTACGCTGCAACGAGGGTACGCCTCGTCAACAATGATTAACCGGCCTGTCTTTTTTACGGAATTGATAATCGACTCTTCATCAAGCGGAGAGATCGTCCTCGGATCGATAACTTCAGCTTCGAAGCCTTTCTCAGCCAGTTGATCGGCCGCTTTCATTGCGGTATGAACCTGTTTGCCGATTCCGACAATGGTCAGATCGTTACCCCGGCGCTTAATATCAGCTTTACCGAACGGTATCGTGTAAAATCCTTCATCCACTTCGCCCTTCATGCTGTAAAGCGTCTTATCTTCGAACACAATAACCGGATCATCATCGAAGATTGCGTTTAATAGCAGCCCTTTTATATCGTACGGATTACTTGGTACAACAACTTTCAGTCCCGGAATGTGAGTGAACAACGCATACAGACTCTGTGAGTGCTGAGCCGCGGCATTAAAGCCGGCACCGTCTATTGTCCGGATCGTCAGGGGAACTTTCGCTTTTCCCCCGAACATATAATGGAACTTTGCTGCCTGGTTCATCACTTCATCGAGACAGCTCCCGATAAAATCATTGAACATTAACTCTGAAATCGGGCGCAGACCTGTCGCGGCTGCCGAAACTGCAGCACCCATGTAACCCGATTCGGCAATCGGCGTATCGATCACACGTTCCCGGCCAAATTCTTCAACGATCCCTTTTGTTACACCAAATACACCGCCCCATGCACCTTCATCCTGCAAATGATCGACCTCGGCACCTCCGGCTACATCCTCTCCCATTAAGATAACGTTTTCATCTTTACGCATAGCGAGACGTATCGCATCATTAATTGCATCAGAAAATGACATTTTTTTAGCCATAACGATTCACCTCCGGATTAATTCATCAATCAGTTAACCGAGCCATTCGGAGCCAGGTACATAGTTCCGGTTAATTCCGATTCATTCAGTAAGAAACATAGACATCTGTTGTCAATTGAGAAGCATCCGGGAACGGACTTTCTTCACTGAATTGAATCGCATGTTCGATTTCCGCTTTTACATCTTCATCTATACGATTCATCTCTTCTTTTGTCAGAAGGCCGTTTGTCTGTGCATATTTTTGGAATCTGAGAATCGCATCGTCTTCATTCAGTGCGCGTTCCTGAACTTCTTTATTTTTGTAAGTCTGGGTGTCACCTTCAAAATGGCCATAATCCCGATAGGTGACACATTCGAGAATCGTTGGTCCTTTCCCGGATCTTGCCCGCTCAACCGCTTTTCCTGCCGCCTTGTACACAGCGGGCAGATCACGGCCGTCGACGGTTTCACCGGCAATTTTATAAGCTTTTGCGAAGTCAGACACATGATCGCAGGCAGAGGCATAGTCGAAAGTCGAAGCTTCGCCAAATCCGTTATTTTCGCATACGAAAATAACGGGCAATTTCCAAATAGATGCCATGTTAATTGCCTCGTGGAAGGTTCCGTGGTTACTTGCTCCATCTCCGAAAAAGCAGACTGCGACGTTATTCGTTTTTTTCACTTTGGCGGTCAGTCCTGCTCCGACAGCAAGAGGCAGTCCGGCCCCGACGATTCCATTTGCCCCAAGCATTCCTTTTTCCACATCAGCAATGTGCATCGAGCCGCCTTTTCCTTTGCAGAGCCCGGTTGAACGCCCGAATATTTCAGCCATCATCCCGTCTATGTCGCACCCTTTTGCAATACAATGCCCGTGACCACGGTGTGTGCTTGTAATGCTGTCACTATCTGTGAGATGCGCACATACCCCGACGGCTACCGCTTCTTCACCGGCATAAAGGTGTACAAATCCGGGGATTTCCCCTCTGGCGAAAATGCTGTGTACAGCGTTTTCAAACTGGCGTATCTCCTGCATTTTCCTGTAAATCCATTTAGCCTGATCAACGGTTATGTCCTGAACAGATACATTCGGTTCTGCCTGCATACTGACTCCTCCCGTCTTTTCCGCTTATTTATAAATGTAAGCGGTTTCTTACATCTTTATCATAAATGATTTTCGTGTATTTTGCAAAAGATTACCATCCGGCTCGTGCTCCTGATTACTTCATCTTCAGCCAGTGGCTCCCGGCTTTCTCAAATAAAGAGGGGCTTAATTGATAAAGCTTTGCTCCGAGTCCCATATACCAGGGCAAATTAACTTCCCTTTTCCTCTTTTCAATAGCTTGTACGGTCCTTTGGGCGACATATCCGGGCTGAAGCATAAATTTTTCCACATGAGAAAGATAGCTTCCCTCAGGATCGGCTTTTGCGAAAAATGCCGTTTGAATCGGCCCCGGGTTAACCGCCGTCACCGTGATTCCCCGATCTTCAACTTCCATTCGCAGAGCGTTAGTAAAGCCGAGAACGGCGTGTTTGGTCGCCGAATAAACTGTCGATTTCGGTGTGGCAATCTTGCCCGCGATCGATGCAATATTCACGATCTGCCCTGCTTCCTGCCTGAACATCACCGGCAGGACGGATTTCGTGCATGCCATCAGACCAATGACATTAACCGAGAACATTTTCCTCGCCTCATCCAGGTCGGCTTCAGTCAGAGGCTCAAATTTGCCGAATCCCGCACAATTAATCAAAACATCAATTCGATGAAACTGTACAACTATTTCAGCAAAAACACGCTCAACCTGTTTCATATCACTCACATCAACCGCAAAACTTCTTGACTTTCCGAGCCCGTTCTGCTCTATTTTTTTTTCAACGGCGACGAGCTTGTCCAGCCGGCGTGCGAGCAAAAGCACGATTGCTCCCTTCGCTGCACATTCGATGGCGATTTCCCGTCCTACACCGCTTGATGCGCCCGTGATAACAATTATTTTATTTTCCAGCATAATCAACGTTTCCTTTCAAAAATTTGATCAAATACAAAGACACCCAGTTTTCGGTATAGTGATCCTGCCAAAATACATGGCCGGCAGAAGAGATGTTCTCTAAATGATAGCGAAAAACGCTCAAACTAATCAACTGCCGGATAAAGAGAGCCGAAGCGAAAGCCAATGACCGCTGATTTATTATTACAAACCAATAATGTTACCCGTTTTTCCGCTTATTTCAAGTAAGAAAAAAATGACAAATTCGTGATTAATGTAAGCCCTTTCATAAATAAAAGAATTTTTTTAATATTTAGTTGTAACTATTACTGACATGATATGTTATAATAATTTCATCATAACGAGAGGAGCTTGAATGAATGAAAGCAACAACAGATGCAATTACTTTAAGTTTGGATTCATTATGGGTCCTGGTTGCTGCAATTTTAGTTATTTTGATGCAAGCCGGTTTTGCTTTTCTTGAAGCAGGTTCGTTACGCAGTAAGAACGCCGGACATATCACCGGCAAGCAGATCATCACTCTGGCACTTTCGTCCATTGCCTTCTGGGCCTTTGGTTACGGGGTGGCTTTTGGGGACGGTAATGCCCTGTTCGGAACTTCAAAATTCTTCCTCAATGGAGTCCCGAGCGGATATGATTCCATATTCTTCTTATTCCAGCTTGCGTTTGCGGCCGTATCACTTGCGATTGCATGGGGCGGATTTGCTGAACGTGCGAAATTATCCGTTTATTTTATCTTCGGTTTTGCGTTCGTTGTTCTCATCTACCCGGTAGTGGGTCACTGGGTTTGGGGCGGCGGCTGGCTCGCAAAACTCGGAATGCAGGACTTTGCAGGATCGACTGTCGTTCACTTGCAGGGTGCTACAGCAGCTCTGATCGGTACTTTGCTCCTTGGGCCGAGAATCGGGAAATTCCAAAACGGGAAACCAGTGGCTGTACCTGCCCACAGTATTCCCTTCGTATTTCTCGGTACGTTCCTCCTTTGGATCGGCTGGTTCGGTTTTAATGCAGGAAGTACTGTTTCTACAGGTGCCGGAACTTCAGGATTCACCCAGTTTTTCGGTTATGTTGCATTAACAACTAACCTTGCAGCTGCGGCAGGCGCCCTCGGTGCTCTGTTTACTGCTATGATTCTGTCCAGAAAGGCTGATATCGGTGCAATGTGCAACGGTGTTCTTGCCGCTCTCGTAGCGATTACCGCTTCCTGTGCATTTGTTGAACCGTGGGCAGCTATTGTTATCGGTGCGGTTGCCGGAGCATTTACTTACTGGACTTCTATTTTCTTCGAAAGCAAAGGTCTGGACGATCCGATCTATGCCGTTTCAGTTCACGGCATTGCAGGCGTCATCGGTACACTTTCCACCGGCTTCTTCGCGGCGCCAAAACTGGTAGCAGCTGCCGGTGTCGGCAGACCCGGCTTGTTCTATGGCGGTGGTTTCCACCAGCTTGGTGTTCAGGCGTTAGGTGTTCTTGCGGCATTTGCTTTCGTAACCATTGCATCTCTCGTTGTACTTGGCATCATGAAAGCCACTTTGGGACTCCGCGTTTCTGCTGATGCTGAAAAGGCCGGTCTTGATATTAGCGAACACGGTGCTTATGGTTATGGTGAAACAGAAGTATCATTTGAATACGGTAAAGCAGAAGCAAAGTAATCTGCTTCTTTAAGTAAATGATCAGTTTTGTTAAAGAGGCTTCCCTATCGGGAAGCCTCTTTCTGTTTCAAGCTTTTTTCTTTGCATATTAAGGACACACCTGCCAAAATTAATGAATGGCATCTTCAATCATTACTGGGAGGTATAAAAACAGAATGGAAAGCAAACTGTTTCAACCGATAAATATAAAGAATCTTACTTTAAAGAATCGGATTGTCATGTCACCAATGTGTATGTACTCATCCGAAAATGGAGACGGAAAGGTTATTGACTGGCACACGATCCACTATACCAGCCGGGCAATTGGCGGAGCTGGTCTTGTTTTTCTTGAAGCGACGGCCATTCTTCCGGAGGGAAGAATTTCAGAACAGGACCTCGGTATTTGGAGCGACGATCAGCTTCCCGGATTAAGCAAACTTGTCCAGTTAAATCACCGCTATGGAAGCAAAATAGGTATCCAGCTCTCTCATGCCGGCAGAAAAGCCCAATTGGAGGGTACCATCTTCGGGCCGTCTCCTATTCGATTTGATGAACACTATAAAGTTCCTGAGGAAATGAATAAAGAGGAGATCAACAAAGTCGTTTCAGCATTTAAAGAAGGCGCCCGCCGAGCTAAAGCCGCGGGATTCGATGTGATCGAGCTCCACGCGGCACACGGTTATCTCCTTCATGAATTTCTCTCCCCGCTCTCCAATCAAAGAACCGATGAATACGGCGGTACGGAGGAAAACCGGTACCGCCTGTTGTCTGAAGTCGTTGAAGCCGTTAAGGAAGTCTGGGATGGCCCTCTCTTCGTGCGCATCTCCGGATCGGATTATCTTGAAGGAGGACTTAATATAGGAATACACATTAAATATGCCAGACAAATGAAGAGTCAGGGAGTTGACCTGATCGACGCCAGCTCAGGCGGGAATGTGCCGGTACCTGTCAACGCTTTTCCAGGCTATCAGGTTCCTTTCGCCGAAAAAATAAAGACTGAATCCGGGATCATGACCGGCGCTGTTGGCCTGATCGTGGAACCTTTTCAGGCAGAAGAGATCCTGAATAACAATCGAGCAGATCTTGTTTTTCTCGGGCGCGAATTTTTGCGCAATCCGTACTGGCCCCTCACGGCGGCTATAAAACTGGGTGCGGGTTCCTCTCTTGAAGCACCGAGGCAGTATCAGCGCGGCTGGCGTCTTAAATGAAACGACCACAGGTCATTTGCGAGTTCCGTATTCTGAAATACACGTCTTGCTTCTTCAAGAAGAAGAGTCTGATCGTCCTTCTGGTATCTTGAACTGATATGGGTCAGAATCAATTTTTCCGCTGAGGCCTTGTTTGCAATTTCAGCGGCCTGAACGGAAGTGGAGTGATGGTAATCATAAGCGAGCGCCCGTGAATGATCCTGGAATGTAGCTTCATGAATCAGAACATCAGCATGATCGGCCAGTTCAACAGCTGTATCGCAGGGACGCGTATCACCTATAATGGTGATACGGCGTCCCTGCCTTTTTTCTCCGACAAAAGATGCCGTCTTAAGACGACGTCCATCAGGAAGGACCACTTCAGATTTCTCTTTAAACTGTTTGTAAATGGGGCCCGGAGTGATCCCTGCCTGTTTCAGTTTATCAACAAGCAATTCACCCGGGTAATCCTTTTCGGTGATCCGGTATCCAAAGCTTAAAATCCCATGATCCAGTGGCTCGGCGGAAACGGTAAAATGCTCATCTTCGAAGGCAGCGCCGCCCGCTGCGGAAAGTTCGCGAACAGCGAGAGGATAACGTATATGTGTACCGGAGACGCGAAGAGACACCTCAACGTATTCTTTTAATCCAGTCGGACCGATCAACAGCAGCGGGCTTTCTGCACCTTGAAAAGAACGGCTTCCGAGGATACCGGGAAGTCCGAAGATATGATCCCCATGAAGATGCGTAATAAAAATAACTTTCAGCTTTGTTAACTTGACTGAAGAGTACAGAATTTGACGCTGAGTCCCTTCCCCGCAATCGAACAGCCAGAGATTACCATCATACTCGGGAAAACTGATGGAAAGAGAGGTTACGTTTCTCTCTTTAGCCGGTAATCCGGCTCCGGTACCTAAAAAAGTAAAAAACATTCTAATTCATCCTTTTTTACAATCTATAAATAGTTCATCGACAAATACACAAACTAATATTTCTTTTTTTGAAAATCACGCAAACGAGCGGCCGGACGCAATGCATCCTTACCGAATTTATCATTAATTTGCTCAATAATATTAACCAGAGATTCATTTTTTGCGTCCTGTTTGTAGGAAAATAAATCCAATTGTTTCGTCGATTCAGCAACTGGCTGAAAAGCAGCCAGTGTCACGCCGAGAAGCCGAACGGACTTTCCGGACCAGTGGGCGCGAAACAGCTCCAGAGCATGGTTCATGATTTCTTTTTTCTCGTGCAGAGGCTGTACAGTCGTTAAATGCCTGGTGACCGTTTGCCAGTCCCGGTAACGAATCATGACAGTTAACTCATAACTGACAACATGTTCACGCTTCAATTTGGCTGCAAGTTTTTCAGATAACTGGTCGATTGTCCGGCGAATCGTTTCAATGGATCGAGTATCCCGCGTCAGAGTGAGCGAATGACCGATACTTTTATAGCGGTCCCAGGCTTCAGGATCGACGCTGCGATTGTCCCATCCGTTCGCTTTCTCGTGCAATTTCCGGCCCGGAAGTCCGAAACCGCTGGAAATTTTCCGGATATCACTTTTTGCCAGATCGCCGATTGTATGAATACCAATCCGCTTAAAACGTTTCGCCGTCCTGGGACCGACTCCATGCATCTTGCCGATCGGCAGCGGCCACATTTTTTCCGGAAGATCTCTTTTTCGAAGAACCGTTATCCCCATCGGCTTTTTCATGTTCGAAGCCATTTTGGCGAGAAATTTGTTTGGAGCTATACCGATACTGCAAGGGAGTTGCAGTTCAATTAAGATGCGGTGCTGCAGCTCTTCAGCAAGGACGAGTGGATGTCTGCTGCCGTAAAGTTCGCTCACGTCCATATAGCCTTCATCGATCGAAGCCTTTTCAACAATCGGCGTATAAGATTTAAGCATTTGAAAAAGCTGGTCGGAAATCGAACGGTAACAGACAAAGTCCGGCTCTTTAATAATAAGCTGAGGGCACTTCCGCCGCGCTTCCTGTACGGTCATCGTCGTTCTGACCCCCATCTTTCTTGCTTCATAACTGCTGGTCACCACAATGCCGTGACGTTCCTCCGGCCTTCCGGCGATAGCGAGTGGTTTCCCCTTCCAATCCGGGTGACGGGCTATTTCGACTGATGCATAAAAGCTGTTCATATCAATATGAAATATAATATGGGCTTTCTTAGTGCTGCCTGCCATCCCAATCCTTCCCTTTATAAAAATGATATAAACGAAGATGGGTTCAACTTTTTACCGCCTGGTGAATTAGAGAAAGGACCAGACCGCTTGCTTTAACCAGTTCCTCAACCGGTATATTTTCCTTTGTCGTGTGGATTTTTTCATAGCCGATACCTAAATTAATGGTCGGGACACCTTTTCCGCTGATCACGTTTGCATCGCTTCCTCCGCCACTGCTTAAGAGCTGAGGTGTCCTTCCGATCGCCAAAATTGCTCTTTTTGCTGCTTCGACTATTTTATCTTCCGGACTGAATCGATAGCCCGGATACATAAACGTCGCCTCCACATCGACACGTCCATTCATCTCTTCAGCAGTCCGCTCAAACGCATCAGTCATTCTTTTTACTTGTTCTTCAAGTTTTGAACGGTCAAGGGATCGGGCCTCGGCAAGAACACAGGCAAAATCAGCGACAATATTCGTTGCCTGCCCGCCTTCGAAACGGCCAATATTTGCCGTCGTATCTTTATCGATCCGTCCAAGCGGCATCCTGGCGATCGATTTGGCAGCAATAGTGATCGCTGAAACTCCTTTCTCCGGGGAAATGCCTGCATGCGATGTCTTTCCGTAAATACCGACCTTCATTTTTGTCTGATTCGGTGCCGCAATAATAATATTGCCGACCGGACCATCGCTGTCGAGCGTAAAGCCATATTCTGCCGTGATCAACCGGGTATCCAGCGCTTTTGCTCCCAATAGACCGGATTCCTCACCTACCGTAACCACCACCTGCACGTCAGAATGAGGAAGATTGTTCTCCTGAACTATACGAAGCGCTTCGATAATCGCCGACAGGCCAGCCTTGTCATCGGCACCGAGAATGGTTGTTCCATCTGAAACAATCCGTCCGTGACGGATTGAAGGCTTGATACTCCGGCCCGGAATGACAGTGTCCATATGTGTACCAAAATAAATCGGAGTCCCTGCTCTATTCCCGGGCAATGTGCATACAAGATTGTTTGCCGCGTGTCCCGTTATTTCTTTTGCCTGGTCTTCCGCAATCTCCAGACCGAGCTCCTCGAATTTCTTCTTCAGGTGATTAGAAATCTGCTCTTCATGCCCGGTTTCCGAATCAACCTTAGCCAGTTCGAAAAACTCCTTAACCAGCCTTTCCTCATTTACCAATACGACCACCCGTTCCTGTGCAACTTATATTTCGTCTCAAATATCTATTGAATCGATACCGAAGTCATTTTTTTCCTGATAACATTTATTCTATCATAACAAAGCCGGACAGTCAGACAAACTCTCTGTTGAAAAGCAGTGAATTGGATGTTTATAATAGGGTAGGTTCTGAAGTTCTATTTGATCTTAAACGATTTTTAAAGGAGTTATCACATTGTCTGAAAAGTTATTTAAATTCGTTATCTATCTTATGGTCGCGGCACTTATTTTATCTTCTCTCTCCGCACTTGTTTTTGCGATCATCGGCTGATTGACTGTTTGCCTTTTGGAGATTTTACTTCAAGAGAATTCTTCATTCGGTTAATAGAGGATCTTTTAAATGGAAAGGGTAATTGGAACAGGAGCTTTCCGGACTTGCTTACTGCAATCAGGACACTGAGCAAAACAAGGACAGCCCCGACGTACCCCTTCACTGAAAGTTTTTCACCCGCAAAAAGAAAGGCAAATAAAGCGGAAAACACGGGTTCCAGCGTAAAAATAAGGCCCGTATGTTCTGATGTTGTAAATTTTTGAGCGGAAGTCTGCATGATATAGCCGACTGCAGTGCACAGCAGACTAAGTCCCAGAACCGCTGTCCACGATTCTGTATTTCCGGGCAGACGTGTCGTTTCAGTGAACAGTGAAAACAATCCGCTCAGAACTCCTGTAAACCCAAGCTGCCAAACACCTAAAGCGATACTGTCGGAATTCCTTGTAAGTTTATTTGCAGTAATAAAATAGATTGCATTGAATAACGCACACAGAATGCAGTAAAAGTCACCGGTACCGATGACAAAATGTGTCTTCAGGGTTAACAGTCCGATTCCGGTCAGCGCAAGACCAATACCCAGCCCAAGTTGTAAAGTCAGCTTTTTATGAAAAAGAAGAGACGAGAGAATCGGGACAAAGATCACCGTCAGACTGACCAGGAAACCGGCATTTGATGTGGAAGTCAGTCGTACACCGAATGTCACCGTTGTAAAGACAAAAAACAAATTAACGCCGAGGATAAATCCGTATAACAGCGTTCTTCTATCCGTTCGGACGAGGCGCTTGTAAAAAAGACATCCGGTAATGATAAAAGCGATGATAAAACGCAGAGCAATTAAATTAAAAGGCTCAACAGACTGCAGGCCCATTTTCATGAATAGATAGGACGAACCCCAGAACATCGTGGCTATAACCAGCATCATATCCGCTTTTCTCCGGCTCATTTCTTTCCCCACTGCTCCCCATTATTTTTCAAGACATCGGCAAATTCTTGCGAATATCTCATTCTGATAAACTCAGTATAATTCATCCATTTACATAAATAAAATGAATGTTTATAATTCTTATTATGAAATAGATTCATGGTAAACGGAGTGTTGCTGCCAATGAGTTTGGTTAAATTTGAAATTCTTCAAAAAGTGGCTGAACTGAAGAGCTTCACTAAAGCCGCTGATGCCCTGGGGCTGACTCAATCAGCGGTAAGCCATGCGATTACAAGTCTGGAGTCTGAATTCGGATTTCGTCTGATCTTCAGAAACCGCTCCGCTATCGAGCTGACCCGGGAAGGGGAGACGCTGCTCCCGTCGATAAGACAGGTTTTGTATGACCATGAAAAAGTTCGCCAGGAAGCAGCAGGCATTCTCGGCCTGACGAGAGGAACAGTCCGGGCAGGTGTTTTTACGAGTGTTTCGAAGCATTGGCTTCCGCAAATCATCCAAATCATGGAACAGAAATATCCTCATATTCAGATCGAGTTGCGAGAAGGTAATTATGCCGATATCGAACAGGGAATCCTGAATGGAAAATTGGATTGTGGTTTTATAAATGTCTATGGTTCATCTCCTCTCCATATTGTTCCTTTGAAAAAAGATCGCATGCTATGTGTCGTTTCGAATAGCAGCAGTTTGTATCATCAATCTGTCGTTTCATTAAAACAGATCGAACAGGAACCGTTTATCATGCCGGCTTTCGGGGGAAATCATGAAGTCAAGCGTATTTTTACAGAAAATCATATTCAACCGAAGATCCGTTTCGAATTGTTAGAAGAGACTGCGATTCTTGCCATGATCAGGCATCATCTGGGAATCAGTATATTGCCGGAGATGGTCCTGCCTCAAACGTTGTCACCATTAAAAGCGATACCTTTGGAAACGGACAGTTTCCGGACGTTAGGACTGGCCATCCAGATTCATCCTTCTCCCGCAGCGAAAAAGTTTGTCGCTATCACGAAACATTTGCTGATGAATAATGAATCGTAAATCACAACAGCCCTGGATGCCGCTCCCCATTCGCGTACGGCATGCAGTATTTACTCCTTTATAAAAAGCAAAAACCCTCGTTCTTATGCAGCAGCATAAGGATGAGGGTTGGATAATCCACGTGGTACAGCCTGATTGTTACCAAAACGAGTATTGATAGATACAAAAACAAGGTAAGCCGATTCATTTTAATAAATCGGTGTGTTATCCGGGGAGATGTTCTCCAGCAGCTCTTTCACACGGGCAAGAAAACGACCGGTGATCCAGCCATCCAGCACGCGGTGATCAATCGAGATACAGAGATTGACCATATCACGGATCGCAATCATGTTATTGACAACGACCGGGCGCTTGACGATCGATTCAACAGACAAAATCGCGGCCTGTGGGTAGTTAATGATGGGCTGTGACTGAATCGAGCCGAAAGAGCCGGTGTTGTTCACCGTAAAAGTTCCCCCATGCATATCGTCGGGAGACAGGCGGTTGTTGCGTACTTTCTTTGCCAGCTCGTCTACCGCAATAGCGATACCCTTTATACTCTTTTCATCGGCATTTCTGATCACCGGCACATATAGAGCGTCTTCTGAAGAGACGGCAAGTGAAATATTCACCGCTTTCTTTTCAATGATCCTGTCTCCGGCCCATGTGCTGTTCATCCGCGGAAAGTCCTTAAGAGCTGTAACGATCGCCTTGATAAAAAACGGCAGATAGGTCAGCTTCGTTCCTTCTTTTTGCTGGAAGTCTTTCTTGATTTGATTTCTGTAATTAACCAGGCTGGTTACATCCACTTCAACCATTGTCCAGGCATGAGGGATTTCGTGCTTGCTTCGCAGCATGTTGCTCGCGATTGCTCGCCGGACTCCGGTGAGGGGTACATCAACATCTCCAGCTTCAGTTCGGGAAGATTGTCCCGTTCCCGTTTTTCCGGCCGCCTGAGCGACTGCTTCCGAGAAGCAGGCTGCGCCAGTCAGCCGCCCTGGTTGTCCCTGGTCCTCAGCTTCTTTATTCGCGGGAACCTCATTTTCACTCTTTGTACTTTGCACGGAATCAATATAATTCTGTACGTCTTTTCGGGTAATCCGTCCGCTTCTTCCTGAACCGGTCAATTGTTCAAGGTCAATATCATTTTCCTGAGCAAGACGCAGGACAGCCGGTGAATAACGCTTTTTCATCGACTGATCACGATCGTCCTGTACGCCGGAAGAAAGTTTTTCTTTTTTCAGCGGATCCTCCGTTTTCACACTTTCCCTGTCTGCACCCTCTACTTCGATGGAACAAATCGGTTCGCCAACCGGCAGCGTATCGCCTTCCTGGACAAGGAGAGCCGTAATCCTGCCTGAAAAACTGGATGGAACTTCCGCATTGACCTTATCCGTTGTCACCTCGGCAATTGGATCATATTTATTGACTGTATCACCCACTGCGACAAGCCACTGGCTGATTGTTCCTTCTGTTACACTTTCTCCCAATTGAGGCATTGCCATTTTTTCGATACTCATTCTTCCGCCTCCTCCATTCAAAATTCAGCTAACTCACGGATCGCATGTTCTACCTGATCCGGCTGAAGCATGCAGGTTTTCTCCAATGGAGCCGCATAAGGCATCGGCGGTACATCCGGTGCTGCCAGACGCCTGATCGGCGCATCTAAATCGAACAAACAGTTTTCGGCAATCGTTGCCGCCACCTCGCTGATGACGCTGCCTTCTTTCGTATCTTCTGTGACAAGCAGGACTTTTCCTGTCTTTCGCGCAGCTTCAATAACCGTTTCTTTATCGAGCGGATAAACGGTCTGAAGATCCAGAACATGCGTCGAAATACCTTCTGCAGCCAGTTTTTCCGCCGCCTGCAGGGCAAAGTGAACGGCAAGACCATAAGTGATCACCGTCACGTCTTCTCCTTCCCGTTTCACATCCGCTTTGCCGATCGGCAGAACGTATTCTTCATCGGGCACTTCGCCTTTGATCAACCGATAAGCCCGTTTATGCTCAAAAAAGATCACCGGATCAGGATCACGAATCGACGCCTTTAGTAAACCTTTAACGTCATATGGCGTCGACGGCATGACAATCTTAAGTCCGGGAACATTGGCGAAGATCGCTTCCATCGATTGAGAGTGGTATAACCCGCCATGAACGCCGCCGCCATAAGGTGCACGAATCGTCAGCGGTACGGACCAGTCGTTATTGGATCGGTATCGCGTTTTGGCTGCTTCAGAAATGATCTGATTGGTCGCCGGAAGCATGAAGTCGGCAAACTGCATTTCGGCAACCGGTCTCATCCCGTACATCGCAGCGCCAATGCCGACTCCGACAATTGCTGATTCAGCAAGCGGAGTGTCAATCACCCGTTTTTGTCCAAACTCTTCATATAAACCCTTCGTTGCCTGAAACACACCGCCACGTTTTCCAACATCTTCTCCCATAATAAACACATTTTCGTCGCGTTCCATTTCTTCTTTTAACGCCTGGGTTATCGCTTCTATATAGGATATCACTGCCATGATCTATTCCCCCTTAGTCCTTTTCCTCGTAGACATAGCGAAAAACGGACTCCGGATCGGCAAAAGCTGCCTTTTCGGCATAATCGGTTGATTCGTCAATGTCTTTGCGAATCCGCTCTTCCATTTCTTTCTCTTTTTCTTCAGTCAGTATGCCGAGGCTGCGTAAATAATCGGCAAACGTCATAACCCCGTCATGCTTCTTTGCAGTCGCTACTTCTTCTTTCGTCCGGTAAGTCATATCGTTATCATCGCTTGTATGAGGGGTCAGCCGGTAGCAGTCTGCTTCAAGAAGAGAAGGACCTTCTCCGCGATGTGCCCGATCGGCGGCTTCTTTTACCGCTTCATAAGCTGCAAGCGGGTCATTTCCGTCAAACGTCTTACCGAACATACCATATCCTTTGGCCCGGTCGGAAATGTGATCGCAGGCAAACTGCTGCTTCAGGGAAACTGAAATCGCATAATGATTGTTTTCACACATGAAAATGACCGGTAATTTATGCACCCCGGCAAAATTGGCGGCTTCATGAAAGTCGCCCTGATTGGATGAACCTTCGCCAAATGTTACAAAGCTGACAATGTCATCGCCGCGTAATTTAGCCGCCAAAGCAATGCCAACAGCGTGTGGATTTTGTGTCGTTACTGGTGATGAGTGGGTGAGCATCCTCAGCTTTCTGTATCCGAAATGCCCGGGCATCTGCCGTCCGCCGGAATTCGGATCCTCAGCTTTGGCAAAATTGTTAAGCATCATCTCCCGTACCGTCATGCCCCAGGCAAGCACGAGACCAAAATCCCGGTAATAGGGCGCCACGTAATCTTTTTCACGGTTCAACGCGAAAGCTGCACCGACTTGAGCTGCCTCCTGTCCCTGACAGGATACGACAAACGGAATTTTACCCGCCCGGTTGAGAAGCCAGAGGCGTTCGTCAATTCGTCGTGCTGTCAACATGATTTCGTACATTTTTAAGACATCCTGATCAGAAAACCCAAGGGCTTGATGACGATTTTCCATTATTTTTTCCTCCCTGTTCACTTTCATCATATATGGATCGCCTTCCCGTCAACGGCCAGAGCCGCTTCTCCCATTACTTCGGTCAGAGTAGGATGCGGATGAATCGTTTCCGCGACTTCCCATGGCGTTGCATCAAGCACGCGGGCAAGTGCGGCTTCGCTAATCAAATCGGTTGCATGCGGACCAAAGAGATGAACACCGAGAATATCATTTGTCTGTTTGTCAGCAATGATTTTCGCAAAGCCTTCAGGCTCACCGTAAACAAGAGCCTTTCCGATCGCTCCAAATGGTACCTTGCCGATTTTTACCTGATGTTCCTTTTTCGCTTCCGCTTCCGTCATGCCGATTGACGCGCCTTCAGGCCGTGTATAGATGCAGCGCGGAACCAGTGCCGGATCAAGCGGTTCTACGGGAAGACCGGCAAGATGTTCAACCGCTTTAATGCCTTCACGTGCCGCCACATGCGCGAGTTGCAGTCCACCGATGACATCACCGATCGCATAAATATGAGATTCTTTTGTCTGACCATAGCTGTTTGTTTGAATATAGCCATTGACCGTTTCGATCGACGTATTTGCCAGTCCGATGTCTTCGGTATTCGGCAGTCTGCCGACAGAAACCAGCATTTTCTCCGCTGAAAACGTTTGAATACTTCCGTTTATTTCCGCATCGATGGAAATGTCTTCACTTTTCTTCAATGTTTCAGGGATAACTTTTGCGTTCGTATAGATATCGATTCCTCGTTTTTTCAGACTTCGGGCCATTGCCTGAGAAATAGCCCGGTCTTCTGTCGGAACGATTCGTTCACTGTATTCGACTATGATCACTTTCGCCCCGAAATCCGCCAGCATAGACGCCCATTCGGCACCGATGACACCGCCGCCGACGATCAAAATTGATTTTGGGCATTCCTGAAGGTTCAGCGCCTCGTCCGATGTGAGCACCTGATTACCATCGATTGGCAGTCCATTTAGCGAGCGCGGTCTTGAACCGGTTGCGATTAACACATTTTTCGATGTCAGAATATCATTTTCCCGATCATCCCCGTATTCAACCGAAATCGACCCAGGAAGAGGAGAAAAAATTGATGGGCCAAGGATCCTTCCGAATCCGTTAAAAACATCGATTTTCCCTTTTTTCATCAATTGCCGAATTCCTTGATGAAGTTTTTCAACAATATTTTGTTTCCGCTCCTGAATGTTTTGAAAATGAAGTACCGCCTCCGGTACCTCGATACCATACGTTTCACTTTCTTTGACAGTGGCATAGACCTCCGCACTTCGAAGCAGCGCTTTCGTCGGAATACAGCCTTTATGCAAACAGGTCCCGCCTAATCGCTCTTTTTCAACGATCGCCGTTTTCAGTCCGAGCTGGCTGGCACGGATCGCCGCGACGTAACCGCCAGTGCCACCTCCTAATAGGACCAGGTCATAATTTTTGACCATAAAAAAAGTCACTCCTTTTCCTGTATAACATAAATACGTTTGTACTCCCTGGAAGTTTCAATCTGTCTGGCATTTTAATTGGTCAAAAGACCTTTACCCGTACATTTATTTTCCCTGATCGATTTTACTCTTCTTCAGGAAAAGATACAATTAAAAAAATTAAATACCTGACTCATGCTCGATTCAATCTCCGCAAAAAAGCTGATACCTTTTTCAATACATTTATCAATCATTCGAATCGTTTTTTCCTGGGACCCCTGATCACTCCTGCACAATCTGAAGTCCCAAAAAAGAGACATGCGAAAGATGAGATTACATGCTATGATTAAAATAAAACTTTCTCATTCCCGGAGTGAATAACATTAATGCTGAACAACTTTGAATGGATTATGAATGTCACGTGGATGAACGGATTAATCGCTCTCGGCATTTTCATTATCTTTTTTATCATACGCAAACTGTTTAGCCGCTACTTTCTGAAACTTGTCACTAAGCTGTCCAGGCTGAACAACAGCAACATCGACGAGGCGCTTTTTGTCGCTTTTCGCAAACCTGTCTCTTTTCTATTACTGATTACGGGGATTTATTTATCGCTTACTTACTTGCCTCTCCCAGATAACTGGGAAAAAACAGTCACGCTCTTTTTCAAATCAGGAAGTATTTTTGTGCTGGGCTGGGGTTTTTATATTTTTTCTGATGCGATCGGGCTGTTTTTTAACCGGGTGGGCAGCCACCTGGATGTGAAGTTTAATGAAATCGTCATACCCTTTCTCTCAAAAATTATTAAATTTATTGTTACTGTGCTGACGATCTCCATGATTCTCGATCAATGGAATTATCATGTTACGGGCATTATCACAGGATTAGGTATTGGCGGTCTGGCCGTGGCCATGGCCGCGAAAGACACATTGGCGAATCTGTTCGGTGGCTTTGTGATTATTACAGACACCCCATTTACAATCGGCGATTTTATACAGAGCGGATCGATTGAGGGAGTTGTGGAAGATATTAACTTTCGATCGACACGCATCCGAACCGTGGAACAGGCTTTGATCACTGTTCCCAACTCAACACTCGCCAATCAGCCGATTACCAATTTGTCTAAAATGGAAAAAAGACGGTTCTCCCTGAACATTGAGCTTGATGTACAGACACCGGGCAACCGGCTATCTTCCTGTACCGACCGTATTCGCCGGTTGTTGTCAGGGAGAGAAGACGTTGATCCTCAAGGGATACTCGTTTATTTTGATAAGCTGTCATCATCGAGCATTAACTTAATGATCCAATGCTTTACCCGGACGACTGACCTTGACGAATGGCTGAAAATTAAGGAGAGATTTAATTTAGCCATTCTCGATATTCTCAGTGAAGAAGGCGTCGATCTTGCGACAAACCGGCCGCAAATGGTTTTTTCAGAAAAAAACGGATTGGAAAGCAGCCAGAACCAGTCATCCACGCTTCATGATCAACACAGTGAGGAGAATGAAAGCAGTCGATCACAAACGCGACAATCATGATCCTGACCGATACCATTTGGTCCGCATTCCGGACCATGACTCACCTGAAAAATAATCTGGCCTGTCAGTGCGAAAAAGTGTCCAATGATTGCTGAACACAGTCATTGGACACTTTTTAATTCCTTTCACTTATAATCGGGAATCCTGCCGGTGCAACCCCGGATTTTCCCGGGCATTTTCTTTTGACAGCTCAATCGACTCCAAAATCTGATCGTAGATGTTTTCAGCATCTTCGCCCTCTATGACAAGCAGTATTTCCTTAGTGTTAATCGTGGTAAGAAATGAAATCGTTTCCGGCAGATTATTGATAGAAAAAGTTTTTCCATTCACCGAAAAATAAGCGGTACTGCGGCTCCTTCTAATCGACTCATAAATACGCAAAGTCCGTTTAAGAGTCACGGCGCTCATTGTACTCATCGGAAGCTTAATCGATACAATTTGTTTCGCCATATTAGAACCACCTCTTACTTTATTTCTCGCATGACTGATCATAGTCTATTATATGTCATTTTCCGTCTATTGAGTAAGGCTGGAAGCTTTCACATAATAAATTAAAAAGCCGTCCAACTCAGGGGGAGCAGTTCACCTCTTAAAAACTGGACAGCTTTTTCCCCGCTCATTATGAAACGGAGATAAGAAAATTACTTTACAACTGTTCGATCCATCAATCCCCTGCCATGCTGCAGCTGATACATTTTGTAATACAAACCCTTTGCCTTCAGGAGAGACTGATGCGTGCCACGTTCGACAATTTCCCCGCGATGCAATACAAGAATCTGATCGGCATCCTGAATCGTTGACAGACGATGAGCAATCGCAATCGTTGTCCGGCCGCTGCGCATTTTTTTCAATGCGTCCTGAATAGCCTCTTCCGTTTCTGTATCGACACTCGCTGTCGCCTCATCAAGAACGAGTATCTTAGGGTGCAGTGCCATCGTGCGGGCAAAAGAGAGCAACTGACGCTGACCGCTGGAAAAAGTCGCCCCCCTTTCGCCGACAGGTTCCTCGTACTGATCCGGGAGCTTTTCGATAAACCGGTCAGCCTGGACAAATTCCGCCGCTTCCTTAACCTCGTCATCTGTAATCTGCTTTTTGCTCAACCGGATGTTATCGGCGACACTGCCAACAAACATAAAAGAATCCTGAAGTACAAGACCGATCTTTGCTCTCAGTTCTTTATCAGAGAAAGCTTTGAGCGGTTCGCCATCAATGTAAATTCCGCCGCGATTAACAGGGTAAAAACGCATCAGCAGATTGATAATGGAACTTTTCCCGCTGCCCGTGTGTCCGACCAGCGCTACTGTCTCCCCTGGATGCGCCACAAACGAGATATTCTTCAAAATATCCGTTTTCCCATCATATGAGAACGTCACGTTTCTGAACTCGACTTTGCCTTCTGTAACAGATGGTGATGATTGTCCCTCCTGAACAGGAGCCATTCTCTTATCATCCAGCAATCCGAAAACGCGTTCAGCAGAAACCGTTGCCTGCTGAAAAAAGGTCAGCTGCTGCATAATTTGATTAATAGGGTCAAAGAACCGGTCCAGATAGTTGACAAAAGCGTAGAGCACGCCTAACTGTACCGCTCCCCCAAACGACTGGATCCCAAAGAAACTAAGAATAATGATCAATCCGAGCAGATAAACAGAATAAACAGCAGATCTGAGCATCAGACTGTTCAAACGGACATTCTGAATCATGGCGGTTTTATGTTCTTCGTTGATTTTGCCGAATTCCCTGCGTATTCTTCTCTCCTGACGCAAGGCTTGAATGATCGCCATTCCCTGAAGTGACTCGTTCAGTTTGGCATTCAGCTGGCTCAACTTCGTACGCGTGATCCGATAAACCTTTGAACTCAGTTTCCGGTATCCCCACATCAGGCCAAGGATAAACGGCATAAGTATCAGGCAAATGAGTGCCAGTTTTACATCGAGGAAGAACATGCCGGTAAAAATACCGATCATCATTACTCCGCTACTGACCCATGTCGACAGCACACTGACATAAAGGTCCTTGATTGCCTCCGTATCATTCGTTATCCGGGAAACAAGGCTCCCCCCCGGTGTCTGATCGAAAAAGGTCAGTCCGAGATGCTGCACCTTGCTGAATACTTCAACACGCATAGTTTGAATGACCATCAAGGCTATTTTTTGGAAAAGAAGCATCTGCAGGTAATGAAACAGTGCGGAGATAATGTACAGTCCGAGAAAAGCGGCGGCTAAAAGGACAAGAGGCAGCACCGGAAAATAGCGCGGCGTCAGATAGCCGTCAATAAAAACTTTCATGACGATCGGTCCGAGAACATCGGCCGCTGTTGCGATAATCAGAAGAGTAAATGCGAGCGTCAGACTTTTCTTATGATCCTTAAGATAAGCCATCAACCGTTTCATCACATGGTTAACGGACAGATGTTCCTTAACCTGAAAATTTTCCTCATTCACGATGATTGGCCCCCTTCCGAAACGAGAGATTCCAGTTGCTGATGCGCGTACATCTCCGCATACCATCCTTCGTTCTTTAACAGTTCGGCGTGCGTTCCCCGTTCAATGATTCTGCCTTCATCAAGAACGAGGATCAGATCGGCATGTTCAACCGCACTCAGCCTGTGCGCTGAGATGAGGGTTGTTTTATTGCGCCGCTCTTTCCTCAGCGCCTGAAGAATGGCTACCTCAGTTCTTGCGTCGACTGCAGAAAGCGAATCATCAAAAATCAGAATCTCTGGATCCGCGAGCAGTGCTCTTGCAATAGATATACGCTGCTTTTGCCCGCCGGACAGAGTCACGCCTCGTTCGCCGACCACCGTTTCATAACCATCCTTAAAGTTTAAAATATCTTCATGAATATTCGCCAGTTTAGCTGCCCATTCAATTTCTTCACGGGAGGCGTCTGTCCTGGCAAATGCGATATTCTCGGCTATTGTCGCTGAGAACAGGATATGATCCTGAGGGACATAACCGATTGCGCTTCTTAAAGCTTCCAGCGTCAGATGATCGATCGGCTTGCCGCCAATTTCAATCCGGCCTTCCTGCAGGTCGAATTCACGAAGTAAGAGTCTGAGCAGAGTTGTTTTTCCCGCTCCCGTTTTCCCGACGATACCGAGTGTCTGGCCCCGCCTGACCGTAAAATCAATCGATTTCAGGACGTTAACATCAGTGCCCGGATATGAGAACGCCGGAATGGCATAGTGGATATCCCCGGAAGGCACTTCCGAAGAAGCATCTTTCTTATCGACGATTTCCGGTTTGACTGCCAAAAGGGCCTTAATCCTGTCGTAAGAAGCACTTCCGCGTTCAACTGTATTAAAAAGAAAACCAAAAGCAAGCATCGGCCAGACAAGTTGCCCGAGTTAGAGCGTAAAACTGGTCAGCCTGCCGATGGTCAGTGAGCCTTCAACCACATACTTTGCGCCGAATATTAACGCCAGAAAGAAGCAGAACGCGACAATAAATGTGATGGTCGGATCAAACAGCGCTTCTACTTTTGCAACGGCCATATTTTTATTGACGACGTCTCCTGAGGCTTCTCTGAACGTGTTAATCTGAGCCTCTTCCTCGCCAAAAGCCTTTATTACCCGGACACCCGAAATATTTTCCTGCACTTTATCATTAAGATCGGAAAAAGCGGCCTGAGCTTTACCAAACCTTCTGTGCAGCAATGATCCATAGTACATCGTCAGCCCGGCCATGACCGGCATCGGCAAAAGTGCGATCAGTGTCAACTTCCAGTTGATCAGAACCGACATGGTGATAATGACCATTCCCCCCATGGTCATTGAATCAACAAGGGTCAGAATTCCCTCTCCTGCCGCATTCTGAACCGCATTGATATCATTGGTCGAATGAGCCATCAGATCACCGATCCGCCGCTTCTGGTAGAAGTCAGGCGACAGTTTAGTAAAGTGCCTGAACAGATCGTTTCTCAGCTGCCGGGCAAGTAATATGGAAGAACCGAAAATCAGCTGTCTCCATAAATAACCGGTCCAGTAGTAAATGATACCGATAACGATCAGAAACAGTATCCATTTTGCTAAAAGCACAGGATTGAGAGCCTGATTGCGAATGTCATCGACGATGATTCCGACAACGTAAGGAGGAATCAGGTTAATAAAACTGGACAGCATAAGAAAGACAATTCCGAAAAGATACTTCCATTTTTCCTGTTTAAAAAACCACCACAAATCAGCAAAAATTCGCACGATACATCCTCCTGAATCCTGACGAAAAACACCTTTTTGAGACGTAAAAAAGCCGCAGGAAGAACTTATGTTCTTTTCCCTGCGGCCTGTTCGTCTGCAAATCAGATCCGACAGAAAACGCAATCTGTCTGATTACTCGCAGCTGTGCCGGGAAAAAGAGATAAGTGCCTGAGATTCAATTGCGAGGAGATGGGTTAATCCAGCAATATGATCAAAGTTTTTCATGACACTTACCTCCCTTTGTTTTCCATTTCAATGAGATTATTATATAAAATTTATTTTAATTCGTAAATACCAAATGACTGACATGGGCAATAAAATGCGGGGTTTTCTCAAATTGGCGGCCTGTGTAAAAAAGGAGAACCGCTTAATCACGGTTCCCGCTCAGGTTTATACCGATTTGTTTTTCAGATCAGTCAATGGTTATCTGTTTGCTTTGCTTTTTGTTCTCTTCATTTTTAGGAAGTGTGACCGTCAGAACACCATTCTCGAAAGACGCCCTGATCCCCTCTTCGACAACTCCGTCGAAAGCAAACCTCCGCCTGTATGAACCGGATGACCGCTCCCTGCGGATAAAGCTGCCGTCTTCAGCCTTCTCGTTTGTTTCCTGTTCCCGGGAAGCATCGACAGTCAGTACGCCCTGATTAAAATCAAGGTGAATATTTTCTTTAGTACATCCCGGAAGATCAATTTTTACAACATATTCATTGTCTTTTTCCTGAACATCCGCTGCGAATGGCTGGACGCTCGTGTTACGGAAGAAATTGTGTCCCCATTCATCAAACCAGGAAGGCAGGAAATCAAAGAACCCGTCACGATCTTTTTTGCTTGGATACAGATTTGCCATAAAGCATTCCTCCTTGAATGTTGTACAGGGTTAGTTTGTTGCGATGGCTTTTTTGTATTCCCATCTCTTACATAAGTATTATAACTCTTTGATCAAAAAAGGTCAAAATTTGAAGCACTTGTTTCACTTTTTTTCAACTTTTTTCTACCCTGTTTTTTGGTTAAATCCGTGGATGATCTCCTTCAGGCATGCTTTATTCATTTTTATCGTGTCAGAAATGCTGCGATTTTTTGAAAAACATGCTCGCGAATCTCAGGCTTTTCATTAAGCAGCTGATGTTTTCCACCGCGGATCAGCTCGATCTGTACATGTAAAAATTTATCTTTGATGAATTGGATATTATAGTTCCACTCCACAGTCATGTCTTTGGTTCCCTGGATGATCAATGTTTCCGTATCCGTCGGTTTGTATGCTTTTATCTCTCTGTTCCACAGGATGAGCGACTGAAGCCAATCTAACGGAATGTAATGAAACTGCAGCGGATCTTTCTTTAAAAACGAAAGGAATTGTTTATCGGATGAATTGGGGTAGTAATTTCGGCGGATCTGCTTAACAAAAGGGAACAATCTTAAAAAATAAACGCCAGCTTTAGATATTTGCCACAGGTGCGACCGGACAAGCGGCGCGATTAAAACGACTTTATCAGGCGAATTCTCTTTGTGCTTTAAAAGATAATCGATTAATATCGCTCCGCCCGTACTGTGACCGATACCGTAAACCGGTCCGGATATTTCTTCCCTGATCCTTTTCATCAGAGATTCAAGAGTCGTTACGTATTCCGAAAAGTTTTTGACTGAAGCCTTCTCACCTTCTGAAAGACCATGGCCCTGCAAATCATAACCGATTACCCGAAATTTGTGGTCTGTCAGAAACTCGATCATATTTTTTAAAATACCAACATGATCAAGATATCCGTGAATGAGGATAACGGTCCCGGTGCAGGATTCTGGTGAAAACATCTGTACCATAATCCGAATTCCATTGACTGTCATTTTCCCGGAAGAATAAGTGACCTTTCGCAGGCGGAATCCATAGTAATTTAAATAACTTTTCTGGTCTTCAGTCAGATGGGGTGGCTCCTGAAAGTTGATCATCTGATCCGCATCGGCTAAGCGTTTCAGAACTTTTTTCATATCCAGGCTCATCGTTTTCATTCTCCTTCGGTTCGATCATGAAAAACTTTACAGAATTGATGGTGTCGCCCTACGTATCTAAGTCTGTCCAAAAAATACGCAAAGAAAATTGAATGAAGCTGTTTTATAATGATCAAGTGAAATCAAGGCCGCTGCCTTTACACATGTGGGACTGATTGTTACACTTTTTGAAGGGAACAGAAAGGGAGTATGAGATGACAAAAACACTTGTTTTAGCTGAAAAGCCCAGTGTTGCGAGAGAAATTGCCCGGGTACTGGGCTGCACGAACAAAAACAAAAATTATATCGAAGGGAATCGGTACGTCGTCACCTGGGCACTCGGACATCTTCTGGAATTGAAGATGCCCGAGGATTATGATAACCGCTTTAAAACGTGGCGAATGGAGGACCTGCCGATCATTCCCGATAAAATGGAAATTAAACCAATTAAACAGACGGGTGCGCAATTTCAAGCTATTCGCAGGCTCGCCAGACGGAAGGATCTGAGCGAGTTCGTTATCGCGACGGACGCCGGGCGCGAAGGCGAGCTCGTTGCTCGCTGGATCATTGAAAAAATCAACTGGAAAAAACCCATTAAAAGGCTTTGGATCTCTTCTCAGACAGACCGCGCGATCCGCGAAGGTTTTAAACAACTGAAACCGGCCCGGGAATATGATAAACTCTATCGATCTGCCGTCTGCCGCTCCGTGGCGGACTGGCTGATTGGTCTGAATATTTCACGGGCTCTGACAACGAAATACAATGACTCGCTTTCCGCCGGCCGTGTTCAGACACCAACACTTGCAATGATTCTTGAACGGGAGCAGGCCATCCAATCATTCCAGCCGGAACCCTATTGGACGATCGATGTACAGGTCGGTTCTTATACGGCCGTTTGGCAGCACGGTAACCAATCCAGGATTTTTAACCAACAGGACGCTGAAGCGATTGTACAGAAAGTGAAAAACCGACAGGCGATCATTAAAAAGCTTGAGACCAGAACTAAAAAAGAGCGGCAACCTCTGCCCTACGATTTAACGGAACTGCAGCGGGAAGCTAATAAACGTCTCGGTTTTTCCGCAAAGAAAACTCTTAATGTCCTGCAGGCACTTTATGAACGGCATAAGATTGTGACCTACCCCCGTACCGACTCGCGTTATCTGACAAAAGATATCGCCGATACGATGGTGGACCGTTTGAAAGCTGTTTCTTCCGTCTATGGAGAGGAAACACGACCGATACTTCACAGGCAAAAGGGCCGTGTCCTTGCAGGCGGCGTATTTAACGACTCAAAGGTGACTGACCATCATGCGCTGATACCGACTGAACAACCGGTTGCAATCAGCGAACTGAACGTCGACGAGCGTCATCTTTTTGATCTGATTGCAAGGCGGTTCCTGACCCTCTTTTATCCGGAACACGAGTACAAGGTTGTTCGCGCTATCTTAAAAGTCGCCGGAGAAACCATTGTCCTCCGGGATACGGTAGAAATCGAACCAGGTTTTACACGAATGATTCGAGAAGATAAAGATGAATCTACGGACTTAAATCCGCCCCTCAAACAGGGTCAGTCGCTGACGATTGAGAAAGCAGAATTGCATCAGAAAATGACGGAACCGCCCGCACGGCTTTCAGAAGCCGACCTTCTGACCAGGATGGAAAAGTATGGTCTCGGTACTCCGGCGACACGTGCCGATATCATTGAGCGGTTAATTCAATCCGAAACCGTTGAACGAACTGCCGGAGGGCGCCTCCACCCGACCGGGAAGGGAAAGCAGCTGATAAAGCTTGTCAATCATGATCTGAAATCACCGGAACTGACGGCAGAATGGGAGGGGCAGCTCGAAGATATCGCAAGGGGTAAAGGCAATCCGGAGAAATTTCTGGCTAACATCCGTAAGCAAACGGTACTCCTGGTTCAGGAGGTTAAAGAAAGCGATCAGTCCTATAAAATGCAAAACCTCACGGGTACTAAATGCCCCGAATGCGGATCATTGATGAAAGAAGTCAGAGACAGGGACGGCGGCCGGGTACTTGTCTGTGTCAACCGATCATGCAGATACCGGAAGCGAAAAGATCCGAAACTGTCTAACCGGAGATGCCCGCACTGCCATAAACGGATGGAAATTCACCATGGAAAAGCGGGGGTCTATTTCCAGTGCCGGACCTGCGCGATCGTTGAAAAGGCAGATCCGTCAAAAAAGAAAGCCGATAAACGCGAAACACGCCGGCTGATCGATAAAATCAACAATCAAAATGAGTCCCTCGGTTCGAGCCTGGCTGATGCATTAAAATCGGCATTACAGGAAAAAAATAAACGCTGATCGTTTCTTTACACTTCAAAAAAAAATCGCCTGGAACGGCGGTTTTTTCATGACACATGCGCTTTATTGGCTAATTTTTTCAGGTCAGGCATACCGGCGTAAATTATCTCCGCAAGAGCCTGATAACCTTTTGGCGAAGGGTGAAGACCGTCTTCATTGATCAGTTCAGAAAAAGAGCCTTTATTCTTGAAAGCCGACCGAATATCCAGACTTGCAGCGCCTATCCTTGCGACAAGGTCTTTAAGAGCACGATTGTACATGCCGTGCCAGTGCTCGATACCGCCGCAGTAGCCAATCCAGTGACCGATCGAGTGGCTGTAGTGTTTCATCAGCGAGCGATAATACCGGACCGGATCAAGCGGCAGCAGACTGAGCACAACAGGTGTCGCACCCGTCGAGCTGATTCGTTCAACCAATTCTTTGATGTTGGACAGATACCTTTGAAGCGGAACGATCGGAACATGCTCGGCGTCCGGAAGCTTCGCTACCTGATCCCATCGAAAGTTGCAGTCATTGCCACCGATGTTGATTAGAACAAGATCAGGGTGAAGTTGAAGCACATCTTTGTCAAGGCGTTTTACTAATAAATCGGAGTTGTCGTTAAAAACGCCCTTGTTAATCACTTCATCATCATCGCCTGAAAAGCGCTGCAGAAGTGCAGGATAATTATCTTTGATTATTCTTAATCTCCCGTGTACGTAAGTAATGCCACGTGTCACACTGTCACCGAAACAAATGATTTTCAAACTTTTCACCCCTTTTTTAGTTATACTATCAAAAAGAGCAGTGAAAATACAGTCCTTCACCCATCCGATCGAAAATAATACAAAATGGTACTTCTTACCGATCAGAGGGATTTCCGACATTCCGGGGTCTCCTGCAATGGTTTCTGCTGATGACAGGATAAATCACCTGATAAATAACCTCGGCAAAAATCAGGCCCATGGCAATAGCTCCGGAAAGAACAAAAGCTTTTACCGCTAAATGGAAGGCCGCATCGTACTGATCGATGACCGCCCTGCTCATGACCGTGTACGTTAATCCCCCGGGAACAAGGGGAATAATTCCCGAAACACTGTAAACGATCACAGGGTTCTTATATATTCTGGCAAATATCTGGCTGAGTACTGCTATTATAAACGAAGCAGCCATTGTCGCTGTGATTTCGTTTCCCCGCCAGGTCATGAGAATAAAATAAATCAGCCAGCCGATCAGCCCGATCAGTCCACCCTGTGCAAGCGGTTTGCGCGGTATATTATAAATAACGCCGAATGCGCATGTCGCAAGAAAACTGGCAATCGATTGCCCGGCCAGCATCAAAAACAGATCCATAGATTTTCACCTTCAACTAAATGCTAATGCAAGGGCGACACCGGCTCCAATGGCAAACGCCGTTAATCCTGCCTCCGCACTCTTTGAAATCCCGGAAACAAGATCCCCCGCCATTACATCGCGAACCGCATTGGTAATCGGCACACCGGGTACGAGCGGCATGACTGAACCAATGATTATCTTATTTAACTCGATACCGATGCCGGTTTTTATCGAGAATAATGCGATCAGCCCGATCAGAAAAGAAGACGTAAACTCGGAAAAAAATTTAATCTTTGTCAGGCGATGAAAATAGATGGCTCCAGCCTGTCCTGCTCCGCCGGCAACAAACGCCGGTAACATATCTTCCCATTTTCCGAGAAACATAAGAAGAAAACAACTGCTCGCCAATGCGGCGGCGAGAATCTGAAGCCAGATCGCATAAGTATACACCGATTGATCAATTTCTTTAAGCCTTCTGTAAGCCTCCGACAAACCGATCTTTCCTGCCGCAATTTCCCTCGACAGACTGTTGACCTGCGTCACTTTTCGCAGATTCGTCCCCCGATTTTTGATGCGAACCAGCTTTGTCACATCATTTTCTTCTATTGAAAAAATAATTCCGGTAGGCGTGACAAAACTCTGTGCTTCCGGAATGGAAAAGTTTTTTGCAATCCGATTCATCGTATCTTCGACTCGAAAGGTTTCCGCTCCGCTCTGGAGCAATATTTTACCCGCAAGAACACAAACAGCCACAACCTGATGTATCAAGTCTTCCTGATTGTCTTTCATTGTTCCTATCCCCATACCTGATGTTTTTGTCTTTTATCTTCAAGTGCTTTTTTTACGGAGCATGCTCATTATAATATGAGAAAAAGAATAATCACAAGACTTTCACATTGTTTTAATAGATGAAAATGTAAAATAAATAAAAGCATGCTATAATTAACAATTGTGAGCGATCACTTATTCGTCATTATTTATGCCGCTTGACGCAAGTGATTGGTGTAGAAATCAGCAAGGCCGTCGATACTGTAACAGGTGTCGGTTTGTTTTCAAATTTGAGAGGAGTGAATGATTGCCCATGATTAAACTGGTCATGACCCGACATGGTCAAAGCGAATGGAATCTTGAAAACAGGTTCACCGGGTGGACAGATGTTGATTTAACGGATCAAGGAAAAGCAGAAGCAGACAAGGCCGGAGAAATCCTGAAAAAAAACGGGTACACGTTCGATGTTGCTTTTACTTCAGTTCTGACCCGGGCAAACCGTACGCTCTGGCACATTCTGAGTGCGATGGATTTAGTATGGATCCCGGTCCATCATTCATGGCGACTGAACGAACGCCACTATGGCGCCCTTCAGGGACTGAATAAAGCGAAAACCGCTGAAAAATACGGTGATGAGCAGGTACATATCTGGAGACGATCCGCAGACGTACGTCCGCCGGCACTGGACAAAAATGATGAAAGATATCAGGCTCAGCTCCACGATCCAAGATATGCGGATCTGACAGAAGCGGAACAGCCGTTAACGGAACACCTGCTTGATACGGCGGAACGTGTCATCAAATACTGGAACGACTCCATCGCTCCGGAACTGAAAGCCGGCAAAAAAACAATTATCGCTGCGCACGGCAACTCCCTCCGGGCACTCGTCATGCATCTGGATAATGTTGATCCACAAACGATCGTTGGTCTGAATATCCCGACTGGTGTTCCTCTTGTCTATGAACTGGACGACGATCTGAAACCGATCAATCGCTATTATCTTGGAGAAGACGGACCTCTTGACAAGGAAGTTCTTCCTTCCAAATAAGAGAATAACGTTTTCCTCTGACAAGGCGTTTCCGCATTAAAGGAAATGCCTTGTTTTCTTTTCTCTGATTCAACTGAAAGAAAAAAGTCTCCCGAATTTCAGGAGACAGAATCACAGATAACCTGTCAGTGAAAAATTTTCAGCGCATTTTCACAGCCGACCATACTGTTCGGCATGCCGCAGGCACAGGATATCCATGAAAAAAGTTGGGTAACTATGCAAGGTGCAAAGTATTATGATGGGCATGATATACAACCTGTAACGCTTACATTGTAACCCCTTTCCGCATGTTTGTAAAGGCTATCATTCTTTAATTCTTTTTCCGGTCTCTGCATTGTCTCGAACCAGTGAAGGTATATGCAGACGGGTTTCCGCCCATTTGGCGAACTGAAATAAACCGATATCATCCAGGCGCCGGCCGATCCCCTGCATGCCGACCGGAAGGCCCGATGATGTAAAACCAATGGGCAGCGAACAAGCTGGCTGACCCGTTAAATTGATCGGACTGGTCATCATCCAATCCGATTCAGGATCAATCGGGTGCCCATTAATCTGCTCCGGGCCTTCAGCATTAAAGTTATACCGGCAGGCAGCCAGAGTCGGTGAGACAAGGACATCAAATTTCGCCAGCTGTCCCTGAAACATGTGCCATAAATACGTCCGATAATCATTGAACTTAATATACTCTTCAGCAGAAGCATTCTCCCCTCTGCGGATCATTGAAATCAGCGAGCCAGACAGCTCCTCCCTGTGTTTCGCCATGAGTGTTTTGGAACTTACAGCAAGCCCGATCATCCACAGTCGGTTGAAATAGCGAACATACCCGCGAAGATCTTTATTCATCCGGATCTCTGCCGGTTCAACGACCGCACCCCACTCACGGAATTTGTCAAGCGTACGGAAGAAAATTTCTCTAATCTCAGAATCGACATCGTACATACCAAAGTCGAGTGTATAGCCAATATGAAACTGTTCTCTGTTTTGTTTCAAACTCTGATAAACCAATTGTTCCATTCGGTCCAGAGAAAATGGATCCGTCGCCGCTTCACCCTGGATCACATCAAACATCAGAGCGGCGTCACTGACTGTCCGAGCCATCGGGCCATGACTGACAAATGGAACGGTGTTGGAAAAGACACTGTCCAGGTGATTGTCGCCCGGGACACGGCCGAAGCTCGGTTTGAAGCCAAAAACTCCACATAAACTGGACGGGATCCTGATCGATCCTCCTCCGTCGCCTCCCTCAGCAATCGGAGAAAAACCAGCCGTGACCGCCGCCGCAGAACCACCGCTGGATCCTCCTGTTCCATTTGATGGATCCCACGGATTCCTCGTTGCGCCGAATAACCGATTATTGGTGGTCCCCTTGTGGCCGAATTCAGGGGTATTGGTCTTTCCCATTATAATCGCGCCGGCAGCCTTTAATCGCCTGACAATAGTAGCATCATATTTTGGAATATGATCCTTATAAACCAGACTCCCATAGGTTGTTCTCAGTCCCCTGGTATTTGTCAAATCCTTTATCGCGACCGGAACTCCTTCCAAAGGCCTCATGTTTCCAGATCTCGCGCGCTGTTCCGATTCCTCTGCGCTTTTAAAAGCGTCGCGCTTGTTTAAAGTCACAAATATGTTCAGTTCAGGGTTCATCCGGTCAATCCGGTCAAAAAGAGACCGAACAACTTCAACCGGAGACAAAGTCATTGATTGATAGTTCTGAAGAAGCTCTTCCGCGGTCATCTCATACGGTTCCACTGATCTTTTATCCGCCCTTCATTCTTCATTTCTTTGTCTGTCATAAGTCCTGGCTTTGCGTTTCAAAGGCATTTTCTTCCACTTCGAAACCTAAATCATTTATCATTTGTATATCCTTGTTCTCCCCCTGGCCGCCTGTAGTCAAATACCCGTCGACAAAAATAGAATTAGCAACGTAAAGCCCGAGGCACTGCATGGATCTGAGATTATACTCTCTTCCGCCGGCAATACGAATTTCCTTTTTCGGATTGACAAAACGGAACATTGATAAAATTTTCAAACATTTGTTCGGCGTCAGTTCATCTTTATCGGCAAACCGGGTACCAGGTATCGGGTTCAGAAAATTAACAGGAATCGAATCGCTGTCCAGCGACCGGCATGCAAACGCCATATCCAGGAGATCATCTTCAGTCTCCCCCATGCCGCAGATTCCTCCTGCACAGGGAGAAATGCCAACTTCCTTAACAGCTTCAATCGTACGAACCCGATCGCTGTAATGATGGGTCGTTGCCACTTGATCGTAATACCTTTCACTCGTATTTAAATTATGATTATAGCGATCCACACCTGCTTCTTTTAACGCTTCCGCCTGCTTTTTATCAATAAGTCCGAGACACGCGCAGATCTTAATCGACATCTCCTGCTTAATCTGTTTCACAGCTGCAGAGACAGCGCGGATCTCCCTGTTTGATGCTTTTCGCCCGCTCATCACAATACAGTAGGTTCCGATACGCCCCTCTTTCGCCCTTCTCGCACCTTCAACAATCGTCTCCTGATCGACGAGCGAATAGTTGTCAATATCCGTATCGGCGTATATCGATTGCGAGCAATAAGCACAATTCTCCGGGCAGCGTCCGCTTTTCGCATTAATAATCATGTTCAATTTTACCTTATTCCCATAATAATGAGATCGAATGACGTAAGCGCCGTTGATCAGAGCAAGCAGATTGCCGTCCTTTTCATTCAATATCTCCCGTGCTTCATCACGCGTACATTCATGGCCGTTAAGCACTTGCCTGGCAAGAAGCGTCCAATCCAAATTAATCCCTCCACATGCGAGTAATATGTAAACCTTATACGAATAAAGGTTAACATTTACTATTATATAAGAAATAGATTTAAGATAAAAGGAGTATTTTGGAAAAACAAAAAACACCTGGTCCCCTGGACAAGTGCATGATAGAGATTCCGGATGTATGACGGCAAAAGATGATGATCAGACGGCTGTATCCTCCTGTTCTTACAACAGGCTTCGACTGGCGATCCCCCTGTATACGCGTCAGCCAGCTCTGTTTATTTTAAAGAGCGGGAGACAGTGGTTTGAGGAGGGGAAGACGACTGCAAGTCCTTACCGATATTAGAGTGATTCTGTTCGCAACACTTTTTTAGTTCACAGGATGTACACTTTCCTCTGAGACTGACCCGAACAAAACGGATGAGCATGAAAATGGAGTAACCGAAAATAAGAAAACCAAGAATCAGGCTGATCATCACTCCCATGAAAACACTCACCTTCTTTGGTATTATTGAAATCCCAGCAGCCGGCCGATATGAAAAACGACAAATGAAACCGTATAAGCAAGAAGCATAGAGTAACCGATCGTAAATAATGTCAGTTTGACTGATCCTGCTTCACGCTTAATGTTCGGAACAGTCGAAATGCAAGGTGTATAAAGCAGCAGGAAAACCATAAAACTGTACGCCTGAAGCGGCGTAAACGCAGAACTCAATGCCTGAGTAAGGGTCCCGCTTCCCGTTCCATGGTAAACAACGGCAAAAGTCGAAACCACTGCTTCTTTTGCGAGAAAACCGGTGATTAAACCGGAAGCCGCCTGCCAGGTCCCAAATCCAATCGGGCCCACTATTGGTGCGATCGCCATACAAATCAGGGCAAGATAGCTTTGATCGATACGGACATGAATACCTTCCGGTCCTGCATAAGACAGTAGCCATATCATGACCGTTCCGCCGAGAATAAAGGTCGTCGCTTTTTTCACAAACCCCCTGGCCTTTTCCCAGGTGCCACGAAGTATCGTCCGAATGTCCGGGATATGGTAAGGTGGTAATTCGACGACAAATACAGACTGTTCATTTTTCATAAACAAGGAAAAAACCCTTGCCATGATCATGGCGATTACAATACTCAGTACGTATAAAGACAGGACAACCAGTGCCTGGTAGTGGGTAAAAAAGATACCTGCAAACAAACTAAAAACAGTGAGCCGTGCCGAACAGGACATAAGAGGCGTAATCAGTATAGTGATTAATCTCTCCCTCGGCTGCTCGATCGAACGGGCGGCCATGATCCCGGGTATATTACAGCCGAATCCAATGACAAGGGGTATAAAGGCCTTACCGTTCAGTCCTGCGAGCTGCATAATCCGATCCATAATTAATGCAACCCGAGCCATATAGCCTGAATCTTCAATCCAGGAGATGAAGAAGAATAAGACAAAAATCTGCGGAACAAAAACAAGCACTCCGCCAACACCGGCAATGATTCCGTTAAGAATAACATCACGGATAAAAGGCATAACCCCCAACCATTCCAGTGCCTTTCCTGTCCAATCCGTCAACGGACCGGAGAAAAAAGAATTCAGCAGATCTGAGAGCGGGTTACCAATCCAGTAGAAAGTGACATGAAAGATCAGATACAGGATGATCAGAAAGAGCGGTATACCGAGAATTTTATGAGTAACAATCATGTCCAGTTTATCAGACCAGTCTGGTTTTGACGATGCCTGAGTCTGAACGGCAGCCGATATGATTTCTTCAATGTATGCTTTTCTCTTTTGACGGATCCATTGTGAAACCGTAAGATGCGGATTCTTTATCTTCAAATAGTCCGATACGTCATGAACGACAGATTCAGCCTCAGTCATCTCCATTCTCTTATTCAAATAGTCAACGACAACCTGATTGTTCAATAAATATTGAATGGCCAGCCAGCGCCTGTCCATCTTTTCATTCTCAAACAGAACGTTCAGTTTCTGAATAGCCTTTTCGATCACATGACCGTAGTTAAGCTTAAAGTATTCCTGATTATCAGAACTTCCTGGCTCCATGGCGCTTTGAATCAGGCGACACCCTCTGCCCGTTCGGGCAACAATAGGGATCACGGGGACATGGAGCAGCCCCGAGAGCTTCTCGTGATCGATTATCATACCTTTGTGCTTTGCGACATCGACCATATTCAATCCGATGATGACGGGTTTGCCGAATTCCAGCAATTCAATCGTCAGCTGGAAGTTTCTTAATAACTGTGATGCATCCACTATATTTACTGCCATAGTAAAAGTGTTCTTCAGCAAAAAGGAAGCCGCCACTGACTCATCTTTTGATAGAGGTGAAAGCGCATATATTCCCGGCAAATCGACAAGGGTTCCTAAATGATTTTTCAGATGCCCAATCTTCTTTTCAACCGTAACGCCGTTCCAGTTTCCAATAAATTCACAGGAACCGGTCAGCATATTGAAAAGCGATGTTTTACCCGTATTCGGATTGCCAAACAGTGCGACTTCCATCGTCATTAACCTTCCACGCCAATTCTTCCGGCATCAAAACGGCGAATACCGATACGCTGACCGCTCACTTCAAATAAGTATGGTCCGCCAAATGGAAAAGACGCGAGTAACCGAATCGTCTCTCCTTCATAAACTCCTAAATCAAGCAATCGTTTATGAGCAAGTTTATCGAGTTTCGTAAGATCTGTTATAACTGCCTGTTTTCCTGGCTTGATGTCTGTCATGAGCATCTGTAAACCTCCAATTTAAAGGCATCGACAATGATAACTATTATCATTTATATTTTATTAAACCGTTTTCCTGATTACAATACTTTTTTTTCAACACTTTAATGAATTTTTTCCTGGTTTCATGAATCGTCATTTTTCATTTCCAGTACAACTAAAATGATCAATTTCGATGAATCATTTCCAAAAACTGCTCATATATGTTTACAAAATAAACCTATGATTTTCTTGGAGGTAAGTAGATATGAACAGTCAGGAAAAAGTGTCACATCTTGATTTCGAACAAATTGTGGAACACTCGCTGGATGCTGTTATCATTATTCGGGCAGAACAGGTGGTCTACGCTAATCACGCTGCAAAACAGCTCTTCCCTATTGAAGATGGAATCCCGGGCGGCCAGATATCTCTTTCTTCCTGCATCAGGTCCAAAGATATGGCCATACTGCATGGGAAAATCCACCGGGTTCTTTTTCAGGAATCCGACCATGAAATTGTAAATTTATCGATCCTCAGTAAGGGGGAGATCACGAAACCGGTCGAGGTAACGGTCAATCCCCTCTCCAATGCACATGAAACGCTTATACTGCTGACGATCAGAGATATCAGTGAACGAAAAGCGGCTGAAGAAGGTATGATGCAATCGGAGAAGTTATCAGTCATTGGCGAACTGTCCGCGGGAATCCTTCATGAAGTCAGAAATCCTTTAACCTCTATAAAAGGATTCCTCCAGCTGCTCAAGAATGAGTCGACTGTCAACAAAGAATACATTAATATCATCACGAGTGAAGTGGAACAGATCGAACATATTGCCAATGAACTTTTATATTTTACAAAACCGAAGAAAGAGCATTTCATGGCACAGGACCTGCTCAAGATCGCGAAAGAAACCCTGTTCCTTTTTGAGACCGAGGCTTTTAAGAAAAAAGTGAAACTGAGCCTCCAGACAGATGGCCATACTCATCTTGTTCCGGGGGATAAAACGCAGCTCAAGCAGGCATTTGTCAATTTAGTAAAAAATGCGCTTGAAGCCACATCTTCAAATGGTCAGGTCACCCTTTCTTTGACGTCGGTGGGCAGTCTGGAACAAGTAAAGATTGAGGATACAGGAAAAGGAATTCCAAAGGATCTGCTCAGTAAATTAGGCAAATCATTTTTTACAACGAAAGAATCGGGGACCGGTCTCGGCCTCATGGTTACTTATAATATCGTCAGAAATCATAATGGAAAAATGACGATTGACAGCAAAGAAAACATTGGAACGACTTTTACGATCACCTTTCCGCATGCAAATTAATCAAAGCCACCATAAAAAACCTGGCGAAGCCAGGTCCTGGGATGCGTTTGAGCCCGAGCCAGACAAACACAAATTTCCGGATCATCTTTTTATACATATTTTTTCTTATCGTTAAAACCCCTCATGAGCTTCCGCGTCAGAGGGGTTTTAATCCGGTTTATTCAGAAGTATTCAAATTATGTCCTGCTTTCAGGACTGATAGTGGATGACAATTCCTTGTTCATCATCAAGTGAAAGCCGCAGGGACGCAGCAAAAGGATCCACATTCATTTCAGTATCGAGCCAGTATCTCACAGCCTCAATGATATTTGACTCGACCAGTATTTGCTTGCGTCCGTTCACATACGCCTCCGCCGAGAAGCCATAATCATCATCATACATTAATTCGACTTCTACATTTTCCGGTGAAACATCTTTCCTGTCAGAAAGAAACAGACAGATTGCGTTCACAATCTCCTGTTCAGGTATGATTATCTCTTCCAAGGATCAGTATCCTCATTTCTTCGTCTCTGGCGGTTAGCGAAACCGGTAATCAAATAACGGATCAAAGCGATTATCGCCAGAACAGCGAGCACGTTAATCAGAAAGCCAGCCATCATTCCGAAACCACCGAAATGCGATAACAGACTGCCAAATAAAAGGCCGGACAGCCCCCCGAAAATCATCCCCCTCATAAATCCGCCGCTCGTAAAACCGCGCGCCGGGGTAGTCGAACGATTTTGCAAAGTCCTTTGTTGCTGTCTGTTTTTAAATAAAGAAGTCATACCGTTGCTTTTCCCTGAATTAAATGATTTGATACCCGACCGATATCCTTTCGCACTAACCTGTTGATCGCTCTGATGAAAAACAAAATTACCTGCCGGTGTAAAAATCAGTGCCAAAGCAAGGAACGCAGCGATTATTTTTTTTAACATCCGAATCCATTCCCCCTGATTGATTCTGAAATATCAGTTCCCTGTAATCCTTAATACGATTGTCAGTCCGTAAAGTTCCCCATCAGGAAAAAACTCAAACCTGGTACATTAAATTGGGGACCACTGTGCACTTTCAGCTTAACTAAATCATTCGTTTACATTCCGTTATTATGTCCTTACTGATGCATTTTTCACTTTTTTTGCTTCAGCGCATCCGAACCGGTTATTATCCCTTCAGTTCGCTTTATGCCATTGTTCATAGTGATGTTCGCCGCGCAGCAAGGTTGTCTCAAGGCTGAAAGCAAACACAATACAAAGCCCGATTAAAAAAACAATTCCTTTCCATTCAAACAAATGCCAGACCGTTCCGCCTAATGTTCCGATAAGACTTGAACCCATATAATAAAAAAATAAATAGAGAGACGCCGCCTGTGCTTTGTTATTCAGAGCAATTTTTCCGACCCACCCGCTGGCAATCGAATGACAGCCGAAAAAGCCAAAGGTAAAAACGGCAACCCCTATAATTTTCAATAACAGAGAAGGAATTAAGGTTGCGATCAGACCCGACAGCATGATTGCCAGACTGCCCGTTAGTGCAGGTCCTCTGCCCTTCATGTCAGCCAGTTTTCCCATCTCGGTGGAGCTGAACGTTCCAAAGAGATACACGATAAAAATCCATCCAACTTCTGTTTGATTGAGATTATAAGGGGGTTTGATCAAAAGATAACCGATGTAGTTGAATAATGTAACAAACCCGCCCATCAGAAGAAAGCCTATACCGAACAGACAAATTAACCGTAGAGACCCAAGGTGCTCTGTGAATGAATGGTACACATCAGTGAATACACTATTTTCACTCTTAAAATGCTCTTCTTTCGGAAGTTCAGCCCAGAACCACAGACTGCAGAGAATACTGACTATCCCGACCGTACCCAGAGCCATCTTCCAGGAGAAATAGTCGGAAATCATACCGACAATAATTCGGCCGAACATTCCACCGATCGACGTCCCGCTGACATAGAGCCCCATCGCCGTCCCCAGACTTTTTGTATCAAATTCTTCTCCGACATAAGCCATGGCTATAGAAGGCATTCCTGCTAAAACAATACCCTGTACAATGCGGAGCAGTAATAATGAAAGAAAATCAGGACTAAATGATGAAAAAACAGCGATCACTGACGATAAGAGCAGGGACCAGCCCATAATATTTTTCCGACCCCACCTGCCTGAAATCACCGCCGAAATCAACAAAGCAATTGCCAGCGTACCTGTAGTCAGAGACAAAGCCAGGCTGGAAACTGCCGGCAGTATATGAAATTCTCTTGAAAATTCAGGCAGCAATGGCTGTGTACTGTACAGAATCGCAAACGTCACAAACCCGCCCGCAAAGAGTGCGCCGCTCGTCTTCCAGAAATCCTTCGTTCCCGTCTCAATATAGTCCAAGATAGAAGCCCCCGATTCCCCACTATTTGTGTCAATATTGTGTCTTTTTATTATAGCACTGATGTAAGCGCTATATAAATGAAAAGGTCTTCCTGACATAGTAAATTTCCAGGTCAGGAGACCTCATTAGTCGGCTGTTCAAACCGCCCAACGCAAGTTCCGAGGATATAAAAGAATCGTACGGCCGCCAATGCATTTACCCGTCCTGAAATAAATGAATTTTGCATCAGTTCGGCCATTACGAATCGTTTAATAAGAGACAAATCCGGGTACAGTGATAGAGAGGTGAATGAAGATTAAACGAAGAACAATCGCCTGGATGACCCTGATCGGCGTCTTGCTCGCAGGATTAGCAACGATCATCCATCCTGTTATTTATAACCCATGGGACGGAGAAGAAGCAATGCAGAAGATGTTTCAGACCGATCCTCTCAGATGGACATTTGATCACGCTGTACTGATTGTTGGTGTACTGCTGTGGTTAGGCGGCTTTACTGAGCTCGAAAAAAAATTACTGCCGGCATCACGGATCGCCGGCACATTCTGTTTGACCGCCATGTCTCTTTGGATACTGTTTCTGGCTTCCGAGCTGACCGCTGTCCCCTATCTGATGCAAATGTTCAGCAAAGCGCCAGGTCTTACCTTGCAATCCGTCATCATCGCCCTGTTTTCTTTCAATCTATTTACCGGATACCTGACTATAGCTCTGATTTGGGCGGGTCTCTTTCTCTTTGGAAGCTGTTTGAAGAAAAAAGAGAAGTACCCCTCCCTGCTGGCCGACTGGGCCATGCTGGGCGGGGCGATCGGCACCGTGGGCTCCATTTACGCCGCCATGTTCCCTGAAAAGTTTGGACTTACGGTTCTGCTCCTGACAACAGCAATCCCTTACCTCTGGTCCATCGTCTTTCCCATTTATATCATCAGAGCTGAGTCACAAAGTAGGACAGAACAGTAAAGAATGGGACTTTAAAAAATGTCTCTTTATGAATCAAGGAAAGAAACAGTGTGAACTACATCGCCACTAAAGTGCCGATGTAGTTCACTGTGCCTTAAGACTGTTTACGGCTTTTTCGAGGCGCGACATGGCCTGTTCAACCAGACTCCTGGGACAGGCCAGGTTGATCCGGACAAAGCCCTCCCCTTCACTGCCGAAGGTGTAGCCCTGGTTGAAAGCAACTCTGGCCTTTTTAAGTATCAGATCCTGCAGTTTAAGATGATTCAGTCCCAATTTTCTGCAGTCTATCCAGCCAAGATAGGTACCTTCAAGGGGAACCATCGTCAATTCGGGAAGGTGAGCATTGAGAAAATGTGAAACATAATCGGCATTCCCCTTTATATAGTTCAGGCATTGATCCAGCCACTCGCCTCCCTTTTGATAGGCTGCCTCCGCAGCAACCATTCCAGGAATATTCGGTTCACTTAAACTAAACCGTCTCAACTGATGCAGATAGGTCTTTCTCAGTGACGGATTGGAAATAATAATGTTTGAGATTTGAAGGCCGGCAATGTTGAAGGTTTTGCTTGGTGCCGTACAAACAATAGATCGGTCTGCCACGTCCTCAGACAGTCCGGCATAAGGAATATGTTTTCTGCCTTCGAAGACTAGATCGCTGTGAATCTCATCAGAAACCACAAGAACATCATGTTTCAAGGCTGATTCTGCTACTTTTAACAGTTCATCCTTTGACCAGACTCTTCCTGCCGGATTATGTGGAGAGCATAGAATCATCATTTTAACCGCAGGGTCCGAAAATTTTCTTTCCAGATCGGCAAAGTCCATAGTGTATGTGCCGTTGTGATAAATAAGCGGGTTCGTTACGCATTCCCTTCCCTGATTACGGACCGCTTTTGCGAAAGGCGGATAGACCGGAGGCTGAATCAACACTTTGTCTCCCGGCTTTGTGAAGCCATCAACGATCAGGTTAAGCGCAGTCACCACCCCCGGACTGTGACAGATCCATTCTTGCCTGATCTTCCAATCGTGCCGCTTCATCATCCAGTCCTGTACAGCTGCCAGATAGCTTTCGGACTGCACCGTATAACCATATATTCCATGTTCAATCCTTTTTTTCAACGCCTCGGTGACTTCATCCGGTACTCGAAAATCCATATCAGCGACCCACATCGGAAGAAGGCCTTCAGTATGAAAAAGCTGATCCACTTGATCCCACTTGACCGATGCCGTTTTGACCCGGTCGATCAGTTCATCAAAAGAATATATTTTTTGCATACACTCTCCTCCCTCTTATCATCTGTAATATTTTGTTATTTTACATTCTTATTCGCATTCAACAAGGATGAGTCCAATGATTTCCACTGACATTTTTTGATGAATTAACTGCAAAAATTCTTTTATTGGCTCAGGTACGACCTCAGAGTGTCCAGATCTTTATGAATCAGATCAAGCAGCTTTCGATTATAAAAAATAGAGGCCGGATGAAACATCGGAAAAACTGAGTATGCCTGATCCGTCCACTCATATTGCCCTTTACTAAAATTCTTCAGGCGCCTGACCGGCTGTACGATCAGTTTACCATGAACATCCATAATCTTGACGCCCGGACCAATCAGCCGCCTCAGCCCGACATTTCCTAATGTAACCATGATCGCGGCGTCGATATGACTGATTTCATAGTCAAGCAGGGCCGCATGTGCCAGCACTTCTTTTTGTGTCGGCGGCCGATTTGCTTTACGCCTGATAATCGCCCCGTCCGGTAACTTTTTGTCCCGGAAGCGGTACGGTCGGCTGCGGAAAGCACTTGTTATATAGACATCATCCCTCGTCAGACCGAGTCTTTTAAGAAAGCCCATGAGTTCTTTACCCGCTCTGCCGCTGAAAGGAACACCGGTCGTAATCTCCGTCTCTCCGGGAGCCTCCCCTACCAGCATAATCTCAGCGCAGGTCGGGCCCTGACCCAAAACGAAGCCCTCTACGGGAAACGCCGCGATTCTCTTTTTCGCTTGAGCAACCAGTGCCTCTGGCAGAAACATCCGGTCATCACCTTTTCTGTGAGGATTCTATGCATTGTGAGGATTCTATGCATAATATAGCCCAGTATATAAGCCCGGTCAACGGCCGGATAAGAAGATTTCACATCAAAAAAAGCTGCCTCAGAAAAAAAGTCGGCAGCCTCCTGATTGCTTATCATAATGATCGATGAGTTCTTTTCACCGGTGGGACCGAGGCTGATCGGTATCTTTCCTGCGGGTTTGGAAAAGGAGGGGCAGGCGGAAAAACAACCCGCTTGATTTGGATGGCTGCAGCTGCTTATCAGGTTTTTTACGGCCAGCCTACCCTGGTATTACCCTTTATATCCACTTTACCGATCATCCGCACGGCTTTACCGTCACAGTCAATCGCCAGTTTGTGCAAACCAAGTTTTCTGTAAAATCGGATTGCCCTTTCGTTCGAAGGTGACACACGTAATTGATAATCGTCAACATGATGTTGCCGGAAAAAGGTCTGTGTATATTGGTGCAGGAATTCCCCCAATCCTTTTCCGCGTTTATCGGGAATCAAATAGTAAAGGCTGACATAGCCGAATTTCCTTTCCTTCCACCATCATCTTTAATCTGGCATTCAATCTGGCCGATACGCACTCCGTCTTCCCAGACCATAACAAAACCGTCCGGAAACCTTCTTCTCTTCTTTTTCAGCCACGTAAGGTAATCTCTTTTATTAAACTCTGAATCATCTCCAAAACTGGCAATAAACGAATCACGGCGGAAGCGTATTGCAGTCTCGAAATCATCACCGGTTATCGGGAGAAAAGACAGCATTTCTCTCACTCCCCAAAAACAAGGTGCTCTCCATATTAAAGAGAACGCTTTTCAATTATTTTTCAGACAAGGTCGCAAGCTTCACCGGGCATCCAGTGGGCATCTTTACCTTCCCATTTCACATTGCAGCCGATCGGATTGGTTAAAGGCACGCTTACTGCTTTTCCATCCGTTATTTCCTGAAGGGCATTATCCAGATCGTTAACGGTTGCTTTTTCCGGCTGCCTCGGGTTGTCAAGTTCGCGCCCTGTATACACCAGTTTGCGTTCCTGATCAAAAACATAGAAGTGAGGTGTTCTCAAAGCTCCATAGGCTCTCGCTACGTCCTGCGACTGATCACGAAGATAAGGCCAGGGGAACTTCTTCTCATCCATCTGTTTAATCATGTGTTCAAAAGAGTCTGCAGGATGTGTATGCTCACTGTTTGAATTGATCGCGACAAACTGTACACCTTTATCCCGGTATTTTTCTGCAACCGCCCGAGTCGTTTCATTAGATCCAAGAACGAACGGACAATGATTGCACGTAAAAAAAACAACCAGCGTTTTTGCATCAGAAAAATCGTCGAGTGAATAGGTCCGGCCATCCGTTGCCGGCAATGAAAATGAAGGAGCTTTTTCGCCAATCTGCAATGTAAACGCCATAGAGATAACCTCCCTGAAGATGAATACACTTTCATTTTAGCACCCCCTTTACAGAGTGCAATCAATCCGCATGGCTTAAAAATATAGATTCCACGAAATGGCTTTATTCAAAAAAGCAGCGTGAAAAGTAAGCTTGTTCAGAAGACAGATAAAAAGAGTTTAGAATATTGACATTTAATCTGATGACGAATACAATAAACTTACTTGTATTAATCAGTAAGCATTGACAGGGACCAGTAAATAGCGGGCAAGCGAAAGAGAACGGTATCCGGCGGCTGAGAGATACCGGCGCATCGCTGCTATTGAACCTACCCCTTGAGCTGCCCGGCTCATAACCGGACCGTTTCCTTCACGTTATGAGGGCATGAGAGAGCATGGGTTCATCCCGTGCTAACAAAGGTGGTACCGCGGGCTGAGCCTCTTCCCGTCCTTTAATAAGGACAGGAAGAGGCTTTTTATTATGAAAGGACCAGGTCAATGGAAGCGAAACGGATCGTCGTCAAGGTCGGCAGCAGCTCTCTGACGGATACACATGGAAATTTGGATGAAAAAAAGCTGAACGATCACGTAAATGCAATCGCCAGACTGAAAAGTGAAGGTCATGAGGTTATTCTTGTATCTTCCGGGGCGGTTGCGGCCGGGTATTCGGGACTCGGTTATCCTTCCCGGCCTGTGACCATTGCCGGGAAACAGGCAGCAGCAGCTGTCGGGCAGGTTATGCTGCTCAGCAGCTATGCCAATGCTTTTCGCCGTCACGGCATGACTGTCGCCCAGCTGCTTCTCGCCCGCCAGGATTTCGAACGCCGCGAACAGATGAGCCATGCCTGCTCGGCACTATCCGAATTGTTGAAACGGTCTGTCATTCCGATCATAAACGAGAACGACTCGGTTTCACTGGAGGAGCTGACTTTTGGCGACAATGACATGCTTTCCGCTTTAGTGAGCGGGCTGATTCACGCTGAGTTTCTTATTATTTTGACTGATGTAAATGGCCTTTATGACAGAAATCCGAATCAGTACCCTGACGCCAGGCGCTACAAGTATCTGCCTGACCTCCCAGATTCCATTCTGAGCGGGATCAGCGGATCATCCGGTTCAAAAGTCGGCACCGGCGGCATGCGGTCAAAATTACTGGCGGCGAAAACGGCGCTTTCACTCGGCGTCCGCACCTTTATTGGCAAAGGAAAGGGATCCGGAAAACTTGTTGAAATTTTAGAGGGACACGGCGACGGTACGTACATCGGCCCAATCAATCTGAGACCGTCGCTCAAAGTATCGAAACAATGGATCGCCCTGCACTCACCGGTTTGTGGAAAAATTGAAATTGATGACGGTGCCGTTCATGCTTTGATGGAGGAAGGAAAGAGCCTGCTTCCTGCTGGAGTTAAAAAGGTCATCGGTCATTTTCTCCCCGGTGAAGTTATTCAAATTGTCGACCAGTCAGACCGTGTCCTCGGAAAAGGACAGGTTAATTACTCCTCGGAAAAACTGAATAAAATTAAGAGCATGCCAAGTGATAAGGCAATGAACCTTGCTAAAAGCGAGCACGCTGAAGTTGTTCACCGTGATAACTGGGTTCCATGGACCGTTTCCATCAAACTTTCAGCAACAGAAGGGATGAGATAAAGATGAATCCGATTATAGAAGAGGATGAACTGTTGTATAAAGCGGAACAGGCAAAACGCGCTTCCAGCAGCCTTGCCGCCAAATCTACTGAGCAGAAGAATCATGCACTGACAGCGATTGCATCAGCACTCCGAAAACATTGTCCAGCCATTCTCCAGGCGAATGAGTCGGACATAGCCGCGGCACAGCGTGAGGGAATGTCTCAATCGATGATTGACAGGCTGATGCTGAATCAATCGAGAGTCAACGCGATGGCGGATGCGCTCGACAATCTCGCCCGGCTCAACGATCCGATCGGCGACTGTCTGGAAGAGTGGGATCGTCCCAATGGGCTGCACATTCGGAAAATGCGGGTGCCCATCGGTGTGATCGGGATGGTCTATGAGGCAAGACCAAATGTAACGATTGATGCTGCAGGGCTGTGCCTGAAAACAGGCAATGCCGTGTATCTTCGTGGAAGCCGCTCGGCACTGGAATCGAATCGGACACTCGTGGGCATCATCCGTCAGGCGCTTTCCAAAACCGATTTGCCTGAAGACGGTGTCCAGCTATTGGAAGACGTCAGTCATGAAACAGCTGATCGTTTTTTCCGGCTGAACGGCCTGATTGACGTTCTGATCCCGCGCGGAAGCCAAAAATTGATCCGGACAGTCATCAACAAGTCGACGATTCCTGTTCTTGAAACAGGGGCCGGCAACTGTCATTTGTATATTGATGAGAGTGCCCGCCCGGAAATGGCAATAAATATTGCGATTAACGCGAAAACTCAACGGCCTTCTGTCTGCAATGCCATTGAAACGATTATCGTCCAGAAAAAATGGTTCAGCCGCTACGGGGAATCACTGATTCAATCGCTTATCGCTTCAGGAGTCGAATGCCGGATGGATCCGTCCGTTGCATCCAATTATCCGGATCTTCCAGTAGCTGAAGAAGAGGATTGGAAAACAGAATATCTTGATAAAACTGTTGCCATTAAAATCGTCAGTGACGTTGATGAAGCCATCCGCCATATTAACCGTTTCGGAACCAAACACTCGGAATCCATCATTTCAGAAACGCCCAGTCATGTGGAACGATTTTTTCAATCCGTCGATGCCTCAACACTTTATCACAATGCTTCGACCCGTTTTACTGACGGCGAAGCATTCGGCTTTGGAGCAGAAATTGGAATCAGCACCCAGAAGCTGCATGCCCGTGGTCCGATGGGGCTTCCGGCATTGACAACCATAAAATATATCGTCAAAGGCACAGGACAGATTCGCGAATGAATCTGTCCTGTCCTGTCTTTTCATTCCTGTCCTTTTATTCTGGTCAGGAATTTATTTTTAAATGATCTTTGTACTATAGCTGCCGAGAATATCAACCCGGTGTCCAAATGTCTGAAGTATTCTCACCGCTTTATCCATCGGCTCACTTTCATAACCGGCTTCCGTTTCAATAAAAAAACGATATTCCCCCAATTTTTTCCCTGTTGGTCTCGATTCGATCCAGGTTAAATTAATCGAAAGAGCGGCAAAAACATTGAGAACAGACGCGAGCATACCAACATATTCTGCATTCGGCGTGACAAGAATCATCGTCTTTTTCTGTCCGGAAAGAATGTCGCGGTTTTTACTGATGACCACGAAACGGGTATGATTCTGGCTATTGTCCTGAATATCGGAGGCAATTAATTTCAAGCCATAAATATCGGCTACCCACTTCGAAGCAATCGCAGCGACTTCCGGCGAGTTCTGTTCTTTAACAACCCGGGCGGCCATTGCCGTACTGCCGACTCGATCGCACATCAATCCTTTTTCCCGTATAAAAGCCCGGCATTGGTCGAGTGCCGGTGTAATGGATACCACCTTTCTTATTGAATCGATTTTACTATTTTCTGTACCGATCAGATTCAGGGATATCGGAAAAATAACATCCGCCTCGATAAACAGATGGTATGTAAGTAAACCGTCTATGCTTGTATCAATCGTCCCGGCGATCGAATTTTCAATCGGAACGATACCTTTGTCTGCTGAACCGCTGCAAACGGACTGAAGGACGTCGGCCATTGAGTCCTGCGGCATAAATGTATCCGCAGCAGTAAAAAACTGGACGGCCGCTTCTTCAGAAAAAGTCCCTTCAGGCCCCAAATACGCTACTTTCATCCATGCACCCCACTTAAGTATCTATTGAAGAACAACACCCGTTTTCGCATCTTTATCTCCACCATACTATATCAAATTTTGTTGTATTTTGCGAGATTGTCCCTGTTTGCATGACCGATCACTTCAGGTTTCATTCTTAAACAATATAAAAAGACGACTCCGCTGAACGGAACGGAACCGCCTCTCCACGTTGATCATTTGTCACGAACAATAATGTAAGCTACTTTGACTGGGCCGTGGACTCCGACAACGAGCCGCATCTCAATATCGGCACTGTTGCTTGGACCGGAAATAAAATTTATATATGTTGAAATTGCTTCTCCGGCTTTAACTTTTTCTTCAACCTTTTGCATAGCCTGAGTAATCCTCGGTACAATCAGGCTTTCAGGCACAATCACAATCGACGTAACCGGCAGAAGGCTGACGCTCCTTGCCTTATCCTTGTCATGAAACAATCCGGCCGTTGCCGATTCTGCAAGCATGATATCGCAGATTGACAGTCCTATATTGGCCTGAGCAGCACGTTCAATATTCTTATGCCCCTCGGAAATGTTCCATGTATAGACCTGATTCTTTTTCAGTACGGATTCAAGACCGAAGTCAGAAAAACGTTTATCGTTCGTTGCAACAATGGACCCGGCACCGTACGCGACAATCACCTGCTCTAAACAATCAGCCAGATGCTCGGAATCGGTCTCATAGACCCTGGTGTGAACCGATTCACAGGCTTTCTTCATAACCTCGACCAGCTGATCCCGGCTGTAACCTTTATACACGTCCCACTGTGGTTGATTGTTCCATTCGGGTAAAGCTACATTTTCTCCCGGTTCATGATGAAGCTTCTTCGCGATGTTCCGGAGAAAGGAATCGCGGTTTTCAATCGTTCCTTTCATACTGACTCACCCATCCCTTTCCCATGAGTGCTTATACCTTCTGTTTTCTTTCGATTTTTAAACCACTCTCTGAAATTTTCTTTACTCGGAGCCGGCAGATCACGACCGCCGGTCCAGGGTTTCATCGGACCGGGTCCTTTGGTTATTGCACCGTCATGAACCAGGGGCTTTAAGATAATCGGTGCAATTTTCATTCCCGCTTTAAAGAGAAACGGCGAACTTGCACCGATACCGAATCCCTTCATGGCTATTTTTTCTCCCGCTGGCGGTTTTCCGCCGCCTTCGACGTATTTCTGGCGGTGCTTAATCAGCAATTCATGCAGCGGAATCCTGACCGGACACGCTTCAGTACACGCAGCACACAGGCTTGAAGCATAAGGAAGCTTACCGTATTCTTTGTATCCTCCTAATATCGGGGAAAGAACGGCACCGATAGGTCCAGGATATATGGAGCCATAAGCGTGTCCTCCGATATGCCGGTAAACGGGACAGACATTGATACAGGCAGCACAGCGAATACAGTGCAGAGCCGATTGAAACTCCGTGCCAAGCGCTTTTGAACGGCCCGCATCCACAATAACTAAATGAAAATCTTTTGGGCTGTCAACTGTCTCCGATTGATCACCTGGAGTAATATCCGTTACATAAGTCGTCAATCGCTGTCCCACAGAACTCCGGCAGAGTAAAGTCACCAGAATGTCCAATTCCTTCCATGAGGGAACCAGTCGCTCCATCCCCATGACCGTGATTTGTGTTTTTGGAAAAGTAGTCACCATATTGGCATTTCCCTCATTTGTAACAAGGCAAATACTACCAGTATCGGCAACAGCAAAGTTGCACCCGGTAATGCCAACATCAGCATTTAAAAATTTGCTCCTGAGCGTTTTTCTTGCAAATCCTGCCAGTTCTTTTGGCTCATCGCTGCCCGTATAGCCCAGTTTTCTGAAAGCATTACGGATTTGTTCCCGATTTTTGTGCACTGAAGGTACGACAATATGCGACGGCTTGTCCCTGTCAGTCTGTAAAATGAATTCAGCGAGATCCGTTTCGAGCACGTCGCATCCTTCTTCTTTCAACGCATCATTCAGGCCAATTTCTTCAGTGACCATAGATTTTGCTTTGACAATATTTTTAGCCTTTTTTTCCTTAACAATTCTTTTCACATAGTCGCGTGCTTCTTCAGCTGTCTGTGCGAAAAAAACATGGCCGCCACGGGCAGCAAATTGGTCGCTCAGCTTTTTCAAATAAAAATCCAGGTGATTCAGGGTATGGGACCGTATTTCCTCACCAGCGTTCCTCCATATTTCCCAATCACCGAGCGTATGATCACCAACAGTCGCCTGCAACTTTCTGTCTCTCAGGCCGTCCTGTGCTGAGGAAACGGCATTAACCATAAATGAATCGTGAATCGCCTCATCGACTCTTTCAAAGAACGGTCGATTTCCGATCTTTATCGTCATGGTTTATTTCCCCCTCCCCGTTTTGGCTGTTTAATACTTGAGCAATATGCAAAACTTTAATTTTTTTGCCTGATCTCCTCATCCGGCCGCCTATATTCATCAGACAGCTGGCATCGGCACCAATGACGACATCTGCCTGTGTTTCTTCGATGTGCCGGATTTTCTCATCCACCATTTGCTCAGAAATCGGAGCCATCTTAACTGAGAAAGTCCCCCCGAATCCGCAGCAATCATAATTGTTTGGCAATGGTACCAATTCCAGGCCTTTAACGTGGCTGAGTAATTTTAAATGGGATTGACGTTCTCCAAGCAGTCGCGTCATGTGACAGGATGTGTGCAGCGTTGCTCTCGCATGATACTCCGCTCCGACATCTTCTACACCGAGTACATTCACGATAAACTGAGTAAATTCGTATGTTCGCCCGGCAATTCTTTCCGCCTTCGCCTTCCATTCCGGATCGTCCGCAAAGATTTTCGGATATTCACGAAACATGGTCGCACAAGAACCGGAAGGGCAAACAATGTATTTCGAGTTTTCAAACGCCCTTATCATTTGCTTTGCAGGTTTTTTTGCATCACTGGCATATCCGCTGTTATATGCTGGCTGTCCACAGCAAATCTGCCCTTCGGGGACATCGATCTCGCAGCCCAGTCTCTCCAGGACCTCAGTGACGTCCTTTAGTACATCAACATAAAATAGTTCCCCCAGACAGGTAGTAAAAAGTGATACCTTCAAGGAATTCATCTTCTTTCTGTTTGCCGTATGTTAAAGTCTGTTAGTCTATTATCCTGTCACCGAGTAAATAGAACACACAAGAATAACACAAATTTGTAACAATTCATCCCTACCCACATCTTACACGTATCCGCAAAAAGATCAATATTACCAGTTATATAAGTTGACTATTAAAAAGCTATAGTAACTATGCCTTTTTTCTATTTCGTTCATTCATCTTTATCTTTTCCAGGTGACTAAACGATCTGTTACTGGTCTGGTCTCCTGACAAAGTACCTCGCCTTAATCTGTAAATCAATAAACATTACACTCTTTTCTAAGAATGCAAAAAAACAGGCGCCTCCTGACATGAATCAGGAAGCGCCTGTTTTTTTGTTTGCCTGGCAGTGACCTACTCTCACAGGGGGACAGCCCCCTATTACCATCGGCACAGAAGAGCTTAACGACCGTGTTCGGGATGGGAACGGGTGTGACCTCTTCGCTATGACCACCAGACTGTTGAAGGCGAACCTTCA